>DATKOZ010000074.1:0-23588 GCA_035524375.1 Binataceae bacterium (SeqCode) | reverse complement strand
TATGGGGAGCCGTTGTCGCAGCTGCCGGCGATTTTCCACCAAACCGTCCCGTGCGCATTATATGAGCTGTTGGACGCGGTTTTGTCGTACAGGTTCGCCCAGGTGCCGCACCCGGTGGGCGCGGAAATCGATCCCGGGGTGCTGTCGGTCGCTCCCACCAGCGCGATCAGCAAGTCACCGCTCTGGATTTTATTCGTGCTTCCGGCCGGAATTTGCTCAAGGGTCCACGTGACTCCATTATCGGTCGTTGTGGTACCAGTCGGTCCCGTCGGCCATGACGGTTGAGAGGTGCCGCTTTTCCCGCAAGTATTGCTGTTGCATTCGTTACCGGAGGTAACCTTCTCCAAGTTGCCGTTGGAATCGACCACGAGGTTTTCAACGCTAAAGTACGTGTTTAGCGGGGGTGAATTGGTGGCTGCCCATGCGAATGGAGCGGGGACGGTGAGAGTGGTGCCGCTGGTAATCATGGCGCTTCCGCCCCCGGTGGCGAGAGATTGCGCGTGTGCGTTGGGCGCGGACAGCGCCAAGACCGCCAGGATCGCAAACGCGATCGAGCCGATTCGTAATTTTGCCGCAAAAAGTTTCATGGGTTCCCCTCCCGTGCCTGTATCGTTCCGTTGAGTGGCCGAGAACAAACTCATAGACCCCTCGCCATAAATGGAGAGGGTAACCGATGTCTTCTAGTTCATGGTTTGGTTCCCCCCTGAGATTGCAAATCGGTCGCCTTGACGCGATCTCGGAGTAGGGATTCCACGCGCCTGAGACTGCGCTCTGAATGACAACGAGCGGAGGCCCCGCCGGTGATTGTGGGCGGAATTGCAAAAAGGGCTGGTTGTGAAAAGCGGGCCGGGGTCAGCGCCGCGGTCGGCGCCTGCGGAGACAGACTTCCGTGGACAGCGCCAAACGGCGAAATGCCCCCCCCCCCGCCGTTGCGGCGGCGAGCTTGTGCGGCGATGCGATGCGGAAGTTGTGTTGCAGCATTACCGCCCTCTCAACTCATCGCTCTGGTTCCCCGAATGGAGCGACCTAAGCCAGTCTAGGCTCCGGCAAGCACTAACATCAAGGGTAGTACTGCTCTACAACCAGTACACCCGCTCATTGGCAGGTGCAGCTTGGTCCCGCGCCAGTGGTGCATGTGCCTGCGTCAACCAGGCATGACTGGCCAGAGAATCCGGCGCTGCCCTGCGTCGCGTCGCAACTGCCATCCGATGCCGTGTAGCAGTCGCCATCCGGCGTGATTCCCGACACTCCGTACCCGGTCAGATTGATCGTCTGCGGGCTGGTTGTCGCGTTTCCAGTGATTACCAGTGTTCCCGTGATCGACGTGTCGACATGCGACGCATCCGCCGTCAGGTTAAATGCGAGTACGCAGGTGCCGCCCGGTCCCAGTCCCGCCGGGGTTGCCGGACAGGTTGAATCACCCGGCACCAGCGTGAATTCATTGGGTCCCGTATATCCCGGCGTGGTGTCCGTCAGCGTCAGCGTCTGGAGCACCAGCGGATTAGTGAAGCCGGTATTGTTCACGGTCAGGAACTGCTCATTCGGCTGTCCCACCGCCGAGCCGCCGAAGTCCAGCGGATTGGGCACGATCGAGTCCGTCGTAGGCGGCGGAAGCGTTCCGGTACCGGTCAACGTCACCGACTGCGGGCTGGAGGTGGCATTGTCGAACACGTGCATATGCGTTGTGTAAGGCCCAAGGCTCTGTGGCACGAACGCTACGTTGATCGAACATCCCGATTGCGCGGGCGTTCCACCCGGCGCCTGGCAATCGGTGAAGAACACGCCGAAGTCCAGGGCATCGTCGATTGTGATGTTGGTGACGATCAGATGATTCGTGAACCCGGTGTTGTTCACCCTGATCACGCATATCGTCGAGGTGTTGCCCTCTACCACGCTACCCGAATCGCAAGACGCGGGGCTGATGCTCACGGTCGTCGTCGGCGTTCCGGCCGGCGTCGACGTGGCAGTGGGCGTGGAGGTTAGTGTCGCGGTGGACGTCGTGGTTTGAGTGGTGGTCGCAGTCTGAGTGGCAGTTGTCGTCGGCGTCGCGGTGATGGTCGCGGTTAGGGTGGCGGTTGAAGTCGCGGTCTGCGTCGCGGTCGTAGTCGGCGTCGCGGTGATGGTCGCGGTTAGGGTGGCGGTTGAAGTCGCAGTCTGCGTCGCGGTTATCGTCGGTGTTGCCGTGGTGGTCGTGGTGACAGTAGCGGTAGCGGTTGTGGTCGGTGACAGGGTGGCGGTGGTTGTGGCTGTCGCGGTTGTGGTCACGGTCTGAGTGGCAGTCGTGGTCGGCGATAGCGTTGCGGTGGTGGTTGGTGTCGCAGTTGTGGTCGCCGTAGTTGTCGCAGTTATCGTCGCAGTCTGAGTTGCGGTCGACGTGGGCGATAGCGTTGCGGTAGTCGAACTGGTCGCCGTGGCGGTGGCTGTTGGCGTCGCCGTGGCCGTCGCGGTGGAGGTCGCCGTCGGTGTAACGGTTACGGTTGGCGAGATTGTTGCGGTCGGCGTGAACGGAAGGCTCGCGTTAGAATTTATCGGGAAGAAGAGGTCAGAAGAGTTTCCAGCGTAAATCGTGCCGTCGCTCTGGATCGCCACCGACGAATCAAACGATGTGGTCGCAACCGTTAGCGTATTCTTAAACGGGTAGTTCGTGTTCTCTGAGGCACTGGCTCCATTGTCGGTGAGCGCGTGAACGTTACTGGCCTCGTCGCCATAGTAAACGGTTCCGTCACTCGATATCTGTGGCGAAGACTTGATTGTTCCTGCAGTTCCGGAAGCCGGAAACCTCCATGAGGAAGTGAAAACGCATGCCCCTGGGCATCCGGTAACTGTAACCTTTCTCATTACACCCTGTCCGGGAGACGCTGCCGTAAAAGTAGGGTCATAAATCGTGCCGCCGCCGGCCTTGATCGCCGCCGTGGCGTAATTGGGATGGACCGCCCCGTTGGTGCCGAGCAGGACTCTCAGGTCAGTATGCGTGGTATTGTCGCTGTCCGAATAAGTCACCGACCATAGGTTTCCGTTGCTGGTGCCGACGTAAACCACGTGATTGGTGGTGTCGATCGACGGCACCGAGCATTGGCCTGTGTCGGCGGCCGGATGCGTAAAGGTGGCGGTCCAATCCAGATTGCCGGAACTGCCATTGTCGGTCACCCGGAACAGATGGCCGCTATCATCGCCAATATAGATCTTTCCAGCCGCGTCGATTGCCGGCGTGTCATTTGTCCGGGATCCAACGCCAAGGTTTACCGTCCATTTCTGCGAAGCCGAGGAACCATTGTCCGTTACGGCAGTCAGGTAGCCGTCCGTGGAACCGTAGTAGATCGTTCCGTCGGCACCGACCACCGGGCCGGAGCGATCGGCCTGCCCGGCTCCAGAGCCGTTGATCGTAATGTCGAAGGACCACTTGTTCGATCCGTCAACTGTGTTCAACGCGAACAGGGTGCCGTGGCAAGGCGGTCCGCCTGCGCATGCCGTTCCGGCGCCGGTCGTGCTTTGATCGATAACGTAGAGCGTGTTGCTGTCGTTACTCAGAGAGGGCGAGTCGTAGCTGTCGCATGTACCGAGTCCCACGTCGGTGCAGCACGCCAGCGGCGTTCCCGCGCCGGTGCAGGCGCCGCCCAGGCTCCCGGTAGGAGAAATCGGTCCCCAGTTGACTCCGCCGGAGCTGCCGCTGTCACCGACTTGAAAAATTTCGCCCGGGTCGGTGACTTCATAAATGAGCGCGTTGGTATCGATAACCGGATTGGTGAATTGGTCCAGCGGGGCTCCAAAATTAATCGACGACGGCCCCACCGTCCATTTGGTATTTGGAGTGCAGGGCGCCACTCCGCAGGAGGTGTCGCCGGTATTGGCGGCGGTGCTGTTTGTACTTTGGCCATTGTGCAAATTGGTGTTGCCGAACACCGGCCAAATTGCGTTGCTGCCCGCGCGGACAACGCTAATCGATACGATCGCCAGCAGGGCGAACGCCACCGCCCCCATCACCGTGACCGCCGCAACCCTGACCTTTCCTTTTGCGCTATTCATCATCGTGAAGTTACCTTCGATGGAGCCTTTGAAGGACCCTCATTAGCCGCGCACCGGAGCGGCAGCTTTGTCCATCGGCAGCCTCTGCCGCCCAGCGACACTTACAGGAACGATTAGCAGCTCGGCAGCGCCGACTGTGCCTTTGACTCTCTTCATGTTCCCCCGAACATGATCCGCCCCAACCATAAGAGCGTACTGACGAACAATCGAACGCTCTCACAATGCAGAAATTAATGCAAGGTTGACTATCATTGGCGACTCTAAGCTGGCGCTGCGACGACCATAAAAAGGCCGCCGAGTCGCTATGTCGCAATTCGTTTGTGAAGCCCGGATCGCTCTGCAGCACGATCGAACTGCAACTTTTGTTTGCTTTTCCGGCGTTTGACCGAAGCTCTGCGGGGCGAGCATTTTCGGAGAAAAGCTGCTATACGCCTGTTTGCAACGAAGGAGAGTCGTTGGCGGAAGGCATTTGGAGGAAGTGTCGGCCGGGATGGTATCGGGAACTCAAACAGTCAAAAGCGAGGAGGAGATACAGAGATGTCCACGAAATCCACGGTTCGCGCAATGGCGATCGGTTTGGCGCTGGGAATGCTTGCGATTGCGCCGCAAGCCAGCGCACAAGATTCGGGCGGCGGCCAGAAGGCCACAGTTCGCGCCGGATATCTGACCTGTCACGTAGCGTCGGGTTGGGGCTTCATCTTCGGATCGTCACGGGATGTAAAGTGCGCCTATGCGATGCAGCCGGACTATACCGAATACTACACCGGATCGATCACCAAGTTCGGCGCGGATATCGGGTATCTCGCCTCAGGCGTGATGATCTGGTCGGTAGTGGCTCCCACCACGAATCTTGGGCAAGGCGCGCTCGCGGGCCATTACGGCGGAGCGACTGCGAGCGCAGCGATCGGCGTGGGCGGCGGCGCCAACGTGATGGTCGGCGGCTTCAAAAATTCGATTGCGTTGCAGCCGGTATCGATCGAAGGTCAAAACGGATTGAACGTCGCGGCCGGCGTGGTTCAATTGTCACTGAAATTCGACAAGGGCAAAAAGGCCAAGACCGAATAAGCTTATATAGTCGCAGAGCCGCGCCGATTCCGGCGCGGCTCTGCGGTCTTTTCAGTTTCGAAAATCACATGCCCGAATTCTTAAGCCGCACGATCAGGCGGCGTCGTGGAAAATTATTCCCAGCGTGTAGCGTACGCCGGAGGTGAGCGTGCTGACTCCGTGGCGCATTGTGACGCGATGGAATCCGCGCGGGCCAGCGATCGGGCGATGGCTGTTCGCGAAGATGATTCCCTCGCCTTGGCCGAGCGTAATCGAGTAACCACGGGATTGCGCGCGCGGCTGCTGCTCAACGAGCAGGAATTCGCCCCCATCAAAATCCCGCCCGCAACGGCTCAGCACGCAGGTGAACTGAAGCGGGAAGGCGATTTTGCCGTAGAGGTCTTGATGGAGCCGGTTGTAGCCACCCGCTTCGTATCGCAATAGCAGCGGGGTCGGGCGCAGCTGTCCACTTTTGGCGCATATCGTCGTGAATTCACTCAGCCGCGATGGATAGCTGGCTGCTTGGCCCATCGCGGATGCCCATCGATTCGCGGTTGGAAGGAGCTTTCGATAGAGAGCTTCGCGCAGCTTTGCGACGATATCGGGCAGCGGGCGCGCGAAATATTTGTACTCCCCAACGCCGTAGCGCTGGCGCTCCATCACGATGCGGGAGCGGAACCGCTCCCGCTCCGAATAGAGCGCGATCAGTTGGGCGCATTGCGCGGCGGTCAGAATGGGCCCGGTGGTCGCGAAACCGACCGCATCGAGCGAAGATTCAATTCGCTTCCATTCCAGCGCCGCGGTCCGCGCGCCGATCGATTTTGCGGTCGATACGCCGGTCACGCAGCGTTGGCGCGGATGAATTCGCCGATTTTATCGATGGCCTGCTTACCCTCGTCTAGAATCGGCGCAAAGAGCTGCCACACGTGGATCATGTCGTCCCACGGTTCCAGCGTCACCTTCACGCCCGCCTTGCGCGCGCGTTCTGCAAGGCGCGTCGAATCATCCAGCAGCGTCTCGGCGCCGCCGACTTGAATCAGCAGGGGTGGCAGTCCCGCGAGATCGGCATACAGCGGCGCGGCCAGCGGAGTGCGCGGATGCTTTCCGCCCAGGTAGTGCGTAGCCATCTCGAGCAGCGGTTCCTTCTGGACGATCGGATCGACGCCCGCCTTTGTGGTCATCGATTCGCCAAGGCCTTCAAGGTCGACCCACGGCGACAAGCACACGCCCACGGCCGGCATCGGAAGTTTCGCATCGCGAATCGCGACCAGTGTTGCGACCGTAAGTCCGCCGCCAGCCGAATCTCCCGCAATCGCAAGCCGGGCCGGATTTTGTCCCTGCGCGAGCAGCCATCGATACCCCGCGACGGCATCCTCGACCGCGGCCGGGAACGGATGCTCCGGCGCCAGCCGATAGTCGATCAGCAATACGCGTGCTTTGGCGGTGCGCGAGATTCGCGAAGCAAGAGAGCGATGGGTGTTTATCGAACCGATCACGTAGCCGCCGCCATGGAGGTAATAGACCGTGCGGCCAGCATCGGCGCCCGCGGCGGTAACCCATTCGGCCTTGACGCCGCCGGCCGAGACCGGTTCGCACTTGATGTCGCCCTCTAGCGGTAGAAGTGTGCTCATCTGCTCGAAACCCGTTCGCAGTTGCTGGACAGTCGGCTTAAGGCCCTGCGGCTGCGCTTTCATCATCTGTACGATCATCTGAAGCTGCTGTTGCGACATGGAAAATTCCTCCGGCTTAATTAGCGCATACCATTTAACCGGCGGTGCTGAAAAGAGCGCACTTGCCGCGGCGATGCGGACGGTTCTACAGTCCGAGAGCTGGGGAGCCAGGGTGTGGTGAATCCATAGATCGGAGAGGTCGTTAGCGTCAATCTGTCATCGGATGCAGGCGCGCATTAAGAAACATTGCATGAACCAGCGAACTTACGAATTCCGTTTTTCCGAGGAGGAGTTAGAGTACATCAAAGGGCTTGTGGTTTCGCACAATGTTTCACTCGACGCTCTCTACGTTCCGCATGAGGGTCAGCTGGGAGCCAAAATTACGATCGAGCTAAGCCGTCAGGAGGCTGAGCAAGTGAGAGATATTTTAACCGAGCAACTGGCAATGTTCGGTTTCGACGAGAAATATCGTCCTAACAAAGAGGGACAGATGTGTGAGGATCTAATTGACAAGTTTTTCATTCGCTGAAAACGGATTTTCAAGCCCTACGTCGCGGACGGGCGGATAGTCGGCCAAGGACCGGAGCCTTGCGATCGCTAGTGTGCTGTCGCCCTTGCCGCTCTGCCGCCGACGCGCGTTAAGCGAACACATCACTCAATCATCGGCGTCACATACTCGTAACATTGTCGTAACGTGGCCGGTGGCACGCGGGCACTAATGTTCATTGATTAGGAATTGATGGTTATGAAATTTGTAAGAGTTTTTGTTGTGGTGGCATTGATTGCGGTACTTGCAGCGCCGGTTGCGGCCCGTGCGGATGATGCCGCCGGGGATGCGGTCATCGATGTGCAGACTCCCCCATCCTTTGTGGGTTATACATTGGCGGGGTCGCTGGCATGCGCTTTCGGCGCCCAATGCACGACGACGCTTACGGCTCCATCGGGAGTCCAAGTGGGCGATGTGCTGATCGCGAACGTTCAGGCCGACGCGAACTTGAAGAAGAGTTACCCGGCGCCTGATGTTCTGCCGCCCGGGTGGGTCGTGCTTCCGTTCAAGAACAAGCAACAGTCTACGATGTCGCTGTCCCGGAACCTTCTCGGAATTGCTTACAGCGACTATCTGCTGGCGTATGTGTACGGCAGCCAGCCGGACGATTCCGGCCAGTATCAAATTGGATTCAGCAACGTGAGCGTGAATTCGATGAGCATAGAGGGCTTTCTGGTCGCATACCGGGGAGCAAGCATCAATTTATCGAGCTACCTGGCATACGCGTATCCGACCAACTCCACCAACAGCTTTGCCCGGGCCAACCAAATCAAGGTATCGATTTTGAACTCCACCCTGCTAACTCTGTTCGACGGCAATCCGTACTTCGCCAAGCTGACCCGGGAATGTGTTCTGTACGGACCGATTAGCGGTAATCCTCCGTTGACGCTGGAAACCCCACGAAACCCATGCGCCGACGATCCCTCCGATCGCGAACTATTGGCGGCGGACGTGCCGGTCTTGAAGGCCAAGAAGTTATTTGGCGCCTATACGAGCTTGATCAACGGCGGCAACGCGGGAGACGGTGGCATAAACTACTCATTCCAAGTGGTAATCCCACCCATATCGCCGTAGAAGCGAGCGCAGGGCATCAGCGGCCGTCGTCGCGCAGTGCGCGGCGGATGAGAATTCCGGCCGTAATCAATCCCGAGCCCAAGACGGCGGGCAAAATCTTATAAATTCCGCCGGGATTGCCTCCGGCAATAAAAATCATCCATTTTCCGAGGAACACAGTGACGGCCATCACGCCGAGCACGATCAATGCGTCGCCGAGAAATCTCAAGTTGATCATCGCCCGATAGCCGAGGGCGAGCATAGCCGATGACGCTGCTAGCGGCTATCGCGATGACAGACAACCGGACCGAAAGCTGATAACAAATGGATTGTGGCGACTCCCATCTTGTACCAGTTCGCGGTATCCCACTATGCCGAAAAGGCTCGCTGGGCGTTCGATTACAAGCGCGTGCCGCATATCCGGCGCTCGCTCCTGCCGGGGCGGCATCTGGCGAGGATCAAGAAGATGACGGGGCAAACGGCGGTTCCAGTAATCGAGCTCGACGGAGAGATCGTTCACGATTCCACGCGGGTGATCGAAGCGCTGGAAAAAGCATATCCGGAGCCGGCACTGTATCCCGCCGACGCGAAGGCGCGCGAGCGCGCACTGGCGCTGGAGGAGTTCCTCGACGAGGATTTGGGCCCCTACATCCGGCAGTGGGGCTACTTCAATCTGCTCCCGTACTCATCGATTGTTGTGTCGCTATTCACCAGCCAGGCGCCGATTTCCACACGCCTGTTCTTCCGCGCGATGTTCCCGTTCATTCGGCCGGTGATGAGACAAAAGATGAAGATTTATCCGGCCGAGGCGGAGGTGGCCCGCAAGAAAACCCTCGCCGCGATGGACCGAATCGCAAAAGAAATTCAGCCGTCCGGATATCTCGTCGGAGGCAATTTCACGGTCGCGGATTTGACCGCCGCGTCGTTGATGTGGCCGCTGGTGATGCCCAAGCAGTTTCCCTACCGGCTGCCGGATAAACTTCCCCCTCCACTGGCGGAAGCGCTGGCGCCCCTGGCGGAGCATCCTACGTATAAGTGGGTCTCCGGGATGTACGAGCGGCATCGCGGGAAATCCTCGGCAATCGCCGAAGAGACGATCATTTAGCTTCCCCGGATCTTGACCCGAACGCTTGTTAGATGGACAAGTGGAAGGGGGGAGACCGCCGCAATTGGCGGTGAATGGATTTGGATGCGCCCGGGATATGACGCAATTGTAATCGGATCTGGATTCGGGGGATCGGTCGCGGCTTGCCGGCTTGCTCAGGCGGGCCTGAAGGTCGGCGTCATCGAGCGCGGCCGCAGCTACGAGAATGAGCCATTCCCACGTGATTGGGACCGCCCGGGCCGCGGGTTGGTCTGGCAGGCCGATCGCGGCCTTTTCGACATTCGTCCATTCCGCCACATGACAGCAGTTCAGGCCGCTGGGCTGGGCGGCGGTTCTCTCGTCTACTCGAGTATTCAAATGCGCGCGCCGGAATGGGCCTTCGAGCAAGAATGGCCGCGCGGCTTTTCGCGCGCCGCTCTCAATCCTTACTACGACTTGGCGGCCTACATGCTCGACATCAAACCGATCACGCAATCGAACCATCTGGGAATTCCGCCCAAGGCGCGGATGATGGAAAAGGCGGCGCGAAGCCTGGGGCGAGCTGAACAGTTTTGCTATCCAAATCTCGCACTCGATTTCGGTCCGCCAGGCGAAGCGCATCGCAATAAATTCGGCGTCGAGCAGAAGGGATGCACCTATTGCGGCGAATGCACGCTCGGTTGCAACGAGCATGCGAAGAACACGCTTGATCTGAATTACTTGGCGGTCGCGCGGCAGCATGGCGCCGACATCACCGCCAATTGCGAAGTCACGAGAATCGAGCAATTCAACGACGGCTACCGCGTGAGATTCAAGGATCACGCAGGCGGCGATACCCCTGGCGAGAGCACCGCGCGCTATGTGTTCGTGTGCGGCGGAGCGGTGAATTCGACAGAGTTGATGCTCCGGTGCCGCGACGTCTACCGCACGCTTCCTAACCTCAGCCGCCGCCTGGGCGACGGTTACTCCGCCAATGGCGATTTTCAGGCGATGGCATTTCATACCGAGGAGCCGTTCAAATCTACGGAGGGGCCGATAATCGCGACTGCCGTCATCCATAGCCGGCATGAAGCCGGATTCGACAACTGGTTCATGCTGCAGGAGGGTGGATGCGCGCGCGAAGTGGCGAAGGCGCTCCAGATTGCCGACCCGCGCCGGGGCCTGCTGTTTGGTGGTGCGGATTTGGTCCGTGCTTGGTACCGCCGCAGGACTGGCAAGGATGAAATTCCCGACCCGGGGATAGACCGGTTCGTTTTGCTGCTGATGATGGGCCGCGATCTCGCGGCCGGTGCGATGCGATTAAACCGGCGTGGCAATATGACCATCGACTGGGACACAGTGGCCAACCGACCGCTCTACGACGCGGAAATGAGGTTTGCCAACGATTTCGCGCATGCATTGGGGGCCGACGACGCCCACGATCCGCTGTGGCAGAAATTCCGGGTCCGCGGATCGGTACACAATCTCGGCGGATGCCTGATGGCCGACTCGCCGGAAGCGGGCGTGACCGATCCAACCGGCGAAGTTTATGGCTATCCGGGATTATTCGTGCTCGACAGTGCGATACTTCCAAAGTCGACCGGGGTTAACCCGGCGCATACGATTACCGCGGTCGCCGAACGCAACATCGAGGCGACGATTCGCCGCATCACGTTGAATGAAGGCTGGCGCGCGCCGGAGGCGGCGTCAGCACAGCCTATAATCGAACCGCTCTCTCAATTGACTATTCCAGAAGGAGGAACCGCTCCAATGACTACGCAACCGGTCGGAATCACGTTTACCGAAACGATGAGAGGACATCTGGTGAGAGGATGGGCGCCGCACGACGATTTCCGAGGCGCCGAGCGCGAAGGGAAGGCCGCAAGCTCAATTGTTGAATTTACCGTTACCATCTCGATGCCGAACCTGAGCGCGGCGCTGGCCAGTGAAGAGCATCCCGGGATCATGTCCGGTACGGTTCGGGTTGATGGGTTCACGCCGAAAGGCGGGTCACCGGTAATCGATGGCGTCTTCAATCTGTTCGTCAAAGGCGCGCCGCCCAACGGGCGGCATATGATCTATATGCTGCCATTCATCGGTGCCGACGGGAAGCCGTATTTGCTCGACGGTTACAAAGACGTTAGGGACCACGGCAGGTTCGACGTATGGGGCGCAGCGACCACGCTCTACACGGTCATACGCGAAGGTCATTCGCGCGACGGCGCGGTGGCGGCGACCGGAATCGTGAGATTTCACCTGTCCGATCTCCCGGCGATGATGGCGTCGTTTAAGGTCACCGGCATGGGCCGTCCGATGGAACGAATCGGCGCGCTGGCGCGGTTCGGCGGCTTTTCAGCGGCTCAAATCGCGGAAGTTTTCATCCCGCCGCTTGAGTAGAGAGGGGGGGCCTGCCCTGCACCCAAGTCAGGGCAAGCAAAATAGAGACTCTTCTCTTGCACACATAAGGGCTACTTACCGCCCCCTTTTAGCGGAATTACGCCTCCGGGTGGTTGTTCGAGTCCGTTAGTGGCTGTCACAACCAGCAAGCCGGTATCGGTCTTGCCCTTTGTCCGCGCAGTGGGAGTGAATGTAATGGCGAGCGTACACCATGGGCAGGCAGTAAAGGGAGGACATGGATCGTTGCGATTTGATGATGCCTCATCCAACGCAAAGTCATCGCCGCTCACAGAAACTGATTTGATATAATCAGAAGATTTCTTTGACCCTGTCGAATGCACTTTCACAAATTTCTCTGTCGTCGAACCCACCGGTCGCATTCCAAACGACAGCTTTCCCGGCGAAATTTCAAGTTTGGGTCCGGCTGACGCTCCGATTGCATAGAGATTGCCGTCATCGGAACCGACATAGACGGTGCCGTCGGCGCCAATCGACGGTGACGAGAGCACATTTTTTTTGGTTGCTAATTTCCACTTCAGTGTGCCGTTGGAGTTTACTGCGTAGAGGTTGAAATCTCCGGAGGCCACGTAAATGGTCCCGTCGGCACTGATCGCCGGCGAGGAAACCACATAGCTGCCGGTTGGGAATGCCCACCTCAGCGTGCCATCTGGATTGATCGCATAAAGATGATTGTCGCCATACGCAGAGCCAACGTAGATTGCGCCATCGGCGCCGATTGCAGGCGAAGAGGATACAAAACTGCCGGTGAGGAATGCCCACTTCTCTGTGCCGTCGGGGTTTACCGCATAGAGGTTGTAGTCATCGGAGCCAACATAAATGGTGCCATCAGCACCGATCGCGGGCGAGGATTCGACAACATCACCCGTTGTGAAAACCCACTTTTGTGTACCGTCAGGATTTACCGCATGGAGGGTGTGGTCCCAAGAACCGACGTAAATCGTGCCATCAGCGCTGATCGCGGGCGAGGAAAATAGAAGTTGATTAACGGTAGCGAACGCCCACTTCTGTGTGCCGTCGGGATTGACTGCATACAGGTGGCTTGCATTGCGGTTTGCGTTGTCTGGATGGTATTCACAGTCACCGATGTAAATGGTCCCATCGGCGCCAATCGCTGGCGAGGAACGCACGACGCCGTCCGTTGCGAATCTCCACTTCCGCGAACCATTAGGGTTTACAGCGTAGAGATAATGGTCGTTAGAACCAATGTAAATTGTGGAGTCAGCGCCAATCGCAGGTGAGGAGTACGCAATCTGACCGCGGGTTGCAAATGCCCACTTCCGCGTGCCGTTAAAATTTATTGCATAGAGGTAGCCGCCCCTGGAGCCAACGTAAATTGTGCCGTGAGCACCGATCGCTGGCGAGGAGGTGTAAATCTGAGCGCCAGTGGCAAATCTCCACTTCAACTTGCCGCGGTTGGCGCTGGTGTCGAACGGGCTAAGACCGGTGTGCGCGAGGTTATAATGGAACATCGGCCAAGGCGATGAGGCCAACTGCGCATGCGATCCTGTCGAGGTTGCAATGATCGCAATCGCGGCGAAGATTGCGTTTGCGCCGATCCAGATTTTGGCTCGCCGTTTCATGTGGGCCGCCGTGATTGTGAGTAATGATAATTAAAAATCGGCAAAAGTCATACATGTTACACGGCGGCAAAACTCCGATGCTTTTGCGGCCAGGGTGGGGTGGCGCGGATTGCGTCGAGGACATTCTCCGGCTCGGCCACCACGGTCCACATCGCGCGATGCCGCTCGTCCATGAAGCGGCGATCGATACATTCGTCGAGGATTGCGGCGCACTTGGTGTAGAAACCCATCGTATCGACCATCACGATTGCGCCGCCAAACAGCCCCAGCCGTTTGAGCGAGATTGCCTCGAATAACTCCTCAAGCGTGCCGCTACCTCCCGGAAGGGCGACGACCGCGTCGACCTCATCTATCATCGCCTTCTTGCGCTGATGCATGTCGTCGACGATGAGCAGCTCGCTGAGCCCATGATGGCCCCATTCGATGTCGTACATGAAGCGCGGGATTACGCCGATCACGCGTCCGCCCTCGGTTAAGGCGGCATCGGCAAGATGGCCCATCGATCCGGCGCTGCCGCCACCGTAGACGACCGTGATCTGATTGCGCGCAAGTTCCCGTCCCAATCGCGCGGCCGCGTCGTGGTAGGCCGGGTCGCAACTGCGGCTGGACGCGCAATAGACGCAGACTCTTTTGACTGGCATGGGCGAATGGTACCGAAGCGCCGTATAGGCATCCAGAAGGGGGCGAGATTGAAGAATTGGCAGAATATCGTTGCGATAGTCGCAAAATTGCAACCAAATCGAGCATTTTTGCGCCCAAGGTTCGCTCGTCGGATGGTCCAAAGCGATGGCTCGGCTCTAACTTTCAAAAATTCACCTTGAAAAACAATGGAAAGTACACTGGAATTCAGGCGTGGTTCTAATTGTGTGTCCCTTGGGAGCAGTCGGCGCGAATTTTGCACATCCGGGCAGGAGGAGGAGAAGTACAATGGAAAACCTTAAAAAGGTTTACTGGCTCACGCGCGGTCAAACGATGACCGAATATGCGCTGATCCTCGCGGCCGTCGCAATTGTGGTGTTTGCCGGCTACCAGTTGATGGGTACCGACATCACGTCGCTGTTAAGCTCGATCGACTCTTATCTCTGATTCCAGTGTGTTGGGCCGGTTCAGGCTCAGCATTGGATTCCGAGGCGCCTAACCCTCAACGCAGGATGTTAGGCGTGAGACGTCGGGGCGGGGGGATGCGTGTGAAGTGTCACGGGGGAAAGTGACCGCGACGCACCCAGGGAGAGCAGGTCCGGAAACCCGGACCTGTTCTTTACTTTTTGGATCGGGAATTTTTCTCCTGATTCAATGATCGCGACTGTCCCGACAGCCATCTTTTATCCGGTTACAGTGATACAATCGCTTGCGATCGCATTGTTAGTCGGTAACGATGGTCGACGCGTTGAAAAAAAGATGGGGACTGTCCGTGGCGGTACTGGCAGTTCTCACTTTCTTGGCCATTGAGGCGCTGAGTCCGGCTTGGGGCGCTCCATCGTTTGATGCTTCGGCAATTCATCCGCCCGGCTCCGGCTTTACCGGAGTATTCATGTACCACAACGACAATCAGCGCACCGGCCAGAATCTCAACGAGACGGTGCTCACTCCCGCCGGCCTCAATGCCGCCACATTTGGATTGCTGTTTACGGACTCGGTGGACGGGCAGATATACACGCAACCCCTGTACGTTCCGAACGTAACGATTCCGTCGATGGGGACGCACAACGTTATTTTCGTCGCGACCGAGCTCGACAGCGTGTATGCCTTCGATGCCGACGCCGGCGGCGATCCGCTATGGCATACCAGTTTTACCAATCCAGACGCCGGAATCACCGCAGTGCCGTCGGCCGATACGCTCAGTGGCGACATCAATCCATGGGTCGGTATCACCTCAACTCCCGTGATCGATCCCGCCACGAACACACTGTATGTCTTGAGCAAGGTAAAGATGCCGGGGCCCATTTATCAGCAGCAGTTGCATGCGCTCGATATCACGACCGGCCTGGAACGGGCGGGAAGTCCAACCACAATTACAGCAACATATCCCGGCGCGGGCGACGGTTCAGTAGGGGGTGTGCTGACTTTCGACCCGCTCAAACAGAACGACCGCCCGGCGTTGACGTTGGCCAACGGTATTGTCTACCTGGCATTCGCCTCGCATGGCGACCATGGCCCGTACCATGGCTGGGTTCTGGGTTATAACGCGTCGACTCTGGCGCAATCTGTGGTTTGGAACGATACTCCCAATGGCTCCGAGGGCGGAATCTGGCAGAGCGGATGCGGCGCCGGAGTGGATTCAAGCGGTCACTTGTACATGATCACCGGCAATGGAACCTTCGATGTGCCGCCGCCCGATGGACCGGATTGGGGGGATACTTTCCTGAAACTCCTGCCCGGTGGCGGCACCCTGTCGGTGTCGGATTTTTTCACTCCTTCCGATCAGCAGCATCTTTACCAATTCGATTTGGATCTCGGATCGGGCGGGAATCTGCTGTTGCCCGACCAACCCGGTCCTCATCCGCACCTGATGCTCAGCGCTGGTAAAGAGGGGACGATCTATTTGCTGGATCGCGACAGCATGGGCGGGTTCAATTCTTCATCCGACCAGATCGTGGAAGAGCTGCCGTTTGCGATCGGCGGCCTGTTCGGAACGCCGGCGTATTGGCAGGGGCTCGTCGGTGGCGTGCTTCAGCAGATGGTCTATTTTGTGGGCCAAAAAGATGTTCCCAAGATGTTCACGCTCAGCGGCGGACAATTGTCGGGAACGCCAGGTTCACAGGCGGCTGGTGTGAAATTCGGATTTCCGGGTGCGTCGCCGTCGATTTCCGCCAATGGCACGACCAACGGAATCATGTGGGCGGTCGATACCTCCGCGTACGCAGTATTAGGTCCGGCAATCGTCCGCGCCTTCGATGCCACCGATCTTTCAAACCAGTTGTACAGCAGCGATCAGATTGCCGGTGACGCTCCGGGACCGGCGAATAAATTCGCCGTGCCCACCATCGCCAACGGCAAGGTCTATGTCGGCACGCAGACCCAAGTTGCTGTGTACGGAATGCTTGCCACGATCCGAACGACGCCGACCGCCACGGTATCGCCCACCGCGACTCTAACGCCATCGCCCACAGCCACTGCAACTGCCACCGCGACACCGACGGCAACTATCACTCCGGTAGCATCGGTTCTCAAAGCTCAGCCGCAATCGATTACATTCAAGGCAACCGATTTTGGCGACACCGGCGCGCAAAGCAAACCAGTCAAGGTGACAGTCACTAACAGCCGCCGGCCCGGTGGCATGCCGGTGATCTTCGGCACGCCCATCGCCAGCAATGGTTTTATCGTGTCTTTTAATGGCTGCGCAGGCGCTCTCGGATTGGGTGGCCAGTGCGTGATTCAGGCCGAATTTGTTCCGACTCAGATCGGAATCCAGTCGGGAACCCTGCAGCTTATCGACAATGCGTCGAATCAGCCGCAGGTGACGTTGAAGGGCACGGGTGTCTCTCCCTCCATTCAAGTACGCCCGCAATCGATAAATTTCGGCCGGCTGGCCCAGGGTGGGTTTACTGCTCCTGCAACCGTGACACTCACCAATCGGAGTCCGGTCTCGGTTACGATTAGGACGCCAACTGCGTCCGCGCCTTTCAATGTCGTGGAAAATACCTGCGGGCAGCTCGCTGGCGGTGGCGGCAGTTGCGCCATTCAAATTGAATTCGGCCCGACTACTTCAGGCCGGTTCTCCGGCTCACTGGAAATTCCCGACAATGCGGCCGGGAGTCCCCAGAGCGTCAAGCTCTCAGGCACCGCGAAATAGTGGGAATCCGCCTCTTCGGAGGCGCTGGCTAATGAGCGGATTCCGTGGCATTACCGAGTGATGGGATTGCTGGATTCATTTCCCGCCGGAGTACAGGCCATTATCGTGATGGTCGTATTTGCGAGCGTCACGATTGCCGGGCTCTTCATCGTGCGCAGTATCATTCCTTGGGAACAACTGCGGGAAAATCATGAAGTCGCCGGATGGACATTTGGCGTGGTGGGCGCATTTTATGGCGTTGTGCTCGCCTTCGTTATCGTGGCGGCATGGCAGCGATACGAAACCGCCACGGAAAAAGCGCAGAGCGAGGCACTGGCATTAGCCGATCTCTACAATATTTCGAAGGGCTTTTCCGATCCGATGCGCGGGAAGATGCAGGACGCGATCCGCGAGTATGCCACTGTGGTCGTGAACAACGAGTGGCAGGCGATGGCCGATAACAGCTATGGCAACGACTCAACGGCGGCGAACCGCCTCTGGGAGAGTTTGGTGAAGTATCGGCCCACGGATCAGCAGGAACAGCTGCTAATAGACAAGAGCATGGATCAGATGGCGCAGCTCAACGATGCGCGCCGGCTCCGTTACGTCTATTACAGCGAGGATTTGCCGTCGGTGGTATGGATTGTGATCTACGTCGGGTGCGTGATCACGATCGGATTCAGCTATTTTTTCGGCAGCAAGCACTACCACGCGCAGGCGCTCATGTGCGGCACATTCGCCGCGCTGATTGGACTTACAATCCTTGCGATATCCGAACTTTCCACTCCGTATTCCGGCGCGGTGCATGTTTCGAGCGAGGCTTTTGAGTCCGTGCTCACCGGCATGACAACGAAGGGTGGCTCCGGCGCTCCGTCGCGGTAATCCGCGCACCGCTGCGGTCTTCAGGGCTCCTCGCGCGGCAATCACAATGCAGTCCGTTTCGACCGATTCACCAGCCCGAATTGCGCCGCATCCGCCGGGAATTCCCCGGCCGCGCCGGTACCTGGTGGTGCTATTCGCGATGCTGATGCCGGCGACGGTCTTCGAGGGCTACGACATCACGATCTTCCACCTCTGCACTCCGGACATCGCGCACACTTTCAGCATGGGCGACTTGGCAATCGGCGCAATGGCGACGATCGTGCGGGTCGGAGGCGTGCTCTCGTTTTTTATCGTGATTTTGGCTGATCGATATGGACGCAAGCCGATTATCTCAGCCGCCGTGCTGTGTTACACGCTGTTCACGCTCTTTACGGCGCTGTCGCCGGGAATGACGGCGTTCACGCTATTCCAGAGTTCTGCCCAGCTATTTCTTGCCGCGGAGTTTGGCGTCGCAGTGACTATGATTACCGAAGAGTTTCCCGACGACTGGCGGGGACGGGCAATCGCGGCGCTGCACATGGTTGCATTTCTGGGGGTGACCGCTGCCGGCATGATTTACGGGTACATGGCGGAAACGCGATGGGGCTGGCGCGGGATGTACCTGCTGGGAATCGCCCCGCTGGTTCTGATTGTTTTTATCCAGCGGCGGATGCGCGAGACGGCCCGATTTACCGCGATCGAGAAGGCGCGTCGGGCAGCTGGAGAACCGCGGCCCGCAATAGTGACGGCAATTCGTTCCTCGATTGCGCCCCTGTGGGGGCCATATCGGGGACGCCTGCTGTTGGTAGCCGCGCTCGCGAACTCGATTGGCCTAATCGGCGGGCCGACCATTACATTTTTCTCACTGTATGCGCGCCGCGACCATCATTGGACCTCCGGGCAGGTCGGCGCCGCGATAATCGTTGCATACCTGATGGGCGCAGCCGGCAGCATGGTCAGCGGATTCATGATGGATCGGATCGGGCGCAAAATTACGACGGGAACGTTTTACCTGCTGGCCGCTGGTGCGATGTACATGATGTTTCGCAGCAGCACCTTCAGCGCAATTTTAGCCGGCGAAGTCGTTACGATGTTCGCGTATCAGGCCGCGCGCACCGCGACCTCGACGATTGCCGCAGAGCTGTTTCCGACCGAAATTCGCGCCACTGGATACTGCATGTGCGTGCAAGTGCTCGGACAGCTGTGTTGGACGTTATCGCCAGCAGCCATCGGCTTGCTCTCGGGCCCGATGGGCGGCTTAGGAAATGCGGCGTCGATTTTTGCCGCGGGTCCGCTCGTCGGCTTTGTGCTGGTGATGCTTCTGATTCCGGAGACCAAGGGGAAATCGCTGGAGGAGATTTCACCAGCGGACATGACCGGCGAGCCGTAAGCGCCCCGGGCTCGCCCAATTGAGAATAGATCTAGCGCCGCCTATCGGCGCTCAGGACGCTCAGTGGTATTCGCTCCACTCCGGGTAGTGCAGCCCGCCGAGGTACACTGGCCCGTTATCCGCCCGTCCGACATTCACAGTTGGAGCGGCGACCTCGGGCATGGGCAGCGCCGCCGCAGCAGCCATCGCTTCCGAAGGCGCCGCCGCACCGCCCTCAGCGGATGCTGACGGCATTGGTGGTTGCATTGCCGGCTGCTCGCTGGCGCCTGCCATCGGCGAGCCGGATGCGCCAGCGGGAGCGGTCATTGAGCTGGATTCTGTGCTTGCAGCGGGAGCGGATGTGGTCGATCCAAACGTGGCCGGGGCAGGAGCAGCAGCTGCAACGGTGGGGGACCCGGCATTCGAGCTTGTGCTGGCAGGAGCGGCAGCAGCCGGAGGCGGCGGAACGATTTGTGAGGTGTCACCGCCCCATTCCCACCCCGAAGGAACCGCACTGGGTGCATTGCTGAAAGTTACTTTGGCGGGCGGAGGAGGAAGCGGCTGCACGTTTTGTCCCCACTTCCACCCGGAAGGGACCGCGTTGGGATTGGTCGCACAACCGGAGCCAATCACCGCAAGACTTAGGAGACTCGCACACCCAATTTGCTTCAGCATTAGATATCCCTCCACCCTGTCACGCCATGCCTTATGGCAGACGGGCTAAAAGATAGCCTTACGCACAGGCCAATACAATCCCATGTGCGGTTCGCAGGCTTGGCCCGCTTATCCGACGTACAGAACGATGCCCTCGTAGATTACGCAAGGCTTGTCCTTGCCGACGATGTGAATATTGGTTTCGTTTGTGAATTGAGTTCCCGGTCCCTTCTTTTCGACTGCAATCAGGCGGGAGTGGGCGTGGACCTTCGAACCGGCCGGCACGGGTGCGACGAAGCGCAGTTTGTTTGCGCCGTAGTTGATGCCGGCCTTCATGCCGACAACCCGAAAGCCGGGCCCGGTGGACAGCCTTGGCAGGAGGCTGAGCGTCAGAAAGCCATGCGCTACGGGGCCGCCGAACGGGCTTTCCCTTTTGGCCCGCTCGATATCGACGTGAATCCATTGATGATCGCCCGTGATATCGGCGAATTTATTGATCATCTCCTGCGTGATTTCGACGGGTTCGCTCCACGGCCCAAAATCTCCGGCGATTTTCGCACGAAGTTTTTCTATGTCATCGAACCTGATTTCTTCCATCTCGGTTTATCCTCCAGTAAACGGATTCACGCCGTTGGGTTCGTCAGGACTAGCGGATTGACCGGGTCGCTGTAAATCAGTGCGGTTGATCGGGGCAAATACACCCCAACCGCGCGCCATCGCAGCAGACTTCATATCCGTCCTGGCAACCGCACTGTCCACCATGGTATGCGCAGCATCCCTGGTCCGCTGGCTCCTGAACTGCCGTAAACTGATCGACGACCGATAGTCTGACATCGCCAGACGCAGGGCAAAGATTTACCATTCCAATCACAGGCGGCCTTTCGTCGAATGGATTGCTTGATTCGGCACCAGTCCACGTCAACACGCCGATAATCGCCATAATCGCAATAGTCGCAGCAACCCTTTGCAGACCACGCTGGTTTAACATGCCCACAACGTCCCCATTGGGATTAGCGTGATTATCGCATGAATGGCCCGCCCAATCATCATCACATTGGCGACCTTTCGCGTGAGTTTATGCGCCAAATTTGGCTGATTGGCGTACCGGCGCCTGGCGCTATTTCAGCCCCCCGCCAATCAATGAGACGCTACTGGCAATTACATATCGGGCCGGCACCCGTGGTGCAGGCTCCCGTGTCGATCAGGCACGACTGGCCTGAGAAGCCCGGATTGGCCTGCGTCGCGTCGCATGCGCCAGTAGCCGTCGTGTAGCAATCACCGTCCGATGTGATTCCAGAGACTCCGTACCCGGTCAGATTGATCGTATCCGGACTCGTCGTCGCGTTGCCCGTGATTACCAGCGTCCCGGTAATCGACGCGTCGATATGCGATGCGTCTGGCGTCAGATCGATTGCGATTATGCAGCTCTCCTGCGGCCCAAGGCCGGCCGGCTCGACAGGACAGCTCGAATCTGCCGGCACAATCGTGAACTCATTCGGCCCCGTGTAACCGGATGTTGTGTCGTTAAGCGTCAGCGTCTGCAAGACGAGCGGATTGGTAAAGCCGGTGTTGTTCACCGTGATGAACTGCTCGTTGGCAACTGTCACCGGCGAGCCGCCGAAGTCCAGCGGATTGGGCGAGATCGTATCCGTCGCCGGAGGTGGCAACGTGCCCGTCCCGGTTATCGTCACCGTCTGCGGGCTGGAGGTCGCGTTGTCGAACACATGCATATGCGTTGTGAACGTCCCGATGCTTTGCGGCGTGAACGACACGTTGATCGAGCAGGCCGATTGCGCGGGGGTGCCGCCCGGCGCCTGGCAGTCGGTGAAGAACACGCCGAAGTCCAAAGTGTCGTCGATCGCGATGCTGCCGATGATCGCATGGTTGGTGAACCCGGCGTTGTTCAGGGTGAATACGCACGAGGTCGCGCTGTTCCCTTCAATCATGCTGCCGGAATCGCACGATGCCGGCCCAATCGTGATCGTCGTCGATGGAGTCCCGATCGGCGTCGAAGTCGCTGTCGGTGTCGCAGTATGCGTCGCCGTCGCTGTGGGTGTGATAGTCGCGGTGGCAGTGACGGTGGTGGTCGGAGTTGGACCGAACCACGGCCCGACCGCGATGCCCTGAGGGTAATTTAATCCGGTGGCGCTGCCTGCGAGAGTTCTAATTGGCGCAACATTGCCATTGCTGCCAGGGGGAAAGACCATGATGCTGTTTTCATAGTTCGCGACATAGATATTGCCGTCAGCATCGACTGCGACGTCATTGGGCTCGCTCAAGCCCTCGATTACTGCGGAAGGTTGTGCGTCGCCATTACTACCGGCGGGATAAACTATGACGTTATTGTACGAGAAATTCGCGACATAGAGATTCTCGCTTGAATCCATCGCAATACCTCTAGGAAAACCCAAGCCGGTGCTTGGACCGCTGATGATCGCGAACGGCTGAGCGTCTCCGCTGCTGCCAACAGGATAAGCGGTAATGCTATCTTCTTGATTGTTGGCGGCATAGATGTTGCCGCTCGCATCCAGCGTGATGCCCCATGGATAATCTAGCCCCGTATTGACGCCTGCGATGGTGGCGGCATTAACGATGAGACGGCCGATCCCTCCGCCGATCGCGGCATAGATGTGTCTGCTGGCGTCCAACACAATTCCCTCAGGTCCGCCTAGGCCGGATATAATCCTGACGGGTTGCACATTACCGTTGCTGCTTGGTGGAAAGGTATCGATGGTGCCGGCTACGACATTTGCGACATAGATGTTTCCGCCAGCGTCCACTTTGATACCAGAGGGCTGGTTCAGCCCCGTGTTCGCGCCCCCGATCTTCGCCATCGGCGAAATGTTTCCATTGCCGCTAAGCGGATAGACGGTTACAGAATTTCCGCTCTCGTTGCTGACGTAGATCGCGAGCGGCGGCATTGCGGTCGCGGTCGGTGTTGGCCCGGTCGAGGTAGGAGTCGGGCCGGTAGGCGTCGCCGTAGTCGTAGCGGTGATGGTCGCGGGCTGGGTCGGTGTCGGTGACAGCGTTACAGTTGGAGAAACGGTTACAGACGGAGAGAGAGTGGCAGTCCGCGTCGGGCTAACGGTCCTAGTTGGCGACAGTGTCGCAGTCGATGATAGCGTTGCGGTAGCGGTTGGCGTTGGCGCAACATACCCCACCGCATACAGGAGGCTGTCCTCGGAGCTGATGTACACGGTACCGTTGCTTGCGATCGCCGGCGAGGAGTTCATCACCGGCTCGCCGGTCGGGCCGTGCGGCGGTGCAAAGTTCCACTTAAGCGTGCCGTCGGGATTGATTGCGAACAAGCCCAGCCCCGCCTCCGAGCCGACGATTATCGTGCCGTCCGCACTTATCGCCGGTGACGAAAACTCCCAGTACCCGATGTCGTACGCCCACCTGACCGCCGCTGAGGTTCCATTATCGGCGAGCGCGTACAGATTGAAATCCATCGAGCCAACGTAAATCGTTCCATCCGCTCCGATCGCAGGTGACGAGCCGTATGCGTTCCCAGTGCCCGCAAAGCTCCACTTC
>DATKOZ010000073.1:0-65762 GCA_035524375.1 Binataceae bacterium (SeqCode) | reverse complement strand
TATGGGGAGCCGTTGTCGCAGCTGCCGGCGATTTTCCACCAAACCGTCCCGTGCGCATTATATGAGCTGTTGGACGCGGTTTTGTCGTACAGGTTCGCCCAGGTGCCGCACCCGGTGGGCGCGGAAATCGATCCCGGGGTGTTGTCAGCCGCTCCCGCCAGCGCGATCAGCAAGTCACCGCTCTGGATTTTATTCGTGCTTCCGGCCGGAATTTGCTCAACGGTCCATGTGACTCCATTATCGGTCGTTGTGGCGCCCGTTGGTCCCGTCGGCCATGACGGCTGAGAGGCGCCGCTTTTCCCGCAAGTATTGCTGTTGCATTCGTTACCGGAGGTAACCTTCTCCAAGTTGCCATTGGAATCGACCACGAGGTTTTCAACACTAAAATACGTGTTTAGCGTGGGTGAGGCAGTGGTTGCCGCCCATGCGAATGGAGCGGGGACGGTAAGGGTGGTGCCGCTGGTAATCATCGCACTCCCGCCCCCGGTGGCGAGCGATTGTGCGTCAGCACGCGATGCGCTGAGCACCGCAACCGCCAGAATTGCAAACGCGATCGCGCCCATTTGTAATTTCCCCGGATGATGCCTCACAGTTGTTCCTCCTTCAGGTCTCCGGCGAAAGCTTAGCCCCCCCCTCCCCCCAGCGATGTCAAGGCTCTGCGATCCGGCCGGATTTTCACCGCCCGCCCGCAATGCGGAGGCGTTCCTTGTTTCCCCGCCCGCTTTCGTCGTAACGTGTTTTGCTCGCAAACGGCCTATGCGGCCCGACCTTAAGGAGACACGATGAAGTTTGGAATTTTCATGGCCCCGTTTCATCGCGTCGGCGAAAACCCGACGCTCGCCTTTGAACGCGACCTGCAGCTTATCGAATGGCTGGACGCACTCGGCTTCGACGAGGCCTTTATCGGCGAGCATCACTCCGCGGGCTGGGAAATCATCTCCTCTCCGGAGGTCTTCATGGCGGTGGCCGCCATGCGCACCAAGCGGATCATGCTCGGCTCGGGCGTGGTCAGCGTCCCGTACCACAATCCCTTCCATGTCGCCAATCGTTTTGCCCTGCTCGACCATCTGACCCACGGCCGGGTGATCATGGGATGCGGTCCCGGGGCGCTGGCCTCCGACGCGCACATGCTCGGTATCGACAGCACCATGCAGCGAAATCGCATGGTCGAGGGTGTAAAGGCGATCATCCGGCTGTTCACCGAGCAGGGAAAAATCTCAATCGACGGCTCGTACTTCAAGCTGGTCGATGCACACTTGCAGGTGAAGCCCTTCCAGCAGCCGCATATGCCGATCTTCGTGGCCAGCACGGTTTCGCCGTCCGGGATGGTCGCGGCGGGGCAGCTTGGATGCGGCGTGCTGTCGGTCGCCACCTTCGCGCCACGCGGCCTGGAGGATCTCCCCAAGCGGTGGGAGATGGCGGAAGAAGCGGCGGCGGAAAATGGGAAACGGGTCGATCGCGCGAACTGGCGGCTGGTCTTTCCGATTCATCTTGCCGAATCGCGCGAGGCCGCCCTTAACGAAATCCGCGAAGGCGCAAACGCCTGGATTCAGGATTACTTCATCAACACGCTGGGCGTGCGCATCCAGTTCGAGGAATACGCCGGCCAGCCTACCGAAGAGATGACGATCGACCGGATGGCCGCGCGCGGCGGCGCGATCGTCGGCACGCCCGACGATGCGATCGCACGAATCAAGGAGTTGCAGCAGGCCGCCGGCAATTTCGGCGGCATCCTGGGACTGGCGCACGAATGGGCCCCGCGCGAGAGCACCAATCGCAGCTACGAATTGTGGGCACGCTATGTCGCTCCGCAATTCCAAGGCGGCGTCGCGGCGGGCGTGAAATATTCCCGCGACTGGGCGCGCGAGAACAAAGACATGATGTTTGCGAAGGCGTTTGCAGGCGTTGCCGGTGCGATTCAGGATTACGCCGTAAAGAAGATGGAAAAGGGCCAAAAGGTCCCCGAACAGATGACCCGCCCCCCGGATCGGGTGCGGCCGTAGGTGGTCAATTAGACGTCAGTGGCAGCCGCAGCCGCCACCGCCGCAGCATCCGCCGCCTGTCATCCCGCTGCCTCCGCCGTTGCCCGCGATTGCGTTCTCAGCCGCCGCGATCGCGTCGCCGCTTGAGCCGCGCGAGGCAAACGTGGACATCTCGCGTTCGAGTTTCGAGCCGCCGCATTGGGGGCATTCCGCATCGTCATGGCCGGGGCGCACGAGCGCCTCGAACGAGAACTCGCATTTGAGGCATCGATATTCGTAAATCGGCATTGCGTTATTCGCCTTCGATCGGTTGCGCGTACTCGACGAGCACTCCACGCGCCGCTTTTGGATGGAGAAAACAAATCATTCCGGCCAGCCCATGGCGGGGCTTCTGATCGATCAATTGCATGCCCTTGGCGCGCGCCGCTTCCAGCTCACCCGCGACGTCGTCGGTCTCGAAGCATACGTGATGCAGCCCGCCGCCGCGTTTTGCAAGGAACTTGCCGACGCCATTGTCAGGCGTTAGCGGCTCCAGCAGTTCGATCTCGCTCTCGCCGACTTTAAGGAGCGCAGCCCTGACGCCCTGCTCCTCGATCGTCGCGCTCTTGGTGAAATGAAGTCCAAGGGTATCGCGCCAGAACTTGAGCCCCTCCTCCAAGTTCGGCACCACGACGCCGACGTGATGGATTTTCTTCAGCATCGCCTATTCGGTCTTATGTTCCAGGCAGAGCTTGCGCTGGAGCGCGTTCCACTTGACCTTCATCTCCGGGCTGCCGAGATTCGGATGCTCGGCGCGCGTCTGGGCGAGCTTTTGACAGGCTTCGCCAACGTTGCCTTCCGCGGCGCTCACAATCGCGAGATTATATTTCGCTTCGTACCAGAGGATGTCAGATTCCGCCGCCGTGTTCTCGACAGTGGTCCAACCCGTCAAAGCGGTTTTGTAATCCTTCTTTGCCTGCGCGATACGCGCCAAGCCCGCGTTCGCATCGGGCGAGGCAGCGTCAGCCTTCACCACCTGCTGATAGATCTGCTCAGCCTGCGCTTCGTCGCCCTGAGCTTGTAGCGCCTGCCCAAGGATCGACAGCGTGCCGGTGAGATTCTTGGTTCGGGACGGGTCGGCGGCAACCACGTCGGAAAAATAGGCGTAGGCGGTTGACGTCAGCTTGGCATTGGCAAGATATGCCTGCTGATTGCCGGCGGCTTGCGCTTCGGTCGCCGCCCGCCAGAAATCGTGACCGAGTCCCTTGATGAAATCGCTCTCTTCCGGCTTGCCTTTGCTGCGTTCGACAATCGTGGCGACATCGGCTTGAACTTCATCGTACTTCCCAAGCCGGTCGAGCGCCGTAATCCGCCATTCCGCGATATCGTGGAAACGGCTGCTCATCTCGGGATGCTTCTCCTCGTACCCTTGCAAAATCGATGCGATCTGCGCGTAGTCGACATTGGGCTGCTCTTCGAGGAGCGCGGCCAGCATGTAGGTCGCGCGGCCGACGGTGTCATGGATAAATTTGCGGCCGGCGGCGGGCGAATTTTGCTCAGCCGCAGGCGCCATCTTGAGCGTCTCCTGCAACGCAGCGATCGCATCGCTGGTCAACTGAGCGGTATTGACCGCGGGGCCCTTGTTGTCTTTGCTGCCGGCCGCCGCAAGCGCACGATAATCGCACTCCGCGCTGTTGTACCGCGCGGTGAAGCTGTACTCATTGCTGCCCTTGATTTGCGAATACATCTGCGCGGCTTCCACATAGCTCTTCTGCGCCTGCAGACGCTCGGCCAGTCGGAAGCGGGTTTCAGCCGCATACTCGCCTTCGGGATACTTTTGCAGGTAGTCGCCAGCCGCCTTTACCCATGCGTCCTCCAGAGCGGCATCATTGCGGCCGCTTTGTTCCCATCGGCTGCGCGGGATGGAATATTTCATGTATTCGGCCCATTGCGCGTCGGCGCCGGCGCCGTGTGTCATCGAGTTCAGGAGCGACTCCACCTGATCGTAACGCTTCTGCTCCAGATAGATGTCGGCGGCGTACTTGTAACCCTTGGGATATTTGCCGCTCTGTGCCGCCTCGGCGAAATACCTGGCAGCGTTGGGTTTATCCTTTCGCCCCAGCAAAACATTGGCGAGCAGCCACTTTTCGAACGGATCGGCCGATCCGCCGAACTCCGCAATTGGGTTCCGGGAGCAGTCCGAGGCGGCCTTTACCGCGATTGCAAAGCCGGCCTTGTCGTTCTCCTTCTCTCTCATCGAGTCGACGATCTGCTTGTGGTACTGCGCCTTTTTGACCGGGTCGGAGGTTGCCTTTTCAGCTTCGCAAAGGGTCTGCAAGTGCAACATTTCACCGCCGCCCTTGTCTCCCGGCCCACCGCCGACCGAATACTTTTGCGCTTCCTCCGGGTTGCCCATCTTCATGTAGGTCGTGGACATGCCCAGCTTGGCCGCGTTGTACTGTTTGGTACTTGGACCGTCCGCCATAATTGTCTTGAAGTCGGCGATCGCCGCGTCGTACTCGGACTTGTCGAGTTTGCCGAGTTCACGTTCACAATATGCGCGGCCCAGCAGGTTTTCCCGGACTAGTTCTTGGTTGGGAATTACCAATGTGCTTGCGGTAAAGCCCTCGACTGCCTGGTTGAGCAATTGCTTGGACTGCTCGGCACTATCGCTGTAAATGTCCATCGCGCCCTGATAGTGCAGCCACGACAGGGGATAGAGCGCCTGCAGCGATAACTGCTCCGGGGTCGAATAGTCGCATTGGGCGTTGTTGTTGGAGATCTGCGCGATACAATCGTCCTGCTTTTTCTTCCAAGTCTCGTACATCTTGGTCAGCATCGAATTCAGCCGGCTGTATACTGACGTGAGAGCGGCCTTATCGGCCTTGCCCGCGGACGCGACCGAGGCAAATTCGGCGCCAAGTGAATCGAGCTTGGTGATCACCTCGCCGGCAGTGGATGGGTTGGACTCGGCCGCGCTCATCTGGCCTTCAACTTCGGACAGCTGGCTGTCGAGATCGGACAGGCCGTGCGCGGCGAATGCCGGAGCTGCCGCAAGCGCGAGCGTGAATAACAAGGCCGGCGCGACCATCAGACGGCGCGAAAAATAACCACAATTCATCTCTTTATTCCCCACTAAAGTGCACCCCGATTACGATTGCCCTACATAATGGCAACCCGCCAATAACGTCAAGCCGGTCCCGATAATCCCTCAATTTCCAGCACCTTGACAAGCGAGGAAATTCTTTCAATCTCCACGCAATGATGGCGATCGCGATCGATCAGCAATGCCGTCATTCCGGCCGCACGCGCCGCCGCGATATCCAGCCGCTCGGAATCGCCGACATGAACAGCCTCGTGCGGCCCTACTCGGTGCCGCGACAGTGCCGCCGAAAAAATATCAGGATGCGGCTTCGCATAGCCCGCCTCGGACGAAATCGTGATCGAATCGAAATGGCGGGCCAGATCGAGGCCTTCCAGAATGCCATAAACGCGGTAGTCGAAATTCGATATCACGCCAATCGCCACCCCGCGATCCTTTAGACGAGCGAGCACATCCGCCGCTTCAGGAAAGACCTGCCAGTGGGCCGGATCGGCGAAATAAGCAAACAGAGCATCGAAATAAGCGTCGAAATCGTTGAATTTGCCCAAGGGTGCGAAGGTGTCCGCCACCCGCTCCCGCCACCATTCGCGCTCAAGGCGCCTTAGCTCGGTGGGCGGATGGCCGGGGCCGAATGCCAGTCCCGGAGCGCCGTGAAAGACACGATGAAATTCCGCCGATACGGCCGCGGCGGATGCATTGAGGCCATGCTGGCCGGCGATTCGCGCGTAAATTTCCCCGATCGGCTCGCGCGAATCGAACAACGTACCGGCAGCGTCGAAAAAAACCGCCTTAATCATTGCGGGCCGCGGCGCAGCTAATTGATTCCGTCCCAGACTTGGATCAGCACACCAAACGCCGAGCGCGGCGATATGAAAAATTGCCGTTCGCCCCGGAAGTTGCGCTTCTCATCAACGATGCGGATGCCGTCGCGTTTCATCCGTTCACAAGTGCCATCGAAGTCCTTGAGATCGATCGATACGTGATGCATCCCCTCGCCGTACTTGTTGATGAACTTGCCGACAAAGTCGTTGGCGTGCGCGTTGGGCGGGCTCTGGATGAACTCCAATCGGAAACCGGCGATCTGGATGTGGCCGAGCGAAAAGTTGCCCTCGGAATTGCTGACATGCGGCTCGTGCTCCGCCTTCGTGCCCGGAAAATATTTGGTGAAAAACGAATAGGCAGAGTTGATGTCCCGAACCGCCAGCGAAACGTGATCGAAATAGGCCAGGCCGTCACGCTTGGGATGCTGTGTCATGCCGTCGAAGTCGGTCACGTGCCACAACTGCACCAGCGCACCGAAGGCCGAGCGCGGCGAGATGAACGCAGTGGCGGCGCCGGACTCGAATTGCTGCTCGTCCACGATTCGCACGCCGCCGGCCTTTAATGGGCCCACCAGCGCCGGGAGATTATCGACCGCAATCGACAGATGATGCATCCCTTCGCCGCGCCGTTCGATAAATTTCGTGACGAACCCGGGCTTGCCCGGCGGGTCCTCGATCAGCTCCACGACGAAGCCGCCCAGATGGAAATCCATCCAGTAGAATGAGCCGCTGACCTGGCTTTCCAGCGTCTTCTGGTTGCGGAGCTTGATCGGAAAATATTTCGCAAAGAATTCGTACGCGCGGTCGATCGATTTGACCGCGATCGATACGTGATCGAACCGCATCCTGACCTGTTCACTCTTACCCATCGAAACTAACTCTCCCTATCTGCCAGTCACGCTCCGCGGCCGGGGCGGAAGCGCCGCAACAATTGCGGAATATGCCGCAATATGAGCGGCCAGCCATTGGCGATTTTACCGGCGTACACCTGAATCGACTGTCCCGCGAGCGAATGCGCCGGTACGTCAAAGAAATTCGAGCCTCGCGTCCAGTTGCCGCCCTGCCGATTCAACGACAATATACCCGCCCCCTTTGAAGGGGCCCGCATTGAATATGCGCGTCGGTCCGATTTCGTCAACGCCGGCCGACTCGTGGATGTGGCCCGAGATGCAAACGTCTGGCTTCACCTCCTCGATAAAGCGGCGTGCCGCCGTGCTGCCCACCGCCTGGCCGGAGCGGATGCGATCGCACTTGGTCTCAAACGGCGGCGTATGGCAAATCATCAAGAGCGGGCGGGTATCCCGGACCGCTTCGTATCCAGCGCGGAGCGCCGCGTAGATTTCGTCCTCGGTTAGCTCGGTCGGGGTATGAAACGGCGTGAGGTTCGAGCCGCCGCATCCGAAGATGCCGACACCGTCGACGATACGGCCCTTGCCATGCAGCGCGATTCCTTCCGCTTCGAGGAACGGGATGACCTCCCGCTGGTCAAGGTTGCCCGGCAGGGCCAGCACGTTGGGGCATGCGCGGCGCACGTCGCTCAGTACTCTTTTCGTATCGTCGATTCCGCCGAAATTGGTCAGATCGCCGGACAGGATCACGAGGTTGCAATCGCGCATGGCGTCGCTCATCCGCGCCAGGTTGCGCGTCGCCATGTGAACGTCGCCAAAGGAGATTATCTTCATCGCGAATCCCGCATGCCAACAATTCAAACTAGCGAATATTCCGCCGCTTGAAAATCTGAACCGCGATCCGCGAACGATGCCCGTTCCTTGCGCTATGATGATTCGATGGCGGCGCGCGATCGGTTCGCATTCGTACTCTTCAGGCCCAAGTCGGCGGGCAATGTCGGCGCGGCCGCGCGCGCGATAAAAAACATGGGCTTCGCCGACCTGCGAATTGTCGGCGCTCCGCCGTCCAAAGGCACCAATCGCCGCGCCGCCGCGGCAATGGCCGTTCATGCCGACGACGTCTTGAAGGCCGCGGCTACCTTCGCGGACCTGCCGGCTGCCCTGCACGATCGCACCGTCACGGTCGGCACGACCTGCCGGCCGGGCCCCTATCGCAGTGCGGCACGCCCGCTGCGCGAGACGGCTGCGGAAATGGCGGCGCTTGCCCGCTCCAATCGGATCGCTTTCATCTTCGGTCCAGAAGATCACGGCCTTACCAATCATGAACTCAAGCTATGCCAGCGGCTGATCACGATTCCGACCGCGCCGGAATATCCATCGCTCAACCTCGCGCAGGCGATTGTGGTCGTAGCTTACGAAATGATGATGGCGCTTGGCTCGGCCGCCCCCGCCCGGGAGCCGGCCGCATTTGCGCCTGCGGTGGAAGTCGATGCGATGCTGGAACGGATCGAGCAGGCGCTGGTGTCGATCGGTTTTTTGCCCGAAGACAATCCGGACCATTTAATGTTCACGCTCCGGACGATCTTCGGCCGCAGCGGCCTGGATGCGCGCGAGTTGGACGTAATGAACGGCATCGCGCGCCAAGTGCGATGGGCCGCCCTCGGCGGCCATGCCACGATTGCGCAGAAGCGCGGCACGGGCAGGAAACTGCGATAGCAGGGTCTTAATTCGCTTGACGCGGCACGGTAATATCAGCCGATGGCCAGTGCACAGCGAATAGCGGTGGTGGGAGCCACCGGCGCGGTTGGACAGACGACGCTGAAGATCCTCGAACAGCGCAATTTCCCGGTCCGGGAGCTGCGCGCGTATGCATCGGCGCGTTCGGCGGGCAAAACTGTCGAGTTTAAGGGCGAGCGAATTCCCGTACAAACTCTGGATGCAAACTCGTTCAAAGGAATCGATATCGTCCTCTTTTCCGCTGGAACCGAACAGGCGCGCGAGTTCGCCCCCCATGCGGTGAAGGCGGGCGCGGTCGTCGTCGACAAGTCGAATGCGTTCCGAATGAACCCGGAAGTGCCGCTGGTGGTGCCGGAAATCAACGGTGCCGCGGCGCGCGCACACAAGGGAATCGTCTCCTGCCCAAATTGCACGACGATCGTCACGGTGATGCCGCTGAAGCCGCTGCATGATGCGGGCGGACTGAAGCGCGTAATCGCGACGAGCTTTCAGGCGGTGTCAGGTGCCGGCGTGAACGGCGTTGCGGAGTTGCGCGAGCAGACGCTTGCATGGGCGCGCGGCGAGGAATTGAAACCGAAATACTTCCAGCATCGGATCGCGTTCAACGTGATACCGCACATCGACAAATTCACCGAGGGCGGCTACACCGGCGAGGAAATGAAGCTGGTCAACGAGGTGCGCAAGATTCTCGACCTGCCCGAGCTTGCGATTTCCGCGACAACCGTGCGCGTGCCGGTCTTCACCGCGCATTCGATTTCAGTCAACGCCGAGACGCAGCGGCATGTCGGCGCATCGGGAGCGCGCGCGGCATTCGGAAAATTTGCCGGTTTGACCGTAATGGACGATCCCGCGAATAATCGCTATCCGATGCCGATTCTTGCCGAAGGGCGGGACGATTGCCTGGTCGGCCGCATCAGGGACGACATCAGTTGCGGCAACGCGGTGAATTTTTGGGTGTCAGGCGATCAGTTGCGCAAAGGCGCCGCATTAAACGGCGTCCAAATCGCGGAATTGCTGATTTCGTAAGAGAACCCCGCCGCATAACCAGCCAGATCAAAATGAAAGCGCCGGCCCCTTTTCGGGGGCCGGCGCTTTGCTTTCGTGCGTCAGGTAATCGGCGAAGCTACTGCTGCGGGATGTAGGTCACCACACCATCCGGCAGCGGATCGCTCGCCACATGAGTGGCCGATCGGGGCGCGTTCAGCACAGCCTGCAAATCGACCACTGCCAGATAGGAAAACTCCTCATTTCCCAGAACGGCATAGGATTTACCTGTGTTGGGACTTACATATGCGGTGACCGGATGCGGATCGAAGCCCTGATCCCATTCGCTCTCGTCAGGCAGCGTCGGCATTGTGAACTGCACATAATCAGCCGCAGCGGGAGTGTGGTGCCCCGATGTCGACGGCAACTGAACGACGCCCTCTATGTTGCCGCCAAACTCTCCCGTAATGATGGCAAGGTGGGTGCCGGGGGCGACGGCAGCGCCGCAAGTGCCCGCACTCAGCCCCGGGAATTCCTCCTCAAACTCTGGAAATTCCTCGAATTGCTGCCCGGTGCTCGACCATGTGCCGGGCGAGCCTGAAATAAAATTTGCCTGAGTCAGGTCGGCGAGAAACAACTGGCCGGTGAATTCATCGGTCGCGATGGCAATACCGGTCGTGCAGTCCTCGGCGGCGGAATCAAGATCGCCGTCGCCGATGGGATCGGTAAGCGTTTGATTGTATATCACCGGCGAAGTCGTGCCGAGGCTGACATCGACAATCTGGTAATTCGGAGACATGCTGTTGAATCCGCCTTCCACCGGCGAGAGGATCAAGTGGCGAACCGGATCGATCGAAACGTCTTCGGAAGTGAACGTGCCCGCGCCAATCGGGCTTTCAAATGTAGGCGTGCCCTCCAGATCGAGGAACTGGAAACCTCCGGGACCGCCCAGGCCAATTTCGCCGGCGGTGCGGTCTCCAGCGCTCAAGCCCATCGTAATCAGCGCTTTGTTGGTGGTCGAATCGATCACTACGCCGCAGTTCTCGCAGTCGCCACCGGTGAAACTCTGACTGCCGGTCGCGCCACTGGTCAACGTCTGGCCAAGGGAGGTTCCCTTAAGCAGATAGACATCGGTGTTGTTTGCGACGCAAACGGACAGGCCGGTAGTGGAGTTCGACGAGCAGGAATTCACAAAGTTCGGCGTCGTAATCAAACTCGGCGACGGCGCCGCAGCAGGTCCGGTGGCTTTACCGGCAATCCCGGTGCTGGTTTCGATCGGAACGACCGCGATCCCCGTCGTGCCGTCTTCTTCCCAGTCGCTCTGCGGAACGTATGCCGTTACATTCGTGTCCTGTACCAGCACTCCAATCGAACTGGACGGCAGGCAGGCATTGGGCGCCTGAGTCGGAGTGGGAGTCGGTTTATGAGTATGGGTCGGCGTCGGCGTCCCACCACCGCATGAATGGCATGGGTCGCAGGCGGACATGTTCAACAGCCCGATGCCCAAGAGCAACGCCAGCCCCAGCGTAATGCTGATCTTTATTAAGCGGTAATTCATTGTCGTCCTCCCAAATAGTCCAACAGCGTCACGGCAATGGAATAACGGTTGTCGCACCCGCAGGAACCCACGTCGTCGGGCCGTTGGGATTTCCACCCAGCGGCGGCGTTGGGGTCGTCAGATCGATCCGAATGAGGAACTGATTTTCCTCCCCGTCGGTCGCCAGCGCATAGAAGAAATTATGCTCCGGATCGATCGTTATCCCGTTCGGATCGCCCTGGATAAACAACTGCTGTTCCGACGGCCCAAGCGGTGTCACCGCCGCAGCGATTTCATACGCCGACGCGGCATCCGGAGAGGTTCCCGAACCGGGCTGCCCGTTGTTGTTGAGCGGGGTCGAGGCGGAAACCGGCTTGGAAGGCATCTGGATCAGCTTGAAGTTCTGGTCGTCTTCTCCAGCGGTAATGGCCTGATGGGTCGTACAGTTGGCTACCGCCTCCCCGCCCGGGCCCTCGCCAAACACCTCGCCGGTTCCGAGCCCCGGAATCAAGAGAATATCGGCAGTTGCCGGGGTGACAGTCGTGTCGAGACTGTTGAAATTATAGACGTGCGCGTTGTCCTCGAACTCCGGACTGAGGACCGCGATGTTGGTGGTTACGTCGAACGCTACACCGTCGTCAATTTCGCCGGTCTGCTCCAGGGCTTGAGGAACCAGCGGCAGCGTGGTCGTGTCAATTATGTCATTGTCGCCGTCGCAGGAAATGAACAGAATTCCCGTGTTCAGGTTGAACGCAAGCGAGTCGCTGCATACCGTTTCGACAATCGACGTTGAGCTCCACGCCGGCGGGCTCTGTGAGGTATCGAGAATTCCAATGTCACTCTCGCCGGCCACGAATGCACGATTGTTGTTCGGATCGTCGACGACTCCGCCACGCCCCGCGGAGAGGCCGCTGGCGGGAACCACACTGGTTACCGATTGAGAACTCGTGGCGATTACGAAGATGTTGACGCCAGGCGCTACGTCGGTCACGCCGGCTGTTCCGACGTCAAATGCAAATGCCTCGACCAGAATTTGTTGATTTACGGAATCGTACGTTGACGCAACCGCTTCTTGAGCGCCGGTCAGCGATATCGTCTTGAGAATCGGGTTTGCCGCGCCGACGGAGAGATCGATCACCGCGACTTGCGCATTGCCGGAGCTGTCGGTCGCGATCAGCGGCGCATAGCCGATATTGTGGACCGGATCGATTCCCATCAGTCCCTGGCCCGAACATGCCGACGGAGGAGGCGTTTTAGTGGGAGTGGCAGTACGGGTTCCACCACCGCATGAGCTGCATGGATCGCAGGCCGACATGTTCATCAGGAGCACACCCATCAGCAGCGCAAGCGCAAGCGTCGCACCGGCTTTTACTACTCGAAACTTCATTCTCGTCCTCCCACGGTCGATTCTTTTAGGCGGCGCCGCTCCTGCGGCACGCCAATTTTGCCAGCCATCCTCCCGGCCGGAAAATTGTTGCGGGTAAATTAAGCAGAACGCGGCCTAGCTGGCAACCAAATCGGGTCTGAATTCGCCTGACCGCTTGGTCGGTCGATTGACAAGCGCCTTCCCCCATACTAGCTTTAGGCAACTGCATCGATTGCAGCCTTATCGAGAGCGGCGGAGGGACTGGCCCGCTGATGCCGCAGCAACCGGCCCGTAATGGGTGCTGGTGCTAACTCCTGCAAGGGTTCCCGGTGGAGCAACCCTTGGAAGATAAGGCGAGAGTATTTCACCCTCGTCATTATCTTTATTTTGCAGGAATCGCGGCGCGTTCCGGCGCAGCTCTCGAAGACGGGAGAAGCGTAAGAATTGCGATGTCAACAGGACGCATATTGATCGTCGGAGCCGGCGGGCTTGGATGCCCGGCTGCATGGGCGATTGCGCGGGCTGGAGCCGCGATGACGCTGATCGATCCCGATCCGGTCGAGCTGTCGAACCTTGCCCGCCAGGTGATCTATCGCATCGACGACATTGGCCTGCCCAAGGTGGACGCCGCCGCGCGCCGGCTTGCTGCTAGATTTCCCGGAACCGAAATCGAAAGCCATATTGCTGCGTTCGACGCGTCTAACTGTGCAATTCTGACGAAAAGCCACGATTTTATAATCGACGCGACCGACAATCCGACCGCAAAATTCCTGCTCAATGACGCCTGCGTCGCGGCCGGCCGCCCCTTCGTATACGGCGGCGTACTTGCGATGTCCGGACAGGCGATGACGGTAATCCCCGGCGCAAGCGCGTGCATTCGTTGCCTGTTTGAGAGCCCGCCCGACGATGCCGACGCGCAGAGCTGCCGGGAAGCCGGAATCGTCGGTCCAATCGCCGGTGCGATCGGAGTCGCGCAGGCGGAAGAGGCTATCCGCGTCATCCGCGGCGACATGCCAGCTCTGGCGGGGAGAATGCTGGCTTATGACGGGAGCGGTTCTGCGCGCGTGCGAATCACGCCGATTGCGGCGCGACCGGGGTGCCGATGCGGAGCCGCGCAGCGCGAACGAAATGCCGCGAGTCCCGCATGATCGGAAGACAATAGAGAGAGGGAAACCCATGAGTTTTGTCACGAACTTGAAATGCCGCGAATGCGGGCAGGATTACCCGATCAAGCCACTTCACGTGTGCGAGACTTGCTTCGGCCCGCTCGAAGTAATTTACGATTACGCCAAGATTCGGGCGGCAGTTTCGCGGGCCGCGATTGAGAAGCGCCCGCATAACCTGTGGCGCTATCGCGAATTGCTGCCGGCGGAGGGCGAGCCGGACATCGGCCCGAATTCGGGCTTTACGCCGCTGGTGCATGCAAAGCGGCTGGGTGCGGAGCTCGGACTGAAAAACCTGTACATCAAGGATGACACCGTCAATCATCCGACGCTCTCGTACAAGGACCGCGTGGTCTCTGTTTCAATCGCCAAAGCACGCGATTTCGGCTTTCAAGTGGTGTCGTGCGCATCGACCGGAAATCTTGCCACCGCGGTTGCGGCACACGCGGCACGCGCGGGTCTGCAATGTTTCATCTTTATGCCCGAGGGGGTAGAGACGGGTAAAATCGTCGGCTCGACGATTTACGGCGCCAAGGTGATAACGATCCGCGGCAACTACGACGACGTGAACCGCCTGTGCAGCGAGATCGCCGACAAATACGGATGGGCGTTCGTCAATATCAACCTGCGCCCCTACTACACCGAAGGCGCGAAGACATTCGGCTTCGAGGTTGCCGAGCAGCTCGGATGGCGCTTGCCGGATCACATCGTAGTGCCGACCGCCGGCGGCACGATTCTGCCCAAGGTCGCCAAGGCATTTAAGGAATTCAAGGAAGTCGGACTTATCAAGAGCGGCGACTTCAAAATTCATACAGCGCAGGCTGCCGGCTCGGCACCGGTGATTCACGCGCTGCACAAGGGGGTGGACCTGATCACTCCGGTCAAGCCGAACACGATCGCCAAATCAATCGCGATTGGAAATCCCGCCGACGGCTTCTATGTCCTGCGCGCGGTACGCGATTCAGGCGGATGGGGCGAGGCGGCCACCGACGCCGAGATCGTGGACGCAATCAAGCTGCTGGCCCACACCGAGGGCATTTTCGCGGAACCTGCCGGCGGCACCACGCTGGCGGTCACACTCAAGTTGCTCAATCAGGGACGCATCAAGCGCGATGAAACGATCGTGGTTTCAATTACCGGCAACGGTTACAAAACACTGGAGGCGGTGGCCGGCTCGATCGAACAGCCTTCGGTAATCGAGGCCCGGTTAAAAGAATTCGACGCACTCTACGAACGGCTGGTGGGCGGCAAACGCGCCGCCGCCGGCGCAGCATGACGCTTGTTTGCGTCCAGGCGGCGGAATAATTCTCAAACTACGAACAGGAGGCATACATTAAATTATGGCAGTACGAGTCAGAGTGCCGACCCCGCTCAGGCGATTTACCGCCGGCGTCGATGAAGTCCCGGCTGAAGGCGCGTCGCTCAAGGCCGTAATCGACGACCTTGAACGGCGTCATCCGGGAATCCGCGAGCGGCTGCTCGACGACAAGGGCGAGATTCGCCGCTTCGTGAACATTTACCTCAACGGCGACGACGTGCGGTTTTTGGACCAGTTGAACTCCAAGGTCAAGGATGGCGACGATATCTCCATCGTTCCAGCAATCGCCGGCGGGCGCTAAACCCGAAATCGTGCCGGCCGGGCGCGCCGCAAGCGTGCTCGATTTGATCGGCAACACGCCGCTGCTCCAGATTCGCCGTTTGACCGACGGAATTCTTCCGCCCGGGGTGCGGATCTTCGCGAAGCTGGAAGGCTTCAATCCGGGCGGCTCGGTCAAGGATCGCCCCGCACGGAACATGCTCGAAACCGGTGTCCGCGAGGGCAAGTTGCGCCCGGGCAAAGTGATTCTCGATTCGACCTCGGGCAACACCGGTATCGCACTGGCGATGATCGGCGCGGTGATGGGTTATCCGGTGGAATTGGTGATGGCGTCCAATGCAAGCCGCGAACGCAAGCAGATCATCCAGGCGTACGGCGCCAAAATCCATTTCTCCGATCCGCTGGAAGGATCCGACGGCGCCATCGTTTTGTGCCGGAAAATCCGCGATGAAAATCCCGAGCGCTACTTCAAACCGGATCAATACAACAACGAAGCCAACGCGACCGCCCATTTTATGACCACGGGCCCCGAAATCTGGCGCCAGACGGGCGGCGAAGTGACGCACTTTGTCGCCTGCATGGGTACCGGCGGCACCGTTATGGGCACCGGCCGGTTTCTCAAATCGAAGAACCGCGCCATTCAAGTCTTGGGCGTGGAACCGGACGATCCGATGCACGGCCTGGAAGGTTTGAAGCATATGGCCAGTTCGATCGTTCCCGGCATCTATCACGAGAACGAACTGGACGGAAAAATACCAATCGGAACCGAGGAGGCATACGAGATGGTCTATGCGCTCGGCGAAACCGAAGGAATACTGGTCGGACAATCGTCCGGCGCCGCGATGGTCGCCGCGCTCAAGGTCGCCCGCTCGCTTCGCGAGGGCACAGTAGTGACCGTGTTCGCGGACTCGGGTGACAAGTATCTGTCAACCAATCTCTGGATCGGATGGAATCAATGGCGCGGCAAACGCGCAAAGAAGTAGCAATTCACATGGAACGCCTTCACGAACGCTATTACCTGAGTTATCCGCGCAGCCTGATCCGCGAGCCGATTCTTTATCATCTGGTGAAGAAGTTCGATCTCGTCTTCAACATCCGGGGCGCCAGCGTCTCGGACGAGATGGGATTGGTCGCAGTTGAATTCGAAGGCACGTCCGATCAAATCGAACGCGCGATCGCATGGTTGCGCAGCTCGGGCGTGACCGTCGAGCCGATTGAAAAAAACGTTATCGAGTAGCAATCCGCCGCGCGTTGCCGGGCGGCTCTAATGACCCTAAGCGACGTCCAAATCGAGCGGTACAGCCGCCAGATAATCGTGGCGCGGATTGGCGGCCGCGGGCAGGAGCGAATCCTTGCAGCACGGATCGCGATCACGGGCGAATGGCGCGACATCGAATCGCCATTGGCATATTTGGTTGGCGCTGGCGTTGGCGCAATCGAGCTTCACTTTGGCGCCGGAAACCGCACCGCACGTGGTGAACTTGCCACTGCGATGCGCTCGCTGAATCACGAAGTATCCGTCTCAATCTCCAGCGGTGCGCCAACAAGGCAGGCGGGCATCTCACTGATCCTCATCGGCAGCGGGAATTCGATCGAAACAGCAAAGGGGTATGCAAACAGCGCGTGCATCAAATCGAGCGTTGTTGCACGGCTCGATTCGCCGGGGCTCGTCGCCGTGCTGCCGGCGAGATCGCCATGCATCCGATGCGCCGATACATCGTTAATGGGGCCGTTTGGCGCGCGCGGTGAAAATTCCGATTTCGTGACGATGGTTGCGACCGCGGAAGCATTCAAGCTGGCCGCCGGATGCATCGATAATCCCGCTCCCGCACTCATCGCGTTCAAAGGCTACGAATCGACCGTTCGAGCGGCATCAGCCCCCTCCGGATGCGTCTGCTCGCGGCAGAAAGGAAACCGCTGACTTGCCCGCCAAGGCCGCACCGCGCAAGCGTACTGTCGGCGCAAAGACCGGTGCGGAGGTGCGCCTCTGGATGCTCGACTTCGACGGGACCATCGCGCATCTCCAGCCCGAGGTTGACTGGGCGGGAGGCCGCCGCGTGCTCGAACCGTACCTGAGATCGGCCGGAGCACCCGCCGACTTGTTTGTTGAAATCCCACAGGGGAATTTGCCGCTTTATGATGCGTATCGCGCGCGCCTGGCCGCAAACGGCGCCATCAGCCGCGCGGCAGCCGCGGTGTTACGCCGGGCGTCCGAAATTATCGAGGACCTCGAATTGGCCGGCGTCGATCGCGCGCAACCGATTGCCGGGGCGCACGAATTGATCTCGCAACTGCGCGCCGAGGGCGCAAAGGTCGCGATTGTCACTGCCAATTCGTCGCGGACCGTGGCGCGCTGGTTTAAAGTCAATCGCGCTCCGGCACCCGACGCAATTATCGGGCGTGACACGATGCTCGCGCTCAAACCATCGCCGGCGACCGTGATTCGTGCGCTTGAAACTTTTTCCGTCCGGCCCATACAAGCTGCTTTTGCCGGCGATACCGAAGCCGATCTCATCGCGGCTCGCGAAGCCGGAGTTCGATTTTACGGCGTCGCGATGTCCGCAGCCTCGCGCGAACGGCTGGCCGCGGCAGGCGCACGCAAAGTGTTCGACTCGCCCGCCGCACTGGCAAACCATCTACGCCGGTCAACACCTGCCCGCCATCGCGGGACGAAATAGCCGATGTCGGCCGGGGATCCCGCCAACGCCGGTTCCCATTCGATCGCGGATGGGTCGGCAGATTTTCGCGGATGGCTTCGCGACCAACGCCTGTGGCTACTCGCGATTACCGTTGTCACTGGGCTGGCCTATTCCCGCAGCCTTGGCGACGAACTCAATGAGGACGTGCGACAGTTCGTACTTTATAACCCGCACATGGCCGATTGGCCGGCGATTCTTAAGTCGCTGATACATAGCGAAGCATGGCTCAACGATCCGTCCCATCCGTTTCAAAGTTCCTACTATCGGCCGATGGTGAACCTCTGGATGGCGCTCAACTTCAATGCGTTCGGCGCCCATCCGGCCGGCTGGCACGCCTCGATCATAGTGCTTCACCTGCTTGTCGTATGGCTCACCTGGCGGGTGGCATCGCTCCTTACCGGAAATAAATGGACCGCGCTGCTTACCGCGGCGTTGTTCGCACTGACACCAATTCATGCGGAAGCAGTCGCCTCCGCGATGGGCTCACCGCTGACTGCGGCATTCGAACTGGCCGCCTTCGCCGCCTATCTGTCGGCGAGCAACAACAGTGGGTCACATGCCGAATCGATGCGGCGCAAATGGCATGCTCTATCACTGATCCTGTATGGCCTCGCGCTGCTGGCCTACGAAAGCGCGGCCGTGTTTCCGGCTCTGATTGCGGCAGACGTGATGTTGCTGTCCACCCGCTCTTTCACGATTCCCGATCGTATCCGCGCTGGAATCGTGGCAGCTTGCCCGTTCGCAATTGAAGTCGCCGCCTATCTTGTCTTGCGGACGTATGCGCTCGGGTTCATCACTCAATCCAATCCGTTTGCTGCTCATCCGATGACCGGACTTCAGGCCGTCCTGACCCTGCCAGCTGCGATCTTGAACTACGCGACGCTGCTGCTCATGCCGTGGCGGGCATCGCCGGCCCATCGTCTTGCAATCGCCCAGAGTATTGGCTCCCGGAATTTCCTGCTGCCCGCCGCTGAACTCGCGATACTATCCTGCGCCGGATTTGTCCTGTTGCGGCGCCATGAGCATCGCCGCCTCTATCTGTTTTGCGCCGCTTGGACGCTGATTTCTCTGGCCCCAGTGCTCAATCTGGGCGGACTGCTCGTTACGACGCCTTCCGCCCTGATCCAAGATCGTTACCTTTATCTCCCGTCGTTCGGTTTCTGCCTGATGGCCGCGGACCTCGCAGTCGATTTTGCGCGCACTAGCACAGCCGCGATGACGGCGGTCCCAATCGGGATTGCCGCAGTCGCAACCGCGTACGTCATTTCACTTCAATCCGTGCAGAGCTTCTGGCATGACGACGCAGCGACGCTCGCGCGCTCCGTGGAGGAGGCGCCTGACGCCACCGTATGGCGGTTTCGGCTTGGTCATGAACTACTCAGTCGAAATAACGTCGCGGGCGCGCTTGACGAATTCAGGGCGGTCGTTGCGATCGATCCAGCCGATGGCGCTGCCTATTACGACCTCGCGCTGATTTACGAGCGAAGCGGCGATTTTCGCGCGGCAACCGACGCACTGAAAAACGCGGGGGAAAAGATTAAAAATCCCACCGCCGACCAACTCGCAAAATTCGCGCTGGCCGCCGATGCCGCCGGCGACTCAAAGGCCGCTGATGGCTATCTTAAGCGGGCGCAATCGCTCGACGATGGGACCGGAGCGGTCGCGATGGCCCGGGCGCAATTAAGCTTCCGCCATGGCGACGTTGCCGGTGCGGAAAAAATCCTTCGCGATTTGATTCAGACCGATCCCGCCAATACCCTCGCGCTCACGGGCTTGGGTGCGCTCCTATCCACCCAGCATCGCTTCGACGATGCGCTTGCCGCGTACCGGCGTGCAACCGCGATTACACCCAATGATCCGATTCCGCATTACCTGGCGGCACTTGCGCTTCATCGCGTTGGCCGTGATGCCGAAGCGCGCGAACAGTGTTCGATCGCATTGACAGCCGCGCCCGCGAATCCAGACATCCAAGCCTTGATGGTCGAGATTGAGCGAACCAGCGCGGCGCATCAGTGAAGCGCGACAGGTCAATTTGCCCTTGCATCGAGGCGCAGAGTTGTATATAACTTTGATGACTCGATAAGTAATCTATTCGACTTCTTGGGAGCAACGGACGTGTTTGGCCATGATACCGGCATCATCGTTCTGTTCGTGATCGCGCTGTTCGCGGCGTCGGTCAACGGAGCGCTCGGGTATGGCTTTTCGTCGCTGACGGTCCCGGTCGCGCTGCTCTTCTTCCCCAACAAGATGCTTGCTCCGGCGCTGGTAGTCATCGAACTCGCCATCAATGCCTTCGTCGTCATTCTGAATCGCGGCAGCTTGGCCGCCGTCCGACGCCGCGCGATGCCGATAGTCTTGGGCCTCGTCCCCGGCATTATCATCGGCAGCTATCTGCTAAGCGGCGCGAATCCGGGTTGGCTCAAGTTCTGTACCTATATTGCGATTCTCCCTTTCATTCTCATGCAGGCGGCCGGATTTCGCAGGCCAATTCATGCCGAGCATGCGGTCGGCTTCCCGCTGGGCGTCGGCGTCGGGACGTTGTACGCGGCGACGACAATTTCCGGCCCTCCGCTGGCTCTGATGTTCAACAATCAGGGAGTCGAAAAAGAGGATTTCCGCGCCGCGCTCGGTACCGTGCGCGTGATGGAGACGACGTTCACCGCGATCATGTACGGATTCTTGGGGCTGTTCAGTGCGAGCAGCATGCATCTGGTGGTCCCGCTGGCTCCGGCGGTTTTGATCGGATTGCCGCTGGGTTCGTACATGATTCGATTCATGGACAGCGAGACGTTCCGGCGGATTTGCATGAGCTTCGATGCGTGGGTGGTTGGATTTGGCCTATCGCAGAGCATCATCGGATTGAAGTTGCTCAGCTCGTACGGCGCGTACAGCGTATGGGCCGCAATAATCCTGTTCGACCTTTATCTCCTGCAGCAATATTTTATGGCCGGCCGCTTCCGCCCCAAAGCGGTGAGATCGTCGTATCCGACCGAGGCCAACGGCCAAGCCTCGACCTGATCCGTTCCCCTGTTCCTTAATTGTGCTATTCCCGCGCGGGGTTTCGAGTGATTCCTCGGGCTTGTATGGTTCATCGAAATTAAATAACTTACATAGCTTGCAAAGTAATCTATTGTGAGGAGCGTCGGTTTTTTCTTTATGGAACAGGGCTTTACCTTGTGGTTTACCGGCTTGTCGGGCGCGGGGAAATCAACGCTGGCGGGACTTGCCGCCACTGAACTACGCAACCGCGGCCATCGCGTCGAAATTCTCGACGGCGACGAAGTGCGCACCAACCTCTCCAAGGGGCTGGGCTTTTCCAAGGAGGATCGCGACATCAACATCCGGCGGATCGGCTACGTATGCCATCTGCTGGCGCGCAACGGCGTGATCGCGATCTCGGCGGCGATTTCCCCCTATCGTGAGGTGCGGGATGAAGTGCGCAAAACGCATGATCGATTCTTCGAATGTTTCGTGCGATGTCATCTCGACAAGCTCGTCGAGCGCGACGTGAAAGGGCTGTATAAGAAAGCGCTAGCCGGTGAAATCAAATCGTTCACCGGTGTGTCCGACCCCTACGAGGAGCCGATCAATCCTGAACTCGTCGTCGATAGCGGCGTGGAGTCCGTCAACCAGAGCTTGGGCAAGCTGCTCGGACGGCTCGAAGAATTGAAATACATCCGCGCAGGAGTCCGGTAATGAGTGTGAAGGAAGATTCGATTTCCGCCCACGGCGGCGGCGAGCTCGTCGATCTGAAGGCGCCCGCCGGCGAGCGTGCCGCGCTCGCAACCCATGCGGCGAAACTGCCGTCGGTCACGCTCAATGCGCGCGATCTGGCGGACTTGGAAATGCTGGCGACGGGCGCGTTCTCTCCGCTAACCGGCTTCATGGGCGAGGCCGACTACAAGCGCTCGCGCGACGAGATGCGGCTGGCATCCGGACTGCCGTGGTCGATTCCGATCACGCTGGCCGTAACGGAAGCGTCGGCGAAAGCGCTCAAGACGGGAAGCGACGTCGCGCTGGCGACCGAGGACGGCAAGCGGCTGGCGATTCTGAAGCTTGCGGAAATTTTCCAAGTCGATCGGAAGAAGGAAGCCGAAGCGGTTTTCGGTACCGCCGAGGAGGCGCATCCGGGCGCGAAAAACGTCCTTTCGATGCCGCCCTTTTGCCTTGCCGGCCGCGTGACACTGTTCGAGGAGATTCCCGGACGCACATTTCTTGATTTTCCGCGCGAGCCGCGCGACACGCGCGCTGCGTTTCGCGAACGCGGATGGAAAAAGATCGTCGCGTTCCAGACCCGCAATCCCACCCACCGCGCACACGAGTATATCCAGAAGGCGGCGCTGGAAATTTGCGACGGCCTGATGCTCCATCCGCTGATGGGGGAGACCAAGGGCGACGATGTACCCGCGGTGGTCAGGATGGAAACCTACAAGGTTCTGCTCGACCTCTACTATCCCAAGACCCGCGCGATGATCGGGGTTTTTCCGGCGCATATGCGGTACGGCGGTCCACGGGAGGCGATTCTACACGCGATCGCGCGGCGGAATTACGGATGCACCCATTTCATCGTCGGGCGCGATCATGCCGGAGTTGGAAATTACTACGGCACTTACGACGCGCAGAAGATGTTCGATCGGTTCGAGCCGGGCGAACTGGGAATCACGCCGCTGATGTTCGAGAATACCTTCTACTGCCGCAAGTGCGAGTCGATGGCTTCGTTCAAGACCTGCCCGCATGCCGACGCCGATCGATTGCTGCTGTCGGGCACCAAGGTGCGCGAGATGTTGCGCGCGGGACAGGCGCCGCCGCCTGAATTCACGCGTCCGGAACTGGCGGCAATCTTGGTGCGCGCAATGAAGGAATCGAAGTAAAATCCGCGTCGAGGGACCAATGTCAGAACCCTGGGAATTTCAAAAACTGACGCTCAAATCCGGGCTGAAGATGCGCATCGCGCGCGCCGGTGCGGGCAACGGCCCGCTCATCATCATGATGCATGGGTTCCCCGAATGCTGGTATTCGTGGCGGCATCAACTGCGCGCGCTGTCGGACAAATTCGATTGCGTCGCGCCGGAGATGCGCGGCTACGGCGAAACCGACGCCCCGGTCGGCACCGCCAACTACACGCTGGACAAGCTGGTCGGCGATGTCGCCGATCTAATCGAGGCGCTGGACCAGAAGCATGCCATCATCGTGGGTCACGATTGGGGCGGCGGCGTGGCGTGGGCAACCGCGCTGATGCGTCCGGACGTGGTCGAAAAATTAATCGTGATGAACTGCCCGCATCTGGCCCGCTTCGGGCAAGAATTGCGGCGCAATCCGCGCCAGATGCTGCGCAGTTGGTACATGCTGTTTTTCCAGATTCCGGGCGTGCCCGAAATGCTGCTGCGCGCGCGCAACTATCGCGGCGTGACCGACGCGATCCGTAACAGCGCCATCCAGAAGGACGCCTTCACCGACGCGGATTTGGAATACTATCGCGACGCGTTCAAGAATCATTACTCGATCAGCGCGGCGCTGAATTACTATCGCGCCAACCTGCGCGAGGGATTCAGCTCCAAGCCCGATGCCGCCTCGCCGCTCAATCGCAAGATCGACGCTCCGACGCTGCTCATCTGGGGCGAGCAGGATTTCGCGCTTGGCAAGGAGTTGACCTACGGGATGGAAGGGCTGTTCACCGGGCCGTTCACGATTAAGTACATCCCGGATTCCGGCCATTGGGTGCAGAACGAAAAGCCCGACTTGGTGAACCGCTACATGCGCGATTTCCTGGAATCGGCGTAAGCTCCACAGCGCCGCGCCGGGGCGGTCAACTCATAATCCTTCCTCAATATATCGCTCTAATGGAAATAGACTACAGCAAAATGACCGTTGCTAAAGCGAATTGTAATGCCGCTAGAATTAACACCCACACTACTCACGAGACCAGCTTGAATGGTTCCATTAGGTCCGTATTTTGCCATCATGTAATTTTCTACATCTTGTCCGGCTTGAGTTGTGCTAATACCTTTAGCAATTTCATTCTCATAGAAAGTATCCGCCGCCCTAAGTGCGTTGCGTTCGGCTTCCCGTTCGGCCTGTGAAGAGGGCTGGCCGGCAGCTAGAAGCGGCCGCTCGTTGTTTAGCGACTGCCTACAGGACGGGCTGCCAGAATAGTTAGCCAAGACAGCAAGATATACTTTACCTTTATAGAGGTCGTCGAAAGTGAATTGTCCGGTGTATTGACCGTCGCCCGCCTGCCGATCACCATGGGTGCCGTCATCATATAATTGGCCCATGGTCGTGATCAGGTTTCCGCTTGAATAAACCCTAAGCAGCGTAACACTGCTCTCAATCAAGGTCGAAGTCGGAGGAATTTGTGAAGTCACAGTGATCTGATCGCTTCCATCCGAATAAAATACGGTTGGATATGCTGCGGGTGGCGTCGGCCCCCCAGGCTGCCCGATCGGGCAGGCGACGCTTGAGCCGCTCAGGCTGGCGGTATCCGTTCCCGATGCGGTGTTGTTTGCAATCGTTACCGAGCCGCTGGTGCTGCCGCTGAGCTGTGAGGCATGGTTATCGACTATCGGGCATTCGTTCGATGCGTAGGCCCGCTGCTGGGGCGCGAATGCCAACAGAATCGCGGCCGCAATAAGAATGTCTCTTGATTTGAACGGAATGCTGCGTTTTGCGGCGTTCATAATCTCTTTTCCGGCGCGAATCTGTGCGCCACCCCGCAATCGATGAACTCCTGCCTGACGCATTTCAGGATAGCACTTTAACCCGGTGACAGGGCGATTTGCTGAGGGCCCCCGGGATCATCAAATCAATATGAATCTTCCGCGCGGAATCGAAAAGGTCTTGAGCGATCCAACCCCAAACATCACCCGCTTTACACAGCCCCGGCACAAGGGTAATCTTCATTTCGGTTAAACGCTCGGACGCCGCCTTTCTCACAGATCCCGCCCGATTTCTTGCGCGATCGTCTGCATAGGAGCTTCCCGGCAAAACAATGCAAGGAGGGCTGTTATGCCCGTTAAGTTGTATGTAGGCAATCTCGCCTACGCGGTAACGCAGGAAGACCTGTCAGAACTGTTTTCGCAGGCCGGAAAGGTCGAAAGCGCAGTGGTGGTGACTGACAAATTCTCCGGCCAGTCGCGCGGATTTGGATTCGTCGAAATGGCGGAAGCGGCCGATGCGCAAAAGGCCATCCAGACGCTCAATGACACCGATCTCAAGGGCCGGAAGATCAAGATCGATGAGGCCCGCCAGAGCACCGGCGGCCCCCGTGGCGGCGGCGGTGGGGATCGCCGGCGTGGCGGCGGCGGTGGTGGCGGCGGCGACCGCAATCGCTGGTAACGTCGGGCCGCTCAATTCGGATAAACAATAGGCCGCGGCGGAGAGGGCGAGTGCGCCCGATCCGCCGCGCTAGTTTTAGGGCTGCGGATTAGCCGATTGCCAGGTTTGCGAACCGTGCCGATCCTGCTTACATCGCGCGTGCCCTCTGCTATCGTGATTCGCCATGCGGGACCTCATCGATAAAATTCCTTCCGGCAACCTTTCGCCCATGAAGAGAACTCTCGTTGCGGCTGCGATTACCGCGCTTGCGTGCACCGTAGCGGCCACATCGCGGACGTTCGCGGCTATAGACAGTCCCGGACCCGGCGGCGCTCCCCCGGCCAATGCGGTTGCCACAACCACCAGCACCCGCAACGTCGCGGGAATCGTCGCGCATGACGGAAAGCGCGTGGTTCAGGTCGGGACCGCATTTTTCGTCGCCGTGCCCAGCGAGGCGGTGCCCGGAAGCTCGTTCGTTTACCTCGTAACGGCGCATCACAACTTGCTCGACGATGACGGAAATCCGCGCGAAGGACTGATGCTGACGATGGAAGACGCAAAGACGGGCGCGATGCGCGAGCGGCCATTGCCGCTTGAGACCAAGTGGGTGCTCGACCCCAGCAACTCAAAAGCCGATGTCGCCGCCACTCCATTTGATACTTCCGGCGCAAGTATCGCGCCGATTCCGCTGGCCTCGCTGCTCGGCAGCGACGATCCGTTCGCGCATCCGGAGACCGGCGCTCAGATTTATTATTTGACTGCGGCCACGGTGGATGCGGCATCGCCGCGATTCGAAGCGCTCGCCCGATTCGGCCACGTATCGGTTCCAAACCCCGCGCAGACCGAAGTGATCGGGGCGGGTTTGCAGGATCTCGCTTTTCTGGATGGCGGCGGCACGCCAGGCTTCTCCAGCGGCGCGCCCGTGTTCGTGAGCGTGGGCGTTCGCTTCACTTTGTGGGGCATCCTGGAAGCCAATACTTCGCTAACCATCGATCCGGTTTTCGCGGGACTGGCTGGGGTATTGCCGGCAAAGTATGTTGCGGAAACCGTCAAAGCGATGGGCGCGATTCAGGACAAGGCGATGCGCGAGCGCAGGTCGTGAGTTTGATTCAGGGCGCGGAACTCACGCTATAATGGCATCGCACGGGAAACTTGCCCGCTTCGTACACGACGGGTAACATCGCGGCCCGGACAAACCACTCCCCGGTAGCTCAGTCGGTAGAGCAGACGGCTGTTAACCGTCTTGTCGCTGGTTCGAATCCGGCCCGGGGAGCCATTCAACCCGCCGCGCACCACGCGGCATCAACCCAGGACCTCACGCACACTTCGACCTCCCGGCGGCAGAAAAAATAAAGCCCCGGAGCCGGCGTTTAACAACGCCGGACCGAGGCCTCTTCCCAAGAAGGGGCGAATCGAGCCGCTCAGTGTCCGCCACCCTTCATGGTCGTGATGATCTTAATCATTGCCGGCCCGACGATTACGCACATCATCGAGGGGAGAACGAAAACGACCAGCGGAATCAGCATCTTGACCGAGGCCTTGGCCGCGTCTTCTTCCGCACGCAGTCGGCGGCGCGTTCGCAACGCATCGGAACTCGAACGCAACGCTGGCCCGATCTGAGAGCCCAGCTGTTCGCTCTGAATCAGGGTCGCCGCCAGAGGTTTGATGTCGTCAACGCCGGTCCGCTCCGCCAAGGCACGCACTGCCAAGCCGAGCGACGAGCCGGCAGAAATGTCGGTGGAAACAAGGCCCAACTCAGTGCCGATAACCTGCCCCTGCCGCTCGCATTCGGTGCCGACGATTCGGATCGCCTCGAACAACCCCAAACCTGCCTCGACACAGACGGTCAGCAAGTCGAGCACATCGGAAAGCTGGGTGGCGATTTTTCTCTGGCGGCCACGCGCGATATAGCCCAGCACCACTTGCGGCAGAATGTAGCCGAATATCCCGCCGCCAACGGCAAATAACAACGGCATGGACGGCTTGGTTTGCGTCATCAGCGCCAAGATTAATCCCGCCACAGCCAAGCCGATGGCCGAGAATAGGCGCATTACCTGAAAAGCTACCGCGGCGCTGGACTTGATGAATCCGGCCTGTGCGAGCATTCCTGATAGTTTCTCGCCTTCCGGCGTGTTCGCCTTCGGGGGAGGAACTCGTTTCGCGGCCCATTTGAACACCATACCCGCGATGTTTTCGTCGGCAACATCGCTTTCGAGCGTACCCTGCGACGCGCGCATCCGGATTGCCAGGTCGGCAAAGCGATCTTCAACCGTTTGGTTGCCGCCTGAAAACGCCATCACGAGCAGCACGATTGTCGCGCCGCTGAGGCAAAACACCGACGCTGCTATCATCATTGTACTCATATCAGTAATTCACCCTCACCAGCCTGCGGATCGTTACCAATGCCAGAAGGTCGCCAAAGATAGCGGCCTTGAGGATTTTCTGCCCGAGCGGATTGTAAAATAGCGCGTCGGTATATCCGGGCTGGATTACGTTGAAAATCAATAGAACGATGACCGGCAAAAGTCCGACGATCATTCCGCCAAATCGGGCCTGCGCGGTCAGCGCGTTAATCTGCAGGCGCAAGCGCTGACGGGTTCGAACGATTTCGCACAAGCGGCCGATCATCAACGCCAAACTCGAACCAACTTCGGTCTGCACGCGGACCGCCACAACGAACAATCGCAGATCGTCTTCCGGTACGCGCTTGACAAGATCGTCCATCGCGCGGCCCAAGGGCAATCCAATTCGATTCTGTTCCAAAACGGTGCGGAATTCGCCACCGAGCGGATCGCCGAATTCACCGACCACCACTTGGAGCGCTCGCTGGAGAGAATGACCAGCCTCGAGTGAGGATTTGATGAGATCGAGGCAAAACGGCAATTGGAGCCCGAATGCCTTCAGCCGGCGCCCCTTACGGAACCGAATGTACATTAGAGGAATGCTGCCAAGCAGTGCGCCGGCGCCCAGCGAGATCAGCGCGCTGTCAGAAAATAAACGGGCGCCAAACATTCCCGCTCCGAACAACAACAGGATGATCAGCAGGATATCGCCGACTCGCGAATAGATGCCCGCCTGCCACATCGTCTGCTCAAGCTTGCGCAGCATGTTCATCCGGTAGAACACCTGCAGCAACTGCCCTTCCTCGGGTCTGCGCTTCTTCGTGATGTTCACGTCCAAATCGCCGCCCTGGGCTGGCGCGCTCATGCGCCGCATCAAGCCGCGCAATTCCGCGGTCTCACCGCCGCGGCTGAAAAGCAACGCGAGAACCAGAAGGAAAACGACACCGGCTGCTAAAATTGGAATCAATATTTCCATGTGCGATTACCCGCTTATACTGCTCCGTTCATACCAGCGCCGCGGAACAGCTTGGCATCCAACTTCAGTCCGGCGGCTTCCAACCGCTGCGAATAGGCCGAACGAATTCCGGTGGCGACAAACTGTCCCAACACTTCACCATTTGGTCCCACGCCGGTCCGCTTGAATTCAAACAGATCCTGCAACATGACCGTATCACCTTCCATTCCGCTGATTTCCGAAATCTTCAAGCATTTGCGGGTACCGTCGGAGAGGCGCGAAACGTGAATGATAATGTTGAGTGCGGATGCGATCTGCTGGCGCATAGCCTTTTGCGGGATCAGTGTTCCCGACAACATCATCATCATCTCGATGCGGCCGATGCCATCGCGGGGGCTGTTGGCGTGGATGGTAGTGATCGAACCATCGTGACCAGTGGACATCGCTTGTAACATGTCGAGAACTTCCGCACCGCGGACTTCTCCGACGACAATCCGGTCGGGCCGCATACGCAGGCAGTTTTTCACCAAGTCGCGCTGGGTGACTTCGCCCTTGCCTTCGATGTTCGCGGGGCGGGTCTCCAAGCGCACCACATGAGGCTGCTGGAGCGACAACTCCGCGGAGTCTTCGATTGTGACGACGCGCTCGTCGGTCGGAATAAACGCCGACAAACAATTGAGCATCGTGGTTTTTCCGGAACCGGTACCGCCGCAGACCACGATGTTAAGCCGGGCCTTCACAATGCAGTGGAGGAATTCCACCATCTCCGGTACGAGGGTTTTCTTTTCGACGAGATCCTCGACGTTATAGCGCTTGCGCCCGAATCGCCGAATCGACAGCGCGGGCCCGTCGAGTGCGAGGGGCGGAATGATTGCATTGATACGCGAACCGTCGGGAAGTCGCGCGTCGACCATCGGCGATGATTCGTCGACACGCCGACCGACCTGCGAGACGATACGATCGATGACCAGCATCAAATGCTGATCGTCCTGGAAACGAACGTCAGTGGCATGCAGCTTACCGCGTTTTTCGACGTATACCTGACTGTGGCCGTTAACCATGATATCAGTGATTTCATCGTCCCAGAGCAGAGGCTCAAGCGGCCCCAGCCCCAGCATCTCATTCTTGATTTCCTCAATCAGGCGGTTCTTGTCGGCTTCGGTAAGCAGGCGGCCTTCCTCGTTGAGGATGTTAGAGATCGCTTCGGTAACCTTCTGCGACGCGAGCGCCGGCTCCAAGCTCTCCAAGCGCGAGACGTCGAGCGATTCGAACAGGTGATTGTGAACCTTTACCTTGAGCTGCTGAAACCCTTCGGCCTGAACGTCCTTGTTACCGCCGCGCCCGCGTTGCTGAGGCCCAGCCGCCAGCGATCGCTGCTGAAATCCGGCCGTCGGCGTTGTGGACTGCTGTTGAGAAATCCTTTCAACCAGCTTCATTTAAACACCTCATGCGCGCGCGCCGATCGCAGACAATAGGCGCGTGACCAGAGAATTTCCGTCATCGTCGGTGGGCGGCGGCGCCAAACCCATCTCCAGCCGCCGCGCAATCTCCTCAATGGATTTGGCCAGCGGAGAATTTGGCGCGACTTGCCACAGGTCCTGAGCACTGATTTGAACGCGCTCGAGAATTTTCTCGTCACGCGGAACTTTGGCAAAAATTGGACGCGCCAGAGTGTGGCTGAGCTGCTCCTCAGTAATGGGATGATTGGCAATAAACCGACCCAAAATGAAATTGGGCTCAATGCCTGTCAAGCCGAGCCGGCCGATCAGATCGACAAATCGCCAAGCACACCGTGCCGCGCCGATTGATTGATCGAGCACATAGAATAGATGCGCCGAACGTTCCCAGGATGCGACGGTGTTCGAGTCGATATGAGTACCACAGTCTACGATCACGAAATCGAACAACTGGCGCATCAACTCAAGAACCGCTCCGACCGTAGCGTCGGTAACAAGTTCGCTATCTTCGATCCGCTGCGGAGCCGCCAACAAATATACGCCAGACGCATGCTTGATTAGTGCCGACTCCAGCAGAATTGAGTCCAATTTGCGACTGCCCTCGGTGAGCGCCATGATTGTGCGCTCGGGCTCCAAGTTCAGAAATACCGCCATCCCACCGGTCTGAAGGTCCAAATCTACGATCGCAACGCGCTTGTTGAGCGTATAGTGCAAGGCTAGGGCCAAGTTGCCGGCCAGACTAGTTACCCCAATGCCGCCGATGAGGCTAATGAGCGAAATAATTGTGCCGTGGCTGTCAACGCTTTCCTCGCGCCGACGCCCCTCGCTGACCTTGAGCAGTGCGCGTATGGCCTCACCCGGGTCGATTGGCAGAAACAGCAATTCATCGGCTCCGGCCCGCAAGACCCGTTTCATCAGTTCGGGCGAGCGCTCTTGCAAGAGTGCAAACAGAACCGGGCGCGGATTCAGTCCGCCCTGGCTCTGCAAGTAACTCAGCGCGAGTTCATCGTTTCCGCTAAACATCACCATCGTGAGGTCAGCGGCTTGATCTGGAATTGCTTCGGCAGTGGGATCGAATTCAACGATTTCGAGCGGTGGGTCGCCCAATGACTCCAGCGCGGCCCTTACCTCCGCGCGCATCTCCTCGCCTTCACCGACGAGATGAACCCGCAGCGCGCCACGCCGAGCTCCGGACTGTTTACCCAACACTGCCACTAAGGATTCTCCAGGTTCCCGACGTTTTCATTATAGCGCAAATGACGCCGGATTCTAAAACCTCGGACGTGTAACGTCCGGGTGCGCCAGCCGCCGTGTCATAATCTGCTGGCGGGTCATTTCCGGAACGGTTGTTGGATCATAAACATCCGAAGGCGACGGCAACGGCCGCACGATCTGCGGTGTTACGCTCATCACCAGTTCCGATTCGCTATTGTTGTAACTGGTGGTGCGGAACAACCCGCCAAGGTAGGGAATGTCGCCGAAGTACGGAACCTTGTTAATTGAAGTGGTCTTCTCATGCTGCAGAAGGCCGGCAATAATCAGCGTCTGGTTATCCTTCAACCTGACCATCGTCTCCGCCTTCCGGGTAATAAACGCAGGGATCGTAAATCCGAATTCCTGGACTCCGAGCGCAAAATCGGGCTGCGAAACTTCCGGTTTCACCAACAATTCGACGTCGTCGCGGCCAATCACAGTCGGCACGAACTCAACCGAGGTTCCGAATTGTTTGAACACGATCGAGGTGTTCAAAGCCTGTGCGATTACGATCGGTATTTCGCCGCCGTCCAGAAACTTAGCTTCCTCGCCCGAATTGGCGAGCAGATGCGGCTGTGCAAGCACTTTGGCCAAGTCGTGCGTCTCCAGATATTCAAACAGTCCTTCGACCTGCACGTTAGAGTTTTGGGCCGTCAGAGCGTAAGTGGTGTTCGGACCCAACAGCATCGGGATTAGGCCACCCGGATTCGGCAGGACTCCCGTCGCGGGCTGTGTGTTCCCGAGGTCGACAGTCGGGCTGTAAGGCGTAGTGACATATCCCGGAAAACTCTGCAACGCCACGCCCTGTTTGACAAGGAACGCGGAGAGGTTGGTCCCTTGGCTCTCCACGGCGCTGCGGTTCAATTCCGCCACCACTGTATTTAGCAGAACTTGCTGCTTGCTGTTGGCATCAACTCTGATCTGGCGTTCTTCGTAGCTCCCCTGCTTATTCCAAACCGCAAGGGTCGTGAATCCCGGCTTATGGCCAATCAAATTGATCTGGAAGGGATTGATGACCTGAATATCGGCAACCGTCGTGTCCGCAATTGATATCCGGCGGATACGATCTGCAAAGTCAATGATACGCGACGTACCGGTTTGCACGACGACCGCGTCATCGGGCAGGTAATGCAGGCCCCCCGTTATGCCCGCACCGGAGAACTCCCCGCCGGTAAGTGCGATCGAGGGATCGGTCATATATTTGAGTGGCGGGGTTGAGGTTCCCGATGAATCAGCCTGTTTCGGCGCTGGCGGGGCAGCCGGAGGCGGCGGAGCAACAGGTGCCTGAGCGACAGGCGAAGGGACTGGCGCGGCCGATGCTTGGACCGCCGGGGCGGGAACAGCTGGCGCCCCCGAATCGGGAGGGATTGTTACCATGCTGGTGCGATCCGAAGTCGATACCGTGCCGACCGTTCCCTTGCCGGCCGTAGCAGATCCAACTGGACCAGCGCCTTTATCGAATTTCCCAACCACCGGTGGCGCAGCCTCACCACTGGTTTTGCCGCTACCCGTAATCGGCGGAGGCGCCGATCCGGGATTATTGATTGTATTGATGCTGAAAGGGTTGCCGACTGACTTGATGGTCACGTCGTATAGTGCCGTCGAGCCATCGGCCATTTTAATCTTGAGTTGCCATTCGCCCGCATCGGCGCCCAGCAGTGTAATCTTGCCGGGCTCCTCGTTGTGAACGACCAAGGCGTTCGGATTGCTGATTACTTTTACCCCAGGAGTTTCACCCGATTTTACATGATCGATGACGTAGGTTTCCCCGGCATTCATCGTGATTGAAGTTCCGGGGGCCGCGAAGATCAAGCCAGGCCAAAACATTGCTATCCCGGCCGCCACAACCAGCCACCTATACACTCCCCGTCCGTGTGTAGCTCTCATGTTCTTACCTTGCCTTGATCCCCCACCGCTTGTTCAGGGTACGTCGATCGTCTTGGGCACCGGCACGTACTTGCCGATCGTCGAACTGGCCCCTGCTCGCGTATCCCCACCGTTAGCTGACACCGCAGCATTGCCCGCAATCTGACTGCTGTCAACAGTGGGTATCGTCACCTCCGCACTGCTGAGCCGCAAATTGCCTCCCGGTTGCGACGGCGGTGCCGCCTTGGCGTCGACCGCCGGAGGCGGCTCCATTCCACCAGCATCGGCACCCTCCGCACCGTCCGAAGCAGCATCCGGCGGTGGGGCAGCAGGTTGGCCCTTGCCCTTTTGGCCAGCGGAGCTCTTCGCGGCTTCATTCACGAACGAAATTGATTCGGACGCTTTTCCATTGCGTAAGATTTCAACTTCGACCGAGGGGGGAGGAGCAGGAGGGGCAGCTTCAGCTTCTTTTTCGGTTGGCGCCGGCCTGTTGCTTTCCGGTCCAAGCCCCACCATCGGAGCCTGCATCTCCAAGTCAGGCGGTTCGTCGGGGCCCTGCGGATGGATCAACTGGTCGACATCCGCACCCTTGGTCAGCACGATCTTATTGTCGTTGTAATTGCGCATCGCCAGGCGCAGCGATCCAGTATGACTGGCAAGCTCGAGGAGTTCGGCTTCCTTTGGTGTAACCAGAACGGTTACGGTCTTAACGAGCGTCGGCTCATCTTTGCTCTTCTCAATTTCCTGGGCAACCGCCAAGACCTCGACGTTTTGAAGAACAATTTTCGACATTGATTTGACCGGCCCCTCGCCAGACATCGCAACCAATATGTCGACCCGTGTATGCGGCAGAACGAACCCGGAGATATCGCTGACATCGTCCACCGCCACCGACACTGCGCGCATCCCGAACGGAATCAGCAGCGGCATTACACCGGCGGTCGCGGGGTTCGACGTCACAAACAATTTGGCCCCAACAATCGGTTCATTGGCAACGAAGGAATTCTTTACGAAACTTCCAATCACATCTTTCATATTGTCGTATGCACCGTCGGGCTTGCTGTCTTTGGGCCACGGCCGGAGCTTTACTTCGCTCGGCTCGATCTTGGTGCCCAGCGGCAAGTCACCGGAGGCAACTACAATTTGAGTATTCTGGGATTTCGCCCTGGCGAGCGCGTTCTCCTGATTCGTCAGCGCCTTGTACACCAGCACCGCCGCGACCATCGCGGCCACCCCCGCGAGCAGCACGAACAACATTGGCCGTCTCATATTGCCACTCCCCTCCAGCCACCCGCAGGATGACCGAATCGCATATCAGCACAAAAAATTTTCTGACACATTATCACGATCACACATCTTCCGCGGCTGTAAGACTAATGGAAAATCAGATGCAGAAAAAGCCCATCCCAACGAAAAATATTCCCGGCGCCATGTTGGCGCCAGCGCATGGGACACACGCACACGCTCGCATCTTCCGCGATCAAAACTTTCCGTGGTTGTCAGCTTGATGCCCCGCCGAGCCTAGCGGGACCCCTCTCGGCTTAAAAGAGGTTGTAGATGGGCGTTATCACGCCGCTAATGATCGAACCGGACGTCTGATAGACAGCAAGTACTGCAATTGCAACGAACATGACTATGAGCGCGTACTCCGATACAGTCTGCCCATTACTCTTAACTAGCGCCTTTCGCCATGCTCTGTTCGGCGGGCTCATGAGACGTCCCCCTCCCCAGGGTCGGTCCTTAGCTTCTGAACTCACAGCAGTCATTCCCTCTTGGCAACAGCTTCTCGAAGCCTTCGCCAACAAACATGACTCTGCCACTAACGCCCTTAGCCGAAATTCAAGCCGTGACCGCCAGCACCTCCTTAGGCATCAGCCCTAACCACTCAACTAGAAGCCTACTCGCATTCGAAACCCGCCCCACTACACCAACCCGTTCGCCCGGGAAGGATTAAGGGAGGCGGACGTTGCCGCCCGCCTCCCCGCACAAAATCCCTTCCAACTTAGAGCTTCGCGTCGATGGTGCTCAGCAAGCTGGTGATGTCCGTGCCCATCAGCTGGTAGCCAGCGAACACGACGATTGCGACGGCCGCGAGAATCAACGCGTATTCCGTCATCGTTTGGCCGCTTGCCTTTACATACATCTTCCTGATCATGTCCATTACCCTGTCCTCCCTAACTGTGTTGTTAATTGGCCACTATTGGCCATTGTCCCCTAATTCAATTTTGCCCCGCTTCTCTCAACCAGCTTTCAGAACCCCTACGCCCAAGCCGCCCTTCGTGGAAGCGAATGCAATCCAGCATCTCTCATGCCAACATCCGAGTCCCTGAAAAACCTAGACTTTTTATCCTCAACTCTTGGTCCAGCAGGCCCGCCTGCAACTCTTCGTAGCTAATAAGCAACAAACAGGGCAACCAGACCTGACCGCATCCCGCTACCCTTGACCATCCTTCTAGCAGTAAATTAACACAATTGGAAGCACTGCGCAAACCGCAGAGAATCACATTCTTAAATTTTTACTACTTGCATTCAAGCGAAGAAACTCGCGTAAGCATGCGTACGCATAATAGAGTGCAGACTTTTGAATCCATCCTTCCTTCACCTCTCAGCTGAAGCTCTTTCGAGAATTATTTGATCGCCGATTTGCGTCTGGCTGCGCGATGCGGCGCCAGCTGCCAACTCGAGCGCGCGCCGGGCCCGGAAGACCATCGACGATACCCGCCATGGCTTCAGGTCGTGATCGATTTTCAAGACGACGCCGTTGCGATCGAGGAAAACGATATCGATTGCGAATCGCATGAAAAACATGTGCATCCACATCAACGGAGGGAACCTGCTTCCCTCGAATAACATTCCGCTATCCGGCTCAAGGCCGTCGCGGCCCAGCAGGCCGCGGCTTTGTCCGGCAAGCCCGCCGGCGTCTTCGAGTTGACCGCAGAGGACCGTGTCGCGTGTCTTATTGATTGCTCGCAATGTTTCCGCCATCAGAATTACCGACGCACCAGGACTGTCTCGCCGCGGCTTCGTGTATTAAAATCACTTTAATTCATGGCATACCAGCCGATATTTCTCAAAGTAGGCGGCCTCAAATGTATGGTCGTCGGTGGGGGGGAGGTAGCCTTGCGCAAGGCCGCTTCGCTACTGGAGTCCGGGGCAGTGGTTACCGTCGTGAGCCCCCGGGTGACTCCGGCGCTCGCGACGATGGTGCGGCGCGGCCGGATTACTCACGTTAAGCGCAGATACCGGCGCGGCGACATGGACGGATGCGTGCTGGTATATTCCGCAACCGGCGGCAGTGCGCTCAACCGCAAACTTGCTGCAGAAGCGCAGGAGCGTCGAATTCTCCTGAACGTGGCCGACGCGCCGAGCCTTTGCTCGTTCATCGCACCGGCGGTTGTGCGGCGCGGCGCTTTGCAGATCGCAATTTCAACCGGAGGCGATTCTCCCGCATTCGCCGGCCGTGTGCGCCGCGAACTCGAAGCGCAATATGGCCCCGAGCACGCGCTTGCGGTTGAAATACTTGGCGCCGCGCGCCGATTTCTCCGCACAAAGATTGCCGCCCCGGCCCAACGCGCGCGGCGCCTTGCGGCACTCGCAAACGCCTCTTTGACCGAAGCGCTGCACGCAGGCGATTTGGCCGGCGTCGAACGGCTGCTTAACAATTTGCTGGGCACTGGAATTGGCCTCGAAGATTTGGGCATCGATCCGGCAGTGATAAAACCCGCGCGGCGGCGCGCCGCATTGAGTTAAACGAGACTTGTGGTAACTTTTTGGGCAATCCCAGCGCTCGTCTGTTATGCGACTTCCGCCGCTCTGTTCGTAGCGCATCGCATTTCGGGGCGCGTGCGGGCGACTGGCTATGCGGTTGCGACGCTGGGAGTGGGCGCGGTCTTTCATGCGCTCGATTTGGCCGCGCGCGGAATTCAGGCCGGTAATATCCCGGTTGCGAATTTTGCGCAGGCGCTATCGTTTCTTGCCTGGCTGACGGCATTGGTTGGACTCGTCCTGATTGTACGGCTGCGAATGTCGGTGATCGGAGCTTTCGTCGCGCCGGTTGCCACCGTCGCTTTAAGTGCGGCATCACTGACGATGACCTCGGCGCGGCTGGTTCTGCCCGATGCGCTCCGCAGCGTGTGGCTGCCGATTCATGTAACGCTGGCAATTCTCGGCTACACAATGTTCGTGCTCGCGGCCAGCGTGAGCATAGTCTATCTGGCGTTCGAATCGCGGCTGAAAGCCAAACGTCCGGCCGGACCGGTGGAAGGTGGTGTCCCAAGTCTCGAAAAGCTCGACCGAATTAATTATCACCTGCTCGGATGGGGCTTCCTGATGCTGAGCCTTGCGATTGCAAGTGGCGCAGTCTGGGCCGATGCGACATGGGGCCATTTCTGGTCTTGGGAGCCGATTGAGTCGTGGTCTCTGGTGGTTTGGATTCTCTATGCCGGCCTGCTCGAATCGCGGCTTACGGTGGGATGGCGCGGGCGGCGCGCAGCCGCATTGACGCTAGTGCTGTTTACAGTGTTAGTTGGATCGTTTGTCGGAGTTAACCTGATCTTCCCCGGCAAACACGGCGGCAATTTCGGATAGTTCGGCATCAGACTGGCAGATGGATCAGACGTTTTTCATCGTTGGCGTAAATCATCGCACCGCTCCGGTCGCGGTACGCGAGCGACTCGCCTTCACCGAGGAGGAGACCCCCGCCGCACTCCGCCGCCTTCGCAATGCGGCGCCTGCGATGACAGAAGCCGCGCTGGTCTCTACCTGCAATCGCGTTGAAATTTCCGGCGTCGCGGCCGATCCCGTACTGGCAGCGGAACAGGCATTGAAGTTTCTTGCCGCCGACCGAAATCTAGATTCCTCCGTCTTCAGTGACGCGATCTACACGATGGCCGGGCGCGAGGCGGTCCGCCACATCTTCCGCGTTGCCGCCAGCCTGGATTCGATGGTCGTCGGCGAACCGCAAATTCTGGGGCAATTGAAAGTCGCCTACGCAAATGCGGCCCAGGCCGGTACCGTCGGCTTGGTGCTTCATCGCGCGTTTCACAAAGCCTTCTCAGTCGCCAAGCGGGTTCGCCAGGGCACGATGATCGGCCACGGTTCGATGTCGGTGAGTTCGGCGGCAGTCAGCCTGGCCGGACAAATTTTCGACACGCTGAAAGACAAGACCGTCATGTTGATGGGCGCCGGCAAAATGGCGGAACTGACTGCACGCCAACTGAAAGCGCTGGGAATTCAATCCCTGCTGATAACCTCGCGCACATTCGATCGCGCGGTTGCGCTGGCGCGCGAACTCGGCGGAACCGCCGTCCCGTTCGACAATTACCAGCCCTACCTCAAGATGGTTGACGTACTAATCGGCTCGGTTGCCTCCACCAAGCCGGTCCTGGGCCGCGCCGAGTTCGAGTTAGTGATACGCGAGCGGCGCTACCGCCCGATGTTCCTGATCGACATGGGTGTGCCGCGCAACTTCGACGAGCGCCTCAATGAGATGCAGAACGTGTATTTGTACGACATAGATGACCTTGGCTCCGCCGTTGAACGCTCGCGTGGCGGCCGCGAACGTGAAGCTGAAAAGGCCGAGGAAATCGTCGAACTGGAGCTCGATTCATTTCAAAAATGGCTGTCCGGTCTCGACCTGACGCCAACCATCAAGGACATCCGCTACAGCATCGAGCGGTTGCGCGACGCGGAGTTGGGCCGAAATCGCGGATGGCTCGACAGTCTCGAGGACGCCGATCGCGAACGGATCGAGCTTCTGGCGCGCGGGCTCACCAACAAGCTGTTGCATCGAATATTGTCGGGCCTGCGCAATCAGGAGTCCGCCACTCCCGACGCGGTTTATGCCGCCGAAATTGCCCGCCGCCTTCTGGTCGGCGAGTTCAGCGCCACCGACATCGAGGCGGACGAAATTTCCGATGACGACGATGGCGGCGGCGACGCCAAGTAAGCGGCGGTAGCGGTTGATGCCTTTGGCGCTCCGACTCGGCTCACGGCCCAGTGCGTTGGCGCTCGCGCAGGCGGAAATCGTGCGGGCGCGGATTGTCGCGGCGGCGCCGGATCTATCAATCGACATCGTACCGATTCGCACCAGCGGCGATCGCATGACGCGGGCATCGCTGGCAAGATCCGGCGGCAAGGGCCTATTCATCAAAGAATTGGAGCAGGCGCTCGCCGACCGAAAGATCGATATTGCGGTTCACTCGATGAAAGACCTACCCGCAGTATTACCCGGTCGCTTCAGGATAGCCGCAGTGCCGGAGCGCGAAGACACGGGCGACGCGCTCGTAACGCGCGACGGTGCGGCGCTGCATGCGCTGCCGCGCGGGACGCGGCTTGGCACCTCCTCGATCCGCCGCCGCTATCAGGCGATGCGGATCAATCCCGGCCTCGCAATCGAGCCGCTGCGCGGCAACGTCGACACCCGCCTTAACCGAGTGGCCGACGGCGGCTTGGACGCAATTATCGTGGCGATTGCGGGACTCAAGCGGCTGGGGCGCGCGACCGGCGTAAAGTATGCGCGTCTTGGCGAGGATGATTTCATCCCCGCAGGCGGACAGGGAGCGCTCGCGATCGAAATGCTGGCACGACCGCGCACCGGGCCGGGAGCGGCCCTGGAAAAAGCCGTCGTGGCGATAAACGACCCGCGTGCATTCTATGAGACCGCTGCCGAGCGGGCCTTTCTGGCGACCTTGGGAGCATCATGCACGACACCGATCGGGGTGCGTGCGGCGATCGCGGACAAACGAATGATGATGCGATCGATTCTGTTCAGCAGCGACGGCAAGCGTGAACTGGCCGGGTCGATTGATGAGCCGCTCGATACCGACCTTGCACCTTCAGCGGCCGAGGCCACTGGAACGCGGCTGGCCGAACAGATGCTCGCGCGGGGCGCGGGAACGATGCTCACCGATGCGTAAGAAAGCGGGGATCGTCTACCTGACAGGAGCCGGACCGGGTGCGATCAACTTGGCCACGATGGCGGGGCTGGACGTACTGCGCCGTGCCGATACGGTAATTTACGACCATCTGGTAAATCCCGGCTTGTTGAGGCTCGCTCCGCCGGGCGCTGAACTCATCTATGCCGGCAAAACGGGGGGCGGCGAAATCAGTATCGAACAGGCCCGCCTGAACCGAATGCTCATCGAACATGCGCGCAAGGGGCGCGTCGTCGTGCGGCTCAAGGGCGGCGATCCATTCATTTTCGGCCGCGGCGGCGAGGAGGCCGAAGCGCTCGCAGGCGCGGGAATACCATACGAGGTAATTCCCGGCGTTACGTCAGCAATCGCGGCGCCCGCGTATGCCGGAATCCCGCTGACCCATCGCGAATACGGCTCGTTCGTCGCCTTTGTCACCGGACATGAGGACGAGAAAAAGGGCCGCCATCTGGCGACACCGTGGCGCGAGTTGGCAACGGCGGCGAAGGCTGGGCGCGGCACAATCGTGATTCTGATGGGAACGCGGCGAATGCGCGAGTCGCTGGAAAAACTGAAAGCGGCAGGGTTGCCGCCCAACACTCCGGCGGCCGCGATTCAGCAAGCAACATCCGCGGGACAAAAGACCGTTACCGGGACGCTTGCGAATCTGGCCGAACAATGCGTTCAAGCGCGGCTGCAATCGCCGGCGGTCATCGTGATCGGTAAGTGTGCGGCGCTTCGGGAAAAGCTCAAATGGGCGGAGCGGATGCCGCTGTTCGGCCGGCGAATTGTGGTAACTCGTGCCGGCGAGCAGGCGGCCAGATTCGCGGCGGAATTGCGCGCGATGGGCGCGGAGGCTATCGAATTTCCCGTAATCGAGATTGCGCCACCGGCCAGCTACGCGATACTCGACCGGGCAATTGCCCGCCTGGGCTCAATTGATTGGATCATCTTCACAAGCGCGACGGGAGTAGAGCGCTTCTTCGATCGGCTCAAAAAGCTGGGCCGCGACATCCGAGAAATCGGCACAGCGAAGATCGCCGCAATCGGCCCGGCAACATCGAATCGGGTCCGTGACTTCGGACTGAAGATTGCCGCGATGCCGCGCGAATACCGTGCCGAGGCGCTGATTCCCGCGATCGGGCCGAAACGGATTCGCGGTGCGCGTATTCTGATTCCGCGCGCTGCGGTCGCGCGTGACATATTGCCCAAGAGCCTGCGCGCGATGGGCGCACGGGAAGTCTTGGTCGCACCGGCCTATCGGACGATCAAGCCCAAGAATGCCGCTCCGGGCCCGATTCGTGCGCTGATTGCCGAGAAAGCGATCGACCTCGTCACTTTCACGAGCTCCAGCACTGTGGAAAATTTCGCCGCGCTCCTTCGCATGCCCGTCAAAGGGATCAAAGCGGCGGCGATCGGACCGATTACCGCGGCAACCGCGCGCCGATATGGATTCAAGGTCGTCGTTCAGCCACGCGACTACACTACCGAGACTTTGATTGCCTCGATTGATGGCTATTTTCGCCGAAAGTGAGAGAACCTGCCGATGGCACACCCGAAACAATATGACGATTCCGATCCGCTGATAATCCGGTTGCGGAAAATCTGCCTTGCGCTCCCCAAAGCCACTGAAAAGGAAGCCTGGGGAGAATGCACTTTCAGGATTGGCGGCAAGATGTTCGCAATGACCGACTGCAATCATCACGAGAGCGGCCACATCGCGGTATGGATCAAGGCGACACCGATCGTGCAGGAGATCCTCATTAATTCCAAACCAGCGCAGTATTTTAAGCCGCCCTATGTGGGACATAAGGGATGGGTCGGCGCACGATTGAACGTCAAAAAAGTCGATTGGGGGATGGTCGGCGAACTCGTGAAAGACGCCTACTTGATGACAGCACCTAAAGAACTTGCGGCGATGGGCGACATCGCCGGACCTGCTGGCAAGCTATCCAAGGCGCCGGCCAAGAAGAAGGCGCCCTCGGTGTGCCGTGCCAAATCGCGGCGCTAGGGCGATCCAGCGCTGCGCTCGACCTCGGCCATCAGCGCCTGCGCGGCAGCATTATCCGGTACGATCTGTAGCGCGATCGTGCATTCCGCGCGCGCCTCGCGGTCGCGGCCCAAGCGATGTAGCAGGTCGCAACACTGATACCGCAAGTTCGCGTCGTTCGGCGCGATCTGCGCCGCGCGCTGGTACGCCGACAACGCTTCATCAAATTGCCGATCCGCCGACATCGCGGCGCCCAGCGCGGTGAGCGCGTCAACGTCGTCCGGATTGCTGACCTCCAATTGGCGGAATTTTTCTTCCGCACCTTTGTGATCGCCATGGATGAATTGCAATTGCGCCCGCGTTAATGCCGCTGTGGCGGCACCATCCGGTAGCGCAGCGGCCTGCATCAATGCGGATTCAGAGGTCTTTGACTCTCCGGCGGCGTCGGCAACCATCGCCAGGTATGCATATGCACTCGGCGGCGGATCTTTGAATTGCGAGATTCCCTGAGCAATCAATTTCGCCGCCGTTGCGCGATCGCCAATTCGTTCATAAACCCGCCCGAGGTCGTAAATGGTTTTTCCGTCGGCGGGCGCCAGTTGATGCGCCCGCTCCAGCTCTAGACGCGCGTTTTGATAATCGCCCTGCACCGTATAGGTGAGGCCCAACTGGCTGCGCCAAAAGCCGGAATTGGGATCCATTTCGACACATCGCGTGAACAGCGTAAGGTCGTCGTGCCAGTAGCCCTGCATTGAAAAGAGCGTCACCGCGAACAGGACCGATACAGCGGCCAGACCTGCTCCAAAAATCACCTTCCGGATCGCATCACCGCTTGCGAATGTGACTGCAACATCGGCGGCCATCACGCACAGGCCCACCGAGGCAAAATAAAGGTATCGATCCTGAATGATCGTGAGCGTGAGGTTGAGCACCGGCAGAATCGCGATCAGGATCCATGCCGCGCAGAACAGATAAAGACGGCGATGCTGGTGGTGCCGCAGCAGCATAATGCCGGCCCCGAATATCGCGAACAATTCGACTATCGGCAAATAAAATCTTTGCGATACCACAGATTGCACCATTTCCAGTGCATGAGCGGGACCGGCTCGCCATGGAATCAGCAGCAGCATCGCGTAGGTCACGATCGCCGATGGAATCGTCAAAATCGCTTCGCTCGGCGTAGCTTGGTTATACGGATTGGGACGGCTGATAAATCCGAGCACACAGTATCGAATGGCCACATAAACCGCCGCTTCGAGCACATATGGGAATGCTATCCGAATTGTCCTTCTCGCCGATGCCGACCGCACCAGTACGGCGTGCGCCGCGATCAGGAGTGGAAACACGATTGCGCCTTCGTAGGTCATAAGCGCCGCTGCATAAAATCCCGACGACAATGCGAGCAGGCGCCGCGAATCTCGGTCCGGGTCCGCACCACCACGCAGATAGAATTCGAAAGCACTCAACTGAAAGGCCGCGCTAAGAGGGTATGCGATAGCGGCGGGCCAAATTGCGACCTCGGCATGCACCGGCATCAGCGCGAACAACGCGGCGGCGATAATCCCCGTCCATGGATTGGCGGTCAGCGTAAATGCGATTCGGTAAACCAGCCATACGACGATCAAGTGAAGCACGATCATCGCCGCATGCCATCCCGCCGCGTGATACCCGAACAAATGGAACGCCAGCCCCAGCCAGATATCGAGGATCGGGCGATAATATGCGCCGGCAGGCAGGTGATGCGGGTCGCTGAACCACCATGCATCGTTGACAACCGACTTCCACAGGAACGACCAGTCCCCAATATAGCGGTTGTTCAGAATCAGGCTTTCATCGTCGAATACGAATTCGTTGCGCAGGCTCCGGCTCAATATCAACGCCGTGACCGCCAGAATCACCGCAAGCCACGCGCGAGGGTCATAGAGCATCGGATGCTCCGGCAACTTTCGCCGCGTACTCATTGCGTCGAAACCAAAGTTATCATGTAGTTTCGGGATACCGGCATCGTTATCGGCAATCTTTCAATCTGGAAATCGCGGGGAATATAATTCCTTGGACAGGAACCCGCTCCCATCATGGCATTTCCGCTCAATCGCCCGCGGCGCCTGCGCCGCACCGAGACCATCCGCCGGATGGTTCGCGAGACCAGACTTTCCCCCGACGATCTCATACTGCCGATGTTCGTATGTCCGGGCCGCGATGTGAAGCAGCCGGTTGAAGCGATGCCGGGGGTGGCGCGAATGTCGGTCGACAACATTGTCATCGAGGCGCGCGAGGCCTATTCGGCGGGTGTCCCGGCTGTGATCCTGTTCGGAATCCCGGAGCGCAAGGATGCTCTCGGCAGCGAGGCATGGAAGGATGACGGCGCGGTCCAGCGCGCGATCCGCGAGATCAAGGAACGCATTCCCGGGATGGCGGTGATTACTGACGTGTGCATGTGCGAATACACCGATCACGGCCATTGCGGCGCAATCGCGACCGCCACCGGGCCTCAGGAGCGGCGAAAGCCCACGGACGTTCAGGGGGAGGGTTTTCAGCAACTCAAGGCGAAAGTGTGTAACCACTTGTTCGATTCGCTTGATGTTTCGCGCTTGGAGAGCCTGGAGCCGCCGCTGGCCTCGCAAAAGATCACCGAGGCGATCTCCAACATCCTCGACGTGGAAGGGCGCCTGCTTACCGAGGCCGGCAAGGTGCGGCTGATAGAGGAAATCAAGAACGAGATGCTCGGCTTGGTGCCGCTGGAACCGCTGGTATGGGGCGGAGAGGTGGATAACGATGCGACGCTAGAGTTGCTGACCAAAACCGCACTCTCCCATGCGCGCGCGGGCGCAGACATAGTCGCGCCGTCGGACATGATGGACGGGCGGGTCGGCGCGATCCGCCGCGCACTGGACGAAGACAAATTTAGCCACGTTTCAATCATGGCTTATTCTGCCAAATTCGCGTCGGCGTTTTACGGTCCGTTCCGCGAAGCGGCGAGTTCGGCGCCTCAGTTTGGAGATCGGCGCTCATATCAGATGGATCCGCCCAACGGACGGGAGGCGCTCCGCGAGGTCGCGCTCGACATCGACGAAGGCGCGGACATCGTGATGGTCAAGCCGGCGCTGGCGTATCTCGATCTGATTTGGCGCGTGAAGGAAAAATTCAACGTTCCAGTCGCAGCCTATAACGTGTCGGGCGAGTATTCGATGATCCGCGCGGCCGGCCAGAACGGCTGGATCGACGAGGATCGCGCCGTGCTCGAAGTGCTAACTTCGATCAAACGCGCCGGCGCCGATTTGATCCTCACCTACTTTGCAAAAGACGTGGCCCGCAGGCTGCGCGCTTAAATTTCAGCGCTGCTTTAGATGTGCGTCATAGTAAGGACGCATTGAGCGCAGCGCGCGCATCTGATGGTACGCCATCTCGTCGTCCGGATAGCGATGCTCCGGTCCAAGGACGCACGCAACCCGCGCATGGCATCGCCGCGCACAATCGGCCTCGACCTCCACGCGATGGGTCAGGCATTTTGGAATGTCCCATCCCGCCGAAAAATTGATTGCGCCAACCGGACAGGCCGCGATACATGAGCGCGCGCGACATCCGGGACACGGGTCGAAGCCAACTGCGTCGCCCGGCGAATCAATCTCCACGTCGATTAGCAGCGCAGCGCGAAAGGCGATCCAGGGGCCGTACACCGGATGCACTGCAACGCCAAGAATGCTCGGTCCGGCGATACCGGCGACTTTGGCCAACTCGATAAAATTCAGCGTCGGGCCGCCACCCGACATGAATGGATAAACTACGGTGACGTGCGCGCCCGAATTCCGAGCGGCCGTCGCGGCCTCCCGCTCGATGACTTCGCGGGTAAAGTCATCCAGCGGGTTTTCGCGCTCCCACCATTCGGGATTTTGTTCCGCGTGGGTCTTTAGCGCCTTCCACATCATACCGCCACCATTGCCGATGATGACGATCGATTTCGCGCGCGGATCTATCGCGCCGGCCCGCGCCGCTTCGTTTACCGCCGCATCGTAGCGGGCAACCGGAACCGCGGCGGACAGATTGAACCCAAACGGTGCGCAGGCGCGGCGTATCGAGTCGAGCAACGCCGGCATCGATTAACTGCCGGGCAGCGCAAGCGCGAAGATTACGCCGTTGCCGCCGCTTTTGCCGCATCCGCCGTTCTCGGTCATTCCGTAGAGGGTATTTCCAATCTTGATTACGTTGTCGATCGGATTGGCGCCGTCCGTGAAACCATGGAGCTGGCCCTGAAAGTCATAAAGCTTCACGTAGTTTTTACCGCTGGTCTGGATCGAGAAGACAGTCCCCAATCCGCCCGTTCCGCCATTCTGGGTCATCCCATACAGCGTGGTGCCGTCAAGCAGCAGCGAGCCGAATGGATTTTGTCCGTCGTTCACGACTGGCGCGCCGAAGCTGTGAAGCACCTTAAACAACGTGCCGTTGGTATGAATCGAAAAGATCACGCCATAGCCATACTTGCCGCCGAGCGACGTGACGCCGTACAGCGTCTTGCCGGCTTGAACGAGCTTGCCGTGGTCCGAGGTCGCACCATTGTGCGCGCTGATGCACGCGCCCTTGCTGCCCGGCGTGCAACTAAAGCTATGAAGATTTTTGATTTTCTTGGTCGTGAGGCTAAACGAAAATATTGCGCCCTGATTGCTTTTCCCGCCCTCGCGCGTCATCCCATAGAGCGTTGTCCCACTGGGATCGAGGATCGGCGCGCCATGCGGATCGGACCCGTTCTTGGCGCCATCGAAATCATAAAGCGGCGTATAAACGTCGGTTACGGGATTGAATGAGAAGATGACCCCGTTTCCTTTTCCGCTGCCCTGCGTGCCGCCCTCCGATGTCATTCCATAGAGTAGGCCGGCCGGTTGATCGTTTACGAAACAACTGTGCGCTGCCGCGCCCCAGTTGGTCGGATTAACGTTGGCGGCATCGAACTGATGGGGTGTGAACGCATAATTGCCGCCGTCATTGCCGATCGAAAAAATTACACCGCCCTTGCTTTCGCCTCCCTCAAGCGCCGTTCCAAATAGCTGGTCGCCGACAATGGTCATCGAATCGTGGCGCGGATTGAAACCGTCGTCGGGCGATGTACCTGACACCGACGCGGGAAAAGTGTGGTCGATCTGATAATCCGAGCCGTCGGTATTCGATTGGAAAATGACGCCGCCACCGGCGGGCCGCGCATTTACGGTCGTGGTCGTGCGGCCAAACAGCAGTCCGCTTGAACTTATGTACGTGAGCGATCCGACGGGAGCGGCGCCGTCCGCAACCGGAGTCTGGCAGGGGGTAGCCGAAGCGCTGGCGGAGTACCCGAAATAGTGGATGATTGTCTCGCTGGGCGAAGCGGCCGCAGCAGCGGCTTCCTGGGCGCGGACACCCTTGGACTGCATTACGACGAACCCAATTGCCGCCGATACGGCAATCGCAAATAGTTTCGCCACGCCAAATCTGAAATCATGCATTTCTACCTGATCCTCCCGGCGCGATTTCCTACATTATCAATACGTCCGTGATTTGTGTAACGGCGTTTCGCGGCCGTCTCTATTGCAAGTGCGACAGCAGCCGAAGCCGTGCCTGCACGATGCAGTCCTGCAATTTCTGCCCATGAATTGAGCGCCACCACCGGTTTGCGCATTTTTTTTGCGAACCCGATCTCGGCCAGCGTGCCGCCCTCGCCCGCCAGCGCGACTATCGCGTCGGCACTGGCAACGACGATCGCGTTGCGCGCTTCTCCCATCCCGGTCGCAATCACCAGCTCGATATGACGATTCGCGGTGCGGCGATCGTACCCGGGCAAAACGCCGATCGTTCGTCCGCCCCGGCTTCGCGCCCCGGCCGCTGCGGCTTCCATCACGCCGCCGCGCCCGCCGCAGATCAGTATTGCGCCGTGCCGCGCGATCTCGCCGCCCGCTTGGCGGGCGAGCCGGCACACGGCGGCCGGAGCGTCACCGGCACCGATGACGGCGATTACCGGCGGCCGCTTCATGGCGCGGGCCATTTCACAAACCGATTTTTTCCGGCAGTTCGGCCAAGTCACCGATTATGAAATCGGGCGCGGGGATTCCCTCGGGCAATTCACGATCCTTCCGCCGGATCCACGCCGAATACATTCCGGCGCGCTTGGAGCCAAGCACGTCGTCGCGCGGCGTATCGCCGACGTACAAAACGTCGGTTGGTTTGAGCCGCATCGAATCCAAAATTCGCTGAAAAATTAGCGGATGCGGCTTTCGCAGGCCGGTATCGGCGGAGATGATCACATCTTCAAACAAACTGTGTATTCCGGTATCGCGGACAATTTGATGCCCGGTCTCTCCATCGTCGAAATTGGAAATCAGGCCAACCCGGTAGCGGCCCGCTATCTTCTTCATCGCTTCGACGCGCCTGGCCGGCGCCTTGGTGACTTCGCGGATGCGGCCCATGTGTATTCCGCGCAACCGATCGGCCAACGCATGCGCGTGCCCGTGCTCAAGGCCGGTGCGCTTGAGTGTGCGCAGCATTCGCTCGTGGCACGTAGTCTCGGCTGGCGTATCGGCGGCGCGTTCGTTGAAAATTTCAAGGTAGACGGCGTCATGCGCTTCCATAAAGGCCGTCCGATCGAAGCGCTCGCCAAGTTCCGCTTCCAGCACCGGAAAGAGCAGTGGCGCGGTGCTGCGAACTTCACGCCCGCGCCATTGGAGCACGGGCAAACTTGCGGGCTCCCAATCCACCAGCGTGTCGTAAAGGTCGATTACGACCGCCTTAAATTCCCGATCAGCCACGATAATTCAGCGCCCCAGAACTGATCGCCAGCGCGGCGAGATCGAGCAGCAATACGCTGCCATTAAGAATGACCGACAGACGATGCAACTGATCGAACTCGGCCTTGCGCTCTGGATCCGGGTTGTCCTGTTCCACCACTGCGCGGAGCGCATGGGCGCGCGGTAATATCGCCGCGCCGGCATATACACTGATTCCCAGCGCTATCGCCAGCGTGATTGCCGCACCGCTCCACCACACCCGCGCTTCCCGCGACATTGCGAAATAGACCGCCGCGGCAAGGCTAATCGCCCCGGCCACATATCCCAGCGCGTAGTAGCGCGGAAAGATTGCCCCAACCACTGTCCCAGCCTCGGATCGGGGCAGGTTCTGGAACACCGCCGGCGCGGTAAAGAACGAAAAGAACACGATCGCGCCGATCCAAATTGCCAACGCCAATAGATAAATAAACAACACGATTAGCTCTTACGATCCCATTGCCCGGTCAATTTAGATACAGCTTGGGCGCGCCGGGAAGCGGTTGGCGGCTGGCAAAGCCGGAATCGATTGAATGCCATGCCACAATTTGCGGCTCGCCAAACTGCCAGCAAAGGAAGACCACTCCACCGCTGCCGTCATCGGCGGGAAAATCGACCAGCCCCTGTTCGAGATCCTTTAGGAAGCACCCCAGCGATTCGATTTCTTCGGCAGCCTCGGCCATCGCGGCCGCGAACGAGCGCAATTGCGGATGGCGCCGTGCGGCGTCCTTAAAGGGCAACTGAACGATTTCCGGGTCCTGCTCCGATAACTCCTCCAGGCATGCACGCATCGATACGGCCTGCATCTGCAGCTTGCGCATCAGGACTTCCAGCCGTGGAATCAGCGCATTAGCTTCATCCGCACTGAACAATTTCTCGAATTGATCCTTGGACAATTTGACCATCCACGGTGTTCTAACGAAGCAAACGTAAGCGCAGTTTAGCGCAATCTTTCGTCCGCTTGAAACCGCACAGGTGGCACGATCATCCCGCCATGGTTAGCTTGATAATCGGAGGCAGCCTTGTCTGCACGATATCCATATACTACGGTTGGTTTTGGATTGAGCGGTGGCGCTGGCGGCATGGGCTCCCCTCCAGATGAGGATTCCAACTGATGGCGGAAAAATCCAAAGGGGAAAAGCGTTTCGAACTCGAAGAAGACCTCAGCAAGGCTGAGATTCCCAGCCTGCTGCCGGTGTTGCCGCTGCGCGGCATCGTAATTTTCCCAAGCCAGATTATACCGTTTCTGGTTTCGCGTCCCTCCTCGCTCAAGCTAATTGAGGAGGTCGGCCAGACCTCGAAAGTGATTGCGCTGGCGACCCAACGTAACCCGGAAGAGGAAAGTCCTGCTCCCGATGGACTGTACCCGCGTGGGACGGCGGCGCGCATACTCAAGATGCTGCGTTATCCCGACAATAGCGTACGGGTCCTTGTGCAGGGGCTGGCGCGCGTCGAGCTTAGCGATTTCACACAGCAGGAGCCGTACTTCCTCGCGCACGCCGCGCGCCTACCTGAGGAGATCTCCGCCGGAAAGGAACTCGACGCCCTCCAGTCGCATCTGGTGAATCAGTTCTCCAAGTTTGTCTCGCTGGTGCCATACCTGCCCGATGAGTTGCAGGCGATGGCAACCCAGGTGAAGGATCCATCGCGATTGACCGACATGGTCGCCTCCTACCTGCGGATCGCCGTCGAGGAAGCGCAGGAGTTGCTCGCCACCGCTGACGTGCGCGTGCGGCTGGAAAAATTGATCTCGATCCTGAACCGCGAAATCGAACTACTCGAAATCGGCCACAAAATTCAATCGCAAGTTCAGACCGAGCTCAACAAGAACCAGCGCGAGTATTATCTGCGCCAGCAGTTGAAGGCGATTCAGAAGGAGCTGGGCGAAGGCGATGGGCGCGGCTCCGAAGCCGAAGAACTGACGAAGAAGATCGAAGCGGCAAAGATGCCGCCCGACGCACGCAAAGCCGCCGACAAGGAGTTGGAGCGGCTGAAAATGATCCCGCCAGAGTCGGCCGAGCATACCGTCGTGCGGACCTACCTCGACTGGCTGGTTGGGCTGCCGTGGAGCACCTCGACCGAGGACAACCTGGACATCAAAAACGCCCGCCGCGTTCTCGACGAAGATCATTACAATCTGGAGAAGATTAAGGAGCGCATTCTCGAATTTCTCGCGGTACGGCAACTGAAAAAAGATACCAAGGGACCCATTCTTTGCTTCGTCGGCCCGCCCGGCACCGGCAAAACGTCGCTGGGCCGTTCGATCGCACGCGCGCTGGGCCGCAAATTCGTGCGGCTGTCACTGGGCGGCATTCGCGATGAAGCCGAAATCCGCGGCCATCGCCGTACCTATATCGGTTCGTTGCCTGGCCGCATCATCCAGGGACTCCGCAACGCCGGCTCCAACAATCCGCTCTTCATCCTCGACGAGGTGGACAAACTCGGGATGGACTTCCGCGGCGATCCGGCCTCAGCATTGCTGGAAGTCCTGGATCCCGAGCAGAATAACGCGTTTTCCGATCATTACCTGGACGTGCCGTTCGACTTGTCGAAGGTCCTGTTCCTGACCACTGCGAACGTGCTCGACCCGATCCCGCATGCACTGCGCGACCGGATGGAAGTACTCGAGCTGCCCGGTTACACGGAAGAGGAAAAGCTTCAGATCGTACAGCGGCATCTCGTACCCAAGCAGATAACTGAGAATGGTCTGGACGGGCGCAAGATTGAATTTGAGGAAGCCGCTCTGCGTGAAATAATTCGCAGCTACACGCGCGAGGCCGGATTGCGCAATCTTGAGCGCGAGATCTCCCGCGTATGCCGCAAAATCGCGCGATCGATCACCGAGGGCGAACCGCTTCTCGAACGCGTCAGCGTTGCCGATGTTCAGCGCCTGCTCGGGCCTCCCAAATTCTTCGCCGAAGTGGCCGAGCGCACGCAGGAACCGGGAGTCGCAACCGGCCTGGCATGGACGCCCGCCGGCGGCGACATCATGTTTATTGAGAGCACCCGGATGCCCGGCCAGAAGGGCCTGACGCTTACCGGATCGCTCGGCGACGTGATGAAGGAATCCGCGCAGGCCGCCCTGTCCTATATCCGCTCACGCGCCGAAAGAGTTGGAGTACCCCCTGATTTCTTCGAGAAGGCCGACATCCATGTCCATGTCCCAGCAGGGGCGATTCCAAAGGATGGCCCGTCGGCGGGCGTGACGATCGCCGTCTCGCTCGCGTCGCTTTTGAGCGGACGTCCGGTACGCTCCGATATCGCCATGACCGGCGAGATCACGCTGCGCGGTAAAGTGCTGCCGGTCGGCGGAATCAAGGAAAAAGTGCTCGCCGCGCGGCGCGCGGGTATCAAGACAATTATTCTGCCGCGCCGCAACGAGCGCGACCTTGAGGATATTCCAGCCGGCGTCCGCGGCGAATTGGAGATGGTCTTTGTCGATACCGTAGACGAAGTGATCGCGCACGCGCTGCGCGATGCCAGCGACGCTCAACCGGCTGCCGAGCCGGAACGAACCGTGCTGAACTAGGTGACCCGGCAAACCGCGGCTTGGCGTTAAACCAACCTGTGAAGATCGCGATTGCCGCCGCGGAAATCGCCCCGCATGCTAAAGCCGGCGGGCTCGCTGATGTGATTGGCGCAATGCCCCCGGCGCTCCAGGCAGCCGGTACGGAACCGTCGGTTATCGTGCCAGCGTACCCGCCCCTGCTCCACGCACTGGGATCCGTTCCGATCGCCGGTGAGATGTCAATGCAGCTGGGCCCCGATACGGAGCGCTTCAGCGTCCGCGGCCCGAAATTATCGCGCGGCGTCTCGATGTATCTGATCGAGCATCCTCACTTCTTCGCGCGCAACGGGATTTATGGCGACGCCGGTGGCGCCTATTCAGATAACTTGCGCCGCTTCATCTTCTTCGGCCGGGCGGCCGCGATGGTCGCCGCCGAAATGATTCACCCTGATGTGATTCACGCTCACGACTGGCATTCTGCAGCGACTATTATCGCGGCACGTGCCGATGATTCTCTAAGACGTCACTTCGAGCGAACACTCGCGATATTTACGATCCACAACGTCGCATTTCAGGGACTCGCGGATGGCGGCGAATTCCACCTGCTCGGTATCGACCGGAAATATTTCAATCCGGGCTGCCTTGAGTTTTACGGCCTGCTGAACCTGATGAAGGGCGCAATCGTGCTGGCTGACGGCGTATCGACCGTCAGCCCCACCTACGCGCGTGAAGTCACCGGCAGCTATGAATTCGGCTTTGGGCTCGAGGGCGTGCTCAGTGCGAAAGGCGGCGATTTCATTGGGATTCTCAACGGGGCCGACTACGATGAATGGGACCCGGCGCACGATTCCAACATCGCGGCGCGTTATTCCGCCATGCGTCCGGACGGCAAGCGCGAATGCGCCCGGGCGCTGCGAGCGGAATCGGGATTTCCGGAACGCGAAGGCACGCCGATTATCGGAATGGTCACGCGAATGACCGAGCAGAAGGGAGTTTACCTGCTGCGCGACGCCCTCGACGAAGTGATGCGCATGGATGTGCAATTGGTGATGCTGGCGGCCGGCGACCCGCCGCTGGAAGGATTTTTCCGCGATGCCGAGCGGCGCTATCCGGGAAAATTTCACTCGATGATCGAATTCGACGATGCTGCCGCGCATCGCGTACAGGCCGGCAGCGATGCATTCCTGATGCCGTCGCGTTTTGAGCCGTGTGGACTGACCCAGATGTATGCCCTTCGCTATGGCACCGCACCGATCGTGCGCGCCACTGGCGGCCTGCGCGATACAGTCAGCGAGTTCGATCCCGCAACGGGCGCGGGTAATGGCTTCGTCTTCGAGCGATTCGAGCCGTGGGACATGGTGGCGGCAATTACCCGGATGACAGAGACCTTCCGCAACCCCCCGGCATGGCGGCGGCTGATCGAAAACTGCTTCGCCGCCAATTTTTCATGGGACCGCGCGGCACGCACGTACCTCGAATGGTTCGTCCGGCTGCGAAGCGCACGCCGCTTGGAGTAGAATCGCGCCGTGCCGCTAACCCATCATAAGTTCATCGTGTATGGCGACGGCTCCTGCCTGCGGAATCCAGACGGACCCGGCGGATGGGGCGTGATCGTGATCGCGCCCGACGGTTCGCGATGCGAATTCAATGGCCACTCACCATCGACCACAAACAATCGCATGGAATTGACCGCGGCGATCGAAGGGCTGCGCGCCACCGAGCCAGGCAGCCATGTCGTGTTTCGTTCCGACAGCCAGTACGTCGTGAACACAATCGAACACGGCTGGAAGCGCAACAAAAACCATGATTTGTGGCGCCTGCTCGATGCGGAACGCGATGCGCGCACGGTCGAATTCGAATGGGTGCGTGGGCATGGCACCGATCCGCTCAACAATCGCGCTGATGAACTGGCCGTAATGGGAGCCCAAGGGCGCTCAGTTTCGGAAGAAACCACTGATGGCGAGATTGTAGCGCGGCCGGTTAGAAAGAAGCCGCGCGCACTGGATGCCGCAGGTCTGCGGCGCCTGAAATCCATCCTCAAATCGGGTGAGGAGATTCGCGAATGCGCATCGTGCGGCGCAAAATTCGTATCGCCGCACGCGCATGAAGATTATTGCTCGCAAGCTCCCTGCCAGCTCAAGGCGCGAACTGCGTAAAATAAGCAACCGATCGATCACCAGATTCCGGGAATGAGCGTGTCGGTGGTGCGGACGTAATTCTCGTACTCCTCGCCGAAGCGAATGCGCAGTTCCGCTTCCTCCTCGGCGATCCTGGCGTTCACCGCGATTATTCCCGTAATCAGTGTTATGAATTCCGCGATCGGCGCCCCATACTCGAGCGGCCACGCAAGCATCACCAGAAAAATCCCCGCATAGCCAGGATGGCGCACGTAGCGGAACAATCCGCTGGTGACCAGCACCGGACGCTCGGGCGTCTTGCTTGCGGCAAAAAATCCCAACTGCATCCTCGCGCCCAGCGCCAGCCAGATGCCAATCAATTCCACCAGCAAGCCCAGCGCCGACAGCCATCCCGGCGGCTCGCCGCCATACAGATAGGTCCGTTCCATCGGCGCCAGCGCGAACAGGACCAAGAGCGGCGATTGCACCGCGATCCGGCGCGACAGCTCCTCGCGCGCCGACCCATCCTTTGGATCCTCGCGTACCAGTAAATCGGCGAAGCAAAACCCCGCATATGCGATCAGATAAGCGAAGACCTTCTTGTGGTCGGAAAAATACCCGGTGATTCCCAACCCAATCGCGGCTGCGCCAATGACGGCAATCAGGAATATCGCCGTCTCAGCGACACGCAGCGCCAGCCCGCGTGAGAATTGCGGCGATGCCGGCGCGTCCGCCGTAGCCGGGGAAGGACCTGAAAGTGGCGCATGTGATCGCTCGACAGCTGGTACTTGGTTCGGTTCAGACGCCATCAGGCCACTTTCTCAAATCGATGCCGTGGATCAAAGTGATTTCCGCGCATGCCACGATCACACTGCATGTACTGGGCTGCATTATTTCGCGATTCAAGAAAGTTTGTGCGAAAAGAAAAACGGCCCAATTCTGTATCTTCATTTTGCGAAGTCGAATTTATCAATTAAATCAAGATGTTTATTTTGTGAACGCGATACAAGTGACGAATAAGTGGTCGATCTAGGTCGTAAAATACGGATTTCAACCATGGCATCGGCTTTGCTCAAAGCAAGTAGCTGCTGAACTTAGGAGGAGCAAACAATGAACGCTCTCATGAATCATGTTGAAAACTACGGGTTGGGGAACGACGAGAACGGTTCGGTCGTAAGCGAGGGAATGCGCTTGGCGGCACTGAATCTGTTGAATGAACTTCCCGTTGCGATTTTCGGAATGCTCACCGTGGCTTACCTGGCCAGCTCGCTTCTCTCGCTGATCCGATAAGCTCGTCCGCGCTGCGCGGACGGCGTCCTCGGTGCGAACCGGTTCGCGAGAATCGGAGATGCATCCGATGCCGCCCGCGCGGCAACGGTACCGGGAGCGGCGGGTAGCGTGATGGTCCGCTCGCTCATGGTGAGCGACACCCAGATTATCGCCGCCGCAAGCGCGATCGTAAGCCAAGCCATCGCGCGAATCCGCATCAAAATCGAATTCACCTGCTCGACTGTAAACGCCGGCCCGTCGCCGTGGGCGGCGACATCTTCCTGCCGGCCGATTCTGAACGCCAGCCCGAACGTGATGTAGGTCTGGAAGAAAATCATGAAAAAAGCGAGACCGAGCTTGATCTCCAATGACGGCACGATCTGAACCAAGTACGCCTCGCCCATCGCCTTTAGGTCCGTCAGGCGTGCGGCGCCGGTAATTACAATTATTCCCAGCACCGCAATCGTGAATGGATTGTAAAAACGAAAGCCCGCGATGAGCGCTTTGCGGCGCGCGGCCTCATCGGGCGCGGACTCCGCGGCGGGAATCAGCATATAAATCACCGCGAACTGCGCGCCGACATACGCGGCCATCGCGCACACATGCATCCAGATTAGGAATTCTGGCATCGGTTATGCCTTTGGAAGGTGAAGCGCAACGACCTCGGATTTGTCGTCATACCTTCACTGCAAATTGATCTCTGTTCGCCGGAAGAAACCTGCATCAGCCAAGTTTCACTCCCAGAGCGCGGAGCATGGCGAATGAATCTATAAAAGGAACCGAAAACGCTTTACAAACATTCGGAATTGGAATTTTCTTCTTGATCTTTGAGTCTGGCACTTCATGCGTCACAACTACAGCTCCCCTCGCTTGCGCGTATGCGATCAACCATGCGTCTGCATTCCTCTCATCGGCAAATTCCGCTTTGGCGCCGTTAGAATACTGTGACTGAGCCTGAGCCCAACGCATAATTTGCCTGTACGCCTGTAGGATTTCAGCTTCGCCCGTCGAGACGAACCAAGGATGAAAACTGCCCTTGGACCACTTGGCAAGCTCGTCTGGATAACTTACTTCGTCCCTCACCCGGTCAATGCTCAGCAAACGTCCCTTCTGTGCATTGTCAATGAGTGCTTGCCAGAAGGCTGGTACAAGATCGAAAGCATAATAGCGTCTAGCCGCCTCCATGAACACGTTCGCGTCGAGAACGTATTTGGGAGGAGCGGTCACCCGGCCTCCCCAAAACTTAGCTTTTCTGCATAGTGATCAAACGTGCTGCCGCTTAGCCCGGTCAGTTGATACGCGTCGCGGTAAAGGAGCTTTCCTTCCTTGGCGGCTCGAACTACCGTTTCGGCGAAAAGGCGCCCGATCCGAAAGTTTTGGTTTGCATAGAAATCGCCGCCGGACGGCTGCTTGGACGTTTGGCGTCGCTCGTTTTCCAAATAGCTCTGATAGAAATCATGAAACTCGGTCTTTCTGATAAGTTCCAAGTCAAGAGCCCGCCGCGCGGCAACCAACTCGCTTACTTTGAAGCGACGAGCGATCATTTGAAATCGCTCTGGGTCCTGACGTGCGGATGGCCAGAAGGTCCTTAGCTCGCTCTCGGGAACCAGAAACTCTGCAGCAATTCGATTGCAAGAACGCTCGGTCTCATCATCAGCAGGCTGAAGCTCCCGCAAGTCAAAGGCGGCACTTGACCCAAGCCACAAGTGTGCTAGCTCATGCGCCAGAGTAAACATCTGCGCCGCCTTTGCGTCGGTGCCGTTAACAAAGACCAGCGGCGCATAATCATCGACGAGAACAAAGCCGCGGAACTCTGCTGGATCTAACTTTCTGTGCGTGTTGTTTCCAACAATTCCGTTCACAACGACTAGAATCGACGCCCCTTCCAGTCGTGAACGCAGTTCCCTAAGCGCGTCAGTCCAAGTTGCTTGTCGTGCGGCCCACCCATGTTCGAGACCAAGAACGTCATGCATCTCCTTGGCCACGTTTTGTGGTTTGTCGTTCAGCTTTGCCGATCTGACAAAGTGCAGTGGTTCTTGGCCTTCTTGGATGAGATACTCGCGCATCCATTCTTGACGCCGCTCCATTGTGTAGACGGTCTCAAGCAGATCTGGACTTGGCCGGTGGGGATGCCCGTTACCTAAAGTGCGGAAGTGCGGGATGGGCAAACGTTCTTCAGGCGGTTCAGTAAGGAAGAGGTAACCAAGCGGAGTCCGAGTTTGCCTTGCAAACTTCTCGAGCTGGCTCAGGGTGGGCTGGCTTTTCCCTTCCAACCACTCAGTCAGACTCGGAAGTTTCTCGCGAACGGCTGTTGCGTCTCTGCCCGAGCGTTCCAGCGCCCAGCGGAGAACGGCTCTACTTACCTCTACTCGGGTCATACCAATATTCAGTGGTGGACGTCGATTTTAACCTTATCCGTCAATGCGGCCGCTATGAGCGCGGTCGTTCTGCTAGCCGGTCGATCAATGAGTAAACGTTACTGATGCGCAGCGGTAATGAATTCCATTCACCGCCTTCCTCAACCCGGCAAATAACAGCCTTGAATTTCATTCGCTCACCCTCATTTCAAACGGAGAGCTTAGCGGATTCACATCGCGCGCGGACCTGCATGGTTGGAAGCGGCACATCGCTTACTCGGCCGGATCGAAATCCAGCGCGTTGTTGCGGGCCAACTGCGAATACCACCGGCCGCTTTCCTTGATGACACGCTCGCGCGTTTTGAAGTCGCAGTACACGATCCCGAACCGCTGGCGGAATCCCTCCGCCCATTCGAAGTTGTCCGTAAACGTCCAATGGAAATAACCGCGCACGTCGGCACCGGCCTGGATGGCTCGCCCCACCTCCGCGATGTACCGGCGCAAGAATTTGATGCGGCGCTGATCGTCCACCTTCCCGTCGGGGCCGGGCGCCTCTCCGTACGAGCATCCGTTCTCCGTCACGTAAAGCGGGACGCCGGGAAAATCCTTGGCGACCCGCAGGATCATCTCGGAGAGCGCTTTGGGATAAACCTCCCATCCGAAATCGGTACGTTCCGCATCCTGCGCTGCCGGCATGATGACCGCGCCGATATTCGGATCCTGCGGACTGTTGGCGACGATGGCGCGTTGATAGAGATTGATTCCGATGAAATCCAGCGGCGCCTTGATGATCTCCATGTCGCCCGGCCGAATCTCGATCCGATCTTCGGCAGTCCCTTGAACGTACGCCTCGGGATATTTCCCGCGCATCGGCGGATCGAGGAACCATAGATTGTAAAATCGATGCCATCGCTCGGCCGCCAGCTTGTCTTCGAGCGATTTGCTGTTCTGCGGATGCACCGGAGACATCGCGTTGGCGAGGCCGATCATCGCGGGCTTGTTCTTGCCTTCGCGCATCGCGCGGATCGACATCCCTTGCGCGAGGTTCACCGTGTGTGTCGCCTTCAATGCCTCCAGCGGTTCGTAGCGGCCGGGCGCATGGATGCCGGCGAGGTAGCCCAGAATCGTGAAAACCCACGGCTCGTTGAAGATCATCCAGTGCTTCACGCGATCGCCGAATGCGTCCGCGCATACCATCGCGTAGTCGCGGAAGATTTCGGCCAAGTCCCGATTTGGCCATCCGCCCGCATCTTCCAGCACCTGCGGCAGGTCCCAATGATAGAGCGTCACCCACGGCTGGATGTTGTATTTCAGCAGCGTGTCGATGACGCGGTTGTAGAAATCGAGACCCCATGCATTCGTCTCGCCCTTTCCGGCGGGGATGATGCGCGGCCACGACAGAGATATGCGCGCGGCATTCAGCCCCAGATCGGCCATCATCGCGATGTCGTCCTTGAAGCGGCGGTAGAAGTCGCATGCGATGTCGCCGGTCTCGCCGTTATGAATCTTGTTTGGCGTATGCGAGTAGCGGTCCCAGATCGATTCGCCCTTGCCGTTCTCGTTCCATGCGCCCTCGATTTGATAGGACGCGCTCGCGGTGCCCCACAGAAAGCCCTTGGGAAAAGTCATTCCAGCCATACGGCGGTTTGTTAGCACAGGATGATGGAATTGGCGAATGGCGGCGGCCGGGCGATGCTACGCGCACCGGTCGCGCTCCGATACCGCCGGCGCAGCCATCTTGTTGAGGCTTTCAATCGTCCGATGGCGTCGCATCAAAAGGCGTTTGGGCGACGCCCGCTGGTGAAATTGCCGGATAAAGCGGGTCTCGAACTCCGTGACTTTGGATGAACGCGCCAAAAGAATGATGGCTGTAGCCATTAAAGAAATTGGGTTCGTTTCGTAATTTTTTATTTTTCTTCCGCACGAAGTCGATCGAACGTCGTTATGTCCGCGCGCGGAGACCGTCTCGGCGCTGATGGCGAAACTCCCGATCGGATTTATTCCGGCGTGTCGCATGAGTCGTTTTCCTGTTTTGATTGTGACGCGTTCGCGCCGCACAGATGAGGCTGAACTGTTCAGCCCTGAACCCTGATGCCCCCACCCAAGTGTCATGCCCGCGCGTGTGTCTGGCGCGCGCGAGGCATCCCGGATGCTGCCATCGCCCGTTTTCGCGCTGTCATTCTGGAGCTATACGGCTGCGCAAGGCGCAGCCGCAAGCGGTAGAATCCCCCGTGTCGCTTGACATCCTTTCGGACCGGTGCGGAATCCGCGCATGGTCCAATCCGAGCCGATAATTCCGCTGGAGCGGATCGCCAGCCGCATCTACCTGATTCGCGGCGAGAAAGTGATGCTCGACAGCGACCTCGCGGAGCTTTACGGCGTCAAAACCAAAGTTCTGCTTCAGGCGGTCAAGCGCAATATTGAGCGGTTCCCGGGAGATTTCCTATTCCAGTTTTCCAAAGCGGAACTCGAAAATTGGAGGTCACAAATTGTGACCTCCAATCCCGCCGCGAAGATGGGGTTACGAAGACCGCCCTATGCCTTCACCGAGCAGGGCGTCGCGATGCTGTCCAGTGTACTTCGCAGCAAGCGGGCGGTGCAAGTCAACATCGCGATAATGCGCGCGTTCGTGAGACTGCGGCAGATTCTCGCCTCCAATCGCGAGCTTGCAAGGAAAGTCGAGCGGCATGATCGGCAAATTGGCGTGCTGTTCGAGGCCGTCCGCAAGCTCCTCGCCCCGCCTCCTGCGCCAAAGAAACATCCCATCGGATTCACCCATCGCGGGGACTAGTCCGCCGCGGATTTGCTCGCGACGCGATTCCTACATCAGGCTGAACTGTTCAGCCATGAATTGAAGCGGGGGGAAATGGCGTACCGCTCCTTCCGTCCCTCGCCCGTTATTTCACGGGAGAGGTCGCCATCCGCTTCGCGAAGCGATTAAAATTGGCGGCGGGTGAGGGCGCTGATCGTTCGGCTCGCCACTGCTCCCTTGCTCCTTGTGTCATTCCCGCGCGTGTGGCCGCCGCGCGCGAGGAATCCCGGATCCTTCCCCCGCCTCGCCAATCACTTCCACGCCTCGCACGAATTGTTTTTCTGATGGGGGTCGCCTAGCAACCGACTTTCAAGCTATCTTGAGTTGCCAAGATTAGAGACCATCGTCGATGTCAACAAATGGGACAAAGGTCTTATTGGTCGATTGCGTCGATCCACATTTTGCCCCATCAGCATCCGAAACCCTACGGTCAAAAGTGGGCGACAATTTCACGATCTTAACCACGCAGACGGCATGGAATGGAGGAGCCGCGCCGCTCGATTTCCAAGATGCACAGGTCATTTTCATTAGAGCCACCTATAATGATTTGAATTCGAGCGCTCTGCATGCCAACGATGGCACGAAGCTACAAGCCCTCGTTGCGGCAGGAGCACTAGTGGTCGTATTCGTCGGCACCTGCGCGTCATTCCACATAGCAAATTTGACCGGCGAAAAGGTCACCGTGACGGCTAATAATTACCACGCCGCCTCATGCGTGATTTGGGATCACAGCAGCTTCGATCTTTTGTTTGCAACACTGGGCCACCGCATCAGCGTCGCACATTTATTGAATCCGGTATGGAAAGACGCACAACCACAGAGAATTCTTAAAAGCTGCGCAGACCAACTGACGGGCTTTATATTCGGTCGTGGGAAAGGGCAGATCGTCTTTTTGCCAGACTTCGGGCAGTACGACACCGACGCAATCGAGTTAGTTCTAACAAAAATATTGCCCAGCGTTGCTCCTCACCTACTTTACGACGATTCGTTCAAGTGGCTGGAGGACGAAGTGTACCTCATGCCAACACTTGCTCAATTGCGATTAAGCCGCGCGCAAGAACGAACCGAACACGAAAAAAGGGACCAAGAGCTTGAACGTCAATATAAGGAGGCGTGGGAGAATCTGCAAAAAGGTTGGAACGAGCTTCTTTCTTCCAGTGGCGACACGTTGAAATTAGCTGTTAAACGGGCGTTCGAGCTTTTCGGCTATGGGGCAATTGACGTTGACGAGTTCTGGAAGAATCAAGGTCAGCCTGAACGACGGAAGGAGGAAGACCTGTGGTTGGCTGAGGGCTGCGTGCCCGACCCATCCAAGCCCGGCGCGTTTCTTGTCGAGGTCAAGTCGAGCGGGAATGGTAATGCAAAGGAGAGCGATTACACTCAATTGATTAAATACATGAATCGACGAAAAGCCGAATTCGGCAATGGCGCTCTCGCTGGCATTCTCGCGATCAACCACAGCTACCTTCTCCCGGCAGCGAATCGTCCCGCTGCGTTTACGGGGACAATCATTTCGGATGCGGAACGCGATAACGTACGGCTCGTGACTACGTGGGAACTATTCCGATTAGTTCAAAAGATTCTGGCGAGACAAATTGCTGCGCCAGAGATTCGTACGCGCTTCAGTGCTCCGGGAGCGCTGGGCACGAAAATTCCGACCTAACAGGCGCGTGATACCGTTGCTGGCGGCGCGGGCAGCCACCATCAGTCTCGCGCGCTGCGCGCGCGAGACCCGTTCGACTCCGGCAGCCTCCGCTCAGGATGAAAAAAAGGAGAGGCAGCGTCGCGAACGATCCTGCACCCTCACCGCCATCGTTCTCACGTCGCTCCGCTTATGCAGTAAGCCGCCTCTCCCGTGAAAATAACGGGCGAGGGGTTTTGGAGCATGCACGACCGGCAAGGCTCAGGGTCCCTTCGCGGGGAGGTCCTACGCAGAGCCTCAGAGCTTGCCCTGAGCGGTGCCGGAAGGGACGCCCGCTCATGAGCCATTCGCTGGCGCCCTGTAAATCACCTGTCCCATAAAGTCCGTGAGCACGAGCGTGGGCGCTCCGGCGGAGTCCACGCCCAATGAAGCGCGCCGGTTGCCGTTCTTGTCGTCGATAATTAGGCGCATCGCGCCGTCGGGCGAGATGCCGAGCGAACCGCGCGGCTTGAAACCGGGATCCTCGAATTCAAGCACGGTCGATCCGTCGCCGGTGATATCGAGCGCCGCGCGCGGATTGCCCGCCGCGTCGATTAGACCCATCCCGCCGGTGCCGTCGGAATCGATGCCGAACGATGCGCGCTTTTTGCCCTTGCCGTCGTAGAGTTCGAGGCCGGCCATGCCCGCCGAATTGGTAAATAGGATGGCGCGCGCCTTGCCGTCCTTGTCGACAACTTCAAAACGTTGCGCCGAGATTGTATCGGGCGCTGCCGCGGTATGCGCCGGCATCGCGGAGAAGAGAGCGGAACCGGCGAAGCCCCCGGCCATTGCAAGAACCGCGAAGAGAGCGCGGTCATAAATCTTGGACATGGACGACCTCCTGCGGCCGAACACGGCCTTATCCGGCTGTGTCGGCATCGAGCGAATTGGTGCGCGCGAGCTTTGAGTACCATCGCCCGCTGTCCTTGACGATTCGATCCTGAGCGTTCACATCGCAATAGACGATTCCCAGGCGCTGCTTGTAGCCCTCGGCCCATTCGAAGTTGTCGCTAAATGTCCAATGGAAATACCCGCGCACGTCCGCGCCCGCAGCGATCGCGCGTCCCATCTCCGCGATGTAACGGCGCAGATAGCTGATGCGCCGTTCGTCGTGCACCTTTCCGTCGGGGCCCGGAGTGTCACCATACGCGCCGCCGTTTTCCGTCACGTACTGCGGAACGCCGGGAAAATCCTTGGCGAGCCGGAGCATCATCTCCGAGAGCGCCTTCGGATAGACCTCCCATCCGAGATCGGTCCGATCGTCGCTCTCCGGCGGAGACATTATCGCGCCGGTGTTCGGTTCATGCGGACTGGCCGCGATCACGGTGCGCAGGTAGAGGTTGATTCCGATGAAATCGAATCGCTGATGGATCGCTTCCATGTCGCCGGGGCGAACTCCCATCCGTTCCTCCGCGGATCCCTGGACCAACGCGTCGGGGTATTTCCCGCGCATCACTGGATCGAGGAACCATAAATTGTAAAAGCGATGCCATCGTTCGGCCGCGTCGCGATCTTCCTTGGAATCGGTCTTGGGATGCGTCGGCGACATCGCATTGGCGATTCCGATCATCGCGGGCTTGTTCTTCGCATCGCGCATCGCGCGGAGCGCCAGCCCCTGCGCGAGATTGACGGTATGCATCCCTTTGAAGGCCGCCGCCTGATCGGCGCGTCCGGGCGCATGAATTCCGAACATGTAGCCGATAACCATGAAATTCCACGGCTCGTTGAAAAGCATCCAGTGCTTCACCCGATCGCCGAATTTGTCCGCGCACAGGACAGCGTAGTCGCGGAAGATTTCCGCCAGATCGCGGTTCGGCCATCCGCCTTCATCTTCGAGCGCCTGCGGCAGGTCCCAGTGGTAGAGAGTCACCCAGGGCTGGATGCCATGCTTGAGCATCGTGTCGATGACGCGGTTGTAGAAATCGATTCCGCGCTGATTGGCCGCGCCTTTTCCTTTTGGAACGATCCGCGGCCACGACAATGAAAAGCGCGCGCCCTTAAGGCCAAGCTCGGCCATCAGCGCGATGTCATCGGCGTAGCGATGATAGAAATCGCATGCGACATCGCCGGTATCGCCGTTGAAAACCTTGTTCGGGGTGTGCGAGAAGCGGTCCCATATCGACTCGCCCTTGCCATCCTCGTTCCACGCGCCCTCGATCTGATACGAAGCGCTCGCGGTACCCCATAGAAAATCCTTGGGAAAAGTTATTGCGGCCATGGCCGGATGGTTACCACAGGCGGGCGCGATTGGCGAATGTCCCGGGACAGCGGAGATTTGCCGGATTCGGCTAGCGATCGATCGGGCCGAATGCGAAACCCCAGGGGCCGTTCATATATGTATTATCGCCCTGGATTGCATTCGTGTACGCGACATTCCCGTTGCTGCCGGGCGGAAAGATTTCGATGAACCCTCCGCCGTTACTCCACGAATCGATAGCCGACGGGTGGGAGACATCGTAACCGAACTGCTGGTTCGCGATGTAAATGTTGCCGGCATTATCCAGCATGATGTTCATTTCGGCGACGCTGAATCCCGTATTTCCTCCGCCGATAGTCGCGACAGGAGTGGCGTTTCCATTACTGCCCGCGGAATAAACGGTAACGTTCGCGCCAAGCCCGTTCGTCGCAAAAATGTCGCCCTTGGAATCGAACGTGACCGCGGCCGTGCCGAACAATCCCGCATTGGAGTCGCCGGCGCGATCGCCGGTGATATTGACGATCGGTGCGACCTCGCCGCTTGCGCCGGCAGGATACGCCGTGATCGCGCCGACCCCGGACGGCCCGCCGCCATAATCGGCGACCCACAGGTTCCCCTTCGAATCGAACGTCATCCCGTAGGGCGCGTTGAGTTGAGTGGTCGCATCGGCGGGAATCGTCGCAATCGGCGCGACGTTTCCGTTGGCGTGCGGGGAATAAATTGTGATGCTTTCGCCGCACGATGGCTCGCAGCATGGTCCGATATTCGCAACGTAAATCTTGCCCTTGGAATCGACTGCGATTCCCCACGGATAATTCAGCCCGGTCTTGTCGCCGGCGATGTTAAGCATCGGCGCCGCATTGCCGTTGCTGCCGGCGCGATATACCGTCACGCTCCCGAGCGAATCGGGTCCGCCGTGGAGATTGGCGATGTAAATGGTTCCCTTGGCATCGAGCGCGAGACCGTACGGATAATTTAAGCCGGTCTTTGCACCGCCGATAATCCGGATTGGAGAAACGTTGCCGAATTCGCCGAACGGAAAAACGTTTACCGAATCGTTGAAAAAATTCGCCACGAAAAGACCCTCGGCGCCAAATGCGGTGCCGGTCAGGCGAACCGCCGCGGGACCCA
>DATKOZ010000072.1:0-41428 GCA_035524375.1 Binataceae bacterium (SeqCode) | reverse complement strand
CTTCAGACGGTGCTTAAATGGCGCTGGAAAGGCCATTAGAAGTGCGCCGGCGGCGATCGCGTCCAGGCGTAGGTAGAAAACCGTCGCGCCTCGCGACGGTTTTCGGACGGCCGTCCGAAAATGGTCGCGCGTGGCGACCATTTTTTGCCGACGCTGGAATCGGCGCAAAGATAATGTCGCGACTCGCGACATTTCTCTACCCGCGCCTTGCCACGCCAGATCGCTCATTAGAATTGTTCATCCAGTGAGCATCGGCACTCGCTAAGGCCGCGCGACGGTGAACGTGTGACATTCCGGCCCGAAAAACCGGCCGCAAACTCGGCAAAAATCGAACGTGTGACATCGCCGGAACGCAAAAAGCGCTTGATTTCACCGGGTAATTTTAACCGCCGCGGCGATGTCACACGTTTCAGCGACAGTCTCAACTTAATGTCACAGGTCTATGTCACACCTTTCCACGCGGTCAGGCGGTTGCCGGGCGCACGAGAAAATCATTGTCCGGCGCGGGCTTACCATAATTTCCGTTCCCGCCCAGCCCCGCCCAGCCCCGGCCTGCCCCGCGTTGCCGGTAAGTCTCAAGATCACTGATCACCCACACACAAGCCTTGACTGTAAACCCACCCAGATCCTAAACTGACCGGGTAGTCGGTCTATTATCCAAACTGCCAAGGAGCCACATGCGATGAGCACCGCTGAGCGCTATGCAATTCCGGTAAACGATTTCGAATGGCAAGTGCCCTCGAACTTCACGACGGATTTCAAATGGGAATATGAAGACGGCGACGAGTCGATGCATCGGCTCTACGAGAAAGGCAAAAGGCAGCAATGGAACGCCAGTACTCGCATCGACTGGTCGCTCGACCTCGACCCCGAAAATCCGGAGGATCTCCCCGACGAGTACCTGACGATCTTCGGCTCCCCGGTCTGGGAAAAGCTGACCAAGAAGGAAAAGGCGGACCTGAGGCGCCACGGCCAGGCCAACGATTTGTCGCAGTTCCTTCACGGCGAACAAGGCGCGCTCATCTGCACGGCGAAAATCGTGCAGCAGGTGCCGGATATCGAGTCCAAGTTTTACGCCGCGACCCAGGTCATCGACGAGGCGCGCCACGTCGAAGTGTACAAGCGGCTGCTGCATGAGAAATTCGACCTTGCCTATCCGATTACTCCGCCGCTGAAGGCTCTCCTCGATCAAATTCTTCGCGATTCACGGTGGGACATGACCTACCTTGGAATGCAGGTGCTTATCGAGGGACTCGCGCTCGCCGCGTTTGCGGGTATCCGCGACATCGCAAAAAATCCATTGGCGGCCGCGGTCAATGCGTACGTGATGCAGGATGAAGCTCGGCACGTCGCCTTTGGACGGCTGGCGCTTCGCAAGTACTACCCGCACCTGACCCAGAAAGAGCGCGACGAACGCGAGGAGTTCGTGGTCGAAGCATGCTATTTCATGCGCGATCGGTTTAATTCCCACGCTGTGTTCGAGCGGCTGGGGCTGCCGATGAGAGAATGCCTTGAATGGGAGCAGAACTCCCCGGCCCTTGAGCAGTTCCGCTCCGCACTCTTCACCCGAATTGTGCCGGCGATAAAAGATATCGGCCTGTGGGGGCCGAAAGTTAGGAAGGCATACACCGATATGGGCGTGCTGGCCTTTGCCGATATCAATTTGGACGATATGAGCGCGCACGATCAGGCGGTTGCTGACGAGTTCGACGCCTCGCGCGCCCAAAGAGACGGCAGAGCCGCCAATCGAGCGAATTGAGCGGCCGATCAACTTCTGCGGGGAGAACGCGCAATGCAATCAACAGCAATCCGCAATGATCGAGCTACCCAAACCCGAACTGCCGATTCTCGGCGTGCTGAAGCCGCGCTGGTTAAACCGCATGACGCGCCGGGGCCTGCCGGGCTGCTAACGGGCTTGAAGCTCATTCGGCCTTCTACCGCGCTCGGCTATCTCCGCGACACATTCAATCGCTATGGCGACGTTGTGAAATATCGCTTCGGCCCGCTGCCCGTCTATCTCGTTGCGCACCCCGATGGCGTCAAGCACATCCTGCAAGACAATCACACGAATTACCGCAAGTCGCAGGATTACGCGTTTTTGAAGATTCTGCTCGGCGAAGGATTGGTGACCAGCGAGGGCGCGTTGTGGTTGCGCCAGCGCCGTCTTATCCAGCCGGCGTTTCATAAACAGCGAATCGAAGGATTCTCCAGAATCATGATCGATGAGACGCTGGAAATGCTCGATTCCTGGGAAAAGCTTGCCGCGGAAGGAACTCCCGTGGACGTTCAACGCGAGATGATGCGGGTAACGCTCAAGATCGTTGGAAAGGCCCTCCTCAGTATCGACCTGACCAACGAGGCCGACGCGGTCGGCGCCGCAATGAAGACCGCCAACGAACGCTTCGAGCATTTCGACCTGGCGATGTTTGTTCCCTTTCTGCCGACACGCCGCAACCGTGAGTTCAACGCCGCCGTAAACTCGCTCAAAAGCCTCGTTGACGGGATCATCGCCGTGCGCCGCCGGGAGAATCGCGACTACGGCGATTTGCTCTCGATGCTGCTTGCGGTTCGCGACGAAGAAACCGGCGAGGGAATGAGCGATCGCCAACTGCGCGACGAAATCCTGACGCTGATCCTGGCCGGCCATGAAACCACCGCGACCGCCCTTTCATGGACGTTCCATCTTCTCACTCAACATTCCGGCGTGCGGGATAAGCTCGAAACCGAACTGCATGAAGTTATTGGCGGCAGGCCTCCGTCGTTCGGTGACCTGCGCAATTTGACCTACACCGGAATGGTGATCGATGAATCGATGCGGCTTTATCCGCCCGTATGGGCGATCGGCCGCTCACCCATTGAGGATGACGAAGTTGGCGGCATCCGGCTGCCGAAGAAATCGATGCTGATGTTGAGCCAATACGTGACGCATCGCCATCCCGCATTCTGGGACGAGCCGGATCGTTTCGATCCAGAACGCTTCTCGGCGGAGCGCTCGCAGGATCGGCCGCGGTACGCCTTTTTTCCATTTGCAGGCGGCCCGCGCCAATGCATCGGTAATATTTTCGCATTGACGGAAGCAAACCTGATCCTGGCGGCGGTCGCCCAGCAGTTCCGGCTTCACGCGGTTCCCGGCCATCCGATTGAACTGCAGCCACTGGTTACCCTGCGTCCACGTTACGGAATCAAGGTGACGCTGGAAAAAATTGGCGGCCAACGCCAGGCCCGGGGAGCCGCGTAATGCCGCCGCGTCCGGACGTAAGCGAAGAGCGCAAAGTCCAGATTCTGGAAGCCGCCGCCGCGGTGTTCTCCCGGCGTGGCCTGCACGATTCGACGATGGACGAAATCGTCGAACGTTCGGCGCTCAGCAAGGGCGGCGTCTATTGGTACTTCAAGAGCAAGGACGAATTGGTGGCCGCACTGGTCGATCGCATGTGCGCCGGAGCCCTTCACATATTGGAACATTTCGTGAAGCTGGGCGGCCCGGTGGCGCAGCGGTTTATCGCGATGGATCGTGCGATGGCGGACGGCATCCGGCAACTCTCCAAGATGCGCACCGTCATGCTGGAATTCTATGCACTCGCGGCGCGCGATCCCGCCGTTCGCGCCAGTGTGCGGAAATATTTTCAGGACGAAATCGACCTGGTCGAGCAATTCGTGCGCCAGGGAATCGAAAGCGGCGAGTTCTGTCCTTCCGATCCGCGAAAAACCGCAACCTCGATCGCCGCGCTTTACGAAGGCCTGACTCTATTGTGGGTGGTGGATCCCGCCGCAATCGACTTGGAAGAGAACAGCCGCCAAGCCACCGCGCTGGTGCTGGCCGGCCTGCGCGCCAGTCCGCCGCCGTCGCGCAAAGGGTAGCGGCGACGCATTGGTGGCCGCCGCCGCACTTGAACCCGTATCGATTGGCGGACGATATGGAGCACGAAAATAAAAGTGGCGTTCTGATGCACGGCCTTGGACGATGGCTTGTGTACAGCCGACCGCGCGCGTGGCTGGGAATGGCCGTGGAGGTTCCTAGGCTGCTCCGTGGCGAACGGATTCCGCACGGGGCACGATGTCTTGATGTCGCAACGGGCCTCGGATGGGCCACGGCGGGACTTGTCAGGCTCGAACCGTCCGCACAAATCGTGGCGGTCGATTATGATGAAACAATCCTGCCGCGCGCGCGTGAATACTTGCGCGAGCATGGAGCGGCCGGGAATTCCGGGCTTTGCCGCGCCGACGGAAAGCATCTTCCGTTCCGCGACGGTTCCTTCGATTTGGTGCTTTGCCTTTATGGACTCCATCACTTTCGCGGGTATTCTGAAGCGCTGCGCGAGATCGCTCGCGTCGTAAAGCCGGCCGGAACGTTCGCGCTGATCGATCCGGTTCGGCGCCCCGGCCAGCCGCCGGGCAGGCACGACGGGATGGAGGTGCAGACACACGACGAACTGGACCGGATGCTCCACGATGCCGGTTTCGAGATCGTGATGTCGCGCGTGTCACTTGGGAGAGTGCGGGCCGTGACGCACAAGAGAGAGTCGGCAACGGCCGCAATGTGAGATTCGATTGGGAGCCGGCTTGGCGGCGCGATTCAGTCGGTGTGCCGGCCGATCGCCTTCCTGATCGCGGCGGCGCTCTCCAGCAATGTCCCCGGCAGATTTAGCGTCCCGGCGACGTTGGAATACGGGAACAGCCGCGTATTGATGTGTGCGTGCAGCGGCAGCCCCTCCCCCTGATGAATCTCGTAATCCAGCGGCAGCGGGCCAAGCACACGCAGGATGCGTGAGATCGAATTGGCAAATGGGCGCATCGAATTGTCGCTCAATTCCGAGATAAAGCCCCGATATTCAGGCATTACGACATCGTAGCTGCGTGGAAACAGCCCGAACGGGCTCTGATAGCTGATTACGCCTTCGTCGCGCTCGATTACAAGATGTAACCGATCCATCAGCGCGATTATTTCGCGCCATAGATTCGGGTTGTCGCGTTCGGCGCGCGTCTCGGCACGCACAGCGGGAAAAGGCTCGGGCGATCCGATTATCTGCTGGTGAACGTGCGGCTGCGAAGCGCCTGACTCGCGCCCTTGGTTCTTGCGGATGACGACCGAGTTGACCGCGCGATTCTCCAGCGCACGCCGCATTACCTCGACATCGGCGCGTATTAGATGAAAGAAGTGGCCCTCGCCAAGCAGGCCGGTAAATATCAAGTCAGTAGGTGCGCGCGCCCCATCCTGAAAATGGCGCGGGTCTTCGATCACGATGTAGGATTCATTGCGATCGCCGGTCAACTCGGCAGGAACCCGCGGGAACAGATTATTGAACGTACGCACCACCCACGCGGCATCTGGAACGGCCGCCGCGCCGGTCCATTCCGGCACGTCGGCAGGCGCGAACCTGAAAATTTCGCGCGAGGTCATCTCCTCATTGCCGGGGCAGAACGGGCATGCTTTCGTCGCGTGGCGGATTGCGGCAGCGTCCAGTGGCGGTGAATGAAGATCGCCTCCGGTGCGCCCGCCAAGCGTATAGGCAAAGCTCTTGCCGCGAAGATCGACGACGTACGAGATCGTGCCGGTGATCGGACTTTTGATCCAGACCAGGTTGCCGTCCCGAATTTCGCACTCAATCGGCATTGGAGCGCTACCACCTTTAACAATTGGCGGCAGTTCGTTCCAACACAATGCCCGGTTGCAAACTGCATTTTTCTCACCTTGACTCTGCGTGGAAGCTCCGTTATCCAAAGGATGAGGCCGGGCAAGAATCGGGTCTGGCGTTCCGCATCCGCGGCGCCGGGCTTTTTTTTGCCGACCGGCCGTGGCCTACACATTTCCAGGAATAAAAAAGGTGCCGCAAATAAAGAGATACTTGTTCACACCAGGACCCGCACCGGTGCCGCCGGAAGTCCTGCTCGAGATGGCCCGGCCGATCATCCACCATCGCACGCCCGAATTCAGCGCCGCGCTCGATCAGGCGCGCGATCGCATGAAGCCGTTGTTTGGAACTTCCAGCGAGGTCGTCCTGCTGTCATCGACCGGAACCGGCGCGATGGAATCGGCGGTCATCAACCTGCTCAAGCCCGGCGACCACGCTATTTTCGTAAATGGCGGAAAATTCGGCGAGCGATGGGGCAAGCTGCTTGCCGCATTCGGAATGATTGGCCATGAGGTGCGTGTCGAATGGGGTCGCGCGGTGCGTCCCGAGCAGATCGAGGAAGCATTCAAGGCGAACCCCGAATCGCGTGCCGTGCTGATGCAGGCCAGCGAAACCTCGACCTGCGCCGTGCATCCGGTGGATGCAGTCGGCGCGGTCACCAAGCGGCACAATGCGATGCTGATCGTCGATGGCATCACCTCGGTCGGCGTCTTCGAACAAAAGATGGACGAATGGGGAGTCGACGCGTTCGTTACCGGAAGCCAGAAGGCGTTGATGCTGCCGCCGGGACTGGCGATGATCGCGCTTTCGGCGCGGGCAATCGACGCCGCGAAATCGAACAAGACGCCCCGCTTCTATTTCGATCTAATGAAGGAATTGAAGGCGCAACGCGAGGAGCATACGACCGCATGGACCGCGGCCGTATCGCTGATCTTCGGGCTTAACAAATCGCTCGAACTCCTTCATGCCGAAGGCCTTCCCAGTGTCTACGCGCGCCACGCCCTGATGGCCGAGTCGGTACGCGAGGCCGCCGGGGCGCTGGGACTCAAGCTGCTCGGACCGGACAATCCCGCACCGGGAGTCACCGGAGTGCTGGTGCCGGAGGGGCTCGACGGCGGCAAATTGGTAAAGTACCTGCGCGACAGCCTTGGCGTTTCAGTCCAGGGCGGACAGGATCAGATGAAGGGAAAGCTGGTGCGAATCGGTCACATGGGCCACCTCAGCCCCTTCGACATGCTGATCGCCGTGGGCGCACTTGAATTGGGACTCAAACAAATCGGCGCGAAAATCAATATCGGCGCCGGCGTGGCCGCAGTTCAGGCGCGGCTTGCGCGCAACGGCTGATACAACATGGCTGATACATTCCGCGTATTGCTCAGCGACGCACTTGCGCCGCAAGGTGTCGAAGTTCTGAAGGGGTTCCCGCAGATCAAGTTCGACGTCAAGACCGGCCTCAAGCCGGCCGAGATTGCCGCGATAATTGGGCCTTACGATGCGCTCCTGGTGCGCAGCGCAACCAAGGTCACGCGCGAGGTTATCGACGCCGCTCACTCGCTCAAAGTGATCGGACGGGCGGGAGTCGGCGTGGACAATGTCGATCTCGAAGCGGCGACGCGCCGGGGAATCGTCGTGATGAACAGCCCCACCGGCAACAGCATCACGACCGCCGAGCATGCAATCTCGATGATGATGGCGCTGGCGCGTCACATCCCCGCTGCAAATGCCGCGTTGCGCGCCGGCAAATGGGAGCGCGGGAAATTCACCGGAGCCGAGGTATGCAACAAAACGCTCGGCGTAGTTGGCCTCGGCAATATCGGGCGGATTGTTGCCGATCGCGCGATCGGACTGAAAATGAAAGTGGTCGGCTACGACCCGATTCTGACCGCGGACGCGGCTGCCAGAATCGGCGTCGAGCTGGTAAGCATCGACGAGTTGATCGCGCGCGCCGATTTCATAACCGTTCACACTCCGCTTACGGACGACACCAAAGGGCTCATCGGCGCGGCGGCATTCGCGAAGATGAAAAAAGGCGTGCGGATTATTAACTGCGCGCGCGGAGGAATCGTCGATGAAGCCGCATTGGCGGAGGCGCTTACCTCTGGCAAAGTGGCCGGCGCCGCGCTCGACGTTTTCGTCGAGGAACCGCCGCCCAAGGATCATCCGCTGCTCAAGCTCGACAACGTGATCGCCACCCCGCATCTGGGCGCAGCCACCGATGAGGCGCAGGTGCAGGTGTCCGTCGATATCGCGCATCAGGTGGCGGAGTTCCTGCTCGAGGGCACGATCCGCAACGCCGTGAACATGCCGGCGGTATCGCCCAAGGAGCTGGAAATTCTGGGGCCGCATCTGCGGTTGGGCGAAAAGCTGGGCCGGCTGGCCGCGCAATTGATCGCGGGAGCGCCCAAGGAACTTACGATTGCCTTCGGCGGCGAGGCCGCCAACCTCAAGACCGACGCGATCACCGCTGCCGTCCTGAAAGGGCTGATGAGCGGATTTCTGGCCGAAGACCTCAACTATGTCAATGCGCCGTTCATCGCGCGGGAGCGCGGCATCCACGTTACCGAAACCCGCTCGCGCGAGGCCGCCGACTACATCAACATGCTGACGTTGACCGCCCGCACCGACGCCGGAGCGCATGAAGTGTCGGGTGCGGTGCTCGGAAACCGCGCGCTGAGAATCACCCAAATCGACGGCTTCCGCATCGAGGCGGTCCCCGAAGGCTATTTCCTTCTGCTCCACAATCGCGACGTGCCCGGCGTGGTTGGCGCGGTCGGCACGCTGCTTGCGCAGGCGAAGATCAACATCGCGGGCATGGAGCTGGGCCGCGATCGTCCCGGCGGCAGCGCGCTCAGCATCTTCGAGATCGATGAGCCGGTGCCGGCCGAGGTTCTGGAAAAGCTCAAGACGCTTCCCGCGATCACAGCGGCTTCGCAGCTCAAGCTTTAATAATCAGGGACACGCACGATAGCGGGGATACCAGTGCGCGCCGGGGGATCGATATGAAGACAGTCGCCGTGGTTGGCACCCAATGGGGTGACGAGGGCAAGGGCAAAATCGTCGATATGCTCGCCGCCGAGGCAGACGTCGTCGTCCGCTTCCAGGGCGGAAATAATGCTGCGCACACAATCGTCGCCGACGGGCGCAAATTCGTAATCCGGCTGGTGCCGGCCGGCGCGCTGCATCCGGGGAAAACCTGCGTGATTGGCAACGGTATGGTCGTCAATCCGATGGCGCTGATTGCGGAACTCGACGATCTCAAAAAGCACGGCCATCTCGCCGACGAGCGCCTGTTCAAAATCAGTTACGATGCGCAACTCGTAATGCCGTACCATATCGCGGTCGATCGCGCACGGGAGGCTCGCGCCGGCAAGCGAAAGATCGGCACCACCGGATTCGGAATCGGCCCCGCATACGAGGATAAGATGGCGCGGATCGGATTGCGCTTCGAGGAACTCGCCGACTTTAAGACCTTCAGCGAAAAACTCAAGCGCAATGTCGCCGACAAGAACGCTTATCTGCGCGCGGTCTTGAAGACCAAGCCGCTCAAGGCCGCCGAGATCGTCGATGCAATGAAAATCGCGCGCCGGCGCCTGATGCCGTACCTGTGCGATACCGGCGCGTTCGTCAGCTCCGCGATCAAATCGGGCCAGCGCGTACTGTTCGAGGGCGCGCACGGTACGATGCTCGATATCGACCACGGTACTTATCCGTTCGTCACTTCATCCAATTGCGTCGCAAGTGCGGTCTTCGCCGGAACTGGAATCGGTCCCGGCGCGCTCGATGCCGTCCTTGGAATCAGTAAGGGTTACGCAACCCGTGTAGGCGGCGGGCCGTTCCCATCCGAGATATCCGGCGTCCTGGCCGATTCCCTTCGCGAAGAGGGCAACGAATTCGGCAGCGCCACCGGCAGGCCGCGGCGAATCGGTTGGTTCGATGCGCCGCTGGCGCGCTACGCGGCGCGGGTCAACGGATTGTGGGGACTGGCGCTGACAAAGCTCGACGTGATGACCGGGATCGACCCGGTAAAAATCTGCACCGCTTACATGATCAAAGGCGAACGCTTCGACGAAATTCCGCCGTCGCATCGGATGCTTTCCAGCGCCAAGCCGATCTACGAAGAGATGCCGGGATGGACGAAGAGCCCGGCGGGCGCCACCAGTCTGTCCGAATTGCCGGACAGCGTGCGCCGCTACGTGGATCGAATCGGCGCGCTGATCGGCGTCCCAATCGTGATGATCGGCGTCGGCGCCTCGCGCGAAGCGACGATCGTGCTTCGCAACCCGTTCTCGGAGTAAACGCGCAATCCCGCAGGCCACAGCCCGAACGGTTGCCTTGAACCGGGGTTAAATTCTGTCATATTCGGAAGGGATATCCGGCCACCGCTAGCCGCCGAGGGCACGAATGACGGTGACGCGGATTTTGTTTGGTTCGATGAAGCGCTTCAGCCGTATTGCATTCTTACTATTTCTCCTTGCGTTGCCATGTCTTGGCGGTACCGCAAGTTTGGCAGGCCAATCTGATGGCGATGGCATGCCCAATTATTCATGGTGGCGGCAAGAACGGGCCCGGCGCCAGGCCGGAATCAATCAATACGTTGCCTTGCATCACAGGGAATTCTTGTCGTTCAAGAATGCCCCACTGGCGATCAAGCAAGATACGTTGAATTTTGTTGGCGTCCAGATGATCTTGTTCAGGCTGTTCCCCGTGATCTTTCCTGAGATCTGGGGCCCACCGGCGGCTCAGATGGCGAAAATCGGTCTGGGCCCTGATCCGTTCGATCCCAAAAGCGTGATGCCGCTGGGAGCCGGCTATCATCTATCGAATGGGTTCACGATACCGGGCACTTCAAAGACCGTTCAAGTCAACTATGAAACCTTGACCTGCATGGGCTGTCATTCGGGCGGAGTAACAACACCAAATGGAAAGCTCATCCGGCTAATCGGAGCGCCCAGCCCGATCGGAGATTACTCTGGGACCATTAATAAAACCGTTAACGATTCACGGTACACGGCGGCAAACGTCGTGGCCGCTCTCAACAAGGAGCCGCTAGGGTGGGTCTATGGCAAGCGGTCCGAACTGGCCCAGGAAAAGCTGGAGCGGGCTTTGTACAACGCGCCCGGCGGCGCACAGTTTTTCCTCGATGAACTCAAGTTCATCTCCAACAAAGCCGTCGCCCGTCTTGACGAAACGCTGCTGCCTTATACGTACAATGTACCGAATTCGCCGCCATTCACCGGACCCAATACGATCCCGGGACAGATTGACGTATTTTCGTTTGCCGGCGCGTCGCTGGCGAACCCGGACGTTCTCACTCCCGCCGAGATGGCAGCGGCGATGCCCGCGGCGCCGGCGCCCTCGGACGTGATGACGGCATGGATGGGATCGGACCGGCCGGCATTTCAGTGGGACGACAGCGTCGTCAATATCAGCATGCGGGAAACCGCCGCCTCGCTTACCTTCGTATCGGGGGAACCGGATGCGGTAAATCAGCCGAATCTGGGTCTGTCGGGAACATTTTCAATGCGCTTGCCGTCAGCGCCGTACCTCTTCGACATCGACGCGAGCAAAGCCCGCCGCGGAGCGATCCTATTCAAGCAGGCATGCCAGCAATGCCATGCTCCGGGTAACAGCAACCTTATGCCACCTGATGAGGCCAGCACCGATCCCAACCGTGCGGATGTCTTCACGAGTTTTATCATCACCGGTTTGACTGCGGAGATGCGCGCGGGATGCCTGATTCCATCCTGCTTTGGACCCGGCGGCGTCCAATTGCCGGACAGCGATGTCCTGAATCCCACGTACTCCTATGCTTCCATTCCACTGGCCGGCATTTGGGCCAGCGCCCCCTACCTCCACAATGGTTCGGTTCCGACACTCTATCACCTGATCGCCGGGGATCGCCCGCCGCAGTTCTATCGAGGCAACACAACCTACGATCAGGACAAGGTCGGCTTTACCTGGGACCGCGCCACCAGTCCACGGGCCGTTCTTTACGACACTACTCAAGACGGCCACTCGAACACCGGCCATACCGGGCCGGTTTTCGATGGCGGTATCGACTGGAAAAACGACCCTGGCAAGCTTGCGGATCTTTTGGAATTTCTTAAAACCCAGTGAGCGCCGACGATCGCGCTTCGCAACTACTTCGCACGATAGCTTACCCCTTGCAGACTGCGGCGCGGCTTGAGATCGCGACGCCGCGGCGGCCCTGCCGCAATTCGTTGCGATCGAAGCCGTTGGTGCAGTAGCCGATAGAGATCCCGCTCACCGGATCGGCCCATCCGATCTGCCCGCCCGCTCCGCCATGGCCGAACGCAAGCGGCGACACCGTTTTGCCCATCCCGCGGAAATTCGACATCCCGTCATCGCCCGCGACCACCACGCCCAGCGCGCGATTCACTTTGACGCCGAAAATCGGATCCTTGTAATCGCCCGAACGCACTCGGAGCGCATCCTTGAGCGTGTCGGGATTCCAGATATTCGAACCATCGACAGCGCGATTGTGCAGCAGCCCTTGGTAGAATAGCGCCAGCTCGGCCGCAGTCATGATGCCGCCGCCTCCCGGCACGCCTGCCTCCCTGACCTGCGGGATATTGAAGCCCATGATTGCCTGCTCGTTGACCTCCGTCTCGGGCAGGACTGGAAATCCGGTCTTCTTGCGCTCCTCGTCGCTCATCGGCTCCCCGACATAACAGAGGTCGGCAACTCGCGCATGAAATTCAGGCGGCAGGCCCACGCGGAGCTCCGGCAGCCCAAGCGGCTTTGATATCCGCTCGTACACGAACTCGCGATAGTTCATCCCGGTGCGCCGCTCTATAATCTCGGCGATTACCCAGAAGCCGGAAGTCGGATGATACTCAAACTTGCTCGCGACGGGCCATTCGGTCCGCCATTTGGAGAATCGCTCCAGGCGCTTCTTTCGATCCTGCCACTCGGTGGCCGGAAACGGCGCATTGGGAAATCCCGAAATGTGCAGGAGCACCTGCTCCACCGTGATGTTTTCCTTTCCGTTGGTACCGAACTCGGGAACGATGTCCGCGACGCGTTCGTCAACTTTGAGCTTGCCTTCGCCGATCAGAATCCACGATGCCGCCGACATGATCGCCTTGGTGCAGGAAAAAATGACGTAATAGGTATCGTTGGTCGCGGGCTTTTCCACTCCACTCTGACGCGCAGCCCCAAACGTGCGCATCGCACCGATTTTCCCATTGCGCGCGATCGCGATTTGTGTCGACGGCAGCAGCCCTTCCTTTACTTCGCGCGCGGCGCGCTCGAAGAGCACCTCAACCTTTTCGGGATCGAGGCCGACCTCGCGCGGGTTTTCGGCAAAATGTTTTGGGTTTGGCATCCTTGGGAGTCTAGTCCCAAACTCGCCTAATTCACAGAACCGCCGATGGCCGGCCCCTGCCCCGCCACCCAGCCCGCCCGTCCCTCCAAGGTCGTGCGGATAACATCGCATGCGGGCAGCTCCGCGCGATTCAGACGCGCGGCAATTTCGCCCAACTGGACAAATTGTGCGCCGCGATCCTTCAGCGCGCGCACCAGCGCAGTGAAATTTTCGAGCTGGCCCATCCCCTCGGTCTCGGCGTGAATCGTATGGACGTTCAGCGCGTCCGCCTTGAACTGCGCGAGGTAGAAATCGCGTACTGCCGCGGCGTCGCGCAGGCCGGGCCGTCCCATCACCTCGTCGAGCGTGGGCATTGTGGTCGGAATTTCCGGCGTAGCCAGCACACGGCCGCCAACCACGCATCGATACGGCGAAGTCCCGCGCGTATCGCTGCGATAATCGAGGCCCATCGCGTCGAGCGCCGTCAGCGCGGAATCGTTGGTTCGCCATCCGGGGGCGGCGAAGCTCCGCGCCGGCTCGCCGAAGATCGCGCGATAAGCCTGGAATGCGTCGGCGAGTTCACTGCGGATACCCGCATCGCCAATGCGATCGATGCCGTCCTGCCATCGCACGTGATCGTAGCCATGGACTCCGGTCTCGAAGCCGCCGGCCTTGAGGTCGCGCAGGATGTTCGGAAAAGCGAGCGCGATCGGCCGCGCGGGAAGAATCGTGCCGGATAGAATAGTACGCGGCCCATACATCGAGACCGCGTTGGTGCGGAACATTTTCCCAAGAAAACCGCGATTGCGAAACGCGCGCATCACAGCGCGACCGGAATTGTCCGGACCCATCGAGGTGTAGAAGCTCGCCGCGACGCCCTCGCGCGAGAGCATCTCGGCCAGGCGCGGCACGCCGCACTCCAATCCCTGATGCGTATCGACGTCGATTTTTAAGGCAACTTCCACCGGTTCGGCAAATCTGCGGGCGATCGGTTACTGGCTCATTTCCTTGCGGAACCAGTCCATCGAGATCTTCACGCCGTCACGCAGACTGACCTTGGGCGTTACGCCAAGGACCTTGCGCATCCTGGTGTTGTCGGGCACGCGGCGCGGGATGTCCTCGTAGCTGTTGCCGTAGACTTCTTCCTGCGTGACGAACTTGATCTTCGATTTCGTCGGTCCATACAACTCGAGCATCAATTGCGCGAACTCGAGCACGGTGGTTTCGATATCGACTCCGATATTGGTCGCGTTCCCGTCAGCCGCGGGATTCAATCCGGCCGCGACAGTTGCCTCGATCGCATCGGTCACATAGGTGAAGCATCGGGTCTGCTTGCCGTCGCCGACGACCGTCAAATCGGCGCCGCGTAGCAACTGTCCCATGAAGATCGTGAACAGCCGTCCGACGTCGACTTTGTCCAAGCGCGGGCCGTAGACGTTGAAATAACGCACGATCGCAACCGGCAGGCCGAGCTTGTAATAAGCAAAACAGAAATGCTCGCCGACCGCCTTGGAAGTCGAGTAGCACCACCGATCGATGCTGGTGGCGCCGAGCACGCGATCGTCATCCTCGCGCCACGGGACCTTCGGATTTCGCCCATACACTTCCGAGGTCGAACTGAATACGACCTTCTTGTTGTACTTGTAGGCGGCCTTCAGGATGTTCTGCGTGCCGTTGACGTTGACGTTGAGCGTTTCGTATGGATCGCCTACGTAATGCTCGACACCGACCACCGCGGCCAGATGGTAAATCAGGTCGGACTTCGCGACCAGTCCGTCGATTAATTCGAGATTGAAAATCGAGTCGTGCACGTAATGAAAACGCGGATTGCTCAGCAGATGGCGCACCTTGGCGATCGAGCCGGTGTCGAGCACGAACACCTCGTCGCCGCGTGCGATAAACGCGTCGGAAAGGTGGGAGCCCAAAAATCCTGCGCCCCCGGTTATCAGAACTCGCATAGATCCTCCTGACTATTCAAACGACAGTATGCCTTCGCGCACCTTTCCCGCCAGCGACTTTCGCGCGATTCCCTCGGGTCCGCCCTCGAATTGCGCGACCCTTAGAATGACGCTCCCCGTGCCGGCTGCGACCTCAAGCGTACCGTCCGGACGCTCGGCGATCACCATCCCCGGCGTGCCGCGATTTCCAGCCTCCGCCGCGATTGCCGCCTCCCATACGAACAGTTTTCGTCCCGCAATGGAACAGAATGCCCCCGGATACGGATGCGTCACCGCGCGTATCAGATTGAATATCCGGCGCGCCGGCCAATTCCAATCGATGCGCCCGTCCTCTGGGCGTCGCCGCCCATAATATTTTCCCCGCGAGATATCCATTTTCCGGCGCGGCGCCGTCCCCGCGACGATTAGCGGGTGCATTTCCGCCACGATTTCCGCTCCGAGCGGCACGAGTTTGCGGTAGAGCGTCAGCGCCGTATCGCTGTCCTCGATCGCAACTTTTCGTTGTACAACGATATCGCCGGCGTCCGCGCGCGAGACCATGTGATGCAGCGTCACGCCTCCCTCGCGCTCGCCATTTACGAGCATCCAGTTGATGGGCGCGCGTCCGCGATACGCGGGCAATAGAGAAGGATGCAGGTTGTACGCGCCCAGCGGGGGAATCGCGAGAATGCCCTCCGGAATCAAGTAGCGATAGGAAAAGGAGTAAATCACCGCGGGCTTCATCGCCGCGATCTTCGGAATCCAGCCCGCATCGACGCCGTCGGGCGTGTGCACGGGAATTTTGTGGCGGGCGGCCAGCTCGGCGCATGAGCGCCACCAGATTTCCTCGTGCGGGTCGTCGCGATGCGTAAATAGCGACGCGATCGGCGCGCCTATCTTAAGCAGCGTCTCCATGCACACATACCCGCTATCATGGTAGGCGAACAGGACGCACACGGCGGACTTCACGTCCAATCGCGGCGCGGAGGGTTTTGAACTTTCCACCGCTACTTGCGGGCCTGATCCGGCGGCTCCTGGCCATGCACGGCACGCACGATGTAAGTCGGCCGGCGCCTCACTTCAAGGTAGATTCGCCCGATGTATTCCCCGATCAGTCCAAGCGCGAGAAATAACGCTCCGATCAGAAAGAATGTGAACGCAAACAGCATCCAGAGCGCGCCCTCTTCCTGCGGGCCGTAGAGTACCCGGTGCCCAACCAGGAACATTGCGAACAACGTTGACAGGAGGCCGACTCCCAGCCCGGCCAGGCTCAGCATTTGGACCGGGAGCATCGAGAACCCGGTGATTAGATTGAGGCTCAGCTTGGCCAGCCCGAACAGATTGTACTTCGATTGGCCGCGCGCCCGCTCTTCATGATTGACGCGAATTTCGGCTACGCGCTTGGCGAATGTATTGGCGAGTGCGGGAACGAACGCCGCCTTCTCGTCGCAATCGACCACCGTATCGACGATATGGCGCCGATAGGCGCGCAGCATGCATCCGTAATCATGCATCGGCACGCCGACGATCAGCGACGTCAGGCGATTGTGCAGGCGCGATGCAAACCGGCGGTAGCTCTGGTCCTGCCGCTCTTCGCGCCATCCGCCAACGACGTCGTTGCCCTCATCGATCGCTCCAATCAGGCGCGGAATTTCTTCGGGCGGATTCTGCAGGTCGGCATCGAGCGTAACGACAATGTCGCCATGCGAATTGCGGAAGCCCGCCAGAATCGCGGAATGCTGTCCGAAGTTGCGCGCCAGTTCGACGACTCGGACCTGGCCCTGCTCTTCATCGGCGATCCTGAGAAGTATTGCCAGCGAATCGTCATGGGATCCGTCGTCGACAAATACCGCCTCCCAAGGCCTGCCGAGACCATTTAATACCGCCTTCAGCCGCGGCCATAGGATGCCGAGATTTGCCGATTCGTTGAAAACCGGAATTACGATCGAGACCATCCCAGCCGAGGCCGGTGCGGCGGCGCTCTCGCCGCGAATCGGCGATATTTTACCCGGTAAAGCCAATGAAATTGCGGCGCCCGGGCAGAATTGCAACCCGCGATGGCCGCGCGGCTATTTTTACAGACCGACGCTCCGAATTAAAGATGACTTGCGCATGTTTCCAGCATGCCGGTTGACCAGAGCGAGTCTGGCCGATAAATGAAAAGCGCCGTGAAAAAACTGCTCATTCTGTCCCTACTCGTCATCGTTGCGGGCTGCAAGTCGAAGCTTCCTGCGCCGGCGCTGGACGATATGTCATTCGCGGCCGCGCGCCTTTGCAATTATCTGAAGGCTCAACCGTTTGTCCCCGGTGTTCCGATCGAGCAGCAAGAAATGGCCGCCGCTGGAGCGGTCGCACGCGATACCGCGCAGCGGTTCGAATTCAGCCTGGAGCAGGGTGCCAATACTATGGCTGCCGTACTTCAGCAGCATCAGAACGGGCCTTTGGCGCAGTTCGCATGTAATCCGCCGGCATTCACGATACCGACAGCCGCGCCCGCAAGAGTCGGCGGCGACACCGGTCCGGCGCGCGACGATGAACGTCAGGCAGCAAACGGATGTCTGGCGGTGATGATGTTCTTCCACACGCCCGACGATCAGAAGAATGAAATATGTGAAACCGATCTGCTGGTTCGATTTGCGATGGACCTCGCCCGCGCCAAGGCTGTCGTCCAATGGGCCAATCTCACAGGTGGAGACGGCATCTCCGCTGCCGACCAGCAGACCGTCCGCGAAACCGCCTGCAAAGCGATCCCGGAAACGGTCAAGAATCCAAATGCACTTGCGATCCAGGCAGCGGAGGCCGCCGCGCATCGTGTGGCCACCGATTTCGCCGCCTCCGAACGCCTGGGCTGCTCGATTACGGAAGCCGACCATCTATATGCGGAAGTGGTCAAATCCAAGGCCAATGCCACTACAACTTTTCACGACATCTTCTGCCCACCGGCCCATTAACGCTCCCAGTTGACCGCGCCGCGCGCGCCCGCGAGACTGCATTCCCGATGCTCGCCGCGAAACGATCGCATCGCATTGTATTAGCCGCGCTTGCGGCTGCGATTTTGTATCTGCCGGGTCTTGGCCGTCCTCCGCTGTGGGAGCCCGATGAGGGCCGGTATGGCGAAATCGCGCGCGAGATGGTGGATTCCGGCGATTACGTCACTCCGCGTGACAACTTCGAGGTCTATCTTGAAAAACCGCCGCTGGTCTATTGGGCGGAAGCGGCGGCAGTAAAAGTTCTTGGTCCGGACGAACTTGCCGTGCGGCTCCCCGCCGCGCTGTTCAGTATCGGTGAAGTTGCCATAGTCGCAGTGCTGGCGGAATCGATCGGCGGTGTCACGGCGGGAATCTACGCGGCAATCGCGCTCGCCCTGAGCCCCCTGTTTTTCGGCTTCGCGCGATTCGCGACCCTTGATCCCGCGCTGGCATTTTTTCTAACCGCCGCCATGGGTGCGTTCTACGCGGCCGCACAAGGCGAATCGTTCGACACCGCCGGCAGGCGGATGTGGATGCTCGTATCCGCCGGCATGCTTGCGTTTGGAACATTGTCCAAAGGCCCGGTCGCAATCCTATTGGGCGGTGCGATTGCGCTTATCTGGCTGGCAATAGAGGGCCGCCTGAGAACTGTCGCGCGGATGCCGCTGCTCGGGTGCGTGGCGGTGTTCTCGGTAATCGCGATCCCATGGTTCGTGCAAGCCGAAGCGCGCAACCCGGGCTTCCTTCGGTTTTTCTTTATTCACGAGCATCTCCAGCGGTACACCAATTTGCAGGAGCATGGCTGGGGACCGTGGTTCTTCATACCGGTAACCATCGCGGGAGCGTGGCCGTGGATTGTCTTTTCACCCGTGGGGTTGGCAGGGATGTGGCGCAATCGCGACGATGCAGCCCAGCGATCGGCCGCTCGATTCATCGCGGTATGGTTCGTGGTCATCTTCATATTTTTCTCGATTCCGCGCTCCAAGCTTGGAACCTATATTCTGCCGGCGTTCCCTCCCCTTGCGATCGCTGCCGGATGCGGAATGGCGCAGCTTGCCGCAAGCGGTGGATTACTGTGGCGGCGAATTATCGCCAGAACGGCGATGCTCAGCGGTTTCATTGCAGTGGTTGGAGCCGCAGTCATCATGATCGTGGTTTACCCGAAGCAACCAGAGCTGGCGCGGGACGGGATCCTGATCGCGCTTGCGCTCGCCGCAGGGGCCGCGGTGATGTACGCGATCGGGCGGCGCGGCGTCGCCCATGCGCCATACGCGATCGGAGCGATGGCAATGGCAATGGTCGCCGCGGCGGGGGTATCCAGCCGGGCGCGGATGGACGCGGCGCCAATGGTGAGCTACCGCGAACTTGCTCGCGCCGCCGCGCCGTACCTTAAGACAGGTTGCGAGCTGGCTTCGTACCGTCATTTGGTTCAAGCGATTCCGTTTTACACGCATGTGCGGGAGCTTCGAGTTGAATACCGTGGCGAGCTCGCCGAATTCGTTCCGTCGGATACCAGTGCGGAAATCCCGTCGGAAGCAAAGCTGCGCGAGCGATGGAACAATGCGGCCTGCATGGTGCTGATTGCCAACCGCGTCGACCTGCCGGGCCTGACGGGATCGCTCCAGCCGGCGCCGAAAATAATCGGCTGCGAGGGGAAGAAGTTTGCCCTCTACAAGGGCGATGCGCCGGCGCCGCCGGAGGCGGCGGACTGCCTGAACCGGGCGCCATCAGGATCGTAAAATCGGGGTATTGGAATCGATTCGGGGGGACGGTAGCTTGCTGGCATGATGGGGGCGATGACAGGTGGCTGACGACAAGTCCGAAACCGCCACTCCGGTTGCGAAGTCCGCAACCACCGCCCCGATTTCCGAACAGACGCTCGGGCAATATCTGACTTCGGCCCGCGAACGCCGAGGCATCTCGCGCGAGCAAGTGATCGCGGAGGCCCACATCCCACCCCACTACGTCAAAATGATCGAGACCGACACCTACAACCTAATCTCGGATCAGCTTTATCTGGTGCCGTTCTTGCGCCGCTATGCCGCTTTCGTGGGCCTGGATCCGGAAGAGGTCGCGTCGCGATTCGTGCGCGACGTTCAGACTGCCGAAACCACCGTCGCGCGGATTTCGGAGCCGTTCAAGATGGTCTCGCACGGGGCACGCCGCGGAATACCGCGAGCCGCAATAATCGCCGCGGTCATCGGCGGATTAATCCTTATCATCGTCTTGATGTTGCTGTTGATGGGCCGCGCGCGTCACGAACCGGCCGCCGTCATCAATCCAGTGCCGCCGGCGGTTTTGCCGCCCACGGAGATCGTAAAAGCGCCCTCTCCCGCTCCGGCCCCGAGCGTTGCGCCCAAGCCGTCGGTGGCTCCATCCGCAATACCCTCAAGTGCGCCGCAGCCGACCGAAACCTCTGCCGATGATTGACCCCATCCGCTTTAGTGCAGGACGGAATTGACGATTTCCTCGGCGACCAATTCCTTAGCCCGGCGCACGTCGTCGCCGGAGTGAACAACCGCCACTACCTTAAACTCGTCAGGTGCACCCTCAAGGCTGGCGCGTGCGGCGATGATCGTATCGTATAGTTCGTTCTTGGGAATGTCGTCGTAGGGAGTATGCGCGGTCGCGCCGCTTAGCTGCTGCTGCTTCGATTGGTAGTCCTTGAATTGCGCGGTCAGAGGATCGTCGGGATTGAGCGCGCGGCGGCGTGCCTCGTTGGCAAAGGGATCGATCGGCTGGTTGCCAGTATCGCCCAGCGGCGGCGGATCGGCGCCCGCCGCCTTGAGCAGCTTGACCATCTCGGGATCGCCGGGAAACAGTTGCGTGAGCGATGCTCCCGGCGCCAGCAGCCGCTGGCTGACATTCACCGTAATCGTCAGGGCATCGGGATTATCGGTCTGATTATGCTGCGTGGCGCGCAGGTCTTCGTTGAAAACGTTCTGCATGATCGGATCGGTGCATATAGCGACCAACGCCGCGCCTTTGGGAGCATTGAGCTGACCGGCGGTTTTGACGTCGGTTGCAAATGCCGTGGCGGAAAGCGCCGCAACAACGCCGGCCGCAGCCAAGCTTATTCTTCGGATTCGACGCATCGTTTCGATTATCGCACGACTCCCCGAATGCGCGAATACTCCTGCAAGCCCGCAGTCATGGCAGCTTCGCGTTGATTACGTCCTGAGCTCGCGCCTGACGCCATTTGACCAGCCGCTCGGTAAGCGCCGCGTCGTGAAGCGCGATGATTTGCGCCACAAACAGCCCGGCATTTGCCGCGCCGGAGGAGCCGATCGCCATCGTTGCGACTGGAATGCCCTTGGGCATCTGAACGATCGACAGCAGCGAATCGATACCGTTGAGCGAGGTCGCCGCCATCGGCACCCCAATCACCGGCAGTATCGTTTTGGCCGCCACCACACCGGCCAGATGCGCCGCGCCGCCCGCGCCCGCGATAATCGCGAGCAGGCCGCGCCCGGCGGCCTGCGCGGAATACTCCAGCGTCAGGTCGGGGGTGCGATGCGCGGACAGCACGCGAACCTCATGTGGAACTTTAAGTTCCGACATGACCTCCGCCGCCGCCTTCATCTGCTCCCAATCGCTCTTGCTGCCCATGATTACGCCGACCAGCGGCTTTTCGTTTTCGGCCATCGCCTTGCACCTCCTCGATTATCGGATGCTGAAGCCAGCAGGCTGATTCGCGGCCGGTCCCGTGTCAAGCGCCCGGATAGGAGCGCGGACGAGATTCCGGCACAATGGAATTCCAAATGGCAACGCCGATTCCCAAAAATCATTGCGAATTCACGCTGGCCGAAGTTGCCGACGCGTGCGGCGGCAGTATTCACGGCGATCCAAACTTGCGCATCCGCGGCATCAGCATCGACACGCGGACGATCGCTGCCGGCGAGATGTTCGTGGCGCTGCGCGGCGCCGCGATTGACGGTCACCGCTATCTCGCACAGGCAGCGGAGCGCGGTGCGGCCGCCGCGATCGTCGAGCCGGGCAAACGCCACGCCACCCTCCCCTGCATCGAGGTTGCCGACCCGCTCATTGCGCTGGGGGATCTCGCCCGGCGTCATCTTGAGCGCAGGCGCGCGGCGCATCGGATCCCCGTCGCCGCAATCGGCGGCGCCGCCGGTAAAACGACAACCAAGGAATTAACCGCGCTTGCGGCCCGCGCGCTCTTCGGCGAGACGCTTTCCACGCCGGGAAATCTCAACAATCGTATCGGCGTTCCGATGACGATCTTCACGCTGACGGAGCGTCATCGCGCGGCAGTGCTCGAATGCGGCACCAATATGCGCGGCGAGATCGCTCATCTCGCAAAGATCGTCGAGCCCGACGCCGCGATGGTTCTAAATGTCGATCTCGAACATACGGAAGGCTTGGGCACCCTCGACGATGTCGCCGACGAGGAATGCACCCTGTTCTCGACGGCGCGCCGATTTGCAATTGCGCCGGCGGGCGACCCGCTAATTATCCCGCGAATACCGGCCAGGCTCGAGCAAATCACTTTTGGCAAGACTTCCGATGCCACAGTTCGCCTGGCGGATCGCATCGTTGGAGCAAATGGCCGCGCAAAAATTCGCATCGACTTGAGCCACGAAATCGGGGATGGTGCGCGAAAAGTCGAGTCGGAAATAAATCTGCTCGGGGAAGCCGCCGCGCTCAATTGCACCGCTGCAATCGCGATGGTTGCGGCGATGCGTGGTGGGCGGCTTTCCGCAAGCGATCTTCGGGCACTCGGCAACGCGCTGGAGACCGCAGTCGCCGTACCGGGACGGCTTGCGGCCACGACCATCGGCGGCGCAATCGTGATCGACGACACTTATAATTCCAATCCACGCTCGATTCGCGCCGCACTGGATGCCGCCCGCGAAGTTGCCGCGCCGACCAACGCCCGGCTCGTGATCGCGATGGGCGACATGCTCGAGCTCGGCGCAATCTCTCCAGATGCGCATCGAGCCGCCGTCCGCGATGTGCTTGCCGCCAAACCCGCGACATTCGTGGCAGTTGGCGCGGAGATGGCCGCTGCGATCGCATCGCTCGTTGGTTCCGATCTCCCCGGCAACATCGTCGCGGCGGTGGATAGTGCCCAAGCAGGCCCGATCGTCGCGCGAACGCTTCAGCCGGGCGATATCGTCCTGGTTAAAGGCTCGCGCGGGATCGCGATGGAGAAGATTATCGGCGCGCTGCGGAAGTGACGGTGGAAATTAGTCCGCATCGCGGATGATGAGTCCGGTGGCGGACCCGACTGGAACCGCATCCTCAAGCAACAACTGGAATGCGGCCCAATACTGCCCAACCGATATAGTCATCGGCTGATCCCCTGTCGCCGAGCGCGTCGGTAGCAGGCGATAGAAGCACGCGCCGCCGCCGAATGGACCGAGCAGATCCACAAACGCCGGTGTGAATGATCCCGGCGGCGCGCCGAATGAGGCGTTATTCGGAGCCGCGTAATAGCACGCCAGCGACATATCGTTGGCGAAGGTCGGATTGACCGACAACGCGGCAAGAGCCGTACCGGTGTTGTCGTTCACGCTACCGGTGTCGGTTGGCGACGATGCGCTCGTGCCGCGGAAATCCATGATCCTGCCGTATCCCTGATAGGTCGTGCTGAAGCTGTAGGTCGACGGCTCGCTGGCGGTTGCCAGCTTAACCCATACGGTTCCGTGCACCCAGTCAAATCCCGACGGTGTCCCGTCCGCTGCGTCCAGAACCTTTGTCCATCCGGTCGGTCCGGTAATCGCGCCGCCGGACTGGCCAAGGTATCCGTAGCCGACGAACGCGACCAGCAGGTCCCCGGTCTCAACGCCATTGGTTGCGGGATTTTGTGTGACGGTCCAGGTGACATTGTGATCGGTGGTGTTCGCACCAATCGAGGTTGCCCACGATGGCGCGGAGCCATCGGTTGTCGCATCGCCGGTGACGGCCGTCACCTGCTGCATGTTGTTGTTCGAATCGACAATCTGATTCCCAATGCTCATCGCCGTGCTCGCGGTCCATAGGAACGGCGCCGATGCGACAATCGGGCTGCCGGTGGCGGGTCCGCCCGCTGACTCATAGATGATCGCCGCTTGCGCCGGCCCGGCCGAACTAACCAGAACGTACAGCAGCCAGAAAAAAGACTTCTTCATCGCTCACTCTCCGGGCTGGTAGCCGGCGAAAACGTACCATTGATCGGCGGGATCGCAGATGAACGAGTATGGCGTGATGAGATTCGCGGTGACCGGGACCGAGGGCGGCGTCGCCGGCCGCAGTGACCATCCGGCCGCCGGCGAGAACGTAACTGCATGGCCTGAGCTGTCCTGCACGAACATCAGGTTGAGCATGTGTCGCGAAGCGCACGCCGGCAAATTCATCGTCGCCGCTCCCGTAACTGACACGTCGATCGCGTTCACGTCCGGCACGCTGACGCTCCCGGTTGCTGTCAGAGTCGATCGTGAAACCGAGTACGTCGTCACCGCGCCGAGCGACGTGATGTCCGCATTCGCACCGGGTGCGGCAGCCGTACCGTTCATCGCAATCCAGTTTGAGCCATTCCAAACCACGGTGCAGAACGTGGAGCCGCCTCCCGCCGCTACCGGCTGCCCTTGTGCGCATGCAGGCGCGTCAGTGAGGGTGCAAATCGTGCCGATCAGCGCGCCACCTGCCGGCAGATGGATGAAGCCCACCGGCGAACCGCATCCTGTACCGCCATAGGAATGGCCCAGCGGCGTGGTTAGTCCCATCAGCGACGTAATGTCGCTGTTTGCGCCGCGCGCCGCGCCGCCCAGGCTCGCAAGCGCACCAGCCGCCGACGTCGAATTGGTGCCGCCATTGGCGATGCTGACCGGCGTCGTTAGCGAGACGGTCACATTGCCCGACATTCCCCCGCCGCTGATGCCGGTTCCGGGAGTGACGCCGGTGATCGTTCCACCGCCGGTCGTTGAAACAGACCCGTTCATCGGCATCCAGTTCGCTCCATTCCAAGCTACGGTGCAGATTGCCGAACCGCCGCCGGTTATCACCTGAGTTCCCTGTACGCACGCGGGCGCGTCGGTAACCGTGCAGATCGTGCCGATTAACGCGCCGCCGCCCGGCAAATGGGAAAAGCTCACGTTGGACGCACAATTGGTGCCGCCGTACTGCTTGCCCAGCGGCGTCGTCAGGCCGGTCATCGACGTGATGTCGCTGTTCGTGCCCGATGCCGCCGCGCCCAGATTAGATCGTGCCGCCGATGCGTTCGTGGCGTTGGTGCCGCCGTCTGCAATGCTTACCGGCGTTGAGAGAGAAACTGTCACATTGCCCGAGGTGCCGCCGCCTGACAGGCCGGCGCCGGCGGTGATCGCCGTGATGCCACCGGTCACATTGACGACGCCCGATGCGCACGACCATATCCCCTGCTCTCCGAACGCAATCGCCCCGGCGCCGCCGCCGCTGCACGGAACCGTTTCGCTGCAATCCTTGCAATAGAACATCCAGCCGTCGGTTTCGATCGTGTTGTTGAGTACAGCGAAAGGAACCGGCACCAACTCCGGCGAAATCGGCGTTACCCCACACAGGTGATTGTTGATGTCCATTCGGAACTTCTGTCCCGCACCGATTCCCGTGTAGTTGGGAATTTGCTCGCAGCCGCCCGGCACCGTGTATGCGGTAAAATACGGCGTCGCTGCCGAGGTCGGCGTTGCGGTAGCCGTCGCAGTTGTCGTCGCGGTCGGCGTTGCCGTGACCGTGGCGGTCGTGGTCGGTGTCGTCGCATGCGCAACCGGGGAGAGCACGCAGAGCCCGCCGGTGGCGCAGATTACGCAGATAAGAAGTCGCTTCATGGATTCTCCTCAATAGCCCCAAGTGAGGTAGATAAGGCCGTCGGTAACTTCTGTAGATGCACCGCCCAAGGCCGCAAACAGGCCATCGGGCTCATCGAGCACGAAGGTGCCGCCGGTCTTGGTCAGTGAACCGCTTACGATCGACGCGGCCGTTATTCCGCCATGCGTAGTGTTGTAGAGATTCACCGGAATCGCGCCCTTGCATGCGTTTGGAAACGCAATCGGCCACGTCACCGCGTACTGTCGATCGTGCAGCAGCGTTCTGCCCGGGTCGCCCACGACACCCCACTGCACGATTGCCACGATCGCGCCCAGATTCACGTCATTGAGCGGAATCTTCAGGTAGCCACCGGGGTTCTTAAACGAACCGGCAAACTGCGCGACGAACGCCTGCAGCACGCCGATGTTTGTGATGTTTACGTCCTGGCGCTGCTTCAAGAACGACGTCCGGTTCGCCAGCACCTGATGCGGAATATTGTCGATGCCCAGTCCGCCATCGGTCGCACCGGTCTGCGCACCTTCAACGAAATCCGTCGCGGCTATTTCAGGAACTTCGTTGTTCGTCCATTCCGCGCCAGGATTGTCGAGTAAATTAGACATTTAGATTCCTCGCCGTGCTCGGGACGGCCACTGATTTGTGCCGCACGGCAGCCTCACGCAACGAAAGTCCACGTGCCGGTGTAACTGCCGCCGCTCGCGATGACTCCAACGTTCAGCAAGATGTGCGCATACATCGTGAGGCTCGGTGCCGTACCCGACGGCCTCCATACCGGCAGCGATACCGACCCGGTGTTGGCGTAGAAGGCCAGTTCCGTCGCGGTCATGCCTACCGCGCTCGCATCTCCGGCTCCCGTCAGCGACCAGGTAAATTGCGCCTGCCCCGCCGACGGATAGGTCACAGACGCGATCGCCTTGTAGTATGCCGGTGCGGTGATGTCGGTGTCGGTCACTTGCGGCGCCGCCGATCCGGAGCCGAATCCGACCACACCGATCAGATTCGTCCCCGCGGCGCCGCCGACCAGGTTCGCAATCAGCGGCAGCGCGGAATTGACAATCAGATTCTCGGCGGTCCGCGTCCACAGCAGGCGGCCCCGCTCCCATTTCTTCAGCTCGACAAAGCCGCGAATCTTTCTCATGGATTGCCCTCCGTGGGGACGTTGTTGAGCGTCGCGGGCCCGTCGGTGGGGCCGACCGGCTGCGCCGCATAGGTGATGCCGGCGTGGAGGAACCGGCGGTTGTGAGTCGGAATTAACGCGTAGGCATCCTGCACATCGCCGAAGCCGTATCCGAAAAAGTCCGACGGAATCGGCGTCAGCAGGTCGAAGATGCCCATCGCATCGTGCGGCGCCGGAATAAGCTCGTCGGTCGCGCCGGGGAATACGAACCATACGCCGTCGAGCCACGACCTTTCGTTCTTGAAAAAATTAATCGCGGCTAATGTAGCTGGCAGCAGGCTGATAGGAATCGTGACGCCGGGCGCAACGGGAATCATCACGCGGAAAACCGCCCATCCTTGATCGGACGGCCACGCATGGCCGCCCCAGCTGTCCTGCCCTTCCAGCAGCGTGATGTCCTGCCATCCGATCGCCGTCAGCGCCTGCTTCACCGCGTAAGGCGTCCCACGCACTCGATGCAACGGAATCGCGATTTTCAATATTGCGCGCCATGAATCCCAATCGCTGGGCCCGGCCTCGCTATTCGGCGAATCCAGCGTGTCGATGTCCGTTAACGAATCGATGTCGGTGAGCGAATCGATCGATTCGCCGGCCGGATTCGCCAGCAGGTTCCACGCCGCATCCAGCACGTCGAATTGCCACGCGAGCCATTTGAGCGCCGACTCCGGCGTGGAATCGATTCGATAAACCAGGAGCGACGTCAGGTCCAGTACACCCAGCCGCGCGATCAGCTGCGCGTGCGCCTGCGATCGCAGGTCGTTAATTGAAGGCTGTGGAGATAATTCTGGCATCAGCTATGCTCCGCGCCTTGCTGAATCGTTACGTTGACGACCGAGCAGTTTGCCCACTGCCCGGGTGTAAGTTGCTGGTAGGACGGGGTGGCCAATTGCACCCGATAAACGCCGGGGACGGTCAAGGCCGCGATGATTTCCTCGGGCACGATGTCGCGTTGGATTCGCGACGCAAGGTTGATTGCAAACTGCTGCGCCGCCTGCTCGACCGCCGCTTGCGTGTTGGCCGGATCGGCATCGCTGAACAGCGTTACAGTCGCATCGATTTCATAATCGATCTCGATAACCGCATTTACATTCACCGTGTCCGTGAGCGGTCGCACCTTGTCGTCAGACAATGCGGCCAGAACCGCCGCGAGCAACGAAGCGGATGCCACTCCCGCGTTATTGGGCGGAACCGCAGGCTGCGAGATCGGCCCGGTCAAAACATAAACGTTCACCGTGCCGGGAACCGGGCTGGTAATCTGCGCATCGATGATCCCGGGATCCACGGCCATCGCGAAGCAGCGATACGCCGCGCCGGGCCCAGCCACGCTGAATGAATTGGGCGCCGCTTGAATGCGCGCGCGCAGATGATCGTCGGTCTCGGGCGATGAACCGCCGGAACTGATGGTCGTGTTCGATGCCGACGCGATCAGCGCATTCGGCGAGAGCAGAACATCAATCTGACCCGGCAAGTAGCCATTGCCGCCTTCACCGGACGCAGTGCACGCGGCGGCGGCGACTCCCGTCGTTTGTCCGGGTTCTATGATAAGCGCGGAGCTGGTGCCGAATTGGAATTGTCCGTCTTGAGTTCCAACCAGAGCTCCAGCCGGAATTGTGACCGAAACGGTTAGCGGATTGGCGAGCGTGAACTGAATCGCAGTCAGCGCCGGCTGCGAGCCAAGCCGCGTGACACCGAGCAGTTGCCCCAGATAGTCAAGCATCGGAAATGCCGCGAACGCGAGGAGGTTCTGCATTCCGGCCCACTGGATCGCATTGCGCACCAGCGACTCGCGGTAGGCATAAAGATTTATCAGCAGCCGCTCGACCTGCGCCGGCTGAAGCGTCCGGCCCGAGGCGGCTTGAAACGCCGCCACCATATCGGCGACGATCTTGTTCGGATCAAGCCCGTCCGCGTCATTGACGAAAGCCGGATTCGGCAGCGCCGGAAGTCCCGCACTCATCACTTCACTCCTCTTGTTGATTCAGCCTGTCGATAGATCAAGCTTTTTCACCCAATCCCGACCGATGTGGATTGCGTCGGCGCCGCTGCTCCGCCCAATTTTAGTTGCCACTGAAGCGTCACATTCAGATGCGCCCCCGACTGCCAGGAGCCGTCGAGCACGGGCGCGGCATTCACCGAAATCAGCGTCACGCGCGGCTCCCAGACGAGAACTGCGGTCGTTACCTCGCGCACGATCGCCGGCAGCGCCACGCTGATCGGAAAGTCGATGTATCGCCAAACATCTGCGCCGAAAGTCGGCCGCAGCGGATCGCTGCCCTTGGGTGTCGTCACGATAATCGCCAGACACTGCTCGACATCGCCGAGCCCCTGAACCACGTTGCCGATCGCGCCCAGCTTGAGCGACCAATCAGCCGACGATATATCGGCAAGCGTGACTGCGCCGGCGCTCATGGAATCACCTGACTCGGCGCACCGGTGTTGCCACCCTGCGGATCGGGATGGGTGTGGCCGTTGTAGATGGAAATTATCTGGTTCAGAGACGTGTCGTAGTCACTGGTAGTGAACTTGATATCGCCGTCGGGCGCCGAAAGTGTGAGCAAGTGAGCTACGGCGTCATAGGTGATTTCGGCGCCGTCGCTGAATTTCAAGTCGAGCACATGCGATGCCCGGTCGTACTCGACCGACGCTCCATCCTTGAATGTCACGTGCCATTTGTCGGGCGAAGTTACTGGCGGCACATCCACGGACGAGTAGATCGCGCCTAGCACGCAGCCGGCTTCGTCGCGGCGATCCATCAGGCAGATCACCTGTTCGCCCAAATCGGGCAGCCAGTATGCCTTGTCATTCTGGGACTTCATGACTACGACGGGCAGCCAGAAGCTCAAAAGCTGGTCGTAATCTGGAAATACGACCCGCACCTTTGCATTCGCTGGATCCAGCTGCTTCACCAGCCCGACCCGGAATCCCATATAGCCGGGATGCGCATGCGGATTATCTCGACTCGATCTCATTGGCGTTTCCCCACGAACCAACTCCACGGCCGAGCGACGGAATCTTCCGCTGCCTCAGGAGTCGGAGCTGGAATCGGTATCGCCGTGCCGCAATGAATCGCGAATGACTCGCAGATGTGCGGCGATGCGGGTGTGATTGTATAGCTCAGCGACAGGGTGCCGGCTGCCGGTTGCGCATACGCGGGCAGCATCGCCGCCGGCGACGATATCGATTCATTCAAAGCAACCCATGGCGACGATGGCCCACCCACCGTCAGCGTTGATTCGGGAGCCAGGGCGCACGCGCCGAACGCAAATTCGTTCGAGTATCGCATTGCCACGGAACCAGCAGCCGGATTTGCGTCGTCGGCTGACATACAATTGCCGACGGTGTCGAGCATGTAGCTGGAGCCATTAATTTCGACTAACCCGGCAACCATTTGCACCGTGTTATTCGCCGAGTTTGTGATGGTAATTTGATCGACTGCGGTCGACGCGTCGGTTGTGTAGCAAACATACATTTGCATCATGCCGCCGGAGACTGCGGTCGGCGCGCACGTCGCAGTGACACATGGCGTCCATGAATTGCCGACCGAGTCGCTGGCGGAAAGCGCGGGAGCGGCGCCACTCGTGTACACGAGATTAACGCCGACCGCGAGAAAGTTTCCGGCGAAACTGTATTCGGGGGCAAGCGTGATGCTATCGGCGCTGGCCGTCTCGATCGGACCGCCTTGCACCATTTCGCATTCGTCGGCGGTCGGAGTTGGTGTCGGAATCACGGTCGGGGTAGGTGAAACAGTCGCGGTTGGCGTCGGCGTTGGTGGAGCCCCCGGAGCCAGCGCAACCACGATGCTCGCCGCATTCTGGCCGCCAGAGCTGTACGTCATCGTATATGCCGTCGTCTGTGCCGTGCTGCTCAGAGTTAAGTCGCCGCCCCATTGCGTGGCATAGGCACCCTGGTTGGTCACTTCCCATTCGGACGACAACGTGGGCGATCCAGTAGCGGTATGACTAATTGAGCTGGCACCGTCGTTTTCGCCGAATGCCACTATCAGTAGGTCGCCTGATTGCGACGGCGTGACCTGCGGACTATTCAACGTAGTTACCGATGATGCGCTTGTGCTGGCGAATTGGTCGATCGGTGCAGACTGGTTCTCGCCACTGTACTCGATTACGTAGCACGATGCGTAAGTACTCGCGTCCATTGTGAATGTTGTTGCAGGCGGACTTGCTCCACGCACTATGTCGAAGACCCAGAATTTCTCATTTCCAACCGCTTGCGTGGCAATCTCAGTCCATCCCGCCGGCGGTGTGACCGTCGACGGCGCTCCATTCATGCTCAAATAGGCAATGGCGACATCACCCGCCGAGCCGCCTGCTGGAAGATAGCAATTGAGCGATGAACCCGGTGACGCGCCGGCAAATGCGCCGACTCCGACCAGGTTGATTTGCGCGCGCGCAAAGCTCGGAACTGCGCCCACGAGGACGACCGCATAGATTGCAATGCGTTTCATTTGACAGTTCTCTCAGGTCTGCTGGCTGTAGGCAGCGGCGATCGAACAGACGCCGCCATTGGAAATCGCCGGCACATTGATCGCGATCGCGGTGTTCGACGCCGACGCATCGACTGGCGGCAACTGCTCCTGCAATTTTGCGCCGGCGGTCGTTTCCACCAATTGGTACGCTGTCGACCATGTGCCGTCCGTAACGGTTACTTGTCCCGCCACGATGCCGGATGCAGGCGTACAGGTAATCGTAAAATTCCACAGGCGCGTGGTTTTTCCGGATCCGGCCGGCGTAGTAGCGCTGACCGCCGCACCCGCGGTCCCGGCCGTTGCGCTGATAACGGTCTGGCGTGCGCCGGGGACGATCGCACCATATTGCGCCCACACCGGAGTGCCGGACGCCGCGATAGCGAGCGCGATTAGCGCCGCAGAATTAACCCTATGAAACACTTCGCACCTCCACTTCGGTTGTGTAACCGCGCGACCGTGAAAGGCGATGGCGCGCGGTCTCTATTAGGTAGGTACTGTCCATTACGCCCCATCCGCTCAGCGCGATCGTGTTCCCGGCAGCAAGCGCAGTCATTCCGGGACCGGAAACCCAGGCTTCGGTCGCAACCATGTTGTGAAAATGAAGCGCGGCTTGTGCCTTGATCGCGGCCTGCTGTCCGTTTTCGCATCGCGAGACGATTTTGAGGGTGTCTGTGGGCGCGACCGGAGTCGTCGCTGCCGCGTTCCGAGTGATCACGGATTTGTTGTCCGGATTTTGATACGATACCTGCGCGCCCTGATAAATCGTCCGGGTGCGATTGCGAAAGGAAAATTGTTCGACGTCGGAACGCACGATCGTCGCCACCGGAGCCGCCGATTCCAGGTCGCCGCGCGCGTAGAAGACCAGTTGCGTGCCGGCCACGGTAAATTCGTAGTTATGCTCGTTCGCCAGCCGTCTGAGAAACGCCAGGTCGGTCTCCTGCTTTTGGGTGATGCGCGCGTACTCAATATCGTCGAGGCCCGGTGCGCCGACCACGCCGAGTTGATACTTCGCTGCGATCGCCTGCGCGATTCCCATTACCGTGTAATTTTCGAATGGCACTGTGTTCGGTGTTCGCATCGCGGGAGTTATGTAGGCCGATAAGCAGCGCAGCCGAAACACGTCCGGAGGCCCGGACAACTCCAAATCGTCAACTTGGAAATCGCCGCACGGAAGCATCGCCTCTCCCCGATAGCCAATTGCCAGGCTGACCACATCGCCTAGCGCCGGGTACCACGGTCCCTGCCATCGCTTCGCGTGGTCCTCGATCTCCAGCTCGATTTCGCCTGCCTCTCCACCCAGCCGATCGGTATAGGTTACCGACAGCACCATCGTTGAAATGTCCGCAGTGATGTTCACGCCCTGATATGAGAGGATCCACTGTGGCGTCCGAACCGGGTATGCCAATGCCGATGCCATCGTCAATTCGCCGCTTGGGGCCGCTTCCATGGCGGCAGATTCGCTGACACCGGTGTTGAAGCCATCATTATCGGCACCGCCACGACCGTACCCGCATCGAGTACCGGCGCAATTGGAACTGCCGGATTGGCCATTATGATTGCGCTAAACTGAGTCGCGTCACCGTAGTATTGCCACGCGAGCAAATCCCATCGCTCACTGGCGATGGTCGTATGCATTATGTATCTGCCGGCGATACTCATTGTGCCGCACCTCTGACGATTGATGACGCTGGCACGGCGTCCAAGTTGAATCCCTGTACGGTTGTGGCCGGCGGCTGAATATTGGCCGGAAGGCTGCTTACCGCCGATACGCCGGGGATCGGTGCAGCCGCGGTGACGGGGCCGGCCGTTCCACCGGATGCCGCCGACAGTCCAAGCGGCGCAAAACCGGGAATTGGCGGTGCGGCGGAATCGAGCTCAGATTCGAGCGACCATTCCTTCAACTCAATCGATGCCGTAATCGCGATCGGCGCTCCGCCCGCCGAGGATTGCCGCGAGCGGACTGCAACCGCTTCGATCACGTAGAATCCGCGAAAGCCGCCGTTGCCTAAGACCAGCGGCAGCGCCAAGTGTGCGGATCCAGCCGCCCTGATCGCAACAATTTGCGCGCCCGGGTCGGTAAATGATGCATGTAAAAATATCTCCAGACGGATGCGCTCCAAGTCATTTGCCAGCCATTGGAGGCGTGGCTTGTCTTCAACCACCCGCTGCTCCGCATAGTCAAAGCGCGTAGTCGACTGAATCGATTCCGGCGAACCGACCACCTCGAATACAATGTCACCCAATGCAGCAAACATTCGCTGGACCCTCAGGAATGCGCCCGCACCGGCCGGCGGACCGATACTGCCAATTCGATGCGCATTGGCCGTCCGCCAAGCTCCGTGCCGTCCAGCGCTTTGATGGCGCCGGCCGCTTCATCCTCGGTCGCCATCTCGACGAACCCGTAGCCGCGCGACCGTCCGTCGCTGCGCTCACGTACAATCTCCGCCCGCTCGACGGCGCCGGTGGCTGCGAACGCATTGCGCAGCGTCTCATCGGCAAGTGAGAAACTTAGATTTCCAACAAACAGCCTTATGCCCATCGCGTCACCGAGCTCCCTTTCAGGCACACGTCTCGTGTCGTTTTCATCAAATGACTATGCCGCTATGCGATCAGCCGCCGAGGTTGGAGCGGAAATTTGCGAGCTGATCGACACCGCCGACGATGTAAATGTTTGCGAACACGTCGTACAAATAAATTTGGACGCCCGCGACAAACAGCTCGCAGTGGTAGATGCTTACGGTCGAGGTGGTCTCGACCATCTGATGCTGCCGGAAGCTGGGCGCCCCGGCGTCCTTGAACACTCCCGTCATCATGTAGACGACCGGAAGTTCCGCGCTGCGGCCCTGGCTGGTGTACTGCTCAAGGTTGCCCCGCGCCTGAAAGTAATGGGTCTTGAACGGACTGGCCGACATTGTGAGCGTTTCGGCGTCGAACGACGACCATTTGATTTTCGACTCGAGCTTGTCCACGCCCGCCCACAGTTCCGCCGTCCCGGCCATGCCCAAGCCCTTGTAGTCGATCATTTTATGCTTGGGATGAGGAATATCGATTTCTTCGGCGCGTCCCAGCAGGCCGACGCCGTCGATGTATATATTCGCATTGGTGAGTGAATTGATTTGAATATTCATGGCTGTCTGGCCTTCCTTATGCCGCCGACGTGATTGGGCTGGTTTGACCGAGCTGCTGGAGCAGCGTGATATCGATGAATGTCCGGAAAGTGATTCGTTCGGCCGGCGGCGGCGGCATCACGTCGACGTCGAACACCAGTTGTCCCGCAGCGATTTGAGCCGGCGGATTTTCCGAAGGATCGTAGCTCACCGATCCGGCCACCAGCGCGCCACGCTGAATCAGCGATCTGACGAACGCATTGGCGCTGGCCAAAATTGCGCCAATTAGCGCGTTCGAGATCGGCTGGTCGATGAACTGGAGCATCGCCAGCTCGACCGACTCTTCGATTACGTCCATGGTCCGGCGCACGGAAATGAAATTGTCCGGCGCGGTGCTGGACGGATACGCGGCGCTGCGATTTCCCCACACGCGCAAGCCGGTTCCGAATGCGTTGAATACCGTCACGATGCCGGCGGCGTTCAGGATGTTCACATCGCAGTTCGGATCAAGAATCGAAGCGTACAACTGAACGTCGGGACCCAGAATTCCTTCGACTTGGGTATTCGAAGGCGACCACCAGTAGCCCTGCGCGAGGTCCTTGGCCGCCATCGCGCCCGCCACCCATTGCGAGTACGGACCCACTGCATTCGCATTGGCGGCAGCCGTAATAGCGGCGCCCGACGAATCGATCGTAACGCCGGTGGAAATCAAACCTGTGTCATAAAACGATTCCTGCGGATAACAGAGGATCGCGCGCGCGCTCGACGTGTTGAATGCATTACTGGTCGCGCCGCGATTTGAAATTGCGGTTGCAGCCGCGGTCGAAGGCGGCGAATCGATCAGCGCCATCGCACGGATCGAATTCGCCGTTGCCGTCATCGCGCCGGCGACATCGGCGTTCTGGGAGTATCCGGGCGCAATCAGTATTTTCGGGAAAAAGCCCATCGTTCCATAGGTGGTCTGGAGCGCCTGAAGTCCGCTATAAACTCCGCCGCTGACCGCGCCAATCACATCCGAGTCCGCAACCTTGGTCGGGTCCGCATAATGGAACGTGACCTTCACCGATTCGTTGGAGGTCATCGAACCGCCGGTCTTTTGTGCGATTACACCGTTTACGTAGTCCACTGTGTAATCGGTATTTTCGACGTAGGTCGTCGATCCGGACGAATTTGTGACCGTTACTGTGCCCGACACGATTCCCATGTGGCCAAGGTTGATTGCTTGCGCCCCGCTGGCCGGAAATTGACCTGCTTGTGCGGTGATCGCGGAGTAGTGCAGTGCCGGGTCGAACACATTTACGACGATCGCCTGTCCCGCACCCTGCTCTTGAATTGCTGCAAGCGCATACGGAATCGTGTAGCCGCGAATCAGCGGACCGAAATTCTCCGCGTCCAGCGCCGACGATACGAGCGTCGACACGTTCGGCGACGGCACCACTGCCGGCGGCTCCACCGCCCAGGCGGGCGCAGTCCCTACCAACCCAATTACGGCGGACTTAACCACCGTGATCGGGAGCGGCCCATTGGTCACCTCGATTACTTCGACTCCATGAAGAAAGCTGGCTGGCATTTCACATTCACCCGTTGCTCAGTTGAATTGCGTTTCTGATCATCTTGTTTTATGCAAGCGGTGCCGTTTCTCCCGCGGATGCGATCGCCTCGTCGGCGTAGCTGTAGGTCACCTGTACGGTTTCGCCGGCTGAGGCCGAACCGCCGGACACGATTGAGATAATTCCGTCGGCACGATCCACCGAATAGTCTCGGCTTTGAATCAGCGTCACATTGCCCGGACCCGTCACTGCGAGTGCAAATACATTTCCATGCGGAAGCTGGATGTTTCCCGACGTGTCGAACGTGTACGACGACGGGCCAACGGTGATGGCCGTCTGGCCTGCCTCGTCCATCACGACTCCGCGCACGAACAGCGGAAACTCGTCGATCGTGGACGGCTCGACCGCAACCGTCGAAAGCGCAAAGAAGATTCTGTAGGTCCACACCCCACCCTGCTTGTCGCGCTCGGAAAACTCTTCGCTGAGCGGGTACAACTTTCGGCAGCCCGGCACGATAAAGCCGGTCAGCGCGGCCCGAACCGCTTCAATCATTGCGTATGCGCCCGGGCTGGTGCCACCGGGATCTCCCCCCACGCCCCAGCCAAGGTCACGCATCATCACGAACAATTCGAATCGCAGCTCGCGCTCCTGGATGACTGCGGCGGTGTCGAGTTGAGTGCCGTATTTGGCGCCCGCATATCGGACCAGGATCGCGCCGATGCGGTGCGTCATGCGCCAGCTTTCGGGCTGATCGGGATAATGGATGATCTCGACCGTCGTAATCTGCGAGCGAAGCCGCGTCAGAAGCGCATTCTCAATCGTGGCGATATCTATCGGGGTCGGCGGTGAAAACTCGGACCCGGCCCATGCGGTATCCAATGTCATCCTCAGTACCCCTTGAGCCTTCCGCGGCCGAAGATGCGCTTTGCTCCCTTCACAATCTCTGAATCGGCGGCCGTTGGCGGCTCTTTGCCGTCGGTCGCTAGGCCGATCGTAAGTTCACCGGCGGCGACTTTTTGCAGAGTTGCTATCGCGTCGTCGTATCGGCGACGCGCGTCGGCCAGATCGTGAAGCGGGCGCAACGATTGCAAACGATACATCGCAATATCGGTGCATAGCCGATTGAGCGTCGCGGGCGGATCGGACAGTGGCAGCGCGAACCGGCATTCGAGGTAGCCGTCGATTTCGGCGGAAGCGTCGGCAAGCGCCTGAACGATCGGAGCGGTATTGATAGTCGCCGCGGTAGGGTCCTCATTAGTCAGTTGGACCAGGTCGCGGTTCGGATAGCGGCCAATCATGTCGGATGAGGTTGCGTAACTCACTGGCTATTCCTCGGCGTTAGAATTGCGACCGTTCATGGCGGGCGAACACCCGCTCCCATGTCCGCTTGAGTTTTTCTTCAAGTTCCCCGTCGAACGAGTCCAATGCATTTTTCATCGCCTCTTTCACTCGCTCGACAAAGCTTCGCTGCTCCTCGGCGCCGCGCACTTCGATGTTCACGGTCGGCGAGAAGTTGACGGTGGTGGCGATCGCCTCGGCACTATCGGCGCGGCGCGGCAGAGGCGGCAGCGGCGGCGGCTTCGGCGGATTGAATGCGGGATGCGCTGCGGCGGCGAACGGATGCAACGTCCGCGCGGCCAGGACCGCCATATGCACTTGTTCATATGGGGCTTCGTTTTTGGCCAAGGCTGCGTACACTTCAGGATGGAGTGGATGCGCCAGCCGATCTTGGATTTGGTAGTGCTCTTCCAAGTAACTTCCAAGTTTGTTGCCCGCCCATGCACCGGCGCCGAAAGCGGCCAGCGCGGCGGCGGGAACGGCCAATGCGCTCAGGGCCGCGCCCGTGGCCGACAATGATTCCGTCACCGTTCCGGCGATCTCCAGCCCTCCGACCGCCTTGCCCAGCGATGACAGGATCTCCGCCGCCTTGTCGGTAACTTCCAGCCCCTTCACGGCCTGGCCGAATTTCTCCAGTTGACCGGCCGCTTCGGAGATGGATTTGCGCTTTTCAAAAAATTCGTAGATCGTCGCCACCGAAGCGAGATGATCCACGAACTTCCCACCTGCCTCGACAGCATCTGCCGCCGAACCCCTCACCCCCCCGGCTTGGCTTTGAGAAACCTGCCTATCTCCAACAAACGGAAATGCAGCAACAGCGGTCCGGGCTGATCGATCGAGCATGTCAATCGCCTTGCCCAGCGAAGTAAGCGCCTCCGCCGCTTTGGCTATTTGGTCGAAGTAAGCGGAAGGCAAAAGCGTGGTCGTTGTTACAGCTTTCGAGCCGACGGCGGGAGTGACTAATGCAGATGCAGCCCGCAGCCTTTTTAGCGTGGTTTCGTAATGGCTCAGCGCATCAATCTGCTCATTGAATAAGCTCAGCCTCCCCTGCTGATTCGAGTCCGTGCTGCCAGCCGATGCCTGCCGGCCCAATGGTGGAATGCCTGGCAACCTAGACACGGATTCGACGACCGCCGAGCTACGCGCGATAAGATCGAGGCGACGCGCGAAATCGTCCAGCACTTCAATCGCATGCGCGGCTCGCTCTAGACTCAGCAAACAATCATCTGTCGTTTCCGGTTTCATTTGTTTGCACCGAACCAGGCGTTGACACTTCTACCGCCGTTGAATAAACCTTCTTGGACGAGAGCAGGGGGAACATGGAGAACAAGCCGGAGCAGAAGATTCCCGTTCCTTTTACGATCTACGTAATCGTTGCCTTGGCTGGCGCGATCGGGGCTGGGACCTTGGCTTACTTCAAGTTGCTCTCCAACTCCTCCATCGATCTGCTGGGATGGGTGGTCATAGCCATCTTGCTCTTGTGGCGGCATTTCGTGTATCCCCGCAGATTCAGCCAAAGCGACAGCACAGGATCCCAGCCGCCCATTCAGCAATAGCAAGTCATTTGCTGCGCGGCGCGCGAAATCATCCGGCATTTCAATCGCGTGCGCGAACCGCTCGATACTTAGTAAACACTCGTCTTTCGCTTCTGGTTTCATTCAATTGCGCCAAAACGGCATTGCTACTCGATCAGCCGTTAAGTGAACTTCCTCGGATGAGGGCCGGAGGAGCATGGAGTACAAACCGGAGCAGAAGATTCCCGTTCCCGCCACAATTTATGCATTGCGGTCGTGTGCGCCGTCGGCTCACAATTCGCCCCGCAGGTGTCTTCACATTCGGCTTCATCTAATTACTCGCCGTGTTTCATGGTTTAGTTTCCAAACCCTCCGCCGCGATCGCTGTGCGGATTTGAGTATTCAGCGACCGCGCCGGTCCAGTACGCCAGTTCCGCGAAGCTCATTCCGCTCAATTCTCCGGCTGAGAATCCGAATCGGACGAGCCCGGCGAAACCTGCGGCGGAGGGACCATGAAATTTTCACCCAGCACCTCGCTCTGCAGGGCCATCACGTCGCGGAGGTCCATTTCAAGAACGTCCTCGTATACGATCCTGCGTCCGTCGATGCGCGCCAGCTCCGCGATCAGCGCGAACGTCATCGCGGTGCCGCCCTTGCCGGTCGACGCGCGCTGCGCATTCATTAAGTCGCGCCCCCGTCCGGTTCGGATGACAGCCCTAGCCCCTGACGGAAGATTCACCGCCTTTTCGCCAGGTACGTCGAGGCCATCGGCGCTCTCGACACGAACTCCGTTCACAGTCAGTTCATCGGCCTTCATCGGTCGTGTTCCTCCCGTTTGGATATTTCGATAAATGGTCCCGCCGTTTGTAATGGTGGCGGGGCTGATTGTTCATTAATTCCCCGGTCGGCTGGAAGCGGAGTCAGCCGCCCAGAGGGGGGGCCCGCGGGCGCCGGGCTTGATGCCCAGCGCCCGCGGGTTGGCCGGGCGTAGTCCGGCGCCGCGGACAGGAGGGAAGCCGCGGCAGTCCGGCTGGGGGAGAGGGGATGCGTCGTCACAGAAATCATTCTCCGTCAGGCCAGATACTCACTGACGATTAGTTCGGCGCTATTGAGCCATATGTTCGAAGTTGCAACTCCCGAGCTGGCGCCAGCGCCTGCCATAAATTCCGAATGAAGCAGCTGCCGGGCAACCTCTTCCAATGCGGGAGGCACCAGCAGATAGACACCTTTCCCGCTCGATAGCGCGCCGAACGGCTGCCCCGCATCGGTTTTAAGCGCTCGCATCGCGGCACGCGCCGCTCCGTAGTTTGCGGGATTACTTAGATCGGTATTGCTCGCGTATGCCAACTGCCACAGGCCGACACCGGTATTTGCACGGCCGTCGACTCCGTAGCGGAATTCGCGCCGGTTGAACACGCCTTCATCGGTAACCGCGTTCATTCGCGTTACCGCATACTCGCGGCGAAGCTGGAAAATGAAGGGGCGAATCACCCGCGATGCGTCGATCAAATACCAATACGGTCCGGAACCTGACGTGTTGATATTCGCCGCGGTTGTGCCCGGTTCTCCCGCCAGGCCCACCGGATGGCTGGTGGAAAAGAACGGCTGGCCGTCGAAGCCGACCACGGTCGAGGGGCTGGTAACCGCGTTCTTGACCATCGAGAAAAGCAGCATGTCGGGATGCACCTTGGTGTCCCAGCCGAGCTGCTCGATGATCGGCTCGTAGACGCCGTAGGTATCGTCCTCGATGTCATTGCGATCGAGCGCGACGGTGTCTTCAAAATTCTTGTTCACGATCGTGTAGGCATGAGCTTCCAGCGCCTGGATAACGCGGTCGCCGAGCCATTCGCGGAACTTGGTAGTGCGTCCGAGCCATGGATAGGTAGTTTGTCGCGAAGCCGAGCGCACTACAGTCGAGATTTGTTCGTAATAAGAGGGCGGCTTTTCGAAGCCGCGCTGGAAGACCACGTCAAAGCCGGTGAACAATGCGGTCAGGTTCGCTGCGCTGATTTCCATCTGATTATTCCTTTGCGGAGCCGTTAGTCATCGGATCGCCCGCCCGTTAAGCGGTTGGAGTGGCTTGATGCCAGAAATCGACCCACACCTGCCCGGACGGATCGAGCGCGACCGCCTCACCAACCGCGGCATACTGCTGCACGGAGGCGCCCGTACCGCGGTCGGTTGCGGTCACATTATTGTCGTCCAGCGCGAAGCACGTGGCGCCCAGTTGCGCCTGCGCGATCGAACTGTCTTGCGCATACAGAAAGACGCCTTTGCGCACGACGATCGAAATTGCGCCAGCCGCGCCGGGATTATTGATTGCGTCGGCGCCGGGAATTCCGTCCTGGACCCGCTCGGCGCGTCCGATCGCTTTCAGCGTATTGGCAGAGTCGGTGGTCGCCGACGCCGGCACCGCATTGCCTGCCGCATTTAGCGCAACGATGCTGCCCAAGTAGATATTCGTATTCGCCTCAACCGGATAAACGCGCATCCGGCCGCCGTCGCCCATTTCGGGGGTGTTTCGGGAACTAGTTAATGCCGCCATATTGCCATCCTGCCTTTTCGATTTGCCGAGTTATCGCGGCCGGTTGTCGTC
>DATKOZ010000071.1:0-29351 GCA_035524375.1 Binataceae bacterium (SeqCode) | reverse complement strand
GCGGCCACATAGCAGCCTTGGCGCCTTGACGCCGACCCAGTTCGCCATGCTTAAAGGACGGGCAATGCAACCGCCCCAAGTGGGCGCTATAACCGGCGGTCTCTACTTATGATTGGAGGGAAATTGGGGAGCAGGCCACCGGGTCGGACTCGAAGGAGTAAACGATGAACAAAGTTCCGAGCGGAACGGAGCTGGCCCGCCCATTCCTGCCGGCGAAAGACTTCGATCTCTCCAAGCGCTTTTATGAAACGCTCGGGTTCGAAAAGATTCTTGATGGCGAAGTGGCGATATTCAGGGTCGGTTCCGGCGGCTTCATTCTCCAGCGCTTCTATCAAAAGGAATTGGCTGAGAACTTTGTGATTCAGCTCATGGTCGATGATCTCGACGCATGGTGGAAGCACATCGAGGCGCTCGATCTACCCGGAAAATTCAATGTTAGGCCCCCGCGCGCGCCGGCGATGCAGCCGTGGGGCATTCGGGTCGCATTTATCTTTGATCCATCCGGCGTGCTTTGGCACATCGGCCAGCGGCGCGCCGGTGCAGTCCAGGACTGACGCATGATGCGGCCCTCGAAAAATTAATTTCCCGTTGCAGTCCGCTGGCGATATGATGGTCTGGCCATGGCTGAGATGACGAAGTGCCCGGTCTGCGGAGCTAAAGCCGAGCTTGACGCGCGGCAGTGCGGCAAATGCGATTACGAACTGAAATCTGAAATTGAATGCCTGCGTTCAATCGATCGCTCGGTTGGGATTATCACTCGCATACTCATCTGGTGGCTCTGCGTATCGTTTTTGGGAGCTACCGTTTATTTCCTGTTCAGGATGCGGTGAAGCGTCGAGCCGTCCAATCGATTCCGATCATTTCAGGCCCCCCCCAATCTTTCAAAGCAGGCCACTCGCTCTGAAATCAGGCCACCACCCGCGATTACGGTGCGCTCGCGCCGATTGGCGGGCGATGCTATAAAAGTGGTCCGGCGTTTTTCCGGAAAATTGGCCATAGTCGGGGTGTAGCTCAGCCTGGCCAGAGCACTGCGTTCGGGACGCAGGAGTCGCTGGTTCAAATCCAGTCACCCCGACCACCGTTTCCAAGGATCGTACTGTAGCCGTGATCGAGTTCATCCTTCTAATAGCCGCCGCCTATCTGATCGGGTCGATCCCTACCGGTGTGATTGTGGGACGTATGCAGGGCTTCGATCCGCGCGGTGTAGGCTCGGGCAACATCGGGATGACCAATGTGGCACGGGCGGGGGGGTCGAAAGCCGCCGCGATTACTTTTATCGGCGATATTCTCAAGGGTGCGATCCCGGTGGCTATCGCGCGAGCCTTCGGATTTACGCCTTCCATCGTTGCCGCGGTTGCAATTGCAGCTTTTATCGGATCGATCTGTTCGGTGTTCTTGGGCTTCAGCGGAGGCAAAGGCGTGTCGGCCGCGCTCGGGATATGGCTGGTGATATCGCCGATTGTTCTCTTAATCGCGCTGGCGGTTTTTATTGCCGTCTTTGCGGTGAGCCGGATAATGTCGCTTGCGTCGATTTGCGCCGCGATCGCACTGCCGCCTGCCGCGCTGGCGACGGGCCTGCCCCGCCATTATGTGCTGCTCGCCATCATTATGTCGGCGCTGGTCTTGTTCCGGCATTTGGAGAATATCCAGCGGCTAAGGCTTGGCGAGGAGCCTAAATTCTCTACGAAGCGCAGCGAAAAAGCGTCCGCCTAGTGCCTGCCGCTTAATCGCACGCCCGCCAAGCGGGCACTCCAGCATGTTTCGATGTGTCAAAATGCCCATTTGAGACTAATCGCGTTGGCATCGCGATTGCGTCCTCTTGTGCTAGATTCACCCGTAGGGGGGCTTGCACCACAATGATGACATGGGAAAGGTTATTGTGGCGGTGGCGGAGGATGGGCGGCGCCCAAGCGGCCGCTTGAGGAAACGTCGATAGGAGCCATATGAAGAAGGTCGAGGCGATCATCAAGCCGTTCAAACTCGATGAAGTCAAAGAGGCGTTGTCGAGTATCGGGATTCAGGGACTTACGGTCAGCGAAGTAAAAGGCTTTGGCCGGCAGAAGGGGCATACCGAGCTCTATCGCGGCGCCGAGTATGTGGTCGATTTCCTGCCCAAAGTGAAGCTCGAAATCATCGTGTCAGACGAGCTGGCCACGCAGGTAGTTGAAACGATCGAGCGCGCGGCGCGGACCGGACGAATCGGTGACGGCAAGATTTTCGTGATGCCGATGGAAGAAGTCGTGCGCATCCGCACCGGCGAACGCGGCGCCAACGCCGTTTAAGCATCACGGCGCAGTTCTAATCCAGATTGTCCTTGGGGACAAACCCGCGTTCGCCTTTGAACGCGCCGTCGAGGACCTCGACCTGCGCGCCCTTGTCGTCGCTGGAGAGGACTTTCACCGGCGTATTGTTATCGACCTGCTTGGCGGCGATCCCTTGGCCCAAGCCACCGATCATCCCGCCGATTACTCCGCCCTTGCTCTTTAGATCGGTCAGCTTCTGATAGGTGTCCTCGTCGGGGTAGAGACCTACCGTGCTCTCCCCATTATGGGCGACCAGCTTGTGGCCGCATCCGGCGAGCGCAATTGCCGCGCCGATCGCGAGCGCGCATGTAAGTAGCGTTGAACGCCGCATGAGGGACCTCCTAATCATAGCCTTCTTGAAACCCCTAACGGGTTTCAAACATCCCGCAGTGCCGAAAACGGCGGGACGCCGTTTTCGACGGCTCCGAAGGGGTGAAAGGTTTCGGTCAGGGTTTGAGAATTCCATGAACATCGGTATCATACGGGATTCCATTCGCCAAAGCTTTTCAGGAGAAATTCTTGTCCGACGAAAATGCCGTATCCGTGACCAAACGCCCGGTCACGATGGAAAAACTGGTCAACCTCTGCAAACGCCGCGGGATCGTTTTCCCAACCAGCGACATCTATGGCGGCCTGGGATCGACCTATGATTACGGCCCGCTGGGGATCGAGCTCAAGCGCAACGTCAAAGAGGCGTGGTGGCGCGAGATGGTCCAGTATCGCACAGACGTACTTGGACTGGATTCGGCCATTTTTCAGCATCCCCGCACTTGGGAGGCGTCCGGCCATCTGCAGAACTTCACCGACCCGCTCGTCGATTGTAAGGCATGCAAGCAGCGCTTTCGGGCCGACAAGATTGCCGGCGACAAATGTCCCGAATGCGGCGGCGAGCTGACTCCCGCGCGCAATTTCAACCTGATGTTCAAGACCTTCATGGGCCCGGTCGAGGAGACTGCGGCGGTCGTATATCTGCGGCCCGAGACCGCGCAGGGCATATTTGCCAACTTTGAGAACGTCGTCGATACGCAGCGCGTAAAGCTCCCGTTCGGCGTGGCGCAGACCGGAAAATCGTTTCGTAACGAAATCACCACGGAAAATTTCATCTTCCGCACCCGCGAATTCGAGCAGATGGAGATGGAGTTCTTCATCAGGCCAGACCGTGGAGAGGAGGAGCGATGGTACCGGTACTGGGTCGATTTCCGGTACAACTGGCACGTCAAGTATGGGATCAAGGCCGAACATCTGCGCCGCCGCGAGCACGATACTCACGAGCTGTCTCATTACTCGAGCGGAACCACCGATATCGAATATCTATATCCCTTCGGATGGGGCGAATTGGAAGGCGTGGCCAAGCGCGGCAGCTTCGATCTCGATCAACATGCGAAATTCAGCGGGCGCGACCTGACCTATTTCGATGAGGACGCCAAGCTGCGCTACCGGCCGTGGGTGATCGAGCCGGCGCTCGGTGTGGATCGGTCGATGCTCGCGTTCATGCTCGATGCGTACGACGAAGATGTGGTTGAGAACGAGGAGCGCATCGTGTTGCGCCTGGACCCGCGGCTTGCGCCGATCAAAGTGGCGGTTTACCCGCTGCTTCGCAAGGCTGGACAGCCGGAAAAGGCACTCGCGGTTTGCGACATGCTGAAACGCCACTTTATGACCGCCTACGATCAGGCCGGCTCGATTGGCCGCCGCTATCGGCGCCAGGACGAAGTTGGCACGCCCTACGGCATCACGATTGATCACCAGTCGATGACCGATGATACCGTGACGCTGCGCGATCGCGATTCGATGGGGCAGGATCGGATTCCGATCGCGCAATTGGTTGACGAATTGAACAAACGCATCGGCTGGAGCCGATAGCCGGGGAGAGAGACGGGTTCACATGGGTCGAGTTCATCCTGAGATTTACTTTTTTGGAGCGGGCGTTGCGGAAGGACGCTCGGCGATGCGCGATCTGCTGGGCGGCAAGGGCGCCAATCTGGCCGAGATGGCTTCGCTTAAGCTGCCGGTACCGCCGGGATTCACGATTTCGACACGTGTCTGCAATTACTTTTATGCGCACGGCGAAAAGTATCCGTCCGGTCTGTCGGCGGGAGTCGCAAAGAGCGTGGCGCGAATCGAAAAGGCGCTGGGCCGCAAGTTCGGCGATCCCAAGCGGCCGCTGCTCGTGTCGGTTAGATCGGGCGCGCGCGTCTCGATGCCCGGAATGATGGACACGGTCCTGAACCTGGGGCTGACCGACGAAACGGTGAAGGGGCTGGAGGAAGACAGCGGAAACTCACGGTTCGCCTGGGACTCCTATCGCCGCTTCTGCCAGATGTTCGGCGACGTGGTGCTCAAGCTCAAGCCGGAGGAAAAGACCGATCCGGATCCGTTTGAAGAAATTATTGAAGAAAAGAAAACCGCGCGCGGCGTGGCGCAGGACGTCGAGCTGACTGCTGACGATCTGCGCGAATTGGTCAGCGAGTTCCGCGAGCTGATTCGCTCGCGCACGGGCCGCGATTTGCCGCAGGACCCCAACGAGCAGCTTTGGATGGCGATCGGTGCGGTGTTCGGCTCATGGAACAACGATCGCGCGGTCACCTATCGCCGAATCAACAATATCCCCGGCGACTGGGGCACCGCGGTCACCGTGCAATCGATGGTATTCGGCAACCTTGGCGACGATTGCGCAACTGGCGTCGCATTCACGCGCGATCCGGCCACGGGGGAAAAGGGAATTTACGGCGAGTATCTCCCCAATGCGCAGGGCGAGGATGTCGTCGCCGGCATCCGCACCGGCCGCCAAATCAGCGTCGCCGCCGGACGAAAATGGGCTGCGCGCGCGGGAGTCAGCGAAAGCGAGCGCGCCGGCAGCCATCCGACACTGGAAGAAAGCTTCCCGCCGGTCTACAAGCAACTGCTCGCGATCTCATCGCGTCTGGAACACCATTTCCGGGATTGCCAGGACATGGAGTTCACGATCGAGCGCAACCGCCTGTTCATGCTGCAGACGCGAACCGGCAAGCGCACCGCCGAGGCGGCAGTCCGGATTGCGGTCGATATGGCGGCCGAAAAGCTGATCGATCGCAAGATCGCTCTCGAGCGCGTCGCACCGGAACAACTCGAACAGTTCCTTCATCCGCGGCTCGATCCGTCCAGCAAGCGGACGGTGATCGCGCGCGGATTGCCGGCTTCGCCCGGCGCCGTCAATGGCGAAGTGGTCTTTTCCGCCGATGAGGCGGTTGCAGTCGCGCAAGCCGGGCGCAAGGTAATTTTGGTTCGCATCGAAACCTCGCCGGAGGACATCCATGGGATGCAGGTCGCCGAGGGCATTCTGACCGCGCGCGGCGGCATGACCAGCCACGCCGCCGTGGTGGCGCGTGGGATGGGCAAATGCTGCGTGGCGGGATGCGCCGCGCTCGATATCGATATGATCAACGGCACGATGACGGCCGGCGGAAAGACGATCCGGCGCGGCGAATACATCACGCTCGACGGATCGGCCGGCGAAGTAATTGCGGGCCGCGTTCCGACAGTCGCTCCGGAAATTCCACCGCCCGCTTTCTTCCGCAAGTTCATGTCGCTGGCTGACGGTGAGCGGCGCCTCGGAGTACGTGCCAATGCCGATACGCCGACCGACGCGAAAATTGCGCGCGATCTTGGCGCCGAAGGCATTGGCCTGTGCCGCACCGAGCATATGTTTTTCGCGCCCGAACGAATCGATGCGGTGCGCGAGATGATCATGGCGGAGATCGCCGCGCAGCGCGCCAAGGCGCTGGCGAAGATCATACCGATGCAGCGGGGGGACTTTGCCGGAATACTGCGCGAGATGGCCGGCCTTCCGGTCACGATTCGGCTGCTCGATCCGCCGCTGCACGAGTTCCTGCCCAAGGAGGAGCACGAGATTCGCGACCTTGCAATGAAGATTGGCACCACGCCAGATCATCTGCGGCACGTGCGCGAAAGTCTGTTCGAGTTCAATCCGATGCTGGGGCATCGCGGCTCGCGCCTGGGAATCAGCTATCCCGAAATTTACCAGGCACAGACTCGCGCAATCCTGGAGGCGGCGTGCGACCTGCGCAAGGAAGGCGTCAAGGCGATGCCCGAGATAATGCTTCCGTTAATCGGCGAGAAGAAGGAATTCGACTTTCTGGCCGCGGATGTCCGCATGGTGGCGGCCGAGGTGTTCAAAGAGCGCGGCATGAAGGTGGCGTTCACGGTCGGCACGATGATCGAGTTGCCGCGCGCATGCGTCACCGCCGATCAGATCGGATCGGTGGCGGAGTTCTTTTCATTCGGCACCAACGACCTTACCCAGATGACCTATGGCATCTCGCGCGACGATTCGGGCAAGTTCCTTGACGACTACATCCGGCGCGGCATCTACAAGAAGGATCCGTTTCAGGAACTCGATTCGACCGGTGTCGCCGAATTGATGAAGATCGCGATCGAACGCGGCCGCAAGGCGAACCGGAATTTGAAGATCGGCATCTGCGGCGAGCATGGCGGCGATCCCGCCAGCGTCAAGCTGAGCCATAAGTTGGGTTTGGATTACGTTTCGTGTTCGCCGTTCCGGGTGCCGGTGGCCCGTCTGGCGGCGGCGCAAGCTGCGATCGAATCGGCCAAGAAGAAGCGCGAATTCAAGGACGTGTAAACCGGCGCGCGGCCCGCGCCGGTTTACATGCAGCCGCGGCTTCGCCTGCTCGCTTACGGCGTTCCATTGCCCGACAGCGTGATGCTGCGCGGGCTCTTCGGATCGGGGCTGTCACCCACGCTGATCGTTCCGTTGATCGGCGATCCGGGTGTGACCGGTGCGAACTGCACACCAATCGTACAGCTAGTTCCGCCGGCCAGCACTGCTCCGCAGGAGCCGCCGTTCAGCGAGTAGCTGCCGCCGCCGCTGTTGCTGATCGAAGTCGGGCCGATCCCAATCGGCACATTGGCCAGGTTGTGGATCGTGATGTTCCCGGTTACTGAATTGCCGACCTTGGTCGATGGGAATCCAAGTACCAGTGGTGGAGTTACCGTTGCCGGGATGGTCGCGCCGGTGCTCAGTGTGAGTTGAGCGGGGTTGGTGCCGTCGCTGGGGACAGCGGGATTGCCTGCCACGTGGACGGTTGCGGCCTCGGTGCCAAGCGCTCCTGGCGTGAATTGAACGCCGATATTGCACTTCGCGGGCGAGCTTCCGGTGCCGGCTCCGATCGAGGCGCCGCATGCGGTCCCGGTGGTTGGTGCCACCACCGAGAAGTCGCCCGGATTCGCGCCACCGAAGCTGTACGAACCGGTTAGCGTCACCGCCGAGGTCCGGAAGTTTTGGACCGTTACATTCAGAGTGCTGGAGGTGCCCCACAGAATCTGGCCGTAGGTCAGGCCGATGCTCGGTGCAAGGGTCAGGTCAGCCACTCCGGGGCCACTCCCCACCGTAGTCGTCTTGCCCAGAGTAGTGTTATCGAAGATCGTCAAGGTCCCGTTGATTGGGTTGGCTACATGGTTCGGTGTAAAGCCGAAGGTAACCGTGCAACTGCTACCCGGCGCCAGCCCCGGCAGCGTGTTGGGGCAGGTTGTCGAGATTTCAGCATATTCAGAATCGGAGGAATCAAAACCGGTGATGACTAGCCCGTTGGGCAGACTGGTGTTGGTGATAGTCAGGCTTTGAGTCGCCGTATCGCCGACCGCGGTGGGCGGGAAGATCAGGTCGATTGTCGAGCCGCCGGTCTGATGGATCGACACGGTTGTTTTCGAAGTTATCGGCGTCGCGGTCGCCGTCGCGGCCGGCGTTGTGGTTATGGTCGGGGTTGGCGTCGCGGTTGAGGTGCCGCAGGAGCAGGTACTCGTCGAACTGGGTGTAGCCGTCGGCGTCGCGGTTGTAGTCGCGGTCGGCGTCGTTGTTCCGGTCGCGGTCGCGGTTGGGGTCGGTGTCACCGTTGCGGTTGCGGTCGGTGTAGCTGAGGTGGTGGCAGTTGGCGTGGAAGTTGCCGACATAGTCACGGTTGAGGTTGGCGTGCTGGTCGCGGTCGCCGTCGGGGTTGCGGCTGCAACTGGACCGAACTTTGCCACGAACGCATTATCTACGCCTGACCCTCCGTTGCTGCTCTGGTAGGCATTCACAACGGGAAAATTGGATGCATTGGTGTAACCGGTAACATACGCGTTACCAGCGGAATCGACCGCGATGCCTGTGGAGACATCGTTGAAACTGCCGCTACCGCCCAAGTAGGTGGAATAAATTAGCGAGGCAGCCCCGGAAGCCGATGGATTCAGTTCCGCCACATAGGCAGTTCCGGAGGCGGAGGTTTCATTGTTGGTGCTCTGATAAGCGTTGAGAGTGGGAAAATTGGTGGCCGGTGTCGTGCCGGTGATGTAGGCGTCGCCTGCGGAGTCAACCGCAACGGCAATGCCGGCAGCGGATGAATTTGCCCCGCCTATGTAAGTGGAATAAACCAGCGAGGCTGCTCCCGAAGCCGACGGATTGAGCTTCGATAAGAATGCTAAATTTCCGTTGGGATTGATGTTGGCCGTCTGGAAGGCTCCACTCGTCGTAGGAAATGCGGGGCATGTACCTGTTAAGTGTCCGGTACAGCACGAGGCTGGCCCGGCACCCCCCGTGCCAGCGCTGACGCACGCTTGGTTGCCAGGCGATTCGCTTGTGCCCACTACATATGCGTTTCCCGCGGAATCGACCGCGATGCCGTTGGCTTGATCCGTCTCCGCGTTCATAGCGTCATAATTGCTGCCGCCCAAGTAGGTGGAATAGACCAGTTGAGCCGCACCCGATGCCGCCGGATTGAGCTTCGCCATGAATGCTTGGGTGTCCCCGAACTTGCCGGCATTGTTGATCGCCTGGAAGGCGCCGCCGGTGGTGGGAAATCCGATACAAGTGCCGGTTCCCGAACCGATGCAGCACGACTCTGGCGCCCCCGAGCCAGTGCAACTCGCATTGGTTATCGAGTTCGTTTCCCCCGTCACATAGATGTCACCCGAAGAGTCAACCGCGACTCCTAAGGCTGTCCCCCCGAGCCGGCCACCTCCCAAGTAGGTGGAATAAACCAACGACGCGTTCCCGGATAAAGCTGGATTCAACTCCGATACGAACGGGTTGCCAGCGCCAAGCACGCTGGCATTGTTGACCGTCTGGAAGGCGCCGGCGGTGGTCGGAAAGCCGATGCAAGTACCGGCTCCCGGACCGCTGCAACACGCCTGTGGCGTTCCGGGCCCGGTGCAACTCGCATTGGTTATCGAGCTGGTTTCTCCGGCGACATAAACGTTGCCCGAGGAATCGACCGCAACGCCGTACCCTATCTCACCGATGCCGCCGCCGAGATAGGTGGAATAGATGAGTTGAGCGGCGCCCGACTGCGACGGATTCAGTTCGGTCACGAAAACCTGCTGATCGTTAACGCTCGTGTTGACAGTCTGGAACGCGCCGCTGGTGGTTGGGAATCCGACGCAGGTGCCGGTTCCCAAACCGCTGCAACACGCCTGCGGAGTCCCGGGCCCGGTGCAACTGGCATTGGTTATCGAACTGGCAAACCCGGTCACGTAGATATTGCCCGACGAATCGACCGCAATACCTTTGCCAACATCGGTGGCGCCGCCGCCCAAATAGGTCGAGTAGAGCAGCGAAGCCGCCCCCGACGCCGCCGGATTTATCTCGGCCACGAATGCGTTCGCGGCGCCCGAGCCGCCAAGCGCGTTCTGGTAGGCGTTTTGCGTGGGGAAATCGGCCGAAGTCGCTGTGCCGGCAACGTATGCGTTGCCGGAGGAATCGATTGCGATGGCGGCGCCGAAGTCGTAATTGCTGCCGCCCAGATAGGTCGAATAGTCCAGGCTTATACCCGGATCGATGTTCACACCGCGAGTGCCATCGTATGACGCGAGATCGAAGCCGATGGTATTTTTGCCGCGCAGGACCATGTGGCCATCGATTTTCTCGCGCTTGCCGTCACGCTCCTGATAAATGGCGGGGAGGCGCTGGATGATCGCACCGCCGTCCGAAAGTGTCGCGATCGCGTCGTGGTCGCGATTCAGCGCAATTTTCTTCGCGCCATCGAAGCGCACCTTGATCGCATTAGGATTCGCGCCGGGTGCGAGGATGAAGTCGTATTCGAGTTGATTTTGATTGCTCCCGTAATAGGCGAGATCGATCCCGGGATAGACGTTGTGGTAGCGGACGCGCGCGTAATTCGGAATATCCGTATGCCAATGCTTTGGATCGTTGCCGATAAAATAGCTGGCTTTGCCGGGGAGCCGATCGACGCCCTCGATTTGCGCCTTCGCATTCGCGCCCACCAGCTTCATGCGCAGAACCGTTTCTCGCTTCTCCGGCGGCTTCTTTTCGCTTCCTCCCGCACTGAGAGAGGAAACTTTGGAGGGCGAGGACGTGCTGGAACGCATCGCGAGCACCGCCTCGTCCGGTGTCAAAAACAGCGTGTATCCCTCGGCGTGGGAGAGGAACTTGACCGATGGATCGGTCTGGCCGAGGTTCGCTTCAAATCTGAGCGGCAAGCTCGCGAAATTGACGCGCGGAGCAGGCGGCTTCCGCCGGCTTTCTGCGTCTTTTGGAGTAGGGATGATGACGTGCGGTGAGAGTTGCTTGGCGCCGGCGGTTGCGGAGAAGGCGATGCACGCAATTGCGATCGCGGAAATTCGAATTTTCCCCCCGGACTTTCTCATCGCACCCTCCTGATCGTCACAATCTCGATTCGACCCCTCATTCGTGGCGAGCACCGAAGTAATGCGCGTACGGTTAAGAGGTGCCGCGAATATGCCAAAAAGGCGGCTTCAGCACAAGATGAATCAAATCAGCATTGGATGAGGCGCTTTGGTAAGGCAAAAGCGCTCGCCAGATGGCCCGTATAGCCCGGTTTCGTCGTATTGGCACGGAAATCCAGCGATCCTGTTTCGCTTGGCGGTCTCACGCGAAATAGTCTTCGGTGCGGACCCGCGATTGGTTCGGCCAAGAAAAAGCGCGAATTCAAGGGCGTGTAGGGGCGGGGGCCGTTCAGTTTGCCAGTGGAACCTTCTCAATTTTAGCCTATGCGAAACCCCTCACGGGTTTCGCGCTTCCCGTCTCACTCGGAGCCGTCCGAAAATGGCGGGACGCCGTTTTCGGCAGAATGAGACGAGAGCGTGAGAGAGCTCGTGCAGAGCCTTGTCGAATGGCGCCTTCTGTTTTATCGAAAGGGAAGCTCGAAACCTCGCTGAGGTTTCGAGGGAGCCCATGCTCTGAGGTCACAAACTGTGACCTTAAAGCCCATCGCCCTTTTTTGTCATCTCGAGTGGAAGCCGCTGGAGCCGAGGGATCTCGCGCGCTCCGCGCGCTCCCAATCCCCCCTCGCCCGTTCCGTTACGGGAGAGGAAAGCCCGGCGCGGTCCTTGAGTCCTCTTGCAAAGGCCGTGACGGGCAGGTGAGGGTGCGGGCTCGGTCGCTACCCTGCGGTCGCTCCGATTGTCATTCAGAGCGGATGCATTCGGCGAAGCCGAAGGCTCGCGTGGAATGAAGATACTCGGCGAAACCGGCACCCTATTTCGCTATGAATCTGCTTGCTGTAAAGGCGCGAGGTTAAGCATTTCGAGACTATCAGCACATCTGTCGCACACCAGTGGCAGCGACGAATCCCACTCTTCCATGTCAGCGCTGATCAATGGCCGGTAGAAATCGCGGAACACCAACATCACAATTCGACTGCAAGGGGAACCGCCAAGATCGCCGGCTTTGCAACGGATCACCGAGGCCCATCCGTCAACCAGCTTCTCGACATGCTCCGCCACCTCGGCAACGGATTTGAAGTCAGCGGCCTGTTTCTCTCTCATTGTCGTTATTCCTCTGCGCAGCTGATAAACGACGCGCGCCATAGTTCCGGACGGAGATTCAACGCACGTTCCAACGGAGGCAAAATCGTAAAGATACGAGGTTCCCTCGCGAACAAATGAACTCGATAAATGCACCATTCCGCAGGGCGCTCCTTTGCCACGTCACGCTCATTGCGGGTCAGGAAGAACGGCGTGCGTGCAGACCCGTTGGTGGTTTTCACCTCAAGCAACCGTTCCTGTCCGGTCGTATTGAACGAAAGGACATCATACCCCGCGCCATCTCCATCTTCCGCGGCAACCCATCGCACCTTTCGGCTTAAGTCTGGGCGCCCCGCAACCTCAAGCTGTTGGCGCTCGATTTCGTAAACAAACTTTTCGCCCGCTTTACCGAGCGAACGATTGCGATGATCGCGAGCGACCAGATCGAACTTTCTGACCAGGCGCTTTAATCGTTCCGGAATTGGGGCACTGGCTGGTTCGAGCTTCGGGGGCGCAACAAAGATTTCCGAGGGCGATCGCTGGGGTTTTGGTGGGGCAGCGGCTGGTTCGAGTATGGCGGGATGCGCGGTGATGTATCGGTCGATAGCGTCGAAGATTGCGTTTTGATAGTTCCGTTTCGGCTTAAAGCCGGGAATCCACGGAAGACCAAGCTCATCCAGTACAGCCGAAACGTTTTGATACTTAAATTCGACAGAGTGCTCGGTGCGGCCTAGCCGGGCCACTAACGCGTGGCGATGGCGAGACTTTACGTATGGTTGGCCGGCGAGATCGTCCGCTAGCATCGCGAAGTAATCGGCCACGATCGCATCGAGTTCATCGGTCTGCCAATGCGTCCCAACCTTTACTTTGTCGGCCATCGCGTCGTCGCTACCGCATTAAGGATTGCTCAATTCTCTTAGAGCACGTTGAAATTCCGCTTTTGCGTGAAAGATTCCAACTTTCTTCTCGTACCTGCTGTCCTCGATTGCCTTTCGGAATTCGGTTCTGGCCCGTTTGGTGCGGCTTTTATAAGCACGCTCGATCTCTAGGACCGCCCGTTTATATTTGCGCTTTATTTCGATCCCTTTGCTACTCATCGCGGTGTCACCCCTCGACACCCCGAGATCGAAAACGGCTGGCAAGGGAAGCCAGCAGCGAGGATGTCGTGGCCCGGAATGTCCTCGGATCTTAGCCGCCTGATGTCGCCATGCGGAGTTTCACCGAAGTTAGCGGCGTACGTCTGTTGAGCGTGCTTGTCCCAGTCAGATGAAAACACGCAGCGGCATCCCGCACGCTCGAACGCAATCCGCATTCCGCCGATTCCGCAGAACAGGTCAATAAACGTTGGTTGTCTTGTGCTGACCGCTCGCATCGCCACTCAGTTGATCGCGGGTGCTAAAATAGCATGAAAGGCGTTTTCCCTCGAACTCGGCCGCCGCGCGAGGATGGGCGGCGGCCTCCCAAAATGCGTCTTCATCGGGCGCGAGGCGATAGCTCTCGAGGATGCGGCGCCTTCCGTCCCGATCCAGATCAACGAGGACGAAATCGCGGAAGTTGGTCGCCAGCACCTGCCGGTAGCGATCCAAATATTTTTTGACTTGCGCCGATTTCGCCAGCTCGAACGCGTCGTCCGCGACCGGTTTAGCCTCGATCGCGCCGCGCGACGGAGGCGTATCGAGTGGAGCTTCGTCGCCTCCCGTTTTGCGCAACTGATCGGGAGTGAAGAGGCCGCCGTCGGGCAGTCCCGCGCCAAGCCCCTTGGGATGGAGGATGCATCGGACCTTCGGCTTGAGCTTGCCGCCGATCTCATTTAACAGCGCACGAAGCGCGGTATAGTGAGTGGTTTCGGCGACGCCGGGATGGCGCGCTTCGGCAAGATCACGGAGGTAGGTTTCCAGCGGATGATCGGCCATTGTCGATTGCGCGGCAAGTCTAGCAGTGGCCCCGCGCCTTGGCGATTATGGGGCGCAGACTGGGTTTGCCGGAGGATTCCGGGATTCTACCGCTTACGCCTGCGCAAGCGCAGGCGCATAGCTTCAGAATGACGAGGTGAGAGGCGGCTGCGGAATCAGTCCGCGTGGTGGATGTATCCGATCGGGTTTTTCCCTCTGCGAGGGCAGGCTTGGGCGGGGCACCGGCGCGAGGAGTTTGCGAACCTCATCGAAAAGTACGGCGATCTGCCGGTCGTGTTGCGCGACCTTGCGGGCGAGTTCGCGGTTGGTGGCGAGCATCTGGCGGAGCTTCACGAACGTGCGCATGATGGAAATGTTTACTTGGACGGCGCGCTTGCTCCGCAAGACCGTGGACAGCATCGCAACGCCCTGCTCGGTGAAAGCATGGGGTGGTGTATGGCGCCCTCCCCGGCCAGAGGGTTTTGCTCTTCCAGTTTGGAATAGCAAAGATTCCGTCTCTTGGGCGGTGAGCTGGAAAATAAAATCTTCCGGGAACCGCTCGGGGTTGCGCTTCACGGCCTTATTGAGGTTGCCGGTCGTGACGCCGTAAAGCTCCGCGAGATCGCTGTCGAGCATCACCTTCTCGCCGCGGATCAGGTAGATGCGACCGGCGATGCGCTCGAGCGGAATGACGGGCTCCGATTTGGCCATGCGCGAGAATGATAGCGGGAGCGCGGTGCGCGAGCGAACCGATTCAGGTTTTTTTCGAAACCTCAACGAGATGCGTTCGCAGCACCCCTTCGGGAAGACTCAGGGCAGGCTCTCACCAGCAGGGCTGCGGCGGGCGAGCAGCCACCATGCAAAAGCGGCCGCAAACAGCAGATCGCCGATTGCGCGGCAAGTCTAGCAGTGGCCCCGCGCCTTGGCGATTATGGGGCGCAGACTGGGTTTGCCGGAGGATTCCGGGATTCTACCGCTTACGCCTGCGCAAGCGCAGGCGCATAGCTTCAGAATGACGAGGGGAGAGGCGGCAACGCGGCCAAGCCAATTCAGGGCTGAACGATTCAGCCTTATGGGTGGCGCGCGCGGAGGGTACAATCAAGGCGGTCGCCCCTTCGGCTCTCCCGGCTGTCGCTGGGAATCGATCGGAGGTCGGCTGGGAAAAAAATAGAAAAATTACGAAACGAACCCAATTTCATTAATGATTGCAGGGCTTTTTTGAACGACATTGCTACAGTCGAGCGCATCAAGGACCCTCACCCCCGCTGCGGACCCTATGCCTTCCCCGTTCGCGGAGTTTACCCTGAGCGCGGTCGAAGGGCTCAGGGGTTCGGTTCAGGGCAGACTCTTGCGGGCGGCCATCCGCCGCGCGTCGCCGCGTTACGCGAAATAATCTTCGGCGCGTGCGGCAGCGACATCGAGCTGATGGACGTGATTGTCGCGCAGGACTTTTAAGTTGATAGTCTCTCCCGGGCGATGCTTGCGAACCGCTTCATACATCAGGCGGCGCTCGGTTACCTCAAGGCCGTCGATCGCGAGCACGAGATCGCCCTGCTGCAGGCCGGCCCTTTCGCCCGGCGCCCCCGGCATCACGCCCGCGATCACGACGCGGTCTTTCATCGTGTATGAGAGTACGCCCAGCCATGCGCGCGGTGGTGCGCTGACGCGCCGGCCGTGTTCAAGCAACTCGTCGCGCACCGCCAGAAAATACTCGCCCGGGATGCCCAAAATCGCACGGCCCAAATCCGCGAAGTTGAGATATGAAACCGCGATCAGTCGCCCCAGGTTGTCGCATATCGGGCCGCCGCTCAGTCCGATGCTCAGCGATGCCGCCGTTACGCAGACGCATCGATCGAGCAAGAACTCCCATACGGCATCGAATGGACCCAAGAATGTGATCACGCCGCAATCGGCGCATCGCTTTTCACCGCCCAGCGAAGAAATTGTAAAGGTCTCCTGTCCAAGCCGGCATCCCTCGGATGAGACTACTTCAAGCGATGGCAAGTCTCTGCCGCCAATTTTTACGAGGCCCAATCCAGTACCGTAATCGCGGCCGACGATTTCCGCCTCGCATTGCTCGCCGTCAGGCAAAGTAACAGTCACTTTATCCGCGCCCAAGAGGAGATAGTGCGCGGTCAGGATTAGCCCTTCTGGATTAATGATCGTGCCGGTGCCGCGCCGGTCGGTGCCCAATCCGATCGCCGTTGAAATGTGCGTGTCTGGAATGTGCGAATGCACTCCGACTGTTGCGCGGACGGCATTCTTGAGGAGAGAAGGCGGGGCGTTCACGGGGCCAATACTCTGCGGACTAAGCTAAGTCCGCGCCGTCATGCTTTCAAGCGCAACGCGGCACGCCATCTGATGGCAGTGCGCAAGCTAGCAAGGAGCGATCGAATCTATTTGGGGCTTTTCGCCGGAAGCTCGGGAGTTGCGGTTTCGCTGGCGCGAATCGTAAGCGCCTGAATTGCCGAGCCGAGATCGAGTTCGCTGTACTTCTGGTTGGAGTACAACTCATCCAGCCGCTGGACGGCCTGCTCGGGAGTCAACTCGTTCATCGAGAGCTGCTTGGACAATTGCCGGATGATTTTGCGGGCGCCCTTCCAGTGAAACATGTCGGCAGCCACGTTCAATTCATCCAGCTTCGCGACGCTGACGGTCATCGCGTCGGAATAGCCGTTGACGTACCCGCTTTTGGCGGAATGAGTGAGGTGTTTCCAGAAATCGCCGTTGTGGTTCGCATCGGTGGCGGCAAACGCAACCGCGCAACTGACCATGAATCCCACCACAACGCCGCTTAAAAATTTCTTCATCTGATCACGCCCCTTCACCGGGCGCCAATGGCATAACCTTCTAGCAGATATACGCCAACAGCGCAAAACTGTTTCACATCCGTTAACGAAAGCTCACAAAAATTGAGGATGCCGGTGTCAGGACCACCCCGCCATCACCACAGACCACCTCGGCCCAACTGAATGCATACTAGACTAAATCAATGTGCCCGTAAATACAGGAGATTTTGCCATAGCCAGCGCAAGATTTGGCGGGATTGAATGGTCTCAGCCTGCGATGCCATCATAAATTTTACCGGCATCGATGCCAGTGAAATCTAATGGAAGTGTTTGACCAAGTCCTTTCGTTTATAAGCAAGCCCGTTTCTTCCTCGTTCGAAGAAATTGCCTTCCAGATTTTTCGATTTCAATTCGATGGGGTCCCAGCCTATCGGCGCTTTTGTGAGGAACGCGGTGGAGATCCGTCCAGCGTGCGAAGCGTGGACGAGATTCCCGCCGTCGCCAGTGTTGCATTCAAGTATGCCGATCTTTCGCTCATGAGCGATGCCATCGATCGAAATGCGATAACTTTTCTAACCAGCGGTACTACCGCCGGCGCCAACCGTCGCGGCCACCACCTTGTTCCGCGCCCCTCGATTTATAGGGCATCGGCTATCACCCATCTCCGCACGATGCTGTATCCCGACCGCATGAAAACCGCGATGCTCGCGATGCATCCGCTGCCCGCCGTAATGCCGGAGTCGTCGCTCTCGACGATGATCGGATGGGCGATCGAGGAATTCGGAACCGGGAAAACATTCGCTGCCGCGTCGCGCGACCGAGTAGACGTATCGGGTGCGGTGCAATTTCTTTTGGACACCACGGCACTGACCGAGCCGGTAAGCATTCTCGGGACGACCGCCGCTCTCTCCTCGTTGTTTGATCTTCTCCGCGCTCGTAGCGAAAGGATTCATCTCGCCACTGGTTCACGAATCATGGATACAGGCGGCGCCAAGGGGCAGGCGGTTCCGCTTACGCCGGCCGAATCGATTCGGACTGCAGGCGATTTGCTGGGCGTTGCACCGGAAGTGATCGTTAACGAGTACGGGATGACCGAACTGTGCTCGCAGCTTTACGATGCTACACCGTTTAACACGCCAGGCGCGTCGAGTCGCGCGGAACGCTTCAAGATTGCGCCGCCGTGGATGCGCGTAATCGCGCGCGATCCGGTGACGCTCAAGCCGGTGCCCGATGGCGCGGCCGGGCTGCTCGCCTTTTTCGATTTCGCCAATGTCGGTTCCGTATCCTCCGTGATGACCGAGGACATCGGTATCGTCGAGAACCATCGCGTACGCGTAATCGGCCGCTCCAGCGCCGCATCGGCGCGGGGGTGCGCACTTGCAATCGGGCAATTTGCCGCCGCGGCGGGACGGTGACGATGCTGTGAATGCTGTTGCCGCAAGCAGGTCGATGCTCTCCGCGGACGATGTCATCGCCGCAGTATTGCGAGCGAGAAGCGCACGAACCGTGGATTCGAAACCGGCGCTGCGCGCAGCGTCGCTATCGCGAGCGTTCAAATTATGGCGGGATCGCGCGTGTCCCATGCGGCGCGAAACGCTGGTGCAAATCGCGCGCCGGACGGGATTTTCGATGGGGCTCCTCGACGCATCGCTTGACGCGCTGCTCGCGCCATTTTCGCCGGACGCACTGGAATCGATGGCAGAACTGGTGCCTTCCCAGCCGGCGCTCGGACAGCCGGAAACGGTTGGCTTTATCATGGCTGGTAATGTCGCCGGCGCCGGGTTGCACGAAATTGTGACGGCGCTGATTTCCGGCGCCGCAGTGGTAATCAAGTCTGCGTCGTCCGAACCGGTGTTCTTTCAAGCATTTGCGACAACTATTGCGCAGTCCGATCCAGCCTTGGGCGCGCGAGTCGCGGTACTCGTATGGGATCGATCGCGTGCGGATTTGACCCGTGCATTACTCGAATCATGCGACTCAATTGCAGCGTATGGCGACGATTCCACTATTGCCGCACTTGGCGGCACGCGTAAGTTGATCGGCTTTCCCAGCCGGGTTAGCGGCGCAGTCGTCGCCTTGAATCAATTCGATACCCAGGCTCTCCAAAGGATTGCGGATAAGGTCGCACTCGACGTTTCGTTATTCGAGCAACTCGGGTGCCTTTCGCCCCATCATGTGTTTCTTCTCGATTCCAATGCCACCCGCGCTCGACATTTCGCTGCTCAGATTGGCGGCGCGCTGGACCGATTGGCGGGTACGATGCCAGCGCCGGCGCAATTGAACCTTGAAGATGCCGCTGCGATTCGGGGCATTCGCGAGATTGCACGATGGCGCCGCATCGGAGGCGAACCGGTGGAGCTTTGGGAAGGTCGTCGCCTGGATTGGACGTTGGTGTTCGATCCGGACGCAAAATTTGCGATGTCACCCGGCTTCCGAACCGTGTGCGTCAGCTTGGTGCGCGATCCTGAGGACTTGCGCGATCGGTTGGTCCCAGCATCGGGGCGGTTGGAAGCATTCGCCGTGGGCGCTGACGAGCCGATGCGGTCGTCGTTGCGCGGCGTCTTACGGTCATTGGGTGTTTCGCACATCTGCCCGCCGGGCACGATGCAATCGCCGCCGCTTGATTGGCGCCATGGTGGCGGAGAGTTCCTTGAGTTGATGGGTGTCTACCAATGAGTGAGGTTGGGAATTTGTTCCGGCGCAATCTTGCCCAAACTTCGGACTCGCCGATCGGCTTGGAGATCGAACGCGCCGAAGGATCGTGGCTCGTCGGCGCTGACGGCCATCGCTACCTTGATTTCATCGCCGGTATTGGAGTATCCGCGCTCGGCCACGGGCATCCCGAAGTACTGGCCGCGATCGAAAGTCAAATGCGCCGCCATCTACATGTCATGGTGTACGGCGAATACATCATCGAAAGTCAGGCCCGCTATGCGGCCCGGCTCGCGAAATTGCTGCCGCATCCGTTGGAGCGGGTATATTTCACGAACAGCGGGGCGGAAGCGATCGAGGGGGCTCTAAAAGCTGCGCGCAAATTTACCGGCCGTGACGGATTTGTCGCCTTCGATGGCGCATATCACGGCGATACGATGGGCGCGCTCGCGCTGGCCGGTAATCCGGCTTTTCGCGCCCCGTTTGGAACGCTGCCGGGGCCGGTGACCCATCTTCCGTTCGATGACTTGAAAGCGATCGACGCGATCGACGCGTCGATCGCCGCCGTGGTCGTGGAACCGGTTCAGGCCGAGGCGGGGGTGCGCATTCCCAAGGCCGAGTTTATCCGGGCTTTGCGCGATCGATGCGATCGGACGGGTGCGATGTTGATTTTCGACGAAGTGCTTACCGGGTTTGGCCGGATCGGGCGGCTCTTTGCACTGGAGCATTTTGGCGCGGTGCCGGATATGATCGTATTGGCCAAGGCGATGGGAGGTGGGCTCCCGTTGGGCGCATTTTGCGGCCGTGACGAGGTGATTGGAGTGCTCGCACATGACCCGCCATTGGGGCATATTACAACCTTTGGTGGTCATCCGCTGTCGTGTGCCGCGGGCATGGCCGCTCTGGAGGTGATCGTGCGGGACCGATTGCCCGAACGTGCCTTAGCGCTTGGAGCCCGGATTGTGGGGCGCTTGGAAGGTTTGGACCATCCTGAAATTGCCACGGTCCGCGGGATCGGGGCTCTGGCCGCGATTGAGTTTAAAGACGCCGCTTTCGCGCATAAGGTTGTGGCCGGCACGATCGCCCGCGGCGTGGTGGTGAATTGGACGCTCAATGCCGATCGCGTGGTACGGTTGGCGCCGCCGCTGACGATTGAGATGGCGGATGTGGACCTTGGGTTGAAAACGATCGAAGAAGCTCTCAATGCAACACATCGCTGATCGCAAGCTGCTGAATACCTTGCCTGCCCAGCGGACTTCGCCGGGCCAGCCGGGTCGAATCGCCGCAAATGCGCCGCGCGATGCGTCGCAATCCGGCTTTGGTGAGCCTCCCGGATCCGGTTCGAGCGGGCCGGTTGCCTGGACGGAGGAAGAAGAGGAAGCGGTACGCGTCCTCAAGGTGGCCGGCACCGTCGCAATTTTCATGTTGCTGGCACAGGTCGTCCACAACCTGTTCGAAAAGAGCGAAGGCCAAATCCAGGCGCTGATTCATTTGCGCTGGGTGTTAATCACCGGCTCGTGTCTGTTCATAGCTTTGCTTTGGACCAATGCATTCAAGCGCAATTGGAAACTGTGGACGCTGTCATACTTTTTCTTCATCAGTGTGATGGTCACAGCGACGAGCTACTACACGCACAATCCGGAAACGCGCTTCATTGTGATGGCATTGGTTCCGGTGGTGGCGGTCGGCTTCGTCAGCTGGGGCCCGCGATTGCAGTTCGCGGTCGGCATGATGGCGGTCGTATGCTACGCGATGGCCAATCTGCTGGTGCCGATTCAAAACCGGTTCCATGTTTATCGCTGGTTCGGCCTCTTGGCGGCGGTCTTGTTTTCCCAGGCCGCATCGTTCCTTGTCGATCGCTATCGGGAGCGTCTGGCAGCTCAGGTACAGGGCCTGGAAGATGCCGCGCGGTTTCGTGAAAACCAAATCGCGACGATGTCGCATGATATTCGCAGTCCTGCCGCGGCGCTTGGCGGATACGCAAATCTGCTCGAAGACGGGGAGATCTCGGCAAAGGAGCGCGCCGATCTGCTCGCGCGCATCAGCGCAACCGCCTGGAATATCGATCTCGTGGTAGGCAACGTGCTCGACTACTACGACGTTGAGGATCGCGCCATCGTCCCGGTTCCCGTCGAACTGGATCCCAACGTGTTGATCGCGGAAGTTGCCAGGGACTGCGCGCTTCAGGCGCGCCGCCGCGGGCTGACATTGCGGACCGAGTTCTCGCGGCTCCCCAAGTGCCGGCTCGATGCGCGCCATTGCGAGCGAATCGTAAAAAATCTGCTCGCCTTCGCGATGAACCGGATGGTCGGCGGCGAACTTCAGCTGCACACCGCATCACGCGATCGATGGCTCGTTATTGATGTCACCGATAATGGCGCCCGGTTGTCGGCCACCGAAATCCAGGAGCTTTTCGAGCGGCCCAAGGATGGTCAAGGCGGCCTCTCGCGTGGGTTGGGATTGTATATTGCACGCATGATGATCGAAGCCGCCGGAGGGCATCTCGAGGAACGGGCCGGTGCCCGCGGGCTGACGCTTATCGCGGAACTGCCGGTGGAATCGATCGAGTCAAAAACTGATGATTCTGGTCAATGACGGAATTGAGCAAATGATACGAGCGCGCAAAATTTTCCCAATAGCGTTGATTGTTGCAGCCGGAGCCGCGGTTTCGATGGTGATGGCGGGGAGCGCCGCCGCCCATCCGGTGCGTCCCAATTTATCTTCGCCGGCGTGGCCGCTTGGGCACGCTGGACGATGGCTGACCGACGCAAAGGGACGGGTGCTAATCATCCACGGCGTCAACGTTCCAACGAAAATTCTTCCGGCCGGCGATCCCGTGGCGCTGGGGTTTGACGATACACACGCTGCGTTCATCGCCAGCCTTGGTTTCAATGCGATCCGACTCGGCGTCGAGCGTTACTTCGTGGAGCCGGAGCCGGGCCAATTCGATGCTGGCTACGTGGGCCAATTCAGCAAGACGGTCAAAATGCTGGCCGATCACGGAATCCTGAGTCTAATCGACTTTCATCAGGACGAATTCGGACCCGAGTTCTGCGACAATGGGTTCCCTGAGTGGATGACGGTGACCGACGGTCTTCCCAGTACCTGCGAAGGGTTTCCTTACGAATACCTCGAAAACGAGGCGTTGAACCGAGCCTTCGATCATCTGTGGCAGAACGATAGCGATCTCGGTCCCCATGGTTCAAAACTGCAAGACGACGACGCTGAAATTCTCCACTATGTTGCGTCCAAGCTGCACAACTTGCCCGGAATCTTGGGCTATGAAGTAATTAATGAACCGTGGCCCGGCTCCAAGTACCCCACCTGTATATCGTTGCCGCCATTTTCCGGCTGCCCGGAGTTCGACACCACCCTGTTCAGCGCCTACTACGATCGAATGATCCCGGAATTACGTTTGGCGGATAAAACTCACCTGATTTGGTACGAGCCGCTGGTCCTCTTCAACTTTGGAATTCCGACCTTTGTAAATCCGCCAGCCGACCCCAGGCGCGGGTTTGCCTTCCATGACTACACCATATGCCAAACCATTCCCTCATTGTGTGGTCCAGCGACCGATGACGCGGCGGTTGTATCAAACGCAGTTGCCCACACGGCCGAAACAGGGGATGCGATGCTCGAAACTGAATTCGGCGCGACCAACGATACATCGCAGTTGTCCGAGCAGGTCGGGCTGTACGATCAGAACATGATTCCCTGGATGTTCTGGGCGTACAACAACGAAATCGTCGGCGTAACCGGCGACGGTACTTTGCTGCCGCCGACTGGCGATAATGTGCAGTGGCCGACGGTGGATGTACTTGCGAGTCCCTATCCTCAATTGGTTTCTGGCACTCCAATCTCGTGGGGATTTGACCAGCCCAGCGAGACCTTTACAGCGCAGTACTCGACCAAGAGTGCGGCTGGCGTGGGCAGATTTCAGCCTGGTTCGGTGACTGAATTTGTGGTGCCCGCGGTCCAGTATCCCAATGGCTACGGCGTCGCCGTTACGGGCGGCGCCGTTCTATCGGATGCCGGTGCGCCCCTGCTTAAGGTGGCGGCGTGTCCGGGGGCATCGACAGTCAGCGTTACGGTCACGCCTTCCTCGGGAAATTCTCATAAATTCAAGACCGGCTGCCATTGAGAGCTTCACGACGCGTGCAGAGTGCCGCCCGGGCCCTCTACGTTCAAGCGGCGTGCTAGAATCGGCTGAATGAACCAGCGCGGGGGCAAACTGCCCGGCGAATTCGAGTTGATCGAGCGCCTTTGCGGACATATCTGTGCCGGTTCACGGACGATTCTCGGCCCGGGCGACGACTGTGCGATCCTTGCACCTTCGCGCCGTCCAATCCTGTTCACAATCGATGCGATGGTCGAGGGCGTTCATTTCGGGTTGCGTTGGGCCTCGCCGGAGGTGCTCGGAGCGCGCGCGCTGACGGTGAACCTGAGCGATATCGCCGCGATGGGCGGGCGGCCCACGGCGTGCGTAGTCAACCTCGCGGTCCGGAAGGGAATCTCTCTTCCAGTAATTGACGGCTTGTATGCCGGATTGCGGCGGGCGGCACGCGAATCCGCCGTCGATATTGTCGGCGGAAACATCACTAGCTCACGCGAATTGTCACTTACAATCGCGCTTTTAGGCGAGGTCGGCAGCGCCACCATGCGGCGTGATACTGCCAAAGTTGGTGACGAGGTTTTCGTAACCGGCACGCTTGGAGATGCGGCCCTGGGCTGGCGAATTCTTGCCGGTAAACTGCGAGTTCCAGCAGGCGCGCGGAAACACCTGATTGCTCGATGCGTCCGGCCGACCGCGCGCATCTTCGCCGGCCAGCGGCTGGCCGCGACCTCGCCAACGCCAGCAGCCATCGACGTTAGCGACGGCCTTATTCAGGACCTGCGGCACATTCTCGAACGCTCGGATGTGGGTGCTGAAATCGATGCGGCGGCACTTCCGCTCTCGGCGGCATACCATACGGCGGTTGGCTCGGATCTGTCGTATGCGATGAACGGTGGCGAGGATTACGAACTTCTGTTTTGCGTCCGTCCCGGCCATAGCGAGGCTGGTCTATCTCGGCGGTTGCGCCTGCAGGTGAGGCGAATCGGGAAAATCGTGCGCGGCCGCAGACTCAAGATTTCCGGCGCGGATGCGGCCGCGCTTGCGGGCTGGGATCATCTGCGCACCGGAAGGTCCGGCCGATGACCACGCTCTTGCCGATTGCGGTTGCGATTTTAATTGTGCTCTCCGCGATACTGGCTGCGGCGGAGACGGCGCTGTTTACGCTGTGGCGGATGGAGCACACGCGCGAGCAACTGAGCCGCGGCGTACGCGACGCAATCGAGCGCTTGATGAAAAGGCCGCTGGAGTCGCTCATTGTGATGATCGGACTGAGCGAGGCATGCAACATTTTTGCCGAGTGTCTTGGAACAATCATCCTGATTGCATGGCTGGGTGGAACGCTCGGTACAATCGTAGCGGCACCGGTGATGCTCGCGACCGTGTTGATTCTGTGCGACATCACACCCAAGACGTTCGCGATCGGATTTCCCGCCGTATTCGCGCGAATCGCCGCCCGGCCGCTCGCGTCGCTGTCCGGCGCGATGCATCCGATTCTTCGGCACGTGGCACCGGCGGAGACGCCGCCCGGACCCGGGCCGGTTTCCGAATCCGAATTCAAGGCGCTGCTCAAACTGGGCGAAACCGGGGGGCAGGTTGAACCGGCCGAACGCGAGATGATTCACCGCGTGTTCGATTTCGGGGCGCGGCGCGCCTTCGAGGTGATGACGCCGAGGGAACGGATGTTCACGATCGATGTCGCGACTCCTCCCGGCCAGGTCATCGGCGAAGTTGCGCAAGAGAGCTACTCGCGCGTGCCGGTCTGGCGCGGCAATCCGGACAACATCGTTGGAATCCTGCATGCGAAGGACCTGGCCGCGAGGCGGCTTGAACCCCATCCGCCGCGAATTGAGCGGATAATGCGGCAGACCACCTTCATTCCGCCCAACAAGGCGCTTGGTGAGCTGTTCGATGAAATGCGCCGCAATCGTTTCCAAGTGGCCATCGTCGTTGATGAATATGGAAAGGTGCTGGGGCTGGTGACGCTGGAGGATTTGCTGGAGGAATTGTTCGGCGAGATTCGCGATGAGTTCGACCTCGATATCCCGGATCTCACGCAGGTATCAGAGCGCGAATGGACCGCGTCGGGAGCGATCGAACTGAAGAAGCTGGCCGCGGCGCTCGCACCCGCCCTGCTGGTCGAGTCGTCAGGCGGCGGCAAGCGGCTCTCGGGCTTGATTCTGCGCCGTCTCGGACGGGTTCCTCGCGCCGGAGAAAAGTTCAAGCTCGGCGATTTCGAGGCGACGGTGGAGCGGGTGCGCGGCGCGACGATCGAGCTGGTGAGGCTTTCGCGATGAACTTCCTCGCGCTGGCAATTGCGTTAATCGCGTGCCTGATTGTCCAGGCGTTCTTCGCCGCCTCGGAAATAGCGCTGGTCTCGGTCGACGACCTAAAGGTGCGCGCCGAAAGCGAGCACGGTCATTCGGCTTCACAGGTGCTGAGCGGGTTGTTGGAAAACCGCGATCGCCTGCTGGCGCTGACGCTTACGGGCGTCAACTTGGCGACGGTGATGGCGGCGGTGATGCTGACCAGCTTCCTCCATCACGTCGCGCCGCATCTGGAGTATTTCGCTCCGATTGTGCTGACACCGATCACGTTGCTGTTGGGCGAAGCGATTCCCAAGTTGCTGGCGGTGTCGAATCCGCACGCCTATGCAAAATTCGCGGCTCGGCCGCTCAGGATTTTGGCTACTGCTCTTGCTCCATTACTTGTTGCGGAAACGCTGCTTTCGCGATGGCTGAGGAAGCTAGTCGGCGTGCCGGAAGAGGCGGAGAGCGTCTTTCTCTCTCGAGAAGATTTGGCGCGCCTGACGCGCCGCAAGCCCGCCGATGCGGCCGCCGCTCCCGCTCATGACGAGATTTTGCCGGCTGAACAGCAGATGATTCGGCGCATCCTGCGTTTCTCGCACGCCGATGCGCGCAAGGCGATGGTACCGCTGGTGCGCGTGGATGCGATACCGGAGGAAATTACGCTTTCCGCGGCGCTCGAGTCCGTCCGTCGCGAAGGATTTAGCCGGATCCCGGTTTTCCAGCGTCGAATCACCAATATTGTCGGCGTCGTGCACGTGTTCGATCTACTGCAAGCACCCGACTTGACGCGGCGGGTCAGTGACGTGATGCGCCCGGTCAGCTACTTTCCGGAATCGATGCCGCTGGACGATGTGCTGGTCGCGATGCAGCGCACGGGGGAAAATCTGGCTGTAATCGTCGATGAATATGGAGGTGCCGCGGGGATTATTACGCTCGAAGATTTGCTTGAGGAGATCGTCGGTGAGATCGAGGACGAACACGACCTCGCTGAAAGCTTGGTGCGGATCGCCGGCCCGCATCAGCTTACCGTGCTGGCACGCGCCCAGATCGGCGAACTGAACGAACGCTTTGGCTTGAAGCTTCCGGAAGCGGATGAGTACGCCACCATCGGCGGTTTGGTCGTCGAGCGCCTGGGCCACATTCCGAAACCCGGTGAGAAGCTCAGCATCGGCGACCTGACTATCGCCGTAACTCGCAGCGATGCGCGCGCGGTCAGGGAATTGACGTTGACGCTGGCCCATCCGATCCGGCCTGAATCGGTTCGGCGGAAATAATTGCCGAATCTGCCCGAATCCGGCCGCTGGTGCGGATGCAATCCACCGGCCCGGCGTGATAATCATTGGTTCCGATGGCAAAGCGTGACTCAATCACCAGCGGACGCGCATCGCGCGCGATGAAAGTGGGCGGACTTGCCTCTCAGGTCGGCGCCAGCTACCTGTGGAATCAATTGCGCCGACCCTTCCTGTCCGCCGACAAGCACGAGCGCGAACTGGCCGAAACCCACATCCGCAACGCCCAGCGCATTGTCGAAAGCTCCGGCGAGCTGCGCGGCGCGTTCATGAAGTTGATTCAGATGCTCTCGATGCGGCAGGACCTGCTGCCGGGAGAAGCGCTCGATGTCCTGCGCGCGACGCAATCCAGCGTCCCGCCGATGAGCTACAAGATGATCTCCGAGCAGATTCGCAAGGAGATCGGCAAGCGTCCGGAGCAGTTGTTCGAAAGCTTTGAGGAGACGGCGTGCGCCGCCGCCTCGCTTGGGCAGGTGCATCGCGCGGTGACCAAGGAGGGCTTCGATGTCGCCGTCAAGATTCAGTATCCCGGTGTCGACGATACAGTCGAGCAGGACTTGGGGAACCTGAAGCTATTGCTGCGCACGCTCCAGACGATGGGCCATGACATGATGCGCCAGAACATCGATACGGATGCGGTCTACAAAGAGCTGGAACAACGGCTGCGCGAGGAACTCGATTACGTCGCCGAGGCGCGCAACATGGCCGAATTCCGCCGCCGCTTCGCCGACGATTCGGAGATCGTAATCCCGCGGTGTTTCACTGATCTAAGTTCGCGCCGCGTGCTGACGATGGAATTCCTGGAGGGCTATCCGCTGGCCGACCTGATGAACCCGGTGGTCGATCTCGAATTGCGCACCTGGGTTGCGCGCAAAACGCAGGTCGTTACGTGGAGGCAGATTCTCGAGTTCGGCGTACTGCATACTGATTTTCATCCGGGCAATTACCTCGTGACGCATCATCCCAAAATGGCGGTGCTCGACTTCGGTTCGATCCGCCGGTTCCCCGAGCCGGTGCGCAAGGCAAACCTGCAGGTGGCACGCGCGATCTTAAGCGGCGACGATGGGGTGCTGGCCGACGCGCTAAAGAAGCTGGGTTATGTCAAATCGGGGGAAAATCCGGCGCCGATGGTCGAGATCGTCCACCTGCTGTTCGAACCGATGTACCTCGATCGCGATTTTGCTCCGGGCGAATACGACACCGTCGCCAAAGCCACAAAGCTCGGCGAAATTGCAATCGAGAACAAGATTTATCAGTCGCCGCCGCACAGCGTATTTCTGATGCGTGCGCTAATTGGCTTGGAGGGCGTCTCGCACGGACTGGCGGTGACGACCAATTACCGGCGGATTTTCCGCGACATCGTCGAACGAATTGAGGACTGAGCGCGCCGTCCTGGGTCACCATCGCTCATACTTGACAGCGCGGCGGTCGTAGCCACCCGCGCGCAGCAGGTCGCGTAATCTAATTACGCCATCGCCAATTCCACAAATGTAGAAACTGCGGTTGCGATCGGGATCGTCTTTCACCCATCGGCCCTCAGCGATCTCCAATAGCCGGCTGTAGAGCGTGGCGGGCGGCGCAATCGAAGTTTCGAACGTGAAATTCGGATTGCGACGCGTCATCTCCTCAAATTCGGAACGATAGAAAATACGCGCTGAGTCAGATGCGCCATAAAGCAGATGCAGCTTGTTACACGCGGCACCGGACAGCGCGCGCTTGAGCATCGGACGGATCGGCGCGATTGCGGTACCCTCCGCGATAAAGACCGTTTCAACTTCAGGCGTCTTGTCGAGCGTGAAGGCTCCGAACGGTCCGGTGAACTCGATCGGGTCGCCCACCGCACGACCGAACAGCCATTGCACGCCGCGACCCTCCGGCACCCGGTTGAAACAAATTTCAAATGGCCCCGGCTCTTCCGGACTTGAGGCGATCGTGTAGGGCCGCGACCGCGTTTCATCGCCGAGCGGGATGGAAATCGAGATGAACTGGCCCGGAATAAAGTTCAGCCGCTTGCCGCCCGCAATCGAAAGAAACAGCGAACGTGTATCGGCGTTGTGATCGAAGATTCGCTCGACGCGCGCTATCAATCTCCCGCGCTTGTCAGGCGAGGCGGCGGTGGTCACTCGTGGCTTCCCTCGCTGACCTGATTGATTGTGTAGCGCGGCACGACCACGACGATTTCAGCGTCGGGGTCGTCGATCACCGCCTGGCATCCCAGGCGCGACGTCG
>DATKOZ010000070.1:0-27953 GCA_035524375.1 Binataceae bacterium (SeqCode) | reverse complement strand
GGGAAGGAGAAGCGCGCTTTATTCAAACTATAACGTCCGGCCTATTGCCCGGTACAGGTCAATGACACCGTTTGCGGCGCATTAGCCGCATTGTCCTCGAGCGTGAGCGTCCCCGAGATGGCGCCGGAAGCAGACGGTGTGCACGCGAGCTTGATAGTGCACGACTTGCCGGAGCCCAAATAGAACGGTCGCATTGGGCAGCCATTCGATGAAACCGAGAATCCCGTGCTCAACGAAACGCCCGAGATGTAAACCGGCAGGTGATGCGCCTGCGATTTGTTCGAAACCGTGATCTTGAGCGGCTTGCTAACCCCACCCGACGCTACGATTCCGAAGTTGCTATGAGACGGGCTCACCGTCAAACGAGCCGACACTGCGGTGGGCGTAACCGTCGCAGTTGCAGTTTTCGTCGGTGTAACTGTCGGAGTCAACGTCGCTGTCAGCGTTGGAGTCGGCGTAGCCACCAGCGTCAGCGTCGGTGTTGCAAGCGGAGTCGGCGTCCCAGCGGGATCATTCGTCGGCGTAGGAGTGGCAAGCGGCGGCGGCGGCGGTGGATCAGCCGGCAACTGGACTATAGTCGCGTCGTACCGCTGATTGGTCATCGATGGGCCAAACGCGAAGGTATTGGTCGCAGATATGTAAATTTCCGTCTCCGCCAATGGAATGTAGTCTTCGTCATTGCCCGGGGCGGTCGCGCCGCCCGCAATGAGAATATCTCCCATCGCAGGTCCCGATGGAATCGCTGCAGCGACCTGCAGGGCGCGATCCTGATGCATGTTAGGACCCGGAACCACGCTGTCCATCACGGGATCGAAAATGTCCGTAGAGTTCAACGTCGCGTAATCCGCTGCATCAAAGAGATCTCCGTCGTTATCCGCGTCCTCAAGGACAAACCCGCCGGCCAATAGGATCTTCCCGGCATTTGGACCTGACGGAATCACTGTGGCGGTATGGGAAACGCGTGGCGCAAACAAGTCAGGCCCATAAAAGAAGGTGAAGTTGTTCGGGTTGAAGATTTCCGTCGAGGCTACACCGCCAATATTGTTGCTGTTGGCGCCGCCGGCGATGAAAATATATCCCGTAAACGGCCCGTTGGTGATCGTCGTTGCGGTGTGTCCGGTGAAGCTGCTCCATTCCTGAGTACCCGTATCGCCCAGGAAGTCCAGCGGCGGGCCGCGGAATTCAAGCATGTTCGGTCCGGCCGCGAATGTATTCGAAAGCGGGGAATAGACATCAGTCGCATTGAGCGTGTTGCCGTTACTGTTACAACAGCCGCCAGCGATCAAAATCTTCCCGGCATTGGCACCGAACGGAATGACGTTCGCGGTATGGCCCGCATGGGCGATAACCATCGAGGGCGTATTGGCTGCCGGATAAAATGAGTTTCCGGTCGGATCGTATATTTCGGTCGAGGCCAACGGAGTCCACGACCCGGCAGTACCGGTCGCGCCGCCTATGATTAGAACCCGGCCCGTGTTGGGGCCTGTCGTAAGCACCGTAGCGGTATGCGCCACACGGCCAACGTTCATGAATGGCCCCAAAACAAACGAGTTTACGACCGGATTGTAGATATCAGTCGCGTTGGTCACGTTCGGGCCAGAGCCATTTGTAGATGGAAGATAGGTGTTGAATCCGCCCGCGATAAGAATTGAACCGGCATTCGGTCCGGTTGTAAGAATGGTTGCGGTCGCCAATCCGGGAGCGAACTGCATGCTTGCGGAAACGTCCCATCCCGGCGGAGTTCCCGGCAGGAAGCCGTTCGTTGATGGGTCGAAAATATCGGGGGCAAACAGCGTGCTGACAAAATTATTTATTGGGCATAGGTTCGCGTGAAGCGGCGGCTGTGGAACCGGAGTCGGCAAACCAGTCGGCGTTGGCGCCGGTAATGGCGCTACAAATGTGATCCCCGAAGGGCCCGCTAGTCCGGTGCCTGGACCGACAATAGTCGAAATTGGCGATACGTTACCGTTGCTACCCGCAGCATAAACAGTAACGCTCGCGTTCCCAATATTCGCGACATAAATGTTACCGAGCGAATCAACGTAAATCGCTTGCGGGTCGGACAGGCCCGTACTGGGGCCGCTAATCGTGCTCATCGGCGGCACGTTCCCATTGCTGAGCGCTGGAAAGACCTCGATGCTCGGCAAGCCGCCACCACCACAGTCCGACGCGCAATTCACGATGTAAAAGTTGTCGAGTGAATCGAACGCGATAGCCGCTGGCGCATCCAATCCGGTGCTGGAGCCGCTAATAATATCCAACGGAAACTCATTGGTCGCTCCCGAACTCGACACGGGCGGATAAATCGTAATGGAATTGTTTGGTGGATTTACCACATAAGGGTTTCCGCGCGAATCCAGCGCCAAGTCTGTCGGTTGATCGAGTTGGGTATTTGAGCCGCTGATCGTCGCGAGCGGCGTGATTGCGCCGCTTGCACCCGCGGGATAAACGGTAATCGTCGAGTTGCCTTGGTTCGCCACATAGATCCGATTTGTCGAATCCAGCGCGACCCCGGCAGGAAGGCTCAGCCCGGAGTTCGAGTCGCCTGGGATGATTCCAGTGATCGTCAAATTTGGCGTTTGGTTTCCGCTGGCGGTCTGCGTGTAGGCCGTAATGCTACCGGTGAGTGACGGACCGGCACTTTGATTTGGAACGTACAGTACGCCGTCCGATCCAAGGACCATCCTCTGAGGACCGCTTAATCCTGTATTGGGACCAGATATCGTTGCTGCGGCCGGCGTATTCCCATTGCTGCCATACGGGTAGCTAGTAATCGTATTGCTCGAAAAATTAGTCACATAGAACGCGATCGGCACCGGAGTCGGATTTGAGGTCGGTGTCGGAAGTACGCCGGGATTGGGCTGACCGCATCCACCTGCGATTAATATATCGTCAAGGGTGGATGCCCCCACTGTGCTTTCCTGCGCGTGCGGCGAAGACATAGCGATTGTGGCGACCACCGCAAATACCATCACGCTGAGGAGCGCCAATACAAATATCCGCACCTTACCCTCAGACATCTTGAATTTCATCGCTCCCTCCCTGACCGGCGCCCACCTGAAAAATCCTCAAGGCCCCATTAGCAAACGCGCGCTAACAATGACAAATTCTCTACATCAACGCAACGCGAGTTGCGCTCGTATCCGTCCGCTGCAAAGAAAATCGCCAATAATTTCAATGGTTTTGCGCTGATTAAGTTGCATTTTAAATTCACTTCCCCGTACACGAGAACGACACGATTTGCGGCGTATTGGCGGCGTTGTCCGAAATTGTCAAATTGCCAGAGAAAAACCCTGTCGTTTGTGGCTGGCAGACCACCTTAACCGTGCATGTATGGCCGGTTGCCAAGAAGAATGGACGCACTGGACAATTGTTGGATGTGATCACGTAGCCGGGGCTCGATTCGACATCAATCATATAAACCGGCGCGTTATGAGCCTGGCTCTTGTTAGCGACCTTCACGCTCACCGGGCCGCTTTGAGCGCCAACGGTGATGCTGCCGAAATTCTTGGACTTGGGGGTTACCGTCAATTTCGCAGCAACGGGCGTCGGAGTAATCGTAGGCGTTGCAGTCGTAGTTCTGGTTGGCGCAACGGTTGGCGTGAATGTAGTGGTCAAGGTTGGCGTCGGCGATGGGCTGATCGTCGGACTCAGCGTCGCGGTCGGGCCCAGCGTCGGGGTCGGCGAAAGGGTCGGTGTCGGAGTAATCGTGGGCGTCGGCGCAACGTGCGCGGTCGGTGTCGCAGTGGAGGTTAGCGTTGGCGACAACGTGGCGGTTGGAGTCGGAGAAATAGTTGCAGACGGAGACGCAGTCGCGGTCGGAGTGGACGACACAGTCAGAGTTACCGTCGGGGAACCCGTCGCGGTGCGGGTTGGCGTCGGCAATGCCGCGGCGGGCAATGCAATCGCCGCCGTAAGGTAGCGGCCGTAATTCATCTGGGGACCAGCGATGAAGGCACCGACGTCCGTCGGAGGGGACAAAGCTGGAGGAGGTACATAAAGTTCCGACTGTGCAACCGACAGTGAACCGCCGGCAATCAAAATATCGTTGACAAACGCTCCTGCAGGAATAATTGCGCCAGCCGCGTGGGCGTGAAGCTCAGACATGGTTGCGCCGACAGTCATCGTATCCGCGGTCGGGTTGTAAATATCGCTGGTCTTGCCGGCGGAGCCGCCGGTAAGCAGAACGTCACCTGCAAGTGAACCGACCGGAATTATCTCCGCTATGTGATCCGCGCGCGGCGTGTTCATGTATGGCCCAAGGAAGAATGCATCGGCGGACGGATCGTACAATTCCGTGGCGGTAATTTCATTGCCGTCGTAGATGTCATAGCCGCCCGCGATGAATATATCGCCCGCCATGGGGCCCGTTGTTAGAACCGTCGCCGAATGAGACTGGCGAAAATATGACATCCCGGGTCCTTCGGAAATCGTGCCATACGGCGCCGCAAGCACTGGCGTCGGATTGTAAATGTCCGTAGTGCTCCAAGTATTTCCAAAATCGTCGCAGCAGCCGCCTGCAAGTAGAACATTTCCGCCGTTCGGCCCAATTGGCACCGAAGGAATGGTTGTCGCGCTGTGGTAGATTCGGCCCGACCGAGTGAACCCTTGATGTGTCGGCATGAGAGGCGTTTGCCCGGCGGGCGCAAAGGTATTTGTCAGCGCATCGTAAACCTCGGTCGAGTTTAGGACCGTATAGAACCCGCCGGGAGGAAACGCGGTCTGGGCAGTATTGCTCCCGCCACCGGCGATGAATATCCGCTCTCTACCGCCAACCAACGTGTCGGTCGAGGTATGTCCCCATCGGGGAACATTCATAAACGGTCCCAGCACAAAACTGTTGTTGGCCGGATTGTAGATATCCGTCGCATTGACTTCGTTGGGATAGCAATTCGGATACGTCTGACCATTGATGCAGGTCGCCCCGTTATTTGGAACGTAAGTATCCAATCCGCCTGAAATTAGAATTCTTCCCGAATTTGGTCCGGTGGTAATCAGTGTCGCGGCGGCCCCGGCAGGCGCAAACGCCATAGTCGCGCCATCGATTCCGCCCTGGGAATCGGTGGCTACAAATCCGCCACTTGAAGGCTCAAACAACTCGAAGTTGTACAACGTATGGGTGAAATTTCCGGCGGTCCATCCGGCTTCGGGAGGTTGATCCAGTGAAGGATTCGGAATCGGAGAATACGGGCACAAGGGGAATATCACTGAATCAGGACTGCCGAGAAATAGTGAGGACGGCACGCCGACAGCGATCCCATTCGGCCCGGTCAATCCCGAGAGCCCGCCGGAGATTGTGACGATCGGAGTACTGCCGGCAGTATTGTCAAGACCGGCCCGATAGACAGTGACCGTGTTGTTGCCAAAATTCGTGACATAAATTTGGCCGTTGACATCTACCGCAACGCCCTGCGGATTATTCAATCCGCTGCCACCGCCCGAAATTGTGCGCACCGGCGGCACATTGCCGTTGCTCCGCGCCGGGAATATCAACACGGTGTTGCTGCCCTTGTTGGTCACATAGACGTTGTCCGAGCTATCCAATGCGATTCCTTGCGGCTGATTCAAGGTGGTGTTGGCGCCGGCGATGGACGCGATTGGTGGAACGGTGATTTCGCCACTTTCGCCGGTGATGGGACTGTAAACCGTGATCCTATTATCCGGCGGATTGACAACATAAGGACTGGCCGTTGAATCCAAAGCGATATCGGACGGACGATTGAGTTCGGGGCCGGAGACGCAGGTACCGGTTTTAGGCCCGGTGCAGCATTCGTAAGGCGTATTGGCAGCGAGGCACGAATCGTTGAATAAGCCGCAAGTACCCGTTGCTGCGGCCGTGCAGCATGAAAATGGTGTACCGGCTCCGGTACATTCGCTATTGAATTGTCCAATTAAAAATACGATGGGGGTGGCGGCCCCGCTTGCGCCGCTCGCAAACACGGCGACGCTGGAATTGAGCTGGTTAGTACCATTGTTGGCAACATAGACTTGGCCAGCCGAGTCCACCGCAACTCCCGCTGGAAAATTCAGCGATCCATTGATGTCTCCGGAAAGCGAGCCGTCGATCGTTGTCTGAGGCGTCACATTGCCATTGTCTGTGGTCAAATACGAAGTAATGCTGCCGCTTCCGCTTTGACCGCCAGTCGGGTTTGCCACCCACAGGTGAGTCCCCGCCTGATCTATTGTCATCTTCGCTGGACTAATGAGCCCTGAATTCGAACCGATGATGGTAGCGGAAGGAGTCCCAGTTGGATTGCTGATGTCGCTGACGGTCAAGCTGTTGTTGTTCGAATTGGCGACATAGACAGCAACTGCGCTGTTTTCCGCCCCGGAGGAGAATCCAGATCCGCATCCCCCGGCGATAAGGATGTCGCCGTATGTGCTGATTGGACCGGCTGCACTGCTCTGCTGAACGCGAGAGATGAAGCTAACCACTGCACAGGCGGCAACACCCATAGCCGCCACCGCTCCCATTCTTACCTTACCCCCGGACAGCTTCATTCGCTCCCCTCCTGACCCGTGCAAACACAACTACGCCTCAAGCCTCATTAGAAAAACGCGCGTTAACAATGGCAAAAAATATTACTCGAAGCAATCCGGGTTACCAGCGTTTCTCATAGTTGAGGATTCCAAGTGCCGCCCCAACGCTCGCTCAAATGTTTGATATTGCAGGATTTTATGCGCCTTAGACGCCATCAAACCGCCTCCTTGCGGGCCCCGACATAAGTCTTCCGATAAACTCTAAGTAGGGTTACGAACACCGACATTATTGCCGGGCCAGCAAACAAGCCGATCGGGCCGTATACCTCCAGCCCACCGAATATTCCCAGAAACAGCGCCAGCGTGGGAAGATCGGTCCCCTGCTTCATCGCCATCGGCTTGATGAAATTATCGATGATCGCGACCGCTGTCGTTCCCCAAATGGCCAGCCCAATCGCCGCAGGCCAGCCGGACGCATACAAAAGGTACAGTGAGGCAGGAATCCAGATTAGTGCGGTCCCGCCAATCGGCATCAGCCCGGCTGCCATAGTGGCGATCGATAGGAAAATCCAGTACGGAACGCCGAACACCAGCAGGCCCAAACCGATCGTTATCCCTTGCAGCACCGCCGTCAGCAGCATCCCGCGCATCACGGAGGACAGCGTCGCGCCAAGGGTATGGAACAGCTCGATCTTATCTTCCTCGCGCAGCGGCGCGAGATTGCGAATCGCCTCAAGGTAAGAGGCGCCATCGCGCAGCATGTAAAAAAATACGACCAGCGCGATGCCGAAGTCGATCACGAAAGTCAGCAGGTTGCGCGCGGCCTGGGTAACATTGGCGATCACGTAGTCGCTGACCGCCTGCGCGGATTCCATCGTCAATTTTGGAATCTGCTCGCCGATCTTATAGCCCTGCGCCGCCATCCGATCCGCAATCCAGCCGAACGAGTCTGAGTGTGTCACCCAGTCTTCAAGCTTGGTCAGACCGCCCCCCTCCATCTGGGCCGAAACGGACGCGTACAAGGTGTGTGCCTCGCCCACCAGCTTGCCCGATAGCCAGACTGCCGGCAGTACGACGCCCAAGCCCACAGCAACGCTGATGATCAGCGCGGCGGTCGAGCGCCGCTTCACATACTTTTCCAGCTCCACCAGCGCAGGCTGCGCCATGAACGCCAGCAGCACGCCCCATGCGATCGGCATCATGAACGGGAGCAGCAGTTGATACAGCTCGTAGGCCATTGCGGCCAACAAGCCGAAAAAAAGCATCTGGACGATTCGTTCGCGATCCATGGGCCGGGCCGGCTAATGCGGCGAGCTTATCAGATGGCGCCGCACTGGCTTAAGCGCGGCGATATCGGTCGGTTGCCACCTCCGTCGATATCCGTTAGCGTTGCCGGTTGCTTGAGTTTCGTCAATTTTGCCTCGTACGTGAAGGCACGTAGCTCAGTGGGAGAGCGCTTCCTTGACACGGAAGAGGTCGGCGGTTCAATCCCGCCCGTGCCTACCACTGACGACGCACGGGTTTCGCGCCGCCTCGCGCAATGACTAAAATCGCATCGTAAGATGAGTTCCGAATTAACCGTTATCATCGGCGATGAGTCGCGGCGCGTCCCGGCCGGCACGACCCTGCGCGAAGTGCTGTCCGGAATTCCCAGCCGCGATCTGGTTGCCGCACGTGTCGATGGCAAGTCCGTCGATCTTTCGCGAAAGCTCGATCGTGACGCCACAGTCGAGCCGGTACTGGCCGATACGCCCGCCGGCCTCGACGTAATCCGTCATTCGACCGCACACTTGATGGCAATGGCGGTGCAGCAGCTCTATCCCGGCACGCAGGTCACCATCGGACCGGTAATCGAAGACGGTTTCTTCTACGACTTCGCTCCCAAAGTGCCATTCACCGTCGAAGACCTGCCGAAGATCGAAGCCAAGATGCGCGATCTGGCAAAGGCCGATCTGAAGGTCGAACGGATCGAGGTTGCGCGCGAGGACGCAATCCGCGATTTCGCGGCGCTCCATGAAGATTACAAGGTCGAGATCATTCAGGGCATCCCCGACGATAGCGTTTCTATCTACAAGCAGGGCGATTGGAAGGATCTCTGCCGCGGACCGCACGTCCCCTCCACGCGATATTTGAAGGCCTTCAAGCTGACCAGTGTCGCGGGCGCATACTGGCGGGGCGATGAACGCAACGCGATGCTCTCGCGCATCTATGGGACCGCATTCGCCACCAAGGAAGCGCTCGAGGAGCATCTTAAACTGGTCGAGTTGGCCAAGAGCCGCGACCATCGCAAGCTCGGGCGCGAAATGGGCCTGTACATGTTCGAGCCGGTATCTCCCGGCTCGCCCTTCTATCTCCCCAAGGGAACGATTGTCTTCAACGCACTGATCGATTACATGCGCCGCCTTTACCGCCGCTACGGCTTCGAGGAAGTCGTAACGCCGCAACTCTATCGCAACGAGTTGTGGAACACGTCGGGCCATTGGGAAAACTTCCGCGAGAATATGTTCCTGTCGCCCGACCCGGAGGGCGACAGCACCGCTGCGGTCGACCCCAGCCCGCAGGGGTGGCATCACGGCTACGGCCTGAAGCCGATGAACTGCCCCGGCCACACCTTCGTGTACCGCTCCGAAAAGCGATCCTACCGCGACCTGCCGCTGCGGATCGCCGAGTTCAGCCGGCTTCATCGCGCCGAGCGCTCCGGCACGCTGCACGGCCTGATGCGGGTGCGGGTGATGTCGCAGGACGACGCGCATATCTTCTGCACCGAAGACCAAATCGAGGACGAGGTCGCCCTCAACCTCAAGATGGTCCGCGACGTGTACTCGACGCTCGGCTTCGAGCATGTCGAGTTCAAGCTCGCCACGATGCCCGAGCATCATCTCGGCACCGAGGAGCAATGGCGGATTAGCGAGGCCAAACTCGGCAGCGCGATGACCCGCAACGGGATCAAGTTCGACATCAATCCGAAGGAAGGCGCGTTCTACGGGCCGAAGATCGAGATTTACGTGGCCGATGCGCTCAAGCGGAAATGGCAGGTCGCGACCATCCAGCTCGATTACAACCTGCCAGAACGATTCGATTTGAAGTATGCCACCAGCGCCGGGACGGAGGCGCGCCCGGTGATGATCCATCGCGCGATCCTGGGCTCGCTCGAACGCTTCATCGGCGTGCTGATCGAGCATACCGGCGGCGTCCTCCCCTTCTGGCTCGCCCCCGAACAGGCGCGCGTGCTCTCGCTGAGCGAGAAGGTTGAGGCATACGCCAATGAAGTCGCCGACCTGCTCAAGCGCGAGGGCGTCCGCGCCGCGGCCGATATTCGCAACGAGAAGCTCGGCTTCAAGGTGCGCGAGGCCGAGTTGGCCAAGGTGCCGTATATGATCGTCGTGGGCGAGCGCGAGATGGCCGAGCGTGGTGTTTCGCTCCGCCGATTGCGCGGCGAAAAGAGCGCCGCGATGACCCTGGACGCGCTCGTCGATCTGCTTAAGAAGGAACCGCTGCCATCCTAGCAGCGGCCTCACAAAAAAGTGCGGTAGCCATTGGTAAAATTGGGTTCGTTTGGAAATTTTTTTCATCCTTCAATAAAATTTGCCGCGATTTATTATAAACGCTGCTTATGCGACTAGCGCGCCAACGGCGCGCTGCATATTAGCCCAGAGCCTGCCACCGACGACGAGAAGCACAACTTTTCACGATACTCCCGCGATGCGACCGCGCATCAGGCTGAACCGTTCATCCATGAATTGATGCGCCCGTCGACTGCCGCCCGTCTCTGCTTGTGTTATTCCCGCGCGCAACCAACGGTGCGCGGCGACCGGGCGCGAGTGCGACCGGTTTCGTGCTACTCTCGTCACGATCCACGGTCAAATGCCGATGCTAGCGGGAAGCACAAAACAACTTAGTTTTATCGATTTATATTTTACACTGAAGTAGCATGCCGTCTGACAAACACAACCCCGGTGTCAACAGAGCCAAACCCGATCGCTGGAAGGCGGATATCACTCAGTCGGTCGACATGTACAATGATTGGTTTATGAAATTCGCGCCCTCCGCGTACCGCGAAACGCGAATCAAGACGACCAAGGACGTCGAATCGGCCCTGACAAGAACTGCGAATCTTACGGAGGTAAACGCAGGCCTGTTGCGGCGAGAGCCGGGTGTGCTGCCAACCCTACGGATGTCGACGTGCCCGCCTCTGGCAGTCGACCGACTGATCGGCCTCGCGGGCGTGTCGAAGCGCCTCGTCAGTTGCATGGAAGTGGGGACGATCCCTTTGCGGATGAACCCTACCATGCTTATGAAGGATCTTACTAAGATCGGAAATATTATCGAGCGAATGGCCGATCCGGATATTTTCGCATGGCTAGGTCGTCGTGAGGCCCCAACAGAGGCGGAGATCCATCGGGCAGCGACCATCGTTGCTGACCGTCTCTGCGGAGCCATCGCCAATCCAATCATCCGAAACGCGCAAGAGAAGCGCCAACTGACGGCTATCGGAGCTTGGCTACGGAGACGCGGTTATCAGCCCGTTCCGTCGAAGATCAAATTCGATGCCATGCCGCGTGGAACATTCGGTTTCCGCCTGAATGTACCGGTGAAGCTCGAAGGGGCTGCGACAACGATCAACATCCCCGTCGACGCTGTCGTCATGCCGAAGAGCGCTAGGGTCGGCAAGCTGCCCCTTCTAATCGAAGCGAAGTCGGCGGGCGATTTTACAAACGTGAATAAGCGGCGCAAGGAAGAGGCGGCGAAAATGAGCCAACTGCGCAGCACTTACGGCGCGAAGGTTCGCTTCATTCTGTTTTTGTGCGGGTATTTCGATAGCGGCTACCTCGGATACGAAGCGGCGGAAGGCATCGATTGGGTGTGGGAACACCGAATCGATGAGCTCGCCGAGTTTGGATTGTAGCTAATGGATGTAATGTCAGTGATCGAGGCACGTCGTGTCGCTCTTCAAGCGGAGCTCGACGGCGGCAAAACCCCGAAGGAGCGCAATTACCTCGGGCAGTTCGCAACACCGACACTGCTTGCGTCTGACATACTCATGTACGCGCGAACGCTACTGCCGGAGAATGTGCCTGTGCGATTCCTGGATCCTGCGATTGGGACCGGATCTTTCTACACCGCGCTGCGGCGCCATTTTCCCTCCGAACTGATTAAAGAGGCTGTCGGGATCGAGATTGATCCGCACTACGGCAATCCCGCACGCGAACTCTGGCGCCATCAAGCGCTCAAAATCGACCTCGGAGACTTCACGGCGATGAAGCCGCCCGTGCCTGCGAAACTTTTCAACCTCATTGTTTGCAATCCACCCTATGTGCGTCATCACCACATGGGCGTGGACGAAAAAGGTCGCTTACAAAAAGCGACGGCCGCCGCGTGCGGCGTGCGTATGGCAGGCTTGGCAGGCCTTTACTGCTACTTCCTCGGCCTGGCGCATGCTTGGCTTGCTGAGGAGGGAATTGCAGCATGGTTGATTCCGAGCGAGTTCATGGGCGTTAACTATGGCGGACCAGTCAAACGCTACCTGCTCAATTCAGTGGAGTTGCTGCGGATTCATCGGTTCGACCCGAGCGAACTGCAATTCGGGGATGCCCTCGTATCCTCGACGGTGGTCTGCTTTCGCAAGAGGGAAGCGAGCCAAGCCCACCGGGTAGAATTAAGTTACGGCGGTACGCTTTCGAGACCGACTCATACACGGCAAGTGCCAACCGCAACCTTACAAAATGTGCGGAAATGGACGGGCTTGGCAGTGAATGGGGTCACGGAGACCGTGGAAAGTCTTCGGCTCGGAGACTTCTTCTCAATCAAGCGCGGCCTCGCCACGGGCGACAATAGGTTTTTCATTCTTTCCCGTGCAGAGATCGAGGCGCGTGGTCTGCCGCTTGAATGTTTCAAGCCGATTTTGCCCGGACCGCGCTTTCTATCCTCTGACGTGATCGAAGCCGAATCAGATGGGACGCCCAAGATTGAACGGCAACGATTCATCCTCGATTGTCGGTTGCCGGAAGACCTCGTTAAAAAGCGTTTTCCGAAACTATGGTCTTATCTCAATATCGGCAAGCCGAAGGTATCCGGCACGTATTTGTGCAGCCGCCGAAATCCTTGGTATGCCCAGGAAAACCGTCCGCCTGCGCCCTTCGTATGCACCTACATGGGTCGCAACCTAGCGAAGCGCGAAAAGCCCTTTCGATTTATTCTTAACCGCTCACAGGCGACGGCACCAAATGTGTATCTCTTGCTGTATCCGATCCCCCCGCTGGTAAAAGCTCTCGAAACTGACCCAAAGCTGGGGCGGCTCATCTGGAAATTTTTAAGTTCTATTCCGCCTGAAACTCTTCTTGGTGAGGGGCGAGTATATGGTGGTGGGCTCTACAAGCTGGAACCAAAAGAGCTAGCAAACGTGCCTGCTGATGCGATCGCCACACTCCTACCTATGGTAAGGAAGCCTGCAAAACAGCGCGACTTATTTGGGGAACGGGCCGCGTAGGTTACCCCTCTTCAATGGGACCGCGCTCACGCTAACGCGATCTGTGGGGCCGCGATCTCAAGGCGGAGGAGATTCAAAAGGTCACGACGTGGCGCGACGCGCTCCTCGAGTTGCCAAAAAAGGAATCGCTACTGACCTAACAGACCCCGGTAGTGCCCTAAATTTACTCCGATCTCTGCCTCACGTAATTTGTTTCTGCAACGAGCTACGGGAGAAGGCCGCAAGCCATCACGACTAGGAAAACGCGAATTCCAGATCATTATTATCGCGTGCGTAGATGGCTGAGCGGTCGAAGGCGCCCGCCTGTAGAGCGGGAGAGCATTTAAGCTCCACAGTGGTTCAAATCCATCTCTACGCACCAATTATTCAGCCAGCATCGGTTTCGATCAATTCCTCAATTGACTAGATATGGTCCGCGATCTCGGGCACCATTCGCACCCCGGGGCGGAAAATCGGGGACCTTCGCAGAGCCTCAGAGCGTGCTCTGAGCCTGTCGAAGGGACGCTTCCTCATGAGCCATTCGGGGGCGCTTGCAAAGGGACCCGGTTTTTGGGAGCCTTGGGGCGATTGAATTCGACTCGCAGCCATTTCTGTTTCGGCTTCGTCCCGCGCCGCTCGGCGCGTGCGACATGCTCCCCACATAGTTTCTTCGCCATCCCCAGTGGATCGATCCTTTAGACATCGTGGCTAACAACGAACGTCCGGCGTGATGCCGGAGGAGGTGCTTTATCCTTAGAGACTCGAGAGTTCCCCCGTCACGCGAACCGCTTATCCGCATCAATAATCAGATCCGCGCCGCGCAGGTGCGGGTTATCGATGCCGACGGAAGCCAGATCGGCGTCCTGCCGCTGCGCGACGCCATCAAGGCGGCGGAAGGCCGCGGTCTCGACCTGGTCGAAGTGGCGTCCACCGCGCAGCCGCCCGTCTGCCGCATCACCAATTTCGACAAATACCGCTACGCGCAGAAAAAGAAATCGCACGTCGCGAAGAAGAGCTCGGTCAGCCTCATCAAGGAAGTAAAGATGGGCTCGCAGACCGGCCAGCATGACGTCGATTTCAAGGTCAAGCACATCAGGCGCTTTGCCGGCGAAGGCCATCGCATCAAGCTGACGATTTCGTTCCGCGGCCGGGCGATTACCCATCCCGAGCTGGGCCGGGCGTTAATCGACCGGATCGTCGAGATGGTTAAGGAAGACGCGCAGCCCGACGGCTACCCCCGGATGGAAGGCCGCAACATGTCGGTGCTGCTCACGCCCAAGTAAAAGACAGACGCGCACAACGCTTATCTCGATGCAGTTGATGGCGCGTTCGGCACGATGATCGATTACGCGATGCTCGTTAAGCGGTATGGTGCATCGCCAGAGGGCGAGAAGCGGTATAGTCCGCCGGTTTGTCTCGGGACGGATCACCACGTCATCCACGGCCAGCCCGATCCGAAACACATTTCAACCAGTTACGTTGAACGGCAGAATCTAACGCTCAGGATGCAGAATCGCCGCCTGACCCGCTTAACCAATGCGTTCAGCAAGAAGCTGGCGAACCTCAAGGCGTCCGTTTTCCTTCACTACGCGCACTACAATTTCGTGCGGATGCACAAGACGCTTCGGATGACTCCGGCGATGGCGGCAAACCTGACGGACCATATCTGGACGGTTGAAGAATTGATCGCGCAGGCGGTAAATTAGATGATAATATGAGCCGCCGCTGTACGTCGCTTCTTACTGCACTTGGAAAGTCAGTAGCCGTCTTTGCGCTGTTGTTTTGTCCGGGCGATCTGGCGCTTCACTATCTCGACACAACTAGCGGCGCAACGCATATCTTACTCTCAGGCATTGTCCAAACATCCCTCAGTATCTTGGCGCTAGTCGTCACATTCTTGCTTGTTCCTATTGAGCGCCTTGCAAAGGAAGACGATTCCGATTCGTCCCATCCGATCCCGGCTAGTCCCGCCCAGTCCCGCTAATTTTCAAATTAGGACACTACCCCGGGCGCGAGGGCCCTTGGATGCGGCCCGGCGATCGTGGTAGGGTTCTTGTTTCATTTCGTGGATTTACGACAGAGAACGGACGCCATCGATGCCGAAAATTAAGACCAGCCGCACGGCGGCCAAGCGCTTCAAGTTCACCAAGACCGGCAAGGTCAAGTTCAAACGGGCCTATCTGCGCCATCTGCTGGCCGCAAAAAGCCCCAATCAAAAGCGCCATCTGCGCAGCGCGGGAGTGCTCGGCAAGACCGACGCCGAGAAAATGCATGCGCTCATGCCGTACGCCTGAATAAAAGGAATTAACTCCAATGCCTCGAACCAAAGGCGGCCCCAAAACCCGCCGCCGCCACAAGCGCCAACTGAAACTCGCCTCCGGCTTCGTCGGCGGGCGCAAACTTTACCGGCAGGCCCGCTCGACCTTCGAGAAAGGCCTCACCTACGCTTACCGCGATCGCAAGCGAAAGAAGCGCAGCTTCCGCGCGCTCTGGATTACAAGAATCAATGCGCTCGCGCGCGAGCATGGGATCTCATACAGCTCGCTGATGGACGGCCTGAAGAAGGCGGGCGTCGAGATCGATCGCAAAATCCTTGCGGTGCTCGCGGCCCAGCACGACGGCCTGTTTGCCGAACTGGTTCGCACCGCCAAGGGCGCACTGGGCAAAAAAGCGGCATAGGCAAACCTCACATCCGAATGCCGTAAAGACCATGTGGCCCGCCACATGGTCTTTATGTTTTCATCGCATCCGGGCAGGATTGGACGACTCGACGATACGGTAGATATCCGCGATGAGGGATCAACTCGAAGAGATCAGGCGGCGTGCGATGGCCGAGCTGGCCGACGGCGCCGACGCGGCGCAAGTCGAGACGGTCCGCGTGCGCGTGCTTGGCCGCTCGGGAGAGCTGACCGAAATCATGCGCGGGATGCGGGAGGTGCCGGCGGCCGAGCGCCCCGCGATCGGCAATCTCGTAAACCAAATCAAGCGCGAGGTCGAGGCCCGCATCGAGGCGCTGTCGGCCAATCTCAAGCAGGCCGCGCTCGAACGATCGTTGGGGGAAAAGAACCTTGACGTGACGCTGCCCGGGATGCGAATCGCGCGCGGCCGCATCCACCCGATCACGCAAATCCTGGAACGGATGCTGGCCATCTTCGAGGACATGGGCTTCGAAGTCGCAATCACTCAGGATGTGGAGGACGACTTCCACAACTTCGAGGCGCTCAACTTCCCGCCGCATCATCCGGCGCGCGACATGCAGGACACCTTTTTCGTTGATGGTGGGCGCCTGCTGCGTACCCATACCTCCAATGGGCAGATCCGCGTGATGGAACAGCGGCGGCCGCCTCTGGCCGTCGTATGCCCCGGAAAATGCTACCGGCGCGACGAGTTGAGCGTGCGCTCGCTCCCGATGTTCACCCAGATCGAGGGCTTCATGGTCGATCGCCACGGCCGCATCACGATGGCGCATCTCAAAGGCGTGCTATCGGAATTCCTGCGCGCGTTCTTCGGCCCCGATACCAAGGTGCGTTTCCGGTCGAGCTTTTTCCCGTTTACGGAACCGAGCGCGGAGGTCGATATCCATTGTCTGCTGTGCAAGGGCGTGGGATGCCCCGTCTGTAAAAAGTCGGGATGGCTCGAAATTCTCGGCGCGGGAATGATTCATCCCAACGTGTTGCGCGCGGTCGGCTACGAGCCCGGCGATTATCAGGGCTTCGCATTCGGTTTCGGCGTCGAGCGGCCCGCGCTCTTGCTGTTGGGCGTCGATGATATGCGTGTGTTCATCGAAAACGACCTCCGCTTCCTATCGCAGTTCCCGGCGCTGTCCGGAGGCGTGCGATGAAGCTGCCGCTATCCTGGCTTAATGAATTCGTTACCGTCGATGCGGACGCGGACGAAATCGCGCGCCGCCTAAGCTGCGCGGGGCTGGTAATCGAGACAGTCGGGCGGCTTGCGCCGCAATTTTCCGGCGTGGTCGCCGCCAGCGTCCTTCACGTCGAAAAGCATCCCAACGCCGATCGATTGCGCCTGTGCGACGTCGATGCGGGCGCACGCGGAAAATTCAAAATCGTGTGCGGCGCGCCCAATGTCGCCGCCGGGATGCGCGCGCCACTGGCACTCATCGGTGCAAAATTGGGCAAAGAGCCTCCGCTTGCGGCGGCAACGATTCGAGGGATCCAGTCGGAAGGGATGCTCTGCTCAGGACGAGAGTTGGGTCTCTCGGACGATCACAGCGGAATTATCGCGCTGGGCGCGGATGCCAAGCCGGGCGACGACGTGGCCGAATATTTGCATCTGAACGACACCGTGCTCGACGTTGAAATCACCGCCAATCGGGGGGATTGCCTGTCGATTGTGGGACTGGCGCGTGAAGTCGCGGCCTTGTTCGATGCAAAGCTGCGGATGCCAAAACCGGAACATGCACGCAAGCCCAAACCGGGCGATGCGATTCAATTCGACGTGAAAATTGAAGCGCCCGATCTCTGCCCGCGCTACGCGGCTCTTGCGATGACAGGAATTACGGTTGGCCCCTCGCCCGTTTGGATGCGGCGGCGGCTCGAACTATGCGGGATGCAGGCGCTGAACAACGTCGTCGATGCGACCAACTACGTGATGCTCGAAACCGGCCAGCCGCTGCATGCGTTCGATTGGGCGAAGATTGCCGGCGGCAAAATCGTTGTCAGACGCGCCGGGAAGTCGCGAGAGTTCGTCACCCTCGACAACGTAAAACGTACGCTCGATTCCGAAGATCTGATGATTGCCGACCAGGAAAAGGAACTTGGAATCGCCGGCGTGATGGGCGGGCTTAACTCGGAGGTCGGCGAATCGACTTCGGCGATCCTGCTTGAGAGCGCCTATTTCGAGCCGATCGGAATCGCACGCACCGCACGGCGCACCCAAATCCGCAGCGAGGCCAGCTATCGTTTTGAGCGCGGGATCGACCGCGAGGGACAAGTTAATGCCATCCTGCGCGTCGCCGAGTTAATCCGCGAGACCGCCGGTGGACGCGACGCATCCGCAGTCTCCGACCTTGAGCCGCGCAAGGCCCAAGCGCGCAAAATCGTCCTTGATCTGGGGGCGATGGAATCGCTTTTGGGGGTATCGATCCCGGCCGCGACCGCCAAGCGCCGGCTCATCGCGATTGGCGCCCAGGTTTCAGCCGCCGGCAAGAACGGCTTCTCCGTGTCGCCGCCGCCATTTCGTCCCGACTTGAACGAGTCCGCCGATCTGATTGAGGAAGTTGCGCGCCTGTCCGGTCTGGAAGACATTCCCGCGACACTTCCACCGCGTGTCGCTGCTCTCGCGCCGCGCCATCCCGAGCGTGAATTCATTCGTGGATCGCGCGAGGTGATGCTTGGGTGCGGCCTCACCGAGGCGGCGACGCTCGCCTTTACCGCACCCGCTGACAATGCGCGCTACTGCGGCGCGGGCCAGAAACCCAAGCCGGTCCGAGTGAACAATCCTCTGTCTGCCGAGTTGAGCGAGTTGCGAGTAAGCCTGATGGCCGGGCTGATAGGTTCGCTTCGGTTCAATCTGAATCGCGAGGCGGCATCCGTCCATCTTTTTGAAATCGGGAAAACATTCGCGATGGATGGCGACCTGCCCGCGGAGGCCATCCGAATCGCAGCTGTCAGCTACGGCACTTATGCGCTTTCCGCGATCGGGGAGCCGGGCGTGAAAGCGGGATTCTTTCAGATGAAGGGAATCGTCGAGACCTACCTTGATGCAATTGGCGCGGGGGGCCGCACCGCTTTCAAGCCGATCGAAGCGGCGGATGCGCCGTTTCTGCACCCGGGCCGCTCCGCAATCGTGACAATCGATGGCGAGGCGGCGGGCTACGTCGGCGAGCTTCATCCGGGCGAGGCGATGCGCCTGGATCTGGCGGAAACGTGCGCGGTATTTGAACTTGACTTGAAAAACCTCATCGCCTATGGTTTTGCGCCGCGCAAAACGATTGAGGCACCGCCGAAATTTCCCGCGATCAGGCGCGATTTGGCGCTGGTTTTGGATCGAAATTTTCCGGCGGATATGGTAGTCAAAACAATTCGAGAGTGCGGAACCGGGTTGCTGGAGCACGTTGACGTTTTCGACGTGTACGAGGGAAAAGCGGTGGCAGGCGGCAAGAAGAGCATCGCGCTGGCCTGCCGCTATCGGTCAAAGGATCGCACGCTGACGGATGAGGAGGTAAATCGCGTTCACGCCGCACTTGTGGAAGAGGCGCGAACGCGGCTGGGTGCGGAGTTGCGGGATTAAGGCGTGCTCGGAGCGAGCGGGGGACGATTACGCCGGATGGCATGACCAAAGCCGATCTCGTGGATCTCATCCACGAGCGGGTGGGCTCCTCAAAAAAGGAAGCCTGTGACGCGGTTGAAGCGGTGTTTGCGATCATCAGGGAATCATTGCGCCATGGCGGCAAGGTGAAGGTTTCCGGTTTTGGCACCTTCATCGTCAACAACAAGAAAGCCCGCCGCGGGCGCAATCCGCAGACCGGTGCGCCGATCACGATCGATTCGCGGCGTGTGCTCTCATTCAAACCCAGCCAGGTTTTGAAGCATCGCGTGAACGGCGGCGGGAAAGCGCGGCCATGACTCGCACCCAGCGGCCCGCTTCCTCTCGCAAGCGAAAACGAACTTCAAAAGGGACTCCCCCTCGCCAGACGCAATTTTCGCTGACCCTCTCCGGCTCGGGCCGGACCGACGCAATCCCTGAGCGCGGCCTGAAGATTGGTGAAGCGGCCCGCGCGCTTGGTGTCGAGACTTTCGTCTTGCGATTCTGGGAAACGCAATTTCCCATCCTCAAGCCCAGCCATTCCCGCACCAAGCATCGGTTTTACCACGAGCGCGATTTGGAGGTGCTGCGCCTCATCAAGCGGCTGCTTCATCAGGAGGGCTTTACAATCGCGGGCGCCAACAAGCACATCAAGGAGCATGGCTTGGACGCGCTGATGTCAGGCAAGGCAGCTTCCAAACCTTCGCCCGCGGCTTCCGAATCCGCCGCCGCTGGTTCCTCAGCACCGAGCGGTGACCCCGCCGCCCGCCGCGTCCTTTCCGAACTCCGCCGCGATCTGGAATCGATACATCGAATGCTAAAGGAGTAGTGATTGGTACCGTCGCGCCCGCAGCTGGGCGCTTCTGCCTCATAGGATGCTGAACGCGTAGATCGAGCGGCCGCCGGTGGCAGCGTAGATGACACCATCGCGGCCCGTTGCGATTGGGCCGATTGAATCGGCGGCGCTGAACGACCATTTGGGCAGGCCGTCATCTCCGATCGCACTGACCTTCTTTCCCGCCGCCAGATAGATGATTCCGCCACCGGGCGCCACGATCGAATTGACTTGCGCGCCGGCCGCATACGACCACCGCCAATCACCGTACGGACCGACGACATAGAGGTTGCCGTCGTCCGAACCCGCATAGATGGCGCCATCGCGACCCACCGTCATCGCAAGCAGATGCGATCCGCTGACAAACGTCCACTCGCGATCTGCTTCGCCATTCAGTTCCACCGACCAGCGCAAATGGCGGCCGGTGACAAACTTCCATTTGCAATTGCCGTCAGCGGAATCCAATGAGTAGATCAAATTCTCCGCGGCGGCATAGACACTACGGCCGTCGGGGGCGACGGCAATTGCGGTGATCGCGTACGGAATCGAGAACGACCACTTCCGCGTGCGTGAGCCAGCTTTAATTGCCTGTACATGGCTCCCGCTGGCGCTTTTTGCCGCGTCCGGCGGACCGATCGCGACATAGATGGTTTCATCGCGGCCAATTGCCAGCGCCGACGATACATATGCGGCAGCGTATGCGCGCCGGGGGCTGCCATGCGCCGGAGTTAGCGAATAGAGTGCGCCTCCCTCAAGGCCTTCGCCTGCGACGGCGGCGTACGGCGTACCGTTCGGCGCCACTACGACGGACGAGATGGCCGCGTGCGCGGAGAATGACCATTTCGATTGTCCACTGGCAGCGTCAAGCGCATGGAGGTGCGATTCCGATCCCCGTGCGTCAGCGATGGCTGCGTAAATTATGCCACCTGACTCGGGTGAAATTGCGGATACCCTCCCACTAGTCGAATAGGTCCATTGCACGGCCGGCTGGATGGTTTTGGCCTTGCCCTCGGAAAACGCCTTCAAATCCGCCTTGCAGTATGTGCAGTAGCGCACCGCGAGCGTTACTGCGCGGCCACACCGCGGGCACTGCAGCCGATGGGCCGATATCACTGTTGGAGCTGACGCGGCAGCAGCTTTGTCCGCAGTATGGTTGGCGGCTGCGGGAATGGACGGCTTCAGGATTGTCGTGCGGGCGGATGCGCCGGACGGCTGCGAAATCGACTCCAACGACCGCCGGAACGCGGCAGCGCTCGAAATCCGCTGATTTGGATCGAGTATCAGTGACTCGGTCAGGATTGCGGCCAGACTTGGATTGAGGTCTTTTCGAATGGTTCCGATCGGAGGGATCATAAAGGGCGCATGCTGGCCCGGATCCCAGCCGGTCAGCAGGTGGAACATCGTTGCGCCAAGCGCATAAACGTCGCTGCGCGGCTCCGCCCGGCCCTCGTACTGCTCCGGTGGAGCGTAGCCCATGGTCCCAACCATCGTCGCCGTCTTCTTGGGCATGAACAGGCGGGCCACGCCAAAATCGATTAATTTGACATCGCCGCCGCCGGTGACCATGACGTTGGCGGGTTTCAAATCGCGATACACGATCGGCGGGTTGCATCCGTGCAGATACTCGAGCGCGGTTAATATCTGCCGCGCCACATCAATTACAAACTTTTCATCGAGGCGCCCATTGGCAGCCGCGGCCAGCCGTTCGTCGAGGGTCTCGCCTTGCACGTGCTCCATTACGAGGTAGTGCCGGTTCGCTTCGCTGAACTTGTCGTAAACGCGAACGATGCGATCGTGCGAGAGCTGGGCGAGCAAGTCGGCTTCTCGTTCAAAAGCGGTTGCGGCGGCCTGTGCTTCGGCCGGATCGGCGAAGGCCTCGATCATCTCCGCCAGCGCACATTGGCGATTGGCCAGGCGCGTATCCTCGGCAAGGTAGACCTGCTTCATCCCGCCCCCGCCAAGCGGGCGCACCACACGATAGCGCTTGGATAGAATCGTGTTGGGATCGATCATCGGGCGCCGCTTGCACTCCCCCTGACCCGCGCGAACCGCGCAGCCACAGATCGTCTATAGCATCGCCGATTGTAAAGTTCTATTCCGCCGCTCTGAACAAGCCCGGGAGAAACCCCAGAATGGAAATCCGGACTCGGCTAACGCGCGGCGCGATCGGAATCGGCAGTCAGCCGCGCTGATGATGCGCGCGATTTGACCGGGATCAGCGCGGAACCGACCGGCTCGGCGGCCGCGGGCTCGGAAACCGGAACCGGTTTGCCCAACGGGGTCAAATTCAGTTCAGTGGCGCATTCTTCGACCGCCCGGTAGGCGATTTTGCCGGCTTCGACCATCTCACCGGCGGCGCATACCGCACCGGCTATCGTCAATGCACCAAATACGAGACCGATTTCCGGGAACCCCGCGGCAGCACTGACGACCGCCGCTACAAAGCCCGCCGCGAGCGATCCGATTGCGACCCGCGTCAGCTTGATGCGCGCGATAACATGGTTCTTGAGCCGCATCCCGCTATGTTCTTCATCGGCGGTCTTGAGCTCGATGCGCGTCCATGGATTGGGCAGTACTTCAATATCGACGTCATTCCACCCGGGACTGACTATCGCCGGATAGCCATCGCGTCCGAGCAGTTTGAGGATTCGATCGAGCAGGCTGTCACGCGTGGTGTATTCCTCGTTCCAATAGGCAAGCCGTACCGCCCGGCGCAGCCATTGGATAGTTGGCCGCTGGCGAATCCGGCGGGAGTACTCAAGCTCGATTTCCTCGTTGTCCGACAACGCCGCCATCGCCTTAGCCCGGTTCTTGTACCGCGCGATCGTGCGAACCATCGGACCGGTCCACGCCAGATACGCGATCAGCAACCGCGCCATCGTGCTGTCGTGGCATTTTTCAAGCGGCGCGTGCTGCGAATAATAGAATGCCCACAGGGGCCCCATCGCGAGCATCGTGGCCGCGGGAACGATCGTCCATCCGAATGCAATCGACGCCACCAGCAAGGCCGCCGATAGCACCGTCCACTCAAGCGTCTGAGGCAGCACCGAGGCAAGCGTCAGGCCGGGGTCGAACACCGTCTGGCCGGCGCCGCCGCCGCGAATCCATCGCACTATCCGGTGGCTGCCGCCCGGGATTGTCCGTGCGATTCCCGGAATCGTGCCGCGCCATGCGATTTGCCCCATCACGTTGAAGCGGCTTGCATATCGCGGATAGAGCAGCGCTTCGGCGCGTCCATATCCGCGCTGCTGTCCGTAGTAGGCTTTGATCGTGTTGCGCCGGAAATGCCATACGAAAGCGCCCGGGCAAAAGCCCAAGTGAAAGCCGGCGTCCAGCAGACGCCAGCAAATATCAACGTCGTCGCCGGCCGCGGTGAACTGAGGATCGAAGCCGCCGACCTTAAGGAGGGAGGCCTTGCTGAAGACCATGTTGCAGCCCGCCAGATGTTCAGCGCGATTGGCGGCGACCAGCACGTGCGAGGGAGCGCCCGGAGATGCTGAGCAACTGGCGCCTACCCAGGTTTCTTCGTGGGGAGCGTAATTGGGCCCGCCGCATCCGTCGAAGCCATGCTCCTCGATCGAGCGAACCATCAGCGTCAGCCAGTGCGGATCGACTACGCAATCCGAGTCCGTGTATGCGATAAATTCGCCGCGCGCCGCATGCATTCCGACGTTGCGTGCGGTGCTGAGGCCCTTGTTTGGCTGGCGGATAAGGCGAAACTCCGGAAAGTCCATCGAGATTTCCGCAGTGCGATCGCGCGAGCCGTCATCGACGATTACGACTTCGAAATTCGGGTAATCCAGCTTGCGCAGCGATTCCAAACATGCGCGCATCGTGCGTTCGGCGTTGTAAGCGCAAATCACGACGGACACCATCGGCAGTTTCGCGGGCCGCGGCGGGCAGGTGCCGTTGAGAGTCACAAACGGCATTACGTCCGCGGCGCGCATCATACGCACGCCCAGCCAGTCGTTTGAAACCGGGGCAGGAACCGGCGGAGCAACCACGCCAGCCGCACCCGTGCCGAACGCCACCGCAACCGCTTCGTCCTGTCCCGGCGATGCCTGAGCGAACTCGATCACGACCGGCCGCGCTTCGGCCAGGTTGTGCAGGGTGACGACGAAATCCCGGATCTCAACCGGCGCAAGCGCGGGAATTTCTCCGTACAGGAAATCCTCTTCGAGAATTGACGAGCAGATGGTCTCGGGGCGCACCTTGATTGCCGCCATCGCTTCGGGAGCGCGGCTCTTGATCGCCCGGACCGCCGCGCGAAGGCGCCGCCGAACATTTGCAAGGCCTACAACTCGCAGCTCGTCCTGGCTAATCGGACAGTCGATTAGGAATCCCGCCAGAGCAGGATGACGCTGCAAACGGCCGGCGACTTGCGCGATACGCGAAACCGCCGCATGGAACTGGCGGCGGTTCATGATTTCGTTCGCTTCGATTTTCAGCTCAATGAGCGCCGCAAGACCGGCCTGCGCCACTATATCCAGAATCTCGGGCGACTCTGCGCCGTCGAGCACCAATCCAGTGGTGTGAGATGCTTTAAGATTATCGAGCCGCGCCTTAAGCTTAATCTGTCCATCGAATTCATGACTTGCGCCGACGTCGGTCAGTCGCATCGCCTTGAAGAAAAACTTTTGTCCGGAGCGGGAAAAGAACTTGCCGTGTGCGTTGATGCTATGCGCGGACCCGATTTTGGTGAGCATCTGAATTGGCACCCTCGAGAATCACAGTGAGCCAAAGCCATGCCATCGAAAAATCCAAGGCGTTGCGGGGACTTTTGTCATCCGGAGCACTAATCACGAACCAATTGGGATGAGCCCTGTCCCTTTTGCTACTTGCTTGGCTCACGGGAAAAAATTTGCATGCTGCAAAAGAGGCATTTGCGAAGAAACATGGCACGCTAGCTTGGCTAATTTGCGAATGTTATATGTCGGAGGTGGATCGATGGAGGTTTTATCCGCCGAGCGCGCGATCCCGTTTCGCATTTGAATTCATGCGAACTTCACGCGTTTCCCTAATTTCAATCACCAGGTAATCCAACCATGAATTTGCCGAACATCTGCGGATGCAACCGTCCGCCAAAAAGCGAAACGCGCCACGTGCCCACCGATACGCCGGTTAACGCAGCTCCTGAAGACATCGGCGCGATTAAAGCGCAGCTCACGGAAATCGAAGAGATGCTCGAACGGCTGTTTGGGCCGTCGATTTGGAGCCGCAGCCCCGAATGCATGGCGTTACGCGGCGAGGCGGCCGATTTGCTTGAACGTCACTTCGACGGAATCGTGGAGCAATGGCAGCAGGCGGTAACGACGATATTCGCCAACCCCGCGCAGCCCAAAAACGACGAAGAACGGATCGCGCAGCTTAAGATCGACCTCTCCAACGCCCTCATCCGGCTCAGCGACCACATCCGCGACCCCGAGGACGTTTCCACCTATGTTCATTTGCGCAGGCATTGCCAGGAAGGGATGCTCGCGCGCGCCAAGCCTTCTCAATTCAACACGATTCATATTGCGCTCAAGCAGATCATCCTTGGACACGTGAAGGCGGCGATGAGCGGCGAGCGCATGGAACAAGTGCGCGACATTGTGGTCGCGGCGATCGACGAGCGGCGCCTGATGGTCTCGCAGTTTTACATCGAATCGCGCGAGCGGATGTTGCGCGAATCGGAGGAAAAATATCGCAATTCGATCGACCACGCACCCGATCCGATGTACGAGGTCGAACCGCATACGTGGACCGTCCAAGCGGCGAATTCGGCCGCCGAAAAACTGCATCTCGAAACGCCGGGCGAAGAGCAACTGCCTTTAATCGGCCGCCCGCTTACCGACTTCGTACCGGAAGAATTGCGCTTTGGTACGATGCGCTTTCTGGAGGAGGTGCAGGCGACGGGATTGTCGCATTCGACGGACCTTCCGCTAGGCGGGCCGTACTTCTACGACGCGAACGGGGCGTTGATTTCATACGGGAACAAAAAGTTTATCCAGGTCATCCTCCGCGATGTCACTCAGCGTCACGAAATTCTCGACTCGCTGCTCAAGGCTGAGCGATTGGCGGCGGCAGGAACTTTCGCAGCGGGCGTGGCGCACGAGGTGAACAATCCGCTCGCTTCGATTTCTTCACTGGTGCAATCGCTCCAGTCCGGCGAGGAGGATCAGCAACGCCACGCCACTCTGAATACGATTCTTTCCCAAATCACGCGCATCTCCGGCACGCTCAAGGACCTGATGAATTTCGCGCGGCCCGCCACCGGCCAGCGCAATCCCGTCGACGTAAATATGCTGGTCGGCGAGACGCTTCGCCTGATCAGCTACAATAAGCGTTTCAACGGCATACACATCGAGCCGATCCTCGCCCCGGATTTAAAGCCGGCCTACGCGGGCGACCGCGAGATCCAGCAAGTGCTGCTGAATCTGCTGCTTAATGCCGCCGACGCTTCGCCGGCCGATGGCGGCGAAATAAAAGTGATCACCGAGAACGCCCGCGCCAAAAAGGGAGCTGAAAAGACCCCGCAAATTTCGATTAAAATCGTGGACAACGGCAAAGGCATTGCGCGCGATCATCTCGAACACATTTTCGATCCATTCTTCACCACCAAACCCGCGGGCCTGGGCTCCGGACTGGGATTGCCGCTGTGCCAGCTAATCATCCTTGCAAACCACGGGACCATCCGCGTCGACAGCGAGGAAGGACGCGGTACATCCGTCACAATCACACTGCCGGTGCCTGAATCGATGGCATGCGCGCAGAACGCGGCATAACGATGAACAACGAAACTTCATGGACGGCGCCGCAGCGCGGCCCGTACAGAATCCTGGTGGTCGAAGACGAACCGCTGATGCGGTCGATTATCGTGCAACTGGCGCGCAGTGAGGGATACGAATGCCTGGAAGCGCCATCCTCCGAAACCGCGCTCGGAATCTTTGAAAAGGAAAAAGTCGACCTCGCGATTCTTGACCTGAACCTGACCAGCGGCGGAAGCGGACTGGACCTGCTGGGCAAGCTGCGCGATCTCGATCCTGAAGTGATGGGCATCATCGTAACGGCATACGCCAGCGTCGAATCCGCCGTCGAAGCGCTGCGCAAAGGCGCCTACGACTACATCACCAAGCCGTTTGCCAACGATCATCTCAAGAAGGTGATCCGCAACGCGCTGGAACAGAAGGCGCTGTTTCACGAGAACCGGTTCCTGCGCGGCGAGCTGCGCGAGAAATATCGCTTCGAGAACATCATCGGCAAGAGCGACGCGATCGAGGCGGTGTTCAAAGTGATGGAAAAGGTCGCGCGCACCGACTCCAGCGTGCTCATTACGGGGGAATCCGGCACCGGCAAGGAGCTGGTTGCCCGTGCGATTCATTTCACATCCGACCGCGCCAACAACCGGTTTCTGCCGATCAATTGCGGCGCGCTGCCGGAGAATCTGCTCGAAAGCGAATTGTTCGGCTACAAGCGCGGCGCTTTTACGGGAGCCGGGCAGGACAAGGTCGGACTGCTCAAGGCCGCCGACAAGGGAACCTTGTTCCTCGACGAAATCGGCGAGCTGCCGCTCGCACTGCAGGTTAAGCTGCTGCGCGCGCTACAGGAGCGCGAATGCTATCCGCTGGGCTCGAACGATCCGGTCAAATTCGACGTGCGCGTAATCTGCGCCACCAACCGTAACCTCGACGCCGAGGTCAAGGCGGGCAGGTTCCGAGAAGAGTTGCTGTACCGGATCAACGTGATCAACCTGAATCTTCCCGCCCTGCGCGAGCGCAAGGACGACATCCCGCTTCTGGCGAATCATTTTTTGCGCAAGTACGAAAAACCGCTGGGCCGCGCCGCGATGCGCTTCTCCAAGGGCGCGATGCGTTTGATGTTGAACTACACGTGGCCGGGGAACGTGCGCGAGCTGGAAAATACCGT
>DATKOZ010000069.1:0-4162 GCA_035524375.1 Binataceae bacterium (SeqCode) | reverse complement strand
CCGAACATCAGATGTTCTATTACCTGCTCGCGATGCTGATCGCGCTGCGGCTGTCCGTCAGTCTGTATGAGATTCCCAGCGCGGCGTTGGCTCCGGAGCTGACCCCCGATTACGACGAGCGCACGACTCTGCTCAGCTATCGATTTTTCTTCGGGATGATGGGTGGGGGCACGATGGCGGTCCTGGCCTTCCAGGTTTTTCTGCGCAAGGACGCGGCACATCCACTGGGCGTCCTAAATCGCGCCGGCTACGGCGCATACGGACTGACCGCCGCAGTGGTGATGCTTATCACCATTCTAATCTCGTGCTTTGGCACACACGGACGGGGAATGGTTATAACCGAGCCGCGCAAGCACTCTGACTTTGCGGGCCGAATTCAGCAAATTAAGACCACGTTTTCGAATCAATCCCTGGTGGCGCTGATGGTCGCCGCGCTCATCGCCGGTACGGCGGGAGGTTTGGGCGCCGGGTTAAGCCTCTACATCGCGACCTACTTCTGGGAATTGTCGCCGCACGAAATCTCCTTTTTGGTCGCCTCCGGCGCCATCGCAGCAGTCCTGGCCGTTGGCCTGGCGCCGGTAGTATCCAAGCGGATGGGCAAGAAGCGGGCAATGATCACCGTCTTTATCATGGCGATGATCGCTGACGTGATTCCAATCCCGCTCAGGCTGGTTGGGTTGATGCCCGCGAATCATACCCGCGCGCTTTTGGCGGCGCTTTTGGCGGACGGAATTGTCCGCGACACGCTGGGCGTAATGGGCTTTATCATCGTCGCGTCAATGGTTGCCGACATCGTGGAGGACATCGCGGTGCAGACCGGCAAGCGTTCGGAGGGGCTGCTGTTCGCGGCCAACGGGCTGCTGCTGAAATGGGTCACTGCGATTGGAACGTTCGCATCCGGATTGCTGCTGGAGTTTTCGCATTTTCCGCAGGGCGCGACGCCGGGAAACGTCGACCCTCTGATTCTTCGCCATCTGGTCCTAATTTTCGTTCCGTTTACGGCGTGCTGTCACGCGATGGCGATAACCGCGCTGACTTTTTACCGGATCGACCGAACTACGCATCAGCACAATCTCGACCGGCTGCGTGACGCGGCCGCGGTCGCCGAACTGGTCACCGAGAAAGCCGGCGAAGACGCCGCCGCGCTGCCTCCCTAATCCGGCGCCCTGAACGCCGATAGATGCCTTCTCTGACGGTTGCCTCCGGCGTGTCTCCCATTCAAGCTAGGGGCCAATCCTCCCTGCCGGGGTAACCACTGATAAAGGAGACTGCTGCGATGGCATCGATTCCGGAAAAATATCTTGACTTGCTTCGTGACAAGAAGGCATTCGCGCATATCGCGACGGTAATGGCGGATGGATCGCCGCAGGTCACTCCGGTCTGGTTCGATTTCGCGGACGGGAAGATTCGTGTGAACACGGCGCGCGGCCGCGTGAAAGCCAAGAATATGAAAGTAGGCGCCAAGGTGGCGCTTTCGATTCTCGACCCCGACAATCCGTACCGCTATATCCAGATTCGCGGCCCGGTCGTGAAGGAAACCGAATCCGGCGCAAATGCGCATATCGACAGCTTGGCGAAAAAATACCTCGGGCAAGACAAATATCCGTTTTCGCGACCGGGAGAAGTGCGCGTCATATATGAGATCGAACCGGCCTCCGTGCAGGTGATGTAACGATCTCGCCAATGCAGGAATCGGCTCAAAATAACGCGGTGCCGGCGGTCTATATCGAGACCTACGGATGCCAGATGAACATCGCCGATTCGCAGACGGTTGCCGCCGTGCTGCGCCGCGCCGGATATGCGAGCGCCGCGCGTCCGGAGGATGCGGGCGTCATCCTGATCAACACCTGCGCGATTCGCGAGCATGCCGAAGAACGCGTGCTGGGCCGTTTGGGCGAGCTTGCGCGTTTCAAACACGCACGTCCCGAAGTGAAAATCGGTTTGCTCGGCTGCATGGCGCAACATAATCGCGCGACTTTGGTCGACAAGGCGCCCTGGCTCGATATCGTTGCCGGCCCCGACAGCTACCGCCGGCTGCCTGAAATGATCGGGCGCGCCCGGTTCGATCCGGCGATTGATGTGCGGTTGGATCGCGAGGAAACCTACGCCGACATCACTCCCGACCACGAAGGCGGCGTGCGCGCCTACGTTACAGCGATGCGCGGATGCGACAAGTTCTGCGCCTTCTGCGTAGTGCCGTACGTTCGCGGGCGCGAGCGTTCGATTCCGCCCGCCGATCTAATCCGCGAAGTGAAAGAACTTGCCGCGCACAGCGTCAAGGAGGTCGTCCTGCTCGGGCAGACCGTCAATGCGTACCGGTTCGGCGACACCGATTTCGGTGCATTGCTTCGAGCGATCGCGCGCATCGACGGGATCGAGCGCATTCGATTCACCTCGCCGCATCCCAGCGACATGAGCGATTCGGTTATCGATGCGATGGCGACCGAGCCCAAGGTCCAGCCATACCTGCATCTGCCGGTGCAATCGGGCTCTGACCGGATGCTCACGGCGATGGAACGCGGCTACTCGGTGGCCGATTATCTCGATCTCGTTGCGCGGATTCGGCGGGCAGTTCCGACGATTGCGCTATCGACCGATATCATCGTGGGGTTTCATGGCGAGGAGGACGCGGATTTCGAGGCAACGATGGCATTGATGCGCACGGTCGGCTACGACTCCGCGTTTACCTTCAAATATTCCGTCCGCGAGCATACGCGGGCATTCCGGCTCGGCGACTCGGTCGGCGAAGCGGAAAAGGGGCGCCGCCTACAGGCGATTATCGCGCTTCAGGAACAGATCGCGCTTGCGAAAAATCGCGCCGCAATCGGCAGCGATTTTCCAGTGCTGGTCGAAGGCCCCGCCCGCCGCGGCGGCGGGATGCTCGCGGGTAAAACTCCGCAATTCAAGACGGCGGTTTTCCCCGCCTTCGATGGGATTGCATCCGGTGATACCGTCAGCGTGCGCATCGAATCCGCCACCGCCCATTCGTTAGCCGGCCACGCGGTTAAATGACCGCGGCGCGCCGGGCGCTTGCGCCATACGCCGATCGGCGCGTTCTGCTCATCCTGCCGCTTGGCTTCGCCAGCGGCCTGCCGCTGCTGCTCACTTTTTCGACGCTGTCGGCCTGGCTTGCGACCGCGGGAATCAGCCGATCCGCAATTGGCGCGTTCGCGCTGGTTGGCATCCCATACTCATTCAAGTTCCTTTGGTCGCCGCTAATCGATCGATTGCCGCCGCCGATTCCGATTGGCCGCCGCCGCGGATGGGGCATCTCGATTCAGTTGGCGCTCATCGCCGCTACGCTCGCGTTGGGCGCCTGCGATCCGAAGCGCGGCTTGGTCATGATGGGTGTGCTCGCATTGACGGTCGCGTTTCTTTCGGCGAGCCAGGATATCGTGATCGATGCGTATCGTGTCGAGATCCTCGACCCGGCGCGGCAGGGACCCGGCGCCGGGATGGTTCAGACCGGGTACCGAATTGCGATGCTGGTCGCGGGGGCAGGCGCATTGCTGATCGCCGATCGGGCGGGATGGTTTGCGGCCTACGCGGCGATGGCGGCGTTGCTTGCAATCGGGATGCTCGTTTTCGTCTTCGGTCCGGAGCCGGCGGTTTCGCCGGATAAAGCGTCTTCACAAACGGTCGGCGACTGGATTGCGAACGCGGTTGTCGGCCCATTCAAGGATTTCATGCACCGCCCGATGTGGCCGGTCATCCTGCTCTTCGTCCTCGGCTACAAGATGGGCGAGGCAATGGCGGGCGTGATGGCGAATCCGCTCTACATATCGCTCGGCTACTCGCTAGGCGAAATCGCAGCGGTATCCAAGCTGTTCGGTTTCATCGCAACGGTGATAGGTGCAATCGTGGGCGGGATGGTTACCGCACGATGGGGTGTTATTCGCGCGCTTCTGATCTGCGGCATCCTGCAATCCGCTGGCAATCTTTTCTACGTACTCCAAGCGGTCGGGGGTCATCGTCTGGATTATCTCGCGCTATGCGTCGCGGCGGAAAATCTTACCGGTTCGATGGCCGGGGCCGCCCTTGTCGCCTATCTCTCCGATTTGTGCTCGCCTGCATTCACCGCGACACAGTATGCGCTTCTGTCGTCGCTGTCGTCGGTGGGGCGAACGATGGTGGCATCTTCGGGAGGCCTGCTGGCCGACAA
>DATKOZ010000068.1:0-35209 GCA_035524375.1 Binataceae bacterium (SeqCode) | reverse complement strand
TGCTAGTCGGGCGCGAGCTGCAGCGCGATTATGGCCAGCCACCACAGGTTGTCATGACGATGCCGCTGCTTGAGGGCCTGGATGGCGTGCGCAAGATGTCCAAGTCCTACGGCAATTACGTCGGTTTGACCGACGCCGCTGAGGACATGTTCGGCAAGCTGATGTCGGTGCCCGATCAGTTGATGGTCAAGTACTACGAACTCCTGACCGACGTATCGGAGAAGGAGGTTGCCGCGATCAAGTCCGGCACGGTGCACCCTATGGAGGCGAAGAAGCGGCTTGCGGCGACGATCGTCGAGGAATACCACGGAGCCGATGCGGCGCGCCGGGCGCAGGAATTCTTCGAAAGCAAATTCCAGCGCCGAGAAGTTCCCTCCAGCGTGCAGGTGTATCGCATCGCGAATGATCTGTGGATTTGCGAACTGATGAAGCAGATCAAGTTCACTCCCTCGACTACCGAGGCGCGCCGCCTAATCGTTCAGGGCGCAGTCCGGGTCGACGGGCAAACGATTACCGACGTGAACTTCAAATTCATTCCCGGCGAGCACAAGATTCTTGAGGTGGGCAAGCGCCGGGTCGCGAGGATCGAAGCGTAATGTGGTGACGGTGCGCTAGCCTTTCGGCTCGTTCTTTTCCGCTTGCGCGACGGCTGTGCGCAGCTTTTCAATCGTTCGAGCCAGCGCCTTGGTATAGCGCTGTTTGGTCCAAGTTTCTTTGGTGCGCATCTTGAGCCAACCGAGCTTTACCGCGTCGGGCTTGTTGCCCATCTCACCGGTTGAAACTTCGATTACGGCCCGTTCCTCAGCCGTCAGTGTAGCGAGCACCTCGCGTTTCAGGCTCTGAAGGAATCCCGCTTTCAGATCGACATCAAACTTCATCGCACGCCAGATTCGGCTCCCGGCATCACGCGCCCGGCATCGGCACCGCAGGCTTGTGACAGCTTCCGCCGGTGACGCAGTTCAAGCCCGCGCCGACGTAGGTGGCGCCCGCTTTGACCGGGAAGAACAGATAATCGAGAGGCGTCTGGATGGGATCGAAATGCGTCTGGGCGGTTTGCGCTTCCTGTTGCTCCATCTTCTGCTTGGAGCCTGAATCGACATCCTTGATGCTGGCGATTTTATCGCTGGAGCTGAATATTGCCGACTTGCCCTGATCCAGCCATATGTAGCGCAAAACGGTTGCACCGCTATGATCGGGGTCGGGTACGCTGTCACGCAGGTCGGGTTGTCCCATTGCCTGGATCGCCTGCCCCGGTGTCATCCCCGGTTTGAGAGATTCGCCGCCTTGAGCAGCGCATGATATCGCGGCAAGCGGCAAGATCGAGAGCGTGATGCGTAGCAGCAATGTCCGCAAATTCATCCCCAACTTCTCCCACCCAAGGGAGGTAACATACGCTCCGTCATCCAGCAACCTACCGTGTACTGGTGAATCTGGAGCAAGGTTGCTATAAGCCGACATCCGCCTTTATCCTTGCGATTCTCTGGGAGGGAACATCCGATGATCAAACGAATCTTGATGTCATTGGCGTTAGCTCTGATCCTGTCTGCGCCAGCCTTTGCAAAGACCCGTGACGCCAAGGCCAACGAAGCGGCCAAGCAGAGTTCCGACGCATTCATCAAAGCGTGCACTGCTGGTGACTTGAACGGCGTGGCGGCGCTCTATGCCGACGGCGCCGATGTGATCTGGCCGGGTCAGGGGGAAGCGGCCAGCGGCAAGGATTCGATTGAAAAGCTGGCGGCGAAGTACTGCAAGCCTGGAAATGGGCCGCTTTCGGTTCGGTTTCAAGACGCATGGCCGATTGGCAGGGAGTACATCTCGGTCGTGAGCGGTTGGGACGAGAATATCAAGGGCGATGACGGCAAGCCCGTCAAGATGGACATCCGAGCCACCGAACTGCTGCATAAGGTGAAGGGCAAATGGCTCATTGTGCTTGACCATGCCTCTGTTGGGATGATGCCGCCACCAGCGCCTTGCCCGACGCCAGCGCAAGCTCCAGCCACGTCGGCGGCGAATCCAGCGCCTGCCCAACACTGACTCGTATTGAATAGTCGGATGCGTTGAATATCGAACCGCGGTGGCTAGACTTCGCTCTGCGGAAAACCTAGACTGCGCCAGATAACCTCAGGGCGTTGCCCCGGCTATGAATGGTATGAATTGCGGATAGCCGCCCGGCTTCGCCCTCGAAATATCCCGAATCGTCAGGAGACTTAGGACTAACGATGAGCGAATCGAATATCGTTCTGCCAACTTTAACTAGCGGCCAGGTAATGATCCTGTGGCTGGTGCTGCTTTCGGCGCTGGTTGCGCTGGGCTATGGACTGGTTCTCATCCGGGTCGTGCTTGCGGCCGATGCGGGCCCCAAATCGATGACCGACGTGTCCGATGCGGTTGAACAGGGCGCGATGGCGTACTTGGGGCGGCAGGTCCGCACGATGGTCTGGTTTGTTGCGGCAATCTTCATCGTCCTCTTCATGATGTATAGCAACGTCTATCAGGGCTTAACGCTGCCCTTGGGGATATCCGTCGCGTTCCTGATGGGCGTGGGTGCTTCATACGGCGCTGGTTACGTCGGGATGTGGCTGGCGGTCAAGGGCAACGTCCGCAGCGCCAATGCAGCGCTCACCAGTTTCAAGGACGCGATGGAGCTCGCATTCAAGGCGGGCGGAGTTTCTGGAATGTTCACGGTTGGGCTGGGCTTGCTCGGCGCGACTATTATCTTTCTGGTATTCCGCGAAAATGCGATGAAAGTGCTGGTCGGCTTCGGCTTCGGCGGGTCGCTGGCGGCATTGTTCATGCGCGTTGGCGGCGGAATTTACACCAAGGCAGCCGACGTCGGCGGCGATCTGGTAGGCAAGATTGAGCAGGACCTGCCCGAAGACGATCCGCGCAATCCGGCGACAATTGCCGACAACGTCGGCGACAACGTCGGCGACTGCGCCGGAATGGCGGCTGACGTGTTCGAATCATACGAAGTTACGCTGGTCGCCGCGATCATTTTGGCGGCCTACGCATTGAACGAGCCGGACTTTGTCGCTGTATACGGCCAGAATGCCGGCGCGTTTGCGGTCAAATTGATCATGTTCGCACTCATCCTGCGCGGAGTCGGCGTGTTCTCCTCGATCCTGGGAATTATGGCGGTACGGGTGCCGGCGGGCAGCAAGATGCTCGACCCGATGCGGCCGATCAATATCGGGTATATGACCTCGGCGGTTGCTTCGGTCATCGGCTTTTTTATCGTCAATTTCTTCTACCTTGACGATCCGCGCACCGGCGCAACCGATTGGCGATTTGCATGTTGCGCCTCGTTGGGAATCATTCTGGCGGTAGTCACATTGTGGCTGACGAATTACTTCACACATCCGGAGAAGGGCCCGGTGACGGAAACCGCGATGGCGGCGCGTACCGGCCCGGCAACGCTAATCCTTTCGGGAATGGCCGAAGGGCTGGAGTCGTCGGTGTGGGCGTTGGTGGTTATCGCCGGTGCGATTATCGGCGCAATGGCAATTTTCCATGAATCGCTGGCGCTGCAATTCTACGGAATCGCATTGACCGGACTGGGCTTGCTCACCACCACGGGTTTCATCCTGGCGATGGATACCTACGGTCCCATCACTGACAACGCCCACGGCATCTTCGAGATGGGCGGAATCCATCAGGAGGAAGCCTCAAAGACGCTCTCTTGGATGGACGCGATTGGCAATACGACCAAGGCGCTCACCAAGGGCCTTGCGATTGCGACCGCGGTGCTGGCAGCCGTTTCGCTGTTTCGCTCCTTCATTGACGAAGCGCATTTGGGTGCGCTCGGCGTGCAGATCAACATGCCGACGGTGTTTGTGGGCCTAATGATCGGGGGTGCGGTGCCATTTTTGTTCAGTTCCTTCGCGATTAAGGCGGTCAGCCGCGCGGCATACCAAGTTGTGTTCGAGGTGCGCCGCCAATTGCGTGCTCATCCGGGAATCATGGAGGGCAAAGAACTGCCGGATTACGGCAAATGCGTGGACATCGTGACTGCCTCGGCCCAAAAGGAGTTACTTGGACCCGGCATCTTGGCGGTCTTTTCACCGCTTCTGGTCGGCTTCGGACTGGGCGCGGGCGCGCTCGGTGGGTTCCTAGGCGGCACGATTTTGACGGGCCAGTTGATGGCGGTGTTCATGTCGAATGCCGGCGCCAACTGGGACAACGCGAAGAAAAAGGTCGAAGACGGATATCTTGGTGGCAAGGGGACGGAAGTCCACAAGGCCTCAGTCGTCGGCGATACCGTCGGCGATCCGTTCAAAGATACTGCCGGCCCTGCGCTCAACCCGATGATCAAGGTGATGAACCTGGTCGCGATTCTTGCGGCGCCATTTACGACGGTTTCGCTAGAAGGCGTTACGCCGCTGCGGATCGGGGTAGTGGTTGTAGCGATTGCGGCGCTGTCGGTCGCGGTGATCTTCTCCAAGCGCGGTTCGCTCGCCGAGGAAAATCTTTCGCCCGAAGCGAAAGAGGCGGCTTGATCGTCTGGCTAAGCAGTATCGTTAGCGCGGCGTCGCGCCGCGCTTGATTGCCGCGATCAGCGATCGCGCCTGTGCATTGCTTGGATCGCGCTGAAGCACAGCGCGCAGCGCCTTTTCAGCGCCGTCTCGATCGCCGTGCAGAAGGCGAATCTGAGCGCGCACGACTGTCGCTGCCTCCGAGCCACCCGGCATCGCTTCCGCTTGTTTGATCGCCGCTTCCGAACCCGGCGAATCGCCTGCGGCGTCCGCGATGAGTGCGAGCGTGGCATAGCCGCCCAAAGGCGGATGATCGGATAGCGCAAGCCACTTGATCATCGCCTGTTCCGCCGCAGGGAGATCGCCCAGCTTTTCGTCGGCGAGGCTCAAGTCGTAGAAGTTCAACGCCCTCTCCGGCGCCAGCTTTGTGGCCATTTCGAACTGGTCGCGCGCCTTCTTAAAATCGCCGTGTGTCTGAAGTTCGATTCCAAGTTGAGCATGCCAGATTTCGACGTTGGGCGACTGCTCAGTGCATCGCGTGAAGTATGCGATTTCATCGTGCCAGTATTGTTGGATTGAATATGACGTGATTGCGTACACCAGCAAGACGATTGCCGTTCCGGCAAGAGCTGCTTTTGCTTGATTGTCATTCGCTCGCGCGAACGAAACCGCAAGGTCGGCGACAATCATGCACAGGCCGAACGACGAAAGATAAAGGTACCGATCCTGAATCGGAATCTGTGGGTACAAGCCGCGCAGGTTCAGCATTGGCACGATCGAAATCGCGATCCAGGCGAGATAAAATAGATTAAGCAGCCGATGCGGTATTCGCCGGAAAAGCGTTGGTCCGGCAAAAATCAACGCGCAGATTCCAGCTACTGGAAGATAAAATGCCGGCCCCGATATCCTTTCAGCGGGGTCGAGGGAATACGCCGGCCCCGCCAGCCACGGCACAACTAGCAGCATCGTATAGGCGGTGATCGCGCCGGGCAGGGTTAGAATCGCCTCCATTGGCGTCATGTGGGTGCTGGGAAATGGCCGGCTGATAAATCCGAGCACCCAAATTCGCAGACCGAAATAGGCTGCCAATACCAGTGCGTATGGCCACACTGCCGTCAACGCGGAGCGCGCTCGATGCCAACCAGTGAAAGATTGATCTTGATTCGAAACTGGAAAGAGCAGAGCGTGCGATGCAACTAATACCGGGAAAATGGCGGACGCGTCGTAACTCAAGAGTGCGCCTCCGAATGACGCCAGCGACAAGAAGAGCCAGTGTGGTTGGTGTCCCTTCGGTGCGGGAATCGCCTGCCAGCGCAGGTAGAAGCAAAAAGCGGCCAATTCGAAGGCTGCACTTAGAAGTGTTCCGATCGCCGAAGGGTATGCGACAACTGGAACATGCACCGGCATCAATGCGAACAAAGCTGAGGCGGCGAGCGCCGTCCATCTGTCCATCGAAAGCCGCCAGCCGACCCTGAACGCGAGCAATACGACAATTAAGTGGAGCACGATCAATGCGGCATGCCAGCCCACCGGATTTAAGCCGAACAGGTGAAAATTGAGCGCAAACCAGACGTTTTGAAAGGGCCGATAGTACGGAAGCACGGGCATCGCGCCCGTTCCCCGAAACCAATCGACGTCATTTACGAGAGATTTCCAAATGAACGACCAGTCGGCCAGAAAGCGATTGTCAGCGATGAGTCCCTGATCGTCATACACGAAGCCACTTCCCAGCGAGCGGCTGTATACCAGCGCCGTACCGGCCAGTACCGCCGCCATCCAGGCGCCGATGCGCGAATCACCGGCGCCGAGGCGTGCGAAAATCTGAAGTCGTGAATCCAACTCGCCAGTGGAGCCGGTCTGCTCTAAAGTGTTACCCATGATTGCGGTTGGCAATGAGGCGGCGGGGGCTTGAAAGTTACTCCCCAACATCCTGCTGGATCGCGGCCCGAAATGGAAACTCGACAGCGCGTGCCACCATCTGCGGATTCCGGCGGGATGGCCGCGCTTTCGATCTATGGCGTGATTTCGTTAATAGTTTTGGGCCGCCCACTCATTGGCCATTTTCGTGAGGTGCAAATCGGAATCAATACCGACCCGCCGCTATTCATGTGGTTTCTCGCCTGGTGGCCCCATGCGATTGCAAATGGGCTAAATCCATTCTTCACAAGACTGCTGTGGGCGCCGGTCGGATTGAATCTGACTTGGACAACCTCGATCCCACTTCCAAGCCTTATCATGTGGTCAGTCACGGCAACTCTTGGTCCTGTCGCGTCCTTCAACTGCCTGATGTTGATCGCCCCGGCGCTGGCGGCATGGACAACGTTTCTTCTGTGCCGCCATGTATGTCGGTCGTGGTGGCCGGCGCTGCTCGGCGGATACATATTCGGATTTTCAGATTTCATGCTCAGCGAGGAATTAGGTGGGCACATTCATACCACGATAGTATTCCTGGTGCCGCTTTCCGCCTTGATTACGGTCCGGGCGATTCAGGGAGAAATCGCGACGGGCCGGTTCATCGCGACGCTGGCCGCGATTCTGGTCGCCCAATTTCTGACTTCCACCGAAATTTTCGCGACGATGACCATTTTCGGCGCGATGGCGATGACTGTGGCATGGGCGTATGCGCCACCTGATACGGCGCGCAAGATCGCCGCTCAAATGGTGTCGATCGGAATTGCGTATGCGATCGCAGGTATTGTTTTGAGCCCGTTTATCTATTGGCTTTTCGCGCTCGGATTGCCTCATGGTGAGTTTGCTTCCTCGGAAATATTTTCGTCGGGCCTCCTCGATTTTCTGGCGAACTCGCGCCTGCCGTTGATTGCTGTCGCAGTCGTCTATGCAATCAGCCGCTGGCGATCGCCGGTATGCAAGGTGCTCATAATCATGGCGCTCGTCGCATCTATTCTGGCGCTGGGGCCGCGCCTGCATATTGCTAACCGAGCGTATTTTGAATTACCCGGGGAAATCCTTGAGGCGCTCCCAATGATCGACAAGGCGTTGCCAATGCGCTTTGTCATGTACAGTTTCCTATGTCTGGCGGTGGCGGCTTCGCTATGGTTCGCGTCGAATCAATGGGGACTGATTCTCAACTGCACTGTCGCAGCGATACTGATATTTCTCATCCGGCCCGGCTTTGCCACGCAAAGGACACGGTCGGTCGATGTGCCAGCCTTTTTCACTGATGGAATTTATCGCGATTACTTGCATCCGAACGAAAACGTCCTCGTGCTTCCCTTCGGTCACCGCGGCGACAGCATGCTCTGGCAGGCCGACACCGGGATGTATTTCCGGATGGCCGGTGGATGGACGGGGCCGTCACCAGCCGAGTTCGCCGGATGGCCAATCATGACCGCGTTTACCGCGGCAATATTCTTGCCCGATGCGTCCGCGCAGCTTGGCGCGTTCATGGCGCATCATCGAGTGGATGCCGCCGTCGTCGCTGACGACGACCCGGACGCCGGGTTCTGGCGTGCCTTGCTGTCCGGCCTGTCGAGCGCAAAAGAAAGTGCGGGTGGTGTGACGGTCTTTCGGTTGTCGGCCGTGGCGCTAACTCCTTACCGGGCAGCCACGATCCCTCAGATGCGCGAGCGCGCCGACTCCAGCGCGGTCGATGCATTGTTGTTTGCGGCCAGCCAATGGATAGCCGCTGGAAATAGTCCGGTTGAACTGACGGCTGCCGCGGCACTTAAGCGCGGTGTCCTGAATCCGTCATGGTGCGCAGGGCCAACCGCCGACGTGTTTTCCGGCAAAGATATTCCTGCTGATTTGCCGGATCCGAATTGGTTCTGCGGCGCTTGGCTCGGCGCTGCAGGTGAGGGCCATCCCTCTGCGGCAATATACGGAACCTACAGCGAACTGGAGCCGACAATCGATCGCTATCGGAAATCAGCTCTGCACATTTACTTCCCATATCCGAACGATCTTCTGGCACCGGGCACGCCGGTCCCGGCCGCGAATGCACGCGCTCTTATGCAAATAGTTTTCGACAAAAACCGGCTCGCCGCAATCGCTTCCCAACTCAAGGAATTGCAATGAATATCGCATGGATTGGAACCGGAATAATGGGCGCGCCGATGGCGCGGCGTCTGCTTGCCGCGGGCCATCGAGTCGTGGTTTTTAGCCGCTCAATCGAAAAGGCGCGGGCGCTTGCCGCCGATGGCGCAACCGTCGCGGCCAGCGCCGCAGCCGCTGTTGCGGATGCCGATGCGGTCTTCATCATGGTGCCCGATACTCCCGATGTTGAGGCGGTCTCGGCTCAAATCATGCCGGCGCTCAGGCGTGGATGCGTCGTTGTCGATATGAGCACGATTTCGCCGATGGCGGAGCGCAGTATCGCTACCCAGATGGCCATGGCCGGCGTGGACTACCTTGACGCGCCGGTCTCGGGCGGCGATACCGGAGCGCGCGAGGGAACACTAGCAATCATGGTGGGCGGCGAGGTGCAGGCGTTTGAACGGGTGCGCCCGCTGCTTGAGCATCTTGGAAAACGCGTAACGCTAATGGGGCCGGCCGGTTCTGGGCAAATGACCAAGCTCGCGAATCAAATCGCGGTGGCGCTAACGCTTGAAGCCGCAGCCGAAGCCATTTGTTTTGCACGCGCGGGTGGCCTCGACCCCGCGCGAATGATCGACGCGATCGGGGCGGGAGCGGCGGCGTCCTGGCAACTCAGCAATCTGGGTCCCAAGATAATCGCGCGCGATTTTCGCCCGGGATTTTTCATCAAGCTGATTCGAAAGGATTTGCGAATTGTGGCCGAGGCGGCGCGCGCGGGTGGGATTGCTCTGCCGGGGCTGGCGCTGATGACCTCAATGTTTAACACGGCATCTGCCCTTGGCCATGACCATGACGGCACACAGGCGGTAGCCGGTGCCCTCGACAGAATCGCTGACGTCCAGTAGTACGGAAGGCCGAAACACGTCTCGTTTGGAGGTCCTTATGGCAACCGATCATTTGCTCACCGAAACGAAAGATCGCGTCCTGTATCTCACGATGAACCGGCCTGAAAAACTCAATGCGTTCAGCGCTCCGATGCTGGAAGCGTTGGTCGAGAATCTGGCCCGGGCCGCGTCCGATCGCGAAATCGGCGCGGTGGTGGTGACGGGCGCTGGGCGCGGCTTCTGCTCCGGCGGCGATATCGGCTCAATGGGCACGCGAGGCGGTCCGCTCGGCGGACCGCCGATGACTGTCGAGGAATTGGTCGCCGGGCTTCGCCGCAGCGAGGAATCGTCCGCCCTGCTGCATCGGATGCCCAAAGTCACGATTGCAGCCGTCAATGGCGCGGCGGCGGGTGCGGGACTGAGTCTCGCGATGGCGTGCGATCTCCGGCTCGCCTCGGCCGATGCAAAGTTCACGACCGCATTCGCCAACGTTGGCTTCGGTGGAGATTTCGGCGGGACTTGGTCGATGACTCGGCTAGTGGGGTCGGCCAGGGCGCGGGAGCTTTATTTTCTCTCCGACAAATTAAGCGGGGAAGAAGCGGTGCGGATTGGGCTCGCAAACCGCATTTTCCCGGCAGCTTCGTTCCGCGATGAGGTTCATTCGGTTGCGAAGAAGATCGCCAACGGCCCGACGGTCGCATACAGTTACATGAAGGCAAACCTAAACGCGGCGATAACCCACGAGTTCGGTGAACTCCTCGATCGCGAGGCATGGGGACAGGTGATGACTGGTCTCACCGAGGATCATCGCGAAGCCGTCAAGGCATTCCTCGAAAAGCGGCCCCCAACATTCAAAGGCCGGTAGAACGAAGAAAGCCATTAAGCACCAAGGCACCAAGTCTTTGTGTCTTTGTGCCTTGGTGGCGATAATTCTCCCTATGTCACGCGAGATTCAAATTGAGGCCGTGCACGAGGCGCTGGGGCGCGTAAAGTACCCCGGCTTTGCCGCCGACATTCTTTCGCTTGGAATCGTCGAAGAAGTCGCCCCGACGTCCGAGGGCTATGCCGTCACGATTCGTCATGCGAGCGAGCGTGAAGAGGTGATGCGCACGATTGCCGCGGATATTCACCGTACGCTTACTCATGATCTCGGGATCGAGAAGGTCGAACTTCGAGCGCATCGCGTCGAAGCCGAACTCGGCGAAAAGACCGGCCGGGAGCGGCTGGAGGGCGTCAAGCACATCGTCGCAGTCGGCAGCGGGAAGGGAGGAGTCGGCAAATCGACGGTCGCGGCGAATCTGGCGCTGGCGCTCGCGGAATTGGGTCTGAGCGTCGGCCTCCTTGATGCCGACATATATGGACCGTCGGTTCCGATGATGTTCGGAACTGGTGACGCGCACCCCGCATCAGTCGATCGGCAGCATTTCAAGCCGATCGAAAAATACGGCGTGAAGCTAATCTCAATTGGGTTTTTCCTCGGCGAACGCGCTCCTGTGATCTGGCGCGGGCCGATGGTGATGGGCGCCGTACGCCAATTCCTAAAGGACACCCTATGGGGCCCGCTGGACTTTTTAATCGTCGATCTGCCGCCGGGGACCGGCGATGCGCAGCTAACGCTGGCGCAGCAGGTGGCGCTCGACGGCGCTGTGATCGTCACAACGCCGCAGGATGTTGCGGTCCTCGATGCGACCCGTGCCGTTAAAATGTTTCGGCAGGTCCATTGTCCGATCCTTGGTGTGGTCGAGAATATGAGCGGCTTCATTTGTCCCGACTGTGGCGAGCGTGACGATTTGTTTGGACTAGGTGGTGGGGAACGAATGGCGTCGGAGGAGGGCGTGCCGATGCTCGCGCGGATTCCGATTCAGCAGGAAGTGCGGTCGGCCGGAGATGCCGGTAAGCCGATTGTGATTGCCGCACCGGAGCATCCAGCCAGTCGCGCCTATCTTGAGTTGGCGCGCGCCATCGTGGCGCGGATATCAGCCTGAATTCGTACTTGCCCGTGATGGCCGGCGCCGATATCCTTTGCAATTGGCCGAATCGTTAACCGGCCGCGGCTTTTCGGCCCGTTGGGCCGCCCGCAGGGAGTTCAATTTTGTCCAATAAACCGCCTGAAACTATCGCCCCGGCAGAGGGGAAGCTCGGGGTCCTGATGCCCGGAATGGGCGCCGTTAGCACGACGTTCATCGCCGGTGTCGAGGCGGTTAAGCGCGCCCTGGGCGAGCCAATCGGATCGCTCACCCAGCTTGCGACGGTGCGCCTCGGTAAGCGCTCGGAAGGACGCTCGCCGCGGATCAAAGATTTTCTTCCGCTCGCGTCGCTGAACGATCTTGAATTTGCCGGCTGGGACATCTTCGAAGATAACGCCTATGAAGCCGCCCGCAAGGCTGCGGTCCTCGATTCTGCCCTCCTTGAAAAAGTGCGCGAGCCGCTGGAACGGATCCATCCGATGGAAGCGGTATTCGATCAGGACTACGTGCGCCGGATCAAAGGCCCGAATGTCAAGGAAGCGCGCAACAAGATGGACAAGGCCGCGATGTTGATGGACGACATCCGGAATTTCCAGAAGCGCACCGGCGTTTCGCGAATGGTGATGGTATGGTGCGGCTCGACGGAGGTTTTCGCGCGTCCTGCGGCAGTCCATCAGACGCTTAAGGATTTCGAGGCCGGCCTTGTCAAGAGCGACCCAGCAATCGCGCCGAGCCAGATCTACGCCTATGCTGCGCTAAAGCTCGGCATCCCGCATGCCAACGGCGCTCCCAATCTCACCACCGACACACCCGCGCTCGCCGAACTTGCGAAAGAAAACGGGGTGCCGATTTGCGGCAAGGACTTTAAGACCGGCCAGACTTTCATGAAGACTCTCATCGCGCCGGGGCTGAAGGCACGGATGCTCGGGATGGCGGGATGGTACTCGACCAACATCCTGGGAAATCGCGACGGCGAGGTACTCGACGATCCTGGGTCGTTCAAGTCCAAGGAGGAAACCAAGCTCTCCGTACTGGACCGGATTCTGCAGCCGGAGTTGCATCCGCAGCTCTACGGCAACCTCTACCATTCGGTGCGCATCAACTATTACCCGCCGCGGGGCGATGCCAAGGAAGGATGGGACAATATCGATATTTTCGGATGGCTCGGCTATCCGATGCAGATAAAAATAAATTTCCTGTGCCGCGATTCGATTCTGGCTGCGCCGATTGTGCTCGATCTCGTATTGTTCATGGACTTGGCCCGCAGGGCTGGGATGCGCGGAATCCAGGAGTGGTTGTCGTTCTATTTCAAGGCTCCGATGCATGCGCCGTCGGTCTATCCCGAGCATGATATCTTCATCCAGTTGATGAAGCTCAAGAACACACTGCGCTGGATGCGCGGCGAGGAGCTAATCACCCATTTGGGCCTCGAATACTACGATTGATTTGCAGTAAAATACCGAAGCAATGAGCGTGCTGCGCGACAAGACAATAGTGCTCGGAGTGAGCGGCGGGATCGCGGCTTACAAAGCCGCCGAAATCGTCCGTTTGCTCGTCACCGCGGGCGCAAAGGTGCGCGTTATGATGACGCGCAACGCCATGGAGTTCATCACGCCGCTTACGCTACAGACGCTCAGCCAGAATCCGGTCGCGACCGACACCTTCTCGCTCACTCAGGAATCCGAGATCGGACATATCCGGCTGGCCGATTCCGCCGACGCAATATTGATCGCGCCGGCAACGGCCGATTTGATCGCCAAGGCGGCGGTCGGGATCGCCGATGATTTGGTTACGACGGTATTGCTGGCCACCCGAGTGAAAGTGACATTTGCGCCGGCGATGAACGTGAAGATGTACGAGCATCCGACCGTCGTCGAAAATATCGCAAAGCTGCGTGCGCACGGCGTATCGATTGTCGAGCCCGGTGTCGGCGAATTGGCGTGCGGCTACGAAGGGGCCGGCCGTCTTGCCGATCCGGCGATAATCGTTGCTGAGATGGAGCGGTTGCTTTCAGCGCGCGATTTCGCGGCGGAGCGAATTCTGGTCACCGCAGGCCCCACGCAAGAGGCAATCGACCCGGTGCGATTTGTCTCGAATCGGTCATCGGGAAAGATGGGATTTGCGATCGCGCGAGCGGCATGGCGGCGCGGCGCGGAGGTGCGCGTCGTCGCCGGGCCGACCGCGCTTGCGTTGCCGAACGGCGTCGAGAGAATCGATGCAGTCAGCGCGGCCGAGATGCTCGAAGCGACCGCCCGGAATTTCCCGTGGTGCACGGCAATTGTGATGGCGGCTGCGGTCGCTGATTTCCGGCCCGCACGTCCGGCACGCGCAAAAATCAAGAAGGATGCGCGCGGCATGACGCTTGAGATGGAGCCGATCGTGGATGAAATGCCGCGGCTGGCGGCCAGAAAGGGCACGCGGCTCCTCGTGGGGTTCGCGGCAGAGACGGGCAACCTTGCGGCCAATGCACGCGACAAGCTGCGCCGAAAGCATCTCGACCTGATCGTCGCCAATGACGTCACGCAGCCCGGCGCCGGGTTCGGCGTCGATACCAATATTGTGACGCTGATTGGGGCGGATGGCCGCACCCAGAGCCATCCGCAATTGTCAAAGGATGCCGTCGCGGACCTGATCCTCGATCGCGTCGCCGCAATTCGCGTACAAAAGAGCAAGCCCGCCCGCTTGCGCGTCGTGCGCTGACGCTAGCGATTCGTTCTCGCTCATTACCCCAGATTTGCTATCTATTGGCCCATGAGCGGGTCCCGACAATCGCCCGATCGGGCGACGATCGCAGCGTCGCTTGCGGATTACGTTAAACAGTTGAGGGAGGAAGGGATGGAGGGCCTGCCCGTCAGCGCGAAGCCGTCGGCACTTCCGCAAAAGATGGAATCGGGGCCCGGCTCCAAGCCGCCGCCGTCAGCCGCTCCAGTGACAAATGCCGCTCCGCCACAGCCCGCAAAATTATTTTCCAAATATCCCGGCCTTGAAAAGACCTCGACACTTGAAGAACTACTTACGTTCATCGGTGACTGCCAGCGATGCAAGCTCGCGCCGAAGCGAACCAACCTGGTTTTTGGAGTAGGAAATCCTAGGGCGCAATTGATGTTTGTCGGTGAGGGGCCTGGCGCCGATGAGGATGCACGCGGAGAACCGTTCGTTGGCAGGGCGGGGCAGCTGTTAACCGACATTATCGAACGCGGGATGGGCCTAAAGCGGGCCGACGTTTACATCTGCAATGTCGTAAAGTGCCGCCCGCCGGAAAACCGAAATCCGGAACCAGATGAAGTCGCCGCATGTGAACCGTTCATGCTCCGGCAGATTGAGCTGGTTCGGCCGCGCGCAATCGTTGGATTGGGCACGTTCGCGGTGCAATCGATCCTGAAGGTGAAGACTCCCATCAGCAAGCTGCGCGGAAACTGGCACGAGGTGCGCGGGATCGCGATGATGCCCACGTTCCATCCGGCCTACCTGCTGCGGAATCCCGGCGACAAACGGCTGGTCTGGGCCGACATCCGTGAGGTGATGAAGTTTCTCGGTATTCCAGTTCTTGGACGCGGCGGCGTACCGTAAAGAATCGTCAATAGCGGGAAAATTGGAGGCGGCGATCGGATTCGAACCGATGCGTGGAGGTTTTGCAGACCTCTCCCTTAACCACTTGGGTACGCCGCCCCATCGATCGGATCGATTACAGGCAGGCGCAGAAACTTATCACGCCGCGCCAACCCCATCAAATGTTCGTGGGCCTTGGAGCGGTATGGAGCCGATCGACTGCGGCATTTTGCCGATAGGGCGCAAGCGCATCTCGCACGCAGCCGATTTCATTTGCGAGACGATCGATCTCGGGAGCCAAGGCGCCGATATCGCCAGCGTGCGCGCGCTGCTCAATCACACGACATAGTTCCATTAGCCGTTTGGCACCAAAATGGCCGGACGCGCCCTTGATTGCATGCGCGGCGCCCGCCACGCCGGCACTGTTGCCGCGTGAAAGCTCCTCACGGATCGCCTGCAATCGATTGTCGGTATCCGCGATGAAGACCTCGATCAATCTAGGGAGAAAATCGCTGCCGGACGCGTCGCAATCCTTGAGCCGGTCCAGGCTCGCGCGATCGATTGCGGGCGAACGTTCGTTGGCGGTCGCGTTAAGATTGCGGAGCCATTTTTCAATGGTTGCCGCGAGCTCCTCCGGCATCACTGGTTTTCGGAGATAATCGTTCATCCCGGCGTTCAGGCATTTGCGCCGATCTTCCTCGAAGGCGTGTGCGGTCACACCGACGATTGGAATGGGCGCGGTGCCGCTGAAATTCCGGCGAATCGTGCGAGCAGCCTCGTAGCCGTCCATTTCGGGCATCTGACAGTCCATCAGGAGCAGGTCGTAGGACTTTGATCGCAGCGCATCGATTGCTTCGCGGCCGTTGGCGACGGCGTCAGCGGAATAGCCGATGCGACTCAGCATCTTGATGATTACCTGCTGGTTGACGGGATGATCCTCGGCGACGAGGATGCGCGCGGAGGCGCGGATCGCCTGCGGTGTGCCTACGGAGAGCGTGATCAATCTAGCGTTCGGTGCGGGCGAAGCCGAAGTGTCCAGTGGCTGGTCTGTCGTGGATACCGGGCGCGCGGAAGGTTTTTGCAGCGGGACCGTGAACCAAAAGGACGACCCTTTGCCAAGCTCGCTTTCAACTCCAATTTTACCGCCCATCAGCGCGGCCAGCTGCGCTGCGATGGCCAAGCCCAACCCAGTTCCACCGTGCTTGCGCGTGGTAGACGCGTCAGCTTGATAGAATGCGTCGAAGATTCGGGATTGGTCTGATTTTGCAATGCCGGGGCCAGTATCAGTCACGACGAACCGCAGCTTTGTGAAGGTTGCCGTATCGCTTTCTACGCTACCCTGAATTGAAACCTGTCCGCGATCTGTAAATTTTACGGCATTGCCGATCAAATTGGTCATAATTTGGCGGAGTCTTCCCTCATCGCCGCGGAGCAGGCGCGGCATGCTATCCGATATAGATGAGATCAATTTAACCTTTTGATCGCGCGTGCGAGGCGCGAACATCTCGACGATGCTCTGCAGTGTCGTCGCCGGACTGAACTCAGTCTCGTGCAGGTCAAGTTTGCCGGCAGAGACTTTGGAAAAGTCGAGGATGTCGTTGATTATCGTCAGCAAGGAACATGCGCTCGACCAGGCCGTTGACGCGAACTCGCGCTGCTCGGTATCAAGTGGCGTATCGAGCAACATTCGAGTCATCCCGATTACGGCATTGATTGGAGTCCGGATTTCGTGGCTCATATTGGCCAAAAATGATGACTTGAGCCGCGACGCCTCAAGCGCCGCCTCGTGTGCGCGCGCCAATTCCATCCGGCTGTGCGAGCGCTCAATTGCGTACGAGATTGACCGAGCGAGCAGCCGGCCGTCGAATTGCCCCTTCACCAGATAATCTTGCGCGCCGAGCTTTACGGCCTCCCGGCTGAACTGTTCGTCGTCCAGTCCGGTAAGCACAACGATTGGATCGTGGCCGGCTGCGGCGGCGACTCGCGCGACTGTCTGCTGAGGCGAAATCCCCGGGAAAGAAAGGTCGAGGAGTACCGCGTCGAAGCGGCCCGAAGCGAGCAATTCGAGACCTTCGGTCAAAGTAGTGGCGGTGCGGACTTCGAAACCAGCTGGCCGGCTTTCCGCGAGGGCAATTTGTACCAGCCGCACATCGCCCGGATTGTCCTCGATGAGCAGTACGGTGATCGGATTCGGGGCCATCGCGTCATTCCGCCGGTAGTTTGACGATCTCAAGCCAGAATTCCTGAATCTGGCGGATTACGCGGGTGAATTGATCGAGGTCGACGGGCTTTACGATGTAACAGTTGGCCTGCAGATTGTAACTCTTTAGAATGTCAGCCTCCGCGGACGAAGTTGTGAGTACCACTACCGGAATACGGCGCAATTCCGGGTCTTTCTTAATCTCTGTCAGAACCTCGCGGCCGTCTTTGCGGGGCAGATTCAAATCGAGCAGCACCAAGTCTGGCCGGAATGCATCAGCATGCCGGCCGCGCCGATGCAGGTAGTCCAGTGCCTCGACACCGTCGGATGTTACCGCAAGGTGATTGTGGAACTTGCCATCCTTCATGACTTCCAGTGTGAGCCGCACGTCTCCCGGGTTGTCCTCGACCAGTAGAACATCGACCGGATGCCATCTAGTTGGCAGGTTCACGCATCACCTCCCTGTCGATAGCTGGCAGTGTAAAGGAAAATACGGAACCCTTGCCGGGAGCCGATTCCAGCCAAATCCTGCCGCCATGCCGCTCGATTACGCGCTTGCAAATCGCCAGACCAATCCCAGTGCCGGGATATTCACCGCGGCCGTGTAGCCGTTGGAACATCGCAAAGATCCGCTCGTGATATTCCGGTGCGATCCCAATTCCGTTGTCGGCGACGGAGAACAGCCATTCGCCGTTTTTGCGCGAACATCCGACATGAATGGCGGGTGTCGAATCGCCGTTGAATTTGAGAGCGTTGCCGACCAAATTCTGGAAAACTTCGTAAAGACGAACCTCTTCGCCCATTACGCGCGGCATCGGATCTCTGGTTATGGCGGCGCGCGATTCCTCGATACGAAGCCGCAGGGCTCCCAGCACGTGTTCGATGACGGCATCCAGATTGACCGGCTGCGCATTCTGAACGCGCCCGGCTCGCGAGTAGGAAAGAAGATCGTTGATCAACTGTTTCATTCGGGTCGCTCCATCTACCGCAAAGCGGATGAAATCGTCGGCATCGGCATCGAGCCGTCCTTCGTAGCGCTGCCGGATGAGCTGCAGGTAGCTCGCGACCATTCGTAATGGTTCCTGCAAATCATGCGACGCGACGTACGCGAATTGTTCGAGTTCAGCGTTGGAGTGGGCGAGTTCTTCGGCATGCGCCTTTGCTTCGCGCTCGGCGCGCTTTCGATCGGTGATGTCACGCGTAATCGATGAGCTGGCGACAAACCGGCCGGACGCGTCCAGGATTGGCGACGCGGTGACCGCAACGTCTATCTCCGTGCCGTCGCTGCGTATCCGCCGCGTTTCATACTCGGAGAAGGAGCCGCCTGCCGCCAGCCATTCGGTCATCCGGGCGAACTCCGCGCGGAGTCTAGGAGGAACCATCATTACAAACGGACGGCCGATCGCCTGCTGCGCGGAATAGCCGTACAGGCGTTCGGCGCCTGCGTTCCAGTTCAGGATCAAACCGTCGCGGCTCTTGCTAACGATCGCGTCGGACGCGGTGGTGACCAACGACGCAAGCAGTGCCCGAGTCTCCTCGGCACGTTTTCGTTCCGTGATGTCGCGAATCACCGTAGAGACCAGTTTGCCGTCTTCCGTCTCAAGGGGACAAAGGCCGACTTCGATTGGAAAATCGGTGCAATCTTTGCGGTGCCCGTAGAGATCGAGGCCGGTGCCCATGGCTCGGATTTTCGGTGCCGAGGCATATGCTGTCCGATGCTGAATATGCCGACTCCGAAAGCGCGGCGGAATCAGCATTTCCACAGGATTGCCAATCAATTCCGTCCGCGAGTAACCAAATAGTTTTTCAGCCTGAGCATTGACCAGCACAATCCGGCCGTCCTTGGCGACGATTACCATCGCGTCCAAGGCGGCTTCGAACAACGTGCGGAATTTGATTTCCCCACGGCTCCGCTCAATGGCACTCTTCGCGGCCACTAGTGGTTCGATCCGAGTTCCTGTGCCTCGGTGTCTGAGCGATCTGGCTGCAGCCGTATTCCGGGCAGATTTTGGATGGCCATCGCGCTTCACAATTCAAAATACATGCCGTATAGAGATCGGCCCACGCCCGAGCAAACCGAGGGCATCGTCTGTCATTTCGGGGCAGTATTGGGCTATCCCATTCACATTATGGCCGCGGTCTTCCCGAATTGTCGCCGCCATTCCAGAATGCGGCTTGATCTCGCCGCCGCCGTCAATAATTTGCCACTTCACGGTCGCTTTGACTTGGCCGTGGGTGCCACGATTTTCCCGTCTGCGCTGATATTGCCGATCAAGGGCGGCACTGTGTAAAGTGACATGGCGCAAATTCGCTGGGCTCCGGCGACACGCGCAGACGGGGGAACTTGAGGAAGCTGATGAATCGGACCTTGCGCTTATTGGCAATCCAGTGCGGACTGGCGTTGCTAGTTTTGACGGCTCCTTCGCGGGCACGCGCGCAATCGCCATTTGATTCGCCCAAGTGGCAAGCGCTGGCCCAGCAACAAATTCTGGACGCAACGAAGCAATTCTATCTTGCCTTGAATGGCGTGCTCACGGGTGATCTCGACTTGATCAGCCAGGTATGGTCGCACAAGACCGACGTAACCAACCTGTCCTCCGCAGGCGGCCGCGATAACGGATGGAACGAAATCTTTCAGCGTTACCAGACGCTGGTCCGCATGCAGATGGGGGGAAAGATCGTCCCGCAGGACATCGTCGTCGTCGCAGATGGTGAGATGGGATATTCGATCTGCACCGAGAGCGGTGATACCCGCACCAGCAACGGCAGCATGCAGAATTACACCAAGCGCGCGACGAATATTTTCCGGCTCGAGGACGGCAAGTGGAAGCTAATCCACCATCACACCGATCCGGTTCAGATCCTCGAGCCCTGAGTAAGACCGTTATCTATCGCTGCCAGAGAATGTTGCTGGCTTCGAGCGGCACGGTCGCGTTGCCGCCGGCCGGTACAATCCTCGCGGTGTAATCCGATACCGGTCGGTCGGCCGGTACGCGCGCCGTGTAGACGAACCCATTTACCGCCCCAATCAACTCGGCGCCTCGCGTCATTGTGATACGAACTAGCGGGCCGTCATTGAATGAATCCGCATATAATTCGACGCTGATTGCGGACGGGTCGATATCGTCCAAGTAGACCTGAACAGACACCGCATGCGATTCGCTGGAGGACTCAACTCCAATATCACCAAAGTGGATGGCGTCCCAATGCCGGGCAAGATGCTCCCGCCACTTAACAATTTCCGCGGCCACCGCGGCTCGATTGCTAGTTCGAGCGCGCCATGACGTTGCCGCCGGCAGGTAGTACGCTTCGGTATATTCCCGAACCGCGCGATTGGATGAGAATTGCGGAGTCAGGCGCGCCATGCTTTCGCGCATCATCGCGATCCACGCGGTCGGGATTCCGCGATCGTCACGATCGTAGAATTTCGGAATCACCTCTGATTCGAGCAGACGATAAAGGGCGTCTGCCTCTGTGCGGTCCCAATCCGGATCGTCACCATGCTCCCTCCCGTCTCCGAGCGACCAGCCGACGTCGGGAGCGTATGCTTCCGCCCACCATCCATCACGCTCGGAAAGATTCAGGCCACCGTTCACCAGCACTTTCATTCCGCTGGTACCACATGCTTCCCACGGGCGGCGCGGTGTGTTCAACCACAAGTCGACACCCTGAACGAGCTCTTCAGCCAATAACAGATCGTAGTCGGCCAGAAAAACCGCATGTCCGTGGACCTCTGGCCGCTTGACGAACTGAGCCCATTGCCTGACCATCGCTTTGCCGGCTTGGTCGGCCGGATGCGCCTTGCCGGCGATTACCAACTGCACCGGGAATCGCGGATTGACGAGAATACGCACCAAGCGGTCCGGATCGTGCAGCAGTAAGTTGGGCCGCTTGTAGCTCGCAAAACGGCGTGCGAATCCGATCGTGAGGGTATTGGGATCGAACACGTTGCCGGCCTGCTCAATCGCATGCGCCGGTTCGCCCGCTGCCGCGACTTGCCGCTCATACCTGGTTCGAACCGCGGTCATCAGTTCCGCGCGACTGTTAGTGCGCAATGCCCACAGTCGATCGTCCGGGATTGCCCGAATCTTGTCGGCCAACCCCTCAAGCGTCCCGGTCCAACGGAGCGGACCACAGGCCTCCGTCCACAGGCGGTCGGCATGAATCGAATCCCAAGTCGGGGTATGGACACCATTGGTGACATGACCGACGGGCATGTCTGCCAACGGCCATCGGGGAAACAGGTCCCTGAACATTGCGCGGCTGACGGCACCATGCAGCCTGCTAACCGCGTTGATTGCGCCACTACCACGAACGGCCAGATAGGCCATGTTGAAAGGTTCGCGGGGATTGGCGGGGTCTTTGCGGCCCAATCCAAGCACCTGGTCCATCGTCATGCCGGGCAAGCGCCTGCTTACGAATAGCTGCATGAAACGGCCAATGAGCGCCGGCTCAAAGCAATCGAAGCCAGCCGCAACCGGTGTGTGCGTCGTGAAGATGTTTCCGGCCCGTGTCGCGGCGAGCGCCACTTCAAACGGCTGTCCGGTATCCTCCATGAAGCAAGCAGCACGCTCCAGGACCGCGAATGCGGCATGTCCTTCATTGAGATGGCAGACTTCGGGATTAAGCCCCAGCCGGCGTATCAGCCGCCATCCGCCAACTCCAAGTATCAGCTCCTGCATCAGCCGCAATTCCGGGCCACCGCCATAAAGCTCTCCGGCGATTCCGCGAAAGAATGGCGGGTTGGCGGGATCATTGGTATCGAGCAGATATAATTTCGTACGGCCGACCTGTGCCTCCCAGGCTCGCACCCAAAGTTTGTACCCCGGCAGGCTGAACTCGACCCGAACCAATTGGCCCTGAGAATCGCGGACCGGCGAGATCGGTATCTGGTCCGGTGCGTTGAAGGGGTAGAGCTCTTCCTGATTGCCATCTGCGTCAATCGACTGACGGAAGTATCCCTGCTGGTAGAGGAGCCCGATCCCAACGACCGGGATTCCCAGATCGCTGGCAGCCTTTAGCAGATCGCCCGAAACGTTGCCCAACCCGCCGGAATAGATCGGAAGCGCTTCGCCGAGCGCGAATTCCATGCTGAAGTACGCGGCGCAAGTGAGCGGAGAATCCGGATGCGCACGCTGAAACCAACCTGCGGATCGAACGAATTCACGGCGCGCCACCACCACCTCGCCCACCCGACGGCGAAAGTCAGCCTCAGCGGCCAGTTCCCACAGCTTGCTTTGCGACGCGGAGTGGAGCACCAGCCAGGCATTGCGGGTCAGTTCCCACATTTCGCCGTCCAGTCGCCGCCAAATGTCGTCAGTTGAATGATCCCAAGCCAGGCGCAGATCGAGCGCCAGCTCGCGGAGCTGCCGGATTACTTCAATTTCCAGTGGCAGCGTCATCATGCCGCTGGAAAGCGTTACGTCCCGATGTGTGGGATTGCTCACTTAGGGGGACCATGGAGCGGGTGATCGGTTTCGAACCGACGACCTCGTGCTTGGCAAGCACGCGCTCTACCAACTGAGCTACACCCGCTCGATCGCATGGTAGTGCGAACTAAATTGATTAACGGGCGCGACCGTGCTTGTCAAACCTCCATGGCCTATGCGGGAATTGGATTTGCCCGGAATTATTGAGGTACCGCTCTGAAACTCTCCCGCGATTTTTACGCGCGGCCGGTATTAACCGTCGCACGCGAATGCATCGGAAAGGTGCTGGTTCATCGCACGCCCGAGGGCGAAGCTGCGGGCCGAATCGTCGAGGCGGAGGCCTATCGCGGTCCACTGGATCTGGCCGCGCACAGCTCGCGCGGATTAACGCCGCGAACGGCTGCGATGTTCGGTCCGCCCGGGTACGCCTATGTCTACCTGCTTTACGGAATCAGCTGGGCGCTCAATCTAGTGGTCGCTGATGAGGGCGAGCCGCATGCGGTGCTAATCCGCGCAATTGAGCCAATTCGCGGGATCAAATTGATGGCACGGAGGCGGAACAAATCCGCCGATTCGCGAGACCTGACCAACGGGCCAGGCAAGCTTACTCAGGCTTTGGGCATCACCGGTGCCGATTATGGCCGCGATCTGTGCGGGCTCCGGCTTTATCTTGAGGAATCGGATCGTGTGCCTGGAAGGATCGGGCGCTCGGCGCGAGTCAATGTCGATTACGCCGGCGATTGGGCGAAGCGTCCGTGGCGGTTCTACGAGCGCGGAAATCGGTACGTGTCGGTGCGTCCGCGTGAATAATGACAGGAAATTTATCACTAAGGCACCAAGGCACTAAGCAACACCAACGTTTATCCTTTGGTGTCTTTGTGTCTTGGTGGTGACTTTCTGTTACCGGGCGGCGCGCTTGGCCGCAATCGCAATCGGCTTGGGCCGGAGCTCACGAATCACGCGGATGTAATAGTCCACGCCTGACCATACCGTGAGGATCATGGCGAGCCATAGAACAAACATTCCGCCCGCGAAAAAATCGATGTGCAGGTAGGTGTAATGGATTAGCAGTCCGTGAATTCCGATCGATTGCAGCGCCATCTTGTACTTGCCCAATTCCTCTGCGCCGACAATCAACCCTTCGGCCGCCGCAACCGCACGCAGGCCTGTGACCATAATCTCGCGCGATACGAACACGACCGCCATCCAAGCCGGCAGATGCGGCGTGCGCGCCATCCCGGCCAGCATGATTAGGGCGGTTGCGACAATCAGCTTGTCAGCCATCGGATCGAGAAACTTGCCGAGCGTGGTGACCAAATCGTAACTGCGCGCGACGTAACCGTCGGCGTAGTCGCTGACGGTGGCGATGAAGAACACACCGGCTGCCGCCCACGACGCCGCCGGCGAGGTGTACATAAGGCACCAAATCAGGATCGGAGCGGTAGCGATCCGGAAATAGGTGATCAGATTTGGGGTTGAGAAAGCCATTTACACGATAGCTGCCGCATTCTGCGGAGGTTAGATGTTCCAATTTCAGGATAGGTGAATCGAGACTGCGTGGCAAATCAAGCATCCTGTGGCTGTTGCAAATGCCTTGACCGGCCGTGTTGCGGCCCATTAGCTTCAGAAATACGGTGTCGTCACACATTGCCGATGCCTACCGGCGCGTTGGACTCATCGCCATGAACCACAATTCCCATCTTTACAGCGACTTTCTTGTCATTGGCGGAGGGATTGCGGGCCTGACTTTCGCGCTGGATGCATCCGACATCGGCTCTGTCACTGTGCTGACCAAGGCCGGCAGTGCCGAAGCGAACACGGCATACGCACAGGGCGGCATTGCGAGCGTGTGGAGCGTGCGCGATTCATTTGAATCGCATATCGAGGATACGATTCGCGCCGGCGCCGGGCTGTGCGATCAAACCGCGGTGGAAACGATCGTCCGCGAGGGGCCGGCCGCGGTTCAACGGCTGATCCAGCTTGGAACGGAATTCACGCGCTTTGAGGGCGGCAGCAGCGGCTCGGATCAGGAAATCGAATACGACCTTGGCCGAGAAGGCGGCCACAGCCATCGTCGCGTCCTGCACGCACAGGACCTTACCGGCCGCGAGATCATGCGTGCGCTTACGGCCGCCGCGTCCGCACGGCCCAACATCAGCACGCTCGAAAATCATGTGGCAATCAATCTGCTGGTCGAAAAATCCGCGGCTGGCGCGCCTGGCGCATGCTGGGGTGTTTATGCGCTCGACCGCGAAACGCATGCGATTAGAAAAATTGTCGCGCGTGTCACGATTCTCGCCACCGGCGGCGCTGGAAAGGTTTACCTTTACACGACCAACCCCGACATCGCGTCGGGCGACGGCGTCGCAATGGCGTATCGGGCGGGTGCCGAAGTCGCCAACATGGAATTCTACCAATTCCATCCGACCTGCCTGTACCATCCGGCCGCAAAGTCGTTTCTAATTTCGGAGGCACTGCGAGGCGAGGGGGCAATATTGAAGCTGCCCGACGGCACGCCGTTCATGAAGCGCTACCACCCGGACGCGGAACTTGCGCCGCGCGATATTGTCGCGCGCGCAATCGATTCCGAGATGAAGCGGCACGGGCTCGATTTCGTGCTGCTCGATATCAGCCATCGCGACGCCGAATTCATCCAGGGGCGGTTTCCGAATATCTTCAAGCAGTGCTTGAACTTTGGGCATGACCTGACGCGCGGGCCAATTCCGGTGGTTCCGGCGGCGCATTACATGTGCGGCGGCGTACGAACCGATCTGAGCGGCCGTACAACGATCCCGCGCCTTTACGCCGCCGGCGAGGTGGCGATGACCGGGCTGCACGGCGCCAACCGGCTGGCCTCCAATTCGCTGCTCGAAGCGGCCGTGATGGGCCATCGTGCGTTCAATTCGGCGCGTGAGATCGTGCGCGGCGGCGGTGCTCCGCCGGAGTTTCCGGAATGGAATGCGGGGCGCGCGATTCGCAGCGAAGAGCGCGTGCTGATTACGCAAAGCTGGGACGAAATTCGCCGCCTGATGTGGAACTACGTCGGGATCGTGCGCAGCGATCGCCGCCTTGACCGGGCGCTACGCCGCATCGAGCTGCTCAAGGAAGAGATTCACAGCTACTACTGGGATCATTTGCTCGACAGCGACCTTATCGAGTTGCGCAATCTGGTGATGGTCGCGGAGATCATCGTTCGTTCTGCAATTAGCCGCAAGGAATCTCGCGGCCTGCATTACAATATCGATCATCCAGAAACGGGCGGCCAGGAATTTGTCCACCCGACGGTGCTGCGAGGGGAGCGGAACTGACGCCCGATCACCCTCGTAACACGCGTTCAAATTCCTCAGGCGCAATATCGGCCTCGCGCAAAATCTCGCGAATCAATGGGCGCGCGAGGTCGCGTCCGGCGTGGTGGGGAACCGTAGTCGTGCGGCCATCGGGATGACGGTAAAAGACATGACTGCCCTTTTGACGAACGGCGGTGAATCCTAATCGGAGCAAAACTTTCTCCATCGTCTTTGCATTGACGATGGCTAGCTTGCTCATGCGGCGACCACTATTTGCTGGATTCCGACGAAAGTCCCGATATCGAGCGGTTCACCGCGTGCGGACTTCTCCTCGATAATCAGTTCAACGACTTCGCGCAGATTTTCCTGCAACTCGTCGAGCGTGGCACCTTGGCTGTGGGCGCCGGTAAGACCCGGAACCGTACCAACGTATAATTTCGTCTCGGGATCGAACTCTACGTACGCCGTAAATGTGCGGTCCATCCGAATTGGCCTCCTTGACCCTGCAAGCATTGATCTTATTCTATCCGGCGAGCCAGCGAGAAGGGTGGAAGCATCGTTAAGCGGCAACCTCAGGCGCCTTGAGTTCGCCGGCGCGAAGGCGTTCCAGGTGTGACGTACGGTCCTTAAAATCGGATTCGCTAAGAAAGCCATCTCGATAGAGAGTTCGCAGCCATTCGGCGGCTTCGAATGAGCCCTTTCCGTTGTTGCACTGCCTGCAAGCCGCAACAACATTCCGATACGTGTTATTCCCTGCCGGGCGTGATATGACGTGCTCGATGACGTAGTTCTGCCCGTTCAATTTGCGGAGGCAATAGAAGCATTGATGTCCCTCGCGCTCCAAGATTCGTGCGCGGTTCTCCTCGATTTCAAAGAAGTCCTGCGTCTCCAAGTCAGGCGGGGCGTCGGGCTGGTCGGCGGTCACTACACCTGGTATTTCGGACGGAAGACGCAGCTGAATTTTCCGCCCATCACGGTGGGTATCCAAGAGCCTAATGCAGCCCTTGTTTTGCAGTGATTGAAGCTTTTCACGCGCCGTGCTCTCAGACATCGGTTTGCCCTTTTCGCCAATGCCACAGGCCATGCGTCGCCGCGCAGATTTAAAGCCGAAAACTGCTTCTTCAATTCCCACTAACCGGGTGTGTCGGAACAGGTACAGATAAATTGCCTGCTCGTAGGTATCAAGTCGGGGAGCAAGATAGTCTTGGAAATCTTTGAAGAACTGTTCAAGCTCCACGGTAAATCCGCCTACTCCACTGGCGCAGCTTCCTTCACCAGATTCGATGCGTACGAGAACGTAAACTTGCCTGCCTCGAGGCCGGCGATGACCTTGCCGCCCTTGGTCAATTTGCCGAACAGCACTTCATCGGCGAGAACGCGCGCAATCTCGTCCTCGATCAGGCGGCCCAGCGGGCGGGCGCCGAAGCGTGGATCGTATCCATGCTCCGCGAGCCACTTTTTCGCATCGGCGGTCACTTCGAGCGTAACCTTTTGCTTGTCCAGCCGCTCCTGAAGCTCGGCAAGGAACTTGTCGACGACGCGTTCCATCACCGCCGGACTGAGCGGCGAGAATTCGATTATTGCCGACAACCGATTGCGAAACTCGGGTGAGAACATCCGCTCGATTGCCGCCTTGGAGCCGCCGACCCCCGCTCCGCCTTGAAATCCGATCGTCCCGCGCGACAGTTCCTGTGCGCCGGCGTTGGTGGTCATCACCAGGATCACATTGCGGAAATCGGCCTTGCGCCCGTTGTTGTCGGTTAGCGTCGCATGATCCATCACCTGCAGCAGGATGCTGAACAGGTCCGGATGCGCCTTTTCGATTTCATCGAGCAGCAGCACACAATGCGGAGCCTTGTTGATTGCATCGGTGAGCAGCCCGCCCTGATCGAAACCGACGTATCCCGGCGGCGCGCCGATCAAGCGCGATACGGTATGGCGCTCCATGTACTCGCTCATATCGAATCGAAGGAATTCCACGCCCATCGTTTTTGCCAACTGGCGGGCGACCTCCGTCTTGCCGACGCCCGTTGGCCCCGCGAACAGAAACGCACCGACCGGCTTGTCGGGATGGCCCAGCCCTGACCGTGCCAGTTTAATCGCATGCGCGACTGCGGCGATTGCGCCGTCCTGTCCAAACACCGCGCGCTTGAGGTCTTCGTCGAGCGATTGCAGCCGCGAGCGATCGGTGGCCGACACCGTCCGTTCAGGAATTTTCGCCATCCGCGCCACCGTGCGTTCGATATCGCGCGTTCCGACGGTTACAGGCTCCGGCGAATCACCGCCGCGCAGATGTCCGGCCACGCCTGCCTCGTCCATCACGTCGATTGCCTTGTCGGGGAGAAAGCGATCGTTCACATATCGCGCCGAAAGCTCCACCGCCGATCTGATTGCGGTCGCCGTGTACCGGACGTTGTGATGCTTCTCGTAATTGGGTTTGAGGCCGTTCAGTATTTGCACCGATTCTTCCTGCGTCGGTTCAGCCACGTCGACCTTCTGGAAGCGGCGAGCAAGCGCTTTGTCCTTGTCGAACGAGCGCTTGTATTCCTGATAGGTCGTCGAGCCGATGCATCGCAGGTCGCCCGAAGCGAGCGCCGGCTTAAGCAGGTTGGAGGCGTCCATCATCCCGCCCGAGACCATCCCCGCGCCCACAATCGTGTGAATCTCATCGATGAAAAGCAGCCGTTTGGGATTGCCCGCGACGGCCTTGATAACAGCCTTAAGGCGCTGCTCGAACTCGCCGCGAAAGCGGGTGCCCGCGAGCAGCGCGCCCATGTCGAGCGCATAAATCTCAACCCCGCGTAATGCGGCCGGAACCTCGCCGCGATGGATCGCAAGCGCCAATCCTTCGGCCAGCGCCGTTTTGCCCACGCCGGCCTCACCCACAAAAACAGGATTGTTCTTGCGCCGGCGCAGCAGGATGTGAATGGCGCGTTCGAGTTCTTTTTTGCGCCCGATGAGCGGATCGATCTTTCCCTCCGCGGCGCGGGTGGCTAGATTAATCGCAAAGTCGCGCAACGCCTTGGATGGCGTCAGCTTCGGCTCGCCATCTTCGTCTTCCGAGCCGGTATGTTTGTGCTCATGGCGCTCGGGCGAATCGTCGTCATCGTCTTCCGCGCTGATCGTCTTTGAGACTCCGTGCGATATGTAATTGATCACGTCGAAGCGCTTGACGCCCTCATCGTGCAAAAAGAGGATTGCAGGCGATTCGGTCTCGCCGAACATCGCGACCAGCACGTCGGCGCCCGTGATTTCGCTCTTCCCGGCCGATTGCACGTGCAACGCCGCTCGATGGATCGAGCGCTGGACGCCGAGCGCATAGCGTGGCTGGATTGCGCCGTCGGCCGGTACTCGTTCGATCCGTTCGTCGAGATACTTCGCTAGCTTGCGCCGCAGAGTATCTAGGTTGGCGCCGCAATTTTTGATGATCGTGCTGGCGGTCGAATCATGAAGCATCGCATACAGGAGATGCTCCAGGCATACGAACTCGTGATGCCGGTCGGCCGCTTCGGTCATCGCGAGTTGCAGCGTCACCTGTAATTCGCGGCTGATTGCAATGTCGTTGGGTGGCATCGGCGTTATTCCTTCTCCATCACGCACTTGAGCGGGTACTCGGCTTGGAGCGCGAGTTCCTCAACCGTGCGTACACGCGTTTCCGCGATCTCATACGGATAGACCCCCGCGACTCCCATGCCGTTCTGATGCACGTGCAGCATGATTCGGACTGCCTCGGCGTGCGGCTTGTGGAAGACGAACTGCAGAATCTCGACGACGAATTCCATCGTCGTATAGTCGTCGTTGAGCAGGATGACCTTGTACAGGGGCGGCTTGTCGGTCTTGGATTTGGTGCGGGTCTTGCGCTGGATGATTGTTGCGCCGCCGCCCACGCGGTCATCGCTGTCTTCCGCTGGTCCGGCGCTGAAAACGGCGCCTCTTCCTCTGAATTCCGCCATTTCACGTATAGAATAGCAAAATCGAATGACTGACGCTCAACCAAAGATCGAAGTGGAAATTGTCGATGGCATCTGCAAAATTCCGCGCGAGTCCTGGGATGCCGTGCTGACCCCGGATGATTCGCCGTTTGTCGAATGGGACTGGCTTTACGCGATGGAACAATCCGGCTCGGCGACCCGCGAGACCGGATGGGCGCCGTACCATATCGTCGTGCGCGAAGCGCCGAGGGGGAGAATCGTCGCGGCCTGTCCGCTGTATTTGAAATCGCACAGCATGGTTGAATTCGTCTTCGACCATCCGTGGGCCGACGCCGCTGAACGCGCCGGAATTCGCTACTACCCGAAGCTGCTGGTCGGGGTCCCATTCACGCCGCATACCGGACGGCGATTTCTGACCGCACCCGGCGCCGATCGCGCGATGCTGGGGTCGATTCTAGGCCGCACGCTGATATCGGTCTGCGAAGACAACCATCTCTCGTCGGTCCATATCAATTTTTGCGAACCGGATGAGGCGGCGGCATTGGTGGAGCGCGGATTCCTGGAGCGGCTCGGCCATCAATACCATTGGCACAACGCCGGATACGCGTCATTCGACTATTTCCTTCAGCGCTTTCGCCATAAGCGACGTACGGCGGTCCGTCATGAACGGGCTGCGATGGCGGGGCAGGGCGTCGAGATTCGGGTGGCGACCGGCGACGAAATTCCCAATCGCCTGTTTCCCGAGATGTTCCGGATTTACTTGTCGACAATCGAAAAGCTGTATTGGGGCCGCCAATATCTGACTGCGGAATTCTTCGATCTTCTCCGCAATAATTTCCGCCGCAATCTATGCTTCATTGGGGCGCATGCCGGCGGCGAACTCGTCGGTGGCGCGATCTGCGTGGAAAAGGCGCAGGTCCTTTATGGACGATACTGGGGATGCTTCCGTGACGTGCGCTTTCTGCATTTCAACGTCTGCTACTACGCGGGCATCGAGCATTGCATCAAGACCGGAATCCGCCGCTACGAACCGGGCGCGGGTGGCGAGTACAAATGGCTCCGTGGTTTCGATCCGGCACTGACGCGCAGCATGCACTACATTTCCGATGAACGGCTGCGCAAGGCGATTGCTTCATTTGTAGCGCGTGAGGGCGGTGAAATCGGGCGGCTGATCGAAGCAGGCCCGAATTTGAGCCAGCTAAAGCCTCCGCCGCCATCCGACGAGGAGCGCGAGTGACCGGCAAACCGGCGTCGCAAACCTAAAGCCTTGCGGCGAGGGGATGACCGATCTATACGAAGAACTGGAACAGCGGAGCCAGCCCCACACCGCTGACCACCGCCGCGCCATGAAGAAGCAAGCCGCAAGACCCGAACCGCTCAAGGAGCGGATGCACGTCATCCCGCGCACGATTCGGCCGATTCAGAACAGCCTGGTTTCGGCCTTCCACGGATACTTCTCGCGTGCGCCCGGATGGGTATTGCTCACGACCATCGGCAGGAAGAGTGGTCTGCCGCGCGAGGTGTTGCTGCCATGCACACGCACCAATGGCGAAATAATTGTGATTTCTACCTATGGGATGCGCTCGGACTGGATTCGAAACATCAGCAAGAATACCGACGTGAAGGTGACTTGCGACGGCGCCATCGTGCCTGGACGCGCCGAGATCGTGGACGACGTCAAAAAGAAACGCGCGCTAGTAAGCAAGCATCCGTTCTTCGCGCCCGCGCCATTCGAGATCGTCAATGCCGTGGCGCTTCGCCTGACGCGTCCGGCTATGGTGGCGTTCCTGCGGAATTGGGTCACCGACCGCCCGGTCGTGGTGATTCACATCTGATTTGTGCTAGCTGCTGCTTGGATTCGCGGGCGGTCCTGCAATCTCGCGGTAGGCAAGGGCGATGGCGCCAGTGGTTGCGGCCGACTGAATGAATGTCACAGCCAATGTGATTGCCCCGATCATAACGGCGCTCACGATATCGGTATTGTGCCGATATGGGCGAACAGTTATTTGCAGCAAGATTTGAAAGGGGAGGCCGACGACCATCCAGATTCCGAAGAGCCGCCATCCGGATCCGCTCGTTTGTTGCCATACTTCCTTCACACCTGAGAGATTCCCCAATCTATCCACGGCAATTGCCGGAAAGATGAATGCCAACCTCACACTCGCGGCGACTCCCACGATTAGGAGTGCAATTGTGCTAACCCAGCCGACCACCAAACTTCCCATACCGAGTGAATCTCGGTTGAGGTATAGAAACGCGCCTGTGAGGGCCGCTGGCCCGAAAGAAAGCAGTAAAATCAGCAGACTGGCTATCAGGAATTTCAACTCACGATCTGTAAAGTCAAAATATGGCCGGCCGCTGATTCCGTCCTTGCCGATGACAGCCAGCCGCTTCCAGCCTACGTTTAGAGATACTGCTGCGATGGCAGCAGGCAGAGTGTAAAACCAATAGATCGTATGTATGCCCGTAGCCCGGCCGAATCCTCCAAAGATCAACTGACTTGCGGCAGCCACGCCAAGAGGAAACCACGCCATCCACACGAATGCTCCGAAATCCTCGAATGGCATCCGGATTCCGGCCCAACTCAACCGCAATACGTCCAGCTTGGGATTTTCGTCCGGCATGCGCCCCCCCCATTCGATGGTAGCCGTTTAGGTTTCAGTCGCTCTGCAATGAATCGATCGATCGCTTCATGCTCGGCTTCAACACCGTCAGGCGTGATCGCCGGAGGGCGCCGCTGCCAACTCGGGAACCGGCTCTCCCGTCAGCTCGGTCACGCGATGCTTGTAAGTGTTGAGATGCGTGCTCGCTTTGCCAAAGGCATCCTGCGCCTTGGCCTGGGCATCCTGCACCTTGCTTAGCTGGCGGCCGATTTCGTCGAATTGGCGCTCGAAATGGCCAAGCGAACTTTGTGCTTTCCGCAACTCCTCGGTCGCCTTCTCATAGTTCTTCGCGTACTTGTACATCTCGAAGACCATTTGGATCGATCCGAGCATGACGATCAGCGTATTGGGCGAGACGGGGAATACGCGCTGCTTGTTGAGCCATTCGGTGAGTTCGCCGTTCAGAATCGTTTCCATGTAGAGCGTTTCGCTTGGCAGATACATCAGCGCCATGTCGGTGGTGCCGTTTTCAGGCTGAATGTATGCGGCTATCCGCCGGCCCTGCTCCTTCATCACCTGCGCAAAGCGCACGCGAGCATCGGCAATCGTGGTTGCATCGCTGTTCTCGAACAACGGCAGCACCTGTTCGCGCGGAAACTTGGCGTCGATCGGCAAGTTGCGGCCGGGGAATTTGATTACCGCGTCGGCGCGGCCGGTGCCGTTCTCGCCCGGTGCGGATTGCATCGCGTACATATGCGCGGGCAGAAAATCTTCCAGCAGCCGCTCGAGACTGGCCTCCCCGAACTTGCCGCGCAGATGCGGCATCTTGAGGAGATTGTTCAAATCGTTGATCGACGCGCCAATAGTGCCGACGTTTTTCAGCTGCTCCTCGGTCGCCTTCAGGTGATCCTGGACACGTTGAAATTGTTCGATTCCGGCGCGGATGTTCTCGCCCAGCTTCTGCTCGACCTGTCCGCTGACGGTGCCAAGGCTTTCGCGGGTTTGCGCGGTGAGCGCCGCAATCTCCGCCTTCAAGCTCTCCTGCTGTTCCGCGCGACCGGCGGCGAGCTGCTTGTCGACGGCTTCCTTAACTTCGAGGAAACCCTGATTCAAGCGGCTGCTCACCTTTTCTGAAAGATCGCCCTCGACTTTGCCCAGCCGCTGCGCCAAGTCCTTGCCCGAATCGCCCAGTTTGCTGTCGAGGCTATCGAGCCGAGCCAGCAACGGACGAAAAACGTCAGCGTCCGCCTTGGGCGCATTGGTCCTCGTCGCAACCAAAACCAATGCGACGGTGATGATAGCCCCCACCACAATTATCGCTACAATCCCGAAATCCATCTCCCCAAACCTCCAATCGGTATGATTCTACGCCAGCGGCGGCGGGTCGTCCAATCGGTCGCGGAAAAACCGCCCGTCCGCCGCCGATGCGCGCGGCACAAGGGCCTGCTATCGTGGCGCGGTTTGGAGCATATGGTGTGAAAGACCTGCTCAAAAGAGGCTCAATAACGATTTTGCTTGGCACCGGAGGTGTCGGCAAAACGACGGTGGCGGCGGCATTGGGAATGGCTGGTGCGGCCGAGCATCTGAATACAGCGGTGATCACAGTCGACCCGGCACGCCGGCTCCGCGATGCGCTGGGCTTGGAGAAGCTCGGCGGCCGTCCGACGAAAATTTCCTCCAAACGACTGCGCGAGGCGGGCTTGGGCTCCGGGCTGAAACTTTCGGCGATGATGCTCGACGTAAAGGGGGAGTGGGACGCGCTGACGCAGCGGCTGGTTTCCAATCCCGCGGCGCGGGAGCGCATCCTGGCCAATCCGTTTTACCAAAGCCTGACGGCGGAGTTTGCCGGATCGGAAGCATTCGCGGCGCTCCAGCAGCTTTACGATTTGCATCAATCGGAAGCTTTCGAGCTGGAAATCGTCGATACGCCGCCCGCCGCGCACGCGTTTGAATTCTTGCAGGCACCCGCCCGCCTGATGCGCCTGCTGGATTCGCGAGCCGCGCGATGGCTGTTCACGCCGTCGCTGTCGGCGGGCAGGATCGCGGCGCGCTTTGCCGGAGAGGCGGCGCGGTTCGTCGTGCGTGAACTGGAACGATTCGCGGGCGGCAATGTGCTTTCAACGATCACGGAATTTTTCGCCGCCGCCGCCGAAGGAATCGACGCGATCGTCGAGCGATTACAGAAGACCGAGGCGCTGCTTCATTCGCCTGCGGTCAGGTTCGTTCTGGTCACGACCGCCGAGGCCGATCGCCTGCGACAGGCGCGCGATTTGATCGATGAGATGAAGGCGGGCGGCCTGACGTTGTCCGCAATCGTGATCAATCGGCTCCTCGATGAGCATACTTGGAAGGAAGCGGCCGGTTCCTCCGGTGGCGCGCTGAATCACCTGGCGGAGATACCGGAACTGCACAACGCGCTGGCGGACGAGATCGGCGCACGAAGCGGCGTTGCGGCGATGGTACGAAATCTCGAGCGCTATCGAGAGTGCGCCTTGGACGACATCAAGCGCGTGGAGTCATTTGCGCGCGATCTGCCCGGCGGAGTCGAACTTGCAGTGGCGCCCGAAATCAAGGCCGGCGTGCGCGATTTGGCGGCAATCGCGCGGATGGCGGAATACATCATGTCGGGCGCGGCGATTCTAAAGCCGCTCGCGCATGCGGCTGAGCGGATGGGCCCGCATCCGAGTCACTCGCATCGCTCGCACGGTCATTAGCGAGTTATCGGCCGGTTAATTCCGTCGCGCTGCCTATAGACCGATTGCGATCAAGAAGGGATTAGCCAGGTTGGTGGCGGGCCCGTTGATGGTGGCGATGGGCGAGGCGTTGCCGTTGCTGCCGGCGGCATACTCCGTGACGGTGGCATCGCCGGCGTTCGCCACATAGATGTTCCCGC
>DATKOZ010000067.1:0-51284 GCA_035524375.1 Binataceae bacterium (SeqCode) | reverse complement strand
GCGCCGGGCGTGCCGGCTGCTGGGGCAATGGCGAGGAACGCAGCGATACCGGCCGATAGTGCGGGCGGACGAGGATGAGTTGACCGCGGCGATCATCGCGCTGGCCAGCCAGTATGGCCGCTATGGATACCGGCGGATCGCGGTGGAACTGTGCAAAGCCGGGTGGTCGGTGGGCAAGGACCGGGTGGAACGCATCTGGCGGCGGGAAGGGTTAAAAGTGCCGCGCAAACAGCCCAAACGCGGGCGGCTGTGGCTGGCGGACGGTTCGTGCGTGCGGCTTAGGCCCGAGCGGCCCAACCACGTGTGGAGCTACGATTTCGTGAGCGATGCAACCCATGACGGAAGGACATTAAGAATGCTGACCTTAATCGACGAATATACGCGGGAGAGCCTGGCAATCCGGGTGGGGCGGCGGCTTGGCAGCCGGGAGGTCATTGAGACGCTGGCCGACGTGATGGTGGGGCGGGCGATCCCGGAGCACATTCGTTCCGATAATGGGCCGGAGTTCATCGCCAAGGCGCTGCGGAAATGGCTATCAGGATTGGGGACCAAACCGCTGTACATCGAGCCGGGCAGTCCGTGGGAGAACGGCTACTGTGAATCGTTCAACGGCAAGCTGAGGGACGAGTGCTTGAACGGGGAGATCTTCTACTCGCTAAAGGAGGCGCAGGTCGTGATCGAGCAATGGCGGGTTCACTACAACACGGTCAGACCGCATTCGTCGCTGGGGTACCGGCCACCAGCACCGCAAACCATCATGCCGCCGCCGGTAGCGACCCCGCCGGCGGGGTCGCTACCGGCGCTTGAAAATCAATCTTGGACTAACTTATGAATTGGTACAAAAGATCGGGCAGGTCACTTGACGTAGAGTTGCCCGTTTACTATTTGGCAATCAGATACCTGACTTGTCCGCAATAACAGCGCGTCGGAGGCGCTGCAATGGGAAGGCTACGATGGTTACTTCAAAGCAGGCCGCGCTCGCAACGGTTTTTGTCGCCGGGTTTTTCGTTGTCAGTCAAGGCTCGGCATCGGCAACGTCGACGCTGACGTTCTCCAATCCCGGCCTGACCGGAAAATATTTGGACTGTACCGGGCAGACAAACCAAACCACGGTCTCCAACAACACCTCGTCCGCTGTTACGATGAACACGTTGAGCTTCAGCGGGACCAACGCCGCCGATTTCTCGGTTGCCGCTGGCGGCTCCAATCCCTGCACCGGATCGCCGCTGCAAGTACCGGCGAGCGGCAGTTGCACGCTGAGCATCACTTTTACCCCGACGCTTGCGAACGTCACGGAGAGCGCTACGCTCGCCGCGTACGACAGCAACAACAATAGCCTCGGCAGCTACGCGATCACCACCGGCAAAGACGTTCCCATAAGCATGTCGCCTGTGGCCGGCGGGTATTTTAGCTACGGCAATATTCCGGCTACCCAAACTCAGAACCAATATATTGAAATCACTAACTATTCAACCAGTACGATCACGCTTGGCGCTACAACTAGCGGGACGGATCCCGCGGACTACACGATTGGCGGTGGCACTTCTAATGGGAGTACCCGCTGCGGCGCTACATTGGCAGGCAACGCGACCGCGTGCCCGAGTAGTCCGAACAGTTGCACGATTGACGTTACCTTCCAGCCGACGGCGGGAGGCGCCCGCAACGCGAAGGTTACGGTTACCGACAGTCCCGACCCGATTGGCTCCCGCACCATCACTGTGGCTGGGGTGGGTTCGTGGCCGACTGTGCTTCCATACGCGGTGGGCTTTCCCAATACCGACATCGGAAATTGGGGCGGCCCGGAAACAGTGACGGTTACCAACACGCAGGCGCAGGCGCTCACGCTCAGCACTAGCATTACCGGTACCCACGCAAGCGCGTATTTTATAAATGGCGGCACGTGCACGACAGGTCAGTTGGCGGGACTTTCGAGTTGCACCTACGAAATGATGTTTGCGCCAAATTCGACGGGGGACGATCAGACAGCGACGCTTAAGGTCACCGCCAGCCCCGATGGATCGGTATACAACCCATATTCAGTTGGGTTGGCCGGAAACGGGTTTGCATCAGCGTCGGGAGTCAGTGTCACTCCAGCCAGTTTGACCTTTGGAAGCGTGAATCAAGGCTCGTCGAATTCGATGCAGGTGAACGTGTTTAACAATAGTTCCTCCGCAGTGTCTCTGAGCACGAACACCTTGTCAGCGCCATTCAGCATCAGCGGAGGGACCTGCGTCTCGTCGCTAAACGCGGGAGCCAGTTGCAACTATACCGTAAAAATGGTTCCGACCGCGACGGCGAGCAGCTCCGCAACGCTAACGATCACCGACAGCGGGTCAAATCAACACAACGTATCGCTGTCCGGTGCCGGAACCGTGCCGATGTACGCAATTATTTTCTTTGGCAACCAGTACCCATACGAATCCACGTTCGGCATAGAGGGCTTTGTATTTGCCGGATCTAGGGATCTCAACAATGCGCTTGTTCCCAAGGGGACCAGCGACATTCAGCCGGATACGATCGGATTTGAGGGCATAAATTCAGTCGCCGTCGATTACAGCGGGAATGTCTATACGGCAGATATTACCGGCGGCCCCTCCAACTTGGGCAGTGTTTCGGTCTATAAATATTCGGCCGGGCGCTACACGCTTGCGGCGACAATCACCGGTTCGGCCCTCAACGACGCTAATGCGGGTCTCCTAAATCCCTTCGCTATAGCTGCGGATTCCGGCGGAAATATTTATGTCGCAAATGGAAACGTCGGCAAGATCACGATTTATAAGAAGAGCAGTTGGAGCGGCTGTAGCAGCAGCCCCTGCAACTTGACGCCCGACGCCACGATCGGCGGCAGCAATACGGGACTTAGCCAGCCCGACGCGATAACGGTGGATTCGAGCGGTTATATCTACGTTTTAGACTATTACGGTGGCGCGAATGTTTTCAGCGGGAGTGTGGATATCTTCCCGCCGCTTGCAACCAGCGGTTTCGGAAATCTGAACGAGGCTCCGACGGCGAGCATCAGTGGTGTCTGTCAGGGGTGGTATTGCACGCCTATCGACGACACTGGCTTTCACTGGGTCAATAGCATAGCCGTCGATCCAAGCGGATACATCTACGTGTTGAACGTTGAAGGAAATTATCTCCCGGCACGCACGGTGAATAGCGTAACCGTTTACCCTCCGTTGGCGACATTGACCTCATCGAATCCGCCTTCCGCAAATTGTCCAGCCGGTTACCCAAATTGCCCGGATTGGTCACCAATTGTTACCGTCAGCGGAACGAGCGCCAAACTCGCCAACGCCACTGGAATTGCCGTGGATTCAACCGCTGACTTCTATTTGACAACGTTTGACCCTGAAGACTGCCAGTTCGATTATTCCGGTCCGAATGAAATGTGCTATACGGGCGCCGCCAACACGATTAACGAGTACTCTCCGATATCCCTCAGCGGGTGTACCGAGAGCAGCCCCTGCGGAACGATTGACCCAGCGCCAACGAACACCTTCGTGGATGATACGCATACGAACCTTAATACGCCTTTGGCAGTCGCGGTCGATTCCAACGCAAACATTTACGTCGCAAACGATCCGTACTTCGGTGGACAGAACCCCTACGCCGGAGGAAGCTCCGTGCCTCAAAACGTGGCCGTGTTCGCACCGGTTTCGAGCGGAGCGGGGACCATCACTCCAACGCCAATGGCGACTATCGTGCCGTCGTCTGTCGCCCAGCTTCCGTTCTACGGTGGAGCGGGCGATGCGTATGGACCCACTGCTGGTGCCTTAGGTGCAAACGGGACGTATAATTCGATCACTAATTATGGAGGCGGAGCAGCCTCCACAACCGATGGCGGCGGGCAGCCTAGCGCTTACCTGGTTGGCAACAATACGATGTTGGACAACCCGGTCGGGCTCTGGCTGGATCCCGGCTTTAACCTCTACGCTGCGAATTGCGGCCAAGCCTGCAACGGCACGACCGGCAACAGTTCCACCAAGGGGAGCATCACCGTATATGCACCGGGGATCCCAAACCAAAGCGGGAATGCGTCGCCCATATACGACATTAGCGGCAGCAATACCGGGTTGGACGGTCCCGTCAGCCTAACAACCGACTCCGGCAGAAACATCTACGTTGCAAATTTGGTCGGCGGCAGCTCCGGCACTGGCAGCATCACGGTCTATTCGGAAGGCAGCAACGGCAATGTTTCTCCCAGCGCGACGATCAGCGGTTCCAACACCGGCCTGAATTATCCCTACGGAATCGCACTTGATCAGTTCAGAAACATTTATGTCGCAAACTGCGAGACCGCGTGGCCGTGCGGTTCCGGTTCTGCCAACATCGGCACAATCACCGTTTACGCCGCCGGTAGTAACGGAAATGTCACGCCCACCGCCACGATTAGCGGTGGCAGCACCAGCCTTGATTCGCCGGTGAACGTTTTTGTGGACCCGATTGGTTATATTTATGTGACGAATCACGGCCAAGATTCCGCTGACCCGATCGACCCGGGTAGTCTCACTATTTATTCGCCGGGAAGTAGCGGAAACGTGGCTCCGTTCACGACCGTCACTGGTGAATCGACCGGTGTGTTCCACCCTTGGGGCATCGTCGGGCAGTTTTGAGTGGACGGACCAACGGTACCTCCTCAAAGGTATTTATCCCCTTGACGGCAGTGGGCGGGTGTGTCCTAATGCTGCGGCAGGAGCCACAGCAGTCTTCGACAGCCGAACGGATCATTGGATATGTTCGGGGCTATCGGCTGATCGAGAAGAGATCGATGCTGGGCCATCCCTACGTGATTTGGGAAGACCCGATGCCTCGGATAAGCGACCTGATTCAAGATACGATTGTTTACTTGTATCCGTCGGAAAAGGATGCAAAAGACAGCGCTAGTGTCGGTGCGACCGGGTTTTTAGTCCACGTTTATTCTAAACATTACCCCAGAAATCCGAGGCGTGGATTTGATTACGTCGTAACGAACAAGCACGTCGCCGAAAAGGCTCGATTCGTGCGGATTAATACGACCGGCGGTCAATTTGACATCTTGGAAGCCGATTGGAAGTTCCATGAGAATGGAGATGACGTAGCTGTATCTCCGATTCAACTTTCTCGTATGACGCATAAAATCCAGACGCTAGGCGAGAAATTTATTCTCGATCAGAAGACGTGTTCGGAACTTTATATCGGTCTGGGGGATGACGTATTTATGATGGGCCGATTCATCCATTTTGAAGGAACAGAACGCAATATTCCGACTTCGAGATTTGGCAATATTGCGATGATGAACGTGGAACCCCTTATTGATGGCGATGGGTTCCCTCAAGAATCGTTTCTGGTGGAGATGCGCACTATACCTGGTTATAGCGGCTCGCCAGTGTTTGTAACCTTACCCAAGGTGCGATGGGAAGATCATCCCGAATTTCGAGAACAAGCTGATGCGCGGGGTTCGTTAACGTGGCTCCTCGGCATTGAATGGATGCGCTCGAAGGCATCATTGGACGAACTTCAGACACCGTGGATCAATGGTCAACCGGTCACTGTTCGCGTGACGACAGGTATGTCGGGCGTAATTCCTGCGTGGAAAATTCGGGATGTGCTAGACTGTGATAAGTTTCGAACGCAACGGGAGTATTGGGACATGATGGAAGCTGAGCGTAAGAAGAATTCAAGAATTGAAAAAACTTTTGCAGAAAAGCCCAAACAATCCAGTCTTGCGCCAGACCCACGAGACCGCATCGATATTCCAACTCCAACCCGCGAGCAATTCGAGCGCGATTTCACGAAAGCTACGCGGAAGCGGAAGCCTTCCGGGTGATGCGTCCCATGAAATAATCGAACATCGGGCTTTGCCGTCCCCGTCGGTTAAAACGAAAACTGTATTCGTCCAAATACATTTGCAGGTACTTGTGGCTGACGTTTCGATATACGCCTCGGATACCGTTCTTAGTCAGACTCCAAAATCCTTCTAGCGTATTCACATGGGCATCGCCATCGACATAGACTTTAGCTTCGTGATGCACGCGCTTGTGCGGATAGCCGAGTCCCGCGAGTGGATCGTATGCATATGCTTCGTCACTAAAAATCGTGGTAGCGGGCATCACATATTTTCGTACATGGGGAATAAGTGTCGTCAGCTTTGTGTCTGGAATCACGCGAGTAATCACGCGCCCCTTGCGTTCTACCGCTCCCCAAACTGGCTGTTTACCGACAACGCCAGACGGGTGCTTTGAGAATTTCTTGCTTATGTGTTTGTTCTTTTCCCTGCCGCCATAATAGCTTTCATCGATTTCAACTTTGCCCGTAAGCGGCGATCCGTTGCTCTCATCCAGCATTTCCCGGATGAGATGAAACATACGCCATGCGCATTTGTAGGTAACGCCAATCTCGCGGCCTAGCTGCTTTGCGCTAATGCCGCATCGTGTCGCGGACATGAGATAGATTGCGTAGAACCACAATTTCAACGAGGTTGCGGAATCCTGAAAGATTGTGCCGCGCATTGGGTGTTCGTGATGGCCGCAATTCTGACAAGCGTAAGATGGACGCGATTTCTCACGATGATGTTTCGTGATGGCGTTGCACTTAGGACAGAAGATGCCATTCGGATAAAGCTTATTTACTAGCCACCCTAGGCAGGCCGCATCATCGGGAAAGTCCCGCTCAAACTCCATCAACGAATATGCGCTGTCAGATGCCGTGCCGCGAACCGGATTGTTTCGATTGCTTTTGCTCATGCCCTAAACATAGCGCACAAGTGGTACTGCCGTCAAGGGGATAGATACCTCCTCAAAACTTCATCCACATGGGACGGATGTGTTCCACGCCAGCACAAGTTGGACAGAATAAGGCGATTGAGGAAGAGAGGGTTTAGGGCTCATCTTTGAGCGCGGAAGGAGCGGGAGATGAGTACGAAAATCGATACGCAGTCGGACGAGGCGGAGAAGGCGGTACGCGATATCAGGCGGGCGACCCGGCGGCACTTTTCGGCGGAGGACAAGATCCGGATCGTGATCGCAGGCCTGCGGGGCGAGGACAGCGTGGCCGAGCTGTGCCGCAAGGAAGGGATCAATCAGAACCTCTACTATCGCTGGTCCAAGGACTTTTTGGAGGCGGGCAAGAAGCGGCTGGCCGGCGATACCGCGCGTGAAGCGACCAGCGATGAGGTCAAAGGGTTGCGGGCGGAGACCCAGCAGCTCAAGGAGCTGCTGGCCGAGCTGATGCTGGAGAACCGCCTGCTCAAAAAAAGCGTGCTGGTGGATGGAGAGTCCGATACATGAGGTACGCGGCGGCGGAGAAGCTGGAGATCATCGGGCTGGTCGAGCAGTCGTGGTTGCCGGTGCGGCGCACCCTGGGCCAGCTCGGCATCCCGCGCTCCACCTTCTATTGCTGGTACGATCGTTACCGCACCCATGACACGGACGGGCTTAAGGATCGCCCGTCAGCGCCGCGGCGGGTGTGGAACAAGCTCCCGGCCGCGGTTAACCAGGCGGTGCTCGAACTCGCGCTCAAAGAGCCGCAGCTATCGCCCCGCGAACTGGCGGTGTCGTTCGTCGACCAGCAGCAGTACTTCGTCTCGGAAGCCTCGGTCTATCGGCTCCTGAAGGCGCACGACCTGATCACCAGTCCGGCCTTCATCCTGATGAAGGCCGCCGACCACTTCGTCCAGCCCACCACCGCCCCCAATCAACTCTGGCAGACCGATTTTACTTACCTGCGGGTGATCGGCTGGGGCTGGTTCTATCTGTCGACCGTGCTCGACGACTTCTCGCGCTACATCCTGGCCTGGAAGCTGTGTACCACCATGACCGCCACTGACGTCTCCGACACCCTGGCAATGGCCCTGCGCAGTTCCGGGTTAGAGCACCGCCGGACCCGGGTCCGGCTGCGGCCGCGGCTGCGGCTGCTGAGCGACAACGGGCCGTCTTACCTATCCGTCCAACTCGGCGCCTGGCTCACGGAGCACGGCATGACCCATACCCGCGGCAGGCCTTATCACCCGATGACCCAGGGCAAGATCGAGCGTTACCACCGCTCCATGAAGAACCAGATCCTGCTCGAGAACTACTACCTGCCCGGCCAGCTAGAACAGCGCCTGGCCGAGTTCGTCGACTACTACAACTCGCGCCGCTACCACGAGAGTCTTAACAACCTGACTCCGGCCGACGTCTACTTCGGCCGCGGTCCAACCGTTCTGTCACGGAGGGAAAATGTCAAACTGAAAACCATCGATGGCCGCCGCCGGTTGCGCCATGCGTTTGCAGCCAAAACCTCAACCCAGATGAGCCAGATACTCTCTTAATCCCGATGCCCTCTTGTCCAATAGGTTCTGACGACGTACACAGTGGCTTTGTAATGATGGCGTTATTAGTGGGTGCATATTCATTAATAGTGTTGCTTAGATCGTTGTATCGCCCTACATCTAATGGTCCGTAGCGGCTATCCTACTGACAAAGAGATTTAGCCTAAGGAGTAAGCAATCCAATCTGTGGAAGACGGATTGGTCAATGCCGACGCCAGCAGCGTCTCATGCGCGAACTGCGGAACACCTCTACCTTTACCTAGGTTTCGCGAACCTCTGTCCTCTAACCAGCCTTAGTATGGCGGTTGGACGTGTCCCACTTGCGGGACCGCGGTTGGCAAAGAGGGTGTCCATACCAAAAGTAGAAATCAGCCTCAAAAGCAGGCAGAGGCAAGGGCGGTTGCTGACTGGTCTTGACGAACGAAAGCGCGCGGCCGCCTGAACGCGATGGGGCGGTGCCAGATCGAGGATAAATTGTCCTCGATCTGAAGGGCGATACGCGCAACAAGGCCTCGCGCTGCAGCGATGGCCCATTCGGCTTGGTGTACTAGCGGTGGGCCATGCACTGGATATCCGCGATCATTCGACCGCGAGACTCTCGCCGTGGCAAACTAAACACGTTGAGCGGTCGATCGGATCAATTCGGCTGGAATGCCTTGACCACATGATCGTGTTTGGCGAGGCGCATTTGCGCCGAATCCTTAAGACTTATGCCTCGTACTACAACCGAATCCGCCCCCATCTCTCCCTGGACAAAGGTGCGCCTGCTTTTCGGCGCGAACGGTTGGTTGGCAGTGTCGCCGGGATTCCATTGTTCAGCGGCTTGCATCATCGATATGTTCGAGTTTAGGTTTTTGGTAACATCAGGCAAAGGCCAGATAGGAGACTATGATTCAAATGGCGATGCCAAGACCCATTATGATTTTGGGCATCCACATCACCATCCGGGGTGCACTGAACCGCATGCTCATGATTGGGATTGGTCAAAGCCGTCACCGGACGAGCGCGGGCCGGCGCGGTCACTAAACCCCGGGGAGTGATGCTATGACTTCTCCGACATACGGAATAATTCCCTGGGGAGACATACGCAGCGCGCTTGAATATATTTTGCCGTTGTGGGAATCTCATTGGACGTGTATCGTGCGAAGCATCGACAGCGGGCGTTCAGTTGATGATTTGAGCAGAACGCTTTCTTCTCTTCATTTACCTTACCAGATTGTCAATGGCAACGTTAGTGTTTCTGTAGATACCCTTGACAGGGGTTTGAAAGAAGGGCTATTCAATGGATTCGATGAGGTATTGATTTTTTCGGGCAATCTGCCCGCATTTAGTCTCGAGGAACTGCGTTACTCTACCGGACCTGCGGAATTTCCTTTAGATGTTCCTGACGCGTTGCAAGCTACGATGGAGAAAACGAAGTGTGTCTTGCTCCTTGGGGATGGCTGCGGCCTTAACTATGCCGCCTGGGATGACCGAATTCTGGAAGCGATTAAGAGGTACGAATCATCCACCAGTAATTTGAATCTATCGTCATTTTCTTTTGACGTGAATGCGTTGAACCTGAACCCTGGCAAAGACTTCATCGTGAAGATACCGCCGGGACTCAAAGATAAAGCGTCGCTCGTTAACTCACTAAGCCAAGAACTGCGGTATCCCGGACAGTCTAGCAACAGTTGGGATGCGCTTGGCGGTTTGCTCGGACATTTTTCTTGGATCAAGGAGCATCGCATCGTCATTCTGCATCGATATTTGCCGCAGTTAGATAAAAACGATTTAGCTTACTATTTGGATATTCTTTCGACTGCCGTGCAGGACTGGAAGTCGAGTAAAGCTCATGAACTAATTGTTGCATTTCCGCCCAAGGCTCGCGACACCATAGCAGCGATCGCAAAAAAGCAGCCGCCGAACTGAATCCAGCGAATCACGGCTGTGCCTACCGAAAACCTTGTCTAGCGTGGCACACGGATGAAGCTGTGGTACTGGAAGCGGCGATGGTCGCATTCTTAGCAACGCTTCTGCTGATAACTGGCCTTCAGATGAGGTCGCAGGCAAGGGTTGAAGCAGAAAACCTGGTTCTACGGCAGCAGTTGATTGTCCTGAATAGAAAATTCTCGGCGCGGGGAAAGCTGCGAAATATCGACCGGCTGATTCTAGTCTGGCTGTACCGATTCTTCCCGTCGATTCTGAATGCAATCACGATCGTAAAGCCGGAGACGGTGATTGGATGGCATCAGCGTGGCTTTCGGGTCTATTGGCGCTGGAAATCGCGTCGCCAAGGTGGCCGGCCCAGGATCGACCGAGCGGTCCGCGATCTCATCCGGCGGATGAACCGTGAGAATCCGTTGTGGGGCGCGCCGCGCATCCACGGCGAGTTACTGATGCTCGGAATCGAGGTCGCCCAATCCACCGTCGCCAAGTACATGGAACGGCCGCGGCGACCGGTCTCACAGGGTTGGAAGACCTTCCTACGCAATCACGCTGCTGGAATTGCGTCCATCGATCTCTTCGTCGTGCCAACGATATCTTTCAAGCTGCTTTATGGCTTGGTCATCCTTCGGCACAGCCGCAGACACTTGGTCACAATCGGCGTGACGACCAATCCGACCGCCGAGTGGATCGCAAATCAGGTGACCGATGCTTATCCATGGGATGAAGCTCCGCGACATCTGATTCGCGACCGCGATGGCGCATTCGGCTCGGACTACCAGCGGCGGTCGCGCGATGGGGATCCGCGATCATCCAACCGCGCCACGCTCGCCGTGGCAGAATGGGTACGTTGAGCGGCTAATCGGATCGATTCGGCGGGAATGCCTTGACCACGTGATCGTGTTCGGCGAGGCACACTTGCGTCGGACTCTGAAAACTTACGCCTCCTACTACAACCAGGTCCGGACCCATCTCTCACTGAACAAGGATGCACCGGATTTTCGTGGCATGCAATTGGTCGGGCGCGTCGCCTCAATTCCACTTTTCGGCGGCCTGCATCATCGCTATGTTCGGGTTTAGGTTTTCGGTAGCGACAGCCCAAAGTACACACTTTTGCCAGGGTCTTCAGAGCGCGGACAGCGCAACGCTAGGGCAATTCGGGAATTGAATCCTTGGGGCCGCGATAGAGCGCCGACCAAAGGGAGGTAACTCCCGCCGCGTTGCCGCTCCAGAACACAACCCAAAACAGCCACTCGGACGAACGAGCGGCCAGACCGGAGAGAACCAGCAGCACGATGGCGATACCAGCGCTTACAACCGTGGCGCCCGGCCACTTTAGATAATCGGCCCGGCAGGCCCAAAATCCAAGCGCGGCGAGCACGGCCCCGCTTGCGGTGAGCATAGTGCCGTGCGCTTCAAGGATGCCGCGGTCAAGAACGGCGATGCACACCAAGCATACTGCGATTAACGTGCCCAGCAAGTCTTGGATCATGGGACATCTTCTCCCCTGGATGAAGCCGCGTTAGATAGCGCCAGGTAACCGCCGGGATCAGCAGATAGGCCCCGCAACTGACAACGATCAGTATCTTCCATCCGAAATACAGAGGAGTCAGCGCAACCAGTGTCGCGGTGATCGCGCATAGGGTGGCATAGCTCAGATGACTCCAGATTCTCAGCTGGGGCTGATCCCACAGTCGTGACAGGCAATACAGCAGGCCGTAGGCTCCGGCGGCGGCGACGAATGCGCCGAGCAGGAGCGCGGTTGCGACCATTGCGTGCGGCGTCATGATCCGGCAACGGCCACCGCCTCCTGCACACCGGCCTCTTCCCGCCTGCCGATTGCAATCAGATCGTATACCAGCACTGCGTAGCCGCACGCGAAGACCAACCCAAAGACGAAACGCGCCCACATGCTTTCGATGAACCACGGGCGTCCCTGCATCGACAGGTACGCGCTCCAAGTGGAGCCGCCGATGGCCCGTTCGAAGAATGCCTGATCGATCCCGGCCACCAGCAACGCCCCCACCATCCCGAGCATCCCGACGTTGAGCAACGCAAACGACCACTTCCACGCGCGGCCGTCGAGTCCGTCGCATCCGCGGCTCTTGGCGAGCGCGAGGTAAAACACCGCGATCACGCCGCACCCATATGCACCCCAGAAGGCAAAATGGCCGTGCGAGGCGGTCCACTGGGTGCCGTGCGAATACATATTGATTTGCGGCAGGGTCATCATGAATCCCCATACGCCGCCGCCGATGAAATTGCCGAACGCCTCGGCGAGCGTCCAATAGAAGGCGGGGCGATTGGCCGCCTGCAGATGATGGGTTCCCGCGTCATACACGGCATGCACCACCATCCCGAGCAGTGGAAGCGGTTCGAATGCCGAAAAGACGCCGCCGATCGCGAGCCAGTAACGCGGCGTTCCAATCCAGAAGTAATGATGACCCAGTCCCAGGATTCCGGTGCCGAGCACCATCGCCACTTCCACGTAAAGCCAGCTTTCAACCACCCGCCGCGACGCGCCGACCAGGTGGATCAGCGTCCACGCCAAAATGCATCCGATTAATACTTCCCAAGTTGCTTCGACCCACAGGTGGACCAGCCACCACCACCAGAAGAGGTCCTGCGACATGTTCGTCATCTCCGGGAAGGCGTCGAAATACAGCACCAGCAAGGGGACAAGATCGGCGATTAGAACCGTAAGTATCCCAGTGGTCCTGCGAGCCTTTATTGTGGTCGCGATTACGTTGTAGGCAAACACCAATGCGACCACCACGATGCCGATCGCGGCCCATCGCGGCGCTTCGACGTATTTCCGCCCCTGGTTGATGAACCACATGGACCATTCGCCGGCGGTGCCGTACTGAACAAAAATGAACACCAGCACCACCACCGCGACTGCCGCGCAAAACACCCAGAAAAGCAGTTCTGCCAGTCCGATACCCTCGACCTCGCGGTCCAACTCTTCGGGAAGAAACCAGTAGATCGAGCCGATGAACCCCATCAGCAGCCATATCACCAGTCCGTCGATATGAATGATCTTGCCGGTGCTGAAATTAAAGACGTTCAGGAGGAAACCAGGAAGAATATAGTAAACCGACGAGAGCAGCCCGAATGCGATCATCGCACCGAACATCACTGTCGATGCGGTGAGGTATTTGAGTCCGAGCCGTTGGGACCGATACATCGGAACCCTCCTATTGGGTAGCCGGAGCGCCGAACCTGTCCGGAAACCCGTTGGTGTCAACCGACGACATCCACTTCAGGTAGGCAACCACCGCTTCGGCCTCGTCTCGCTGAAGATGCAGGTTGGGCATCGGCCTTGCCCCGAGCCGCAGCGGGCTCATCAGAAACTTTGCCAGCCGGTCCGCGCGCTTTGGGCCGGGGTATCTGGCCCATATGGGGTCCATCCACGCGCGGGTTAGATCGGGAGCATAATATGCGCCGTTGCCGAAAAAGGTATGACAATCGATGCATGCGCGGCTTTGAATGACCAGCTTGCCCTTGGCGAGCAGTGCGGCGGCTTGGTCCCCGCTGTACTTGCGCCCGAAGATGAGGTCCTCGGCCCCGATTTTCGGCACATATCCGCCTTGGTTCGGGTCATATTCATAGGTGACTGCTTTGTTAATTACATCGTAGGACGGGACACGCGGCCCGCCGGGGCTGATTTGCCTTAGGGTGTCGATCGTAAGCGCGACGAGGACTGCCGACATGAACAGCGTCGTCGCGATTGCCCCGGCTTTCCAAAAGGAAGGATCCTGCGTGTACAACGGGAATCACCTTTTCCGCGAAAGGACGCCGCCAGTGTACAAAACCGCCGATGCTATTGCCATTGGCCCCAGCCCACATATTTGTTGGTTCCCCCGGTGTCCAGACCTCCAACGTCCTCATCTCTGGGAACGGATAAAATACTGCTCAGGAGTCCGTGAGATGCTCGTCGTAGCCGGCGCGTAAGAGCGCGCGCCGGAGCGCGTCGTAAACCTTCGGTATATCGAGATGGGCTTTCACGGGAACTGGTGGGGTTGCCTTCAGTTGTGGTCCGCAAAAATAGTTTGCTTCTGGTCGAAACCCGCTGAGTCTGGAAGATTTTATAGAGCCCGCGAAATTCGTAAACCGCCGTTCTAATTCTGCGAAGCCGTTTCGTACGTTGTCAACCAAACGGGTGTCAACTGCCGTGTTGTCAACCACCGTATAGTGTCAACCGCTTCGTCAACTGCCGCCGGTCAACCCGCGTTATAGAGAGAGCCTCGCATCAGACTGTGTCCTCCGCCAGCAAATTCGGGATTTTCCAGCTCTCAAGGAATTCGATCGAATTCGGCGCGTATGCTCTGCGATCTCAAAAACCAGCGACGCCGGAGAACGTATTTGAAGTATCGTTTGCATCGCATCCCCTCTTAGTGCCAGTTTGAATCAATATCCAAGACGGAAGATCCACCTAACCTCCACTCTTCCGTAGCCGGGTCCCGATTCCATTCATGAATCGTGGCATATGGACTAGATTCTCCGACGGAGCGACGCGAAATGGCTGCAAACATATCCTCAAACTTGAATGTCGCCGACGATCCCTGGAAGGGTTGCAATCCGCTCGATCCGGCGTTTCGCGACAATCCGTATCCGGCCCTAAAGCATCTTCGCGAAATTGATCCGGTCAACCAGACTCCGCTTGGAATCTGGAGGCTGCTTCGCTACGACGACGTGCAGAAGTTGCTCACGGGAGTTCGTACTGGAGTGAGGACTACCGACGGCTTGATGTTCGGCGCCAACGAGTCTCCAACCGCACAGGGCCTATTCATGCTGCAGCAGGATCCGCCGAATCATACCAGGTTGCGGCGGCTGGTCAGTCACGCCTTCACACCCCGCGCGTTGAATGCGTGGCGCGAAGAAATTCAGCGCGTGGTCGATGAATGCCTTGATCAAGTTGCCAGCCACGGCCAAATGGATGTGATCAAAGACCTTGCGCTGCCCGTCCCCTCGACGATCATCTGCGAAATGCTCGGCGTGCGGGTCGAAGATCGGGATCGCTTTACGCAATGGACTGCGCAGGCAACCTTTGGCCTTGCCGCCGCGCTGCTGCCGCCGGATATGGTTGCCATGGCACAAACCGCGGCGGGCCATCTTATTGACTATTTCGTGAAGCTGATCGCCGAGCGGCGGGCCAATCCGCGCAACGATCTGCTAAGCATGCTAATCAGCGCCGAAGAGGCAGGCGACAAGCTCTCGTTCGAAGAGTTAATGGCACAGTCGATCGGACTCCTGATCGCAGGATTTGAAACCACCATCGGCCTTATCGGCAACGGAGTCCGTGCGCTGGTCCGCAATCCGGACCAGCTTGCCAAGCTTCGCGAGCGACCCGACCTTGCACCCAAGGCGATTCAGGAGTGCCTGCGATTCGAAGGACCCATTGTGCTTACACCGCGAGTCTTGCACGAAGACGCCGAATTCGGGGGCAAGCTGATTCCAAAGAACACGATGGTCTGGGCGATGCTCGCATCGGCCAATCGCGACCCCGAAAAGTTCGCCGATCCCGACCGCCTCGATATCGAGCGCGACGCAAGCAATCACGTTGCCTTCGGAGGCGGAGCGCATTTCTGCCTCGGATACCGCCTTGCCGAACTGGAGGCTCAAGCCGCGATTGGAACGCTCGCGCGCCGGTTCAAGGATCTGCGGCTGGAATCCGACACCGTCGAATGGGGAGGGTCGCTGTTCAGGGTGCCCGGAAAGCTGCCGATATCATTTGGCATGGTGTGACGTTCAAGATTTTCATCAGTGGTGCCCTTTTATCGGTAAGGGACAGGCACTGAATTAGCTCGCAGATCGTCACTTGGTCGCGACAACAACCAGACGTTCAGCATTTTGATCATACGGTGCGCCATCGAAATTGCCAAAGAATTCCACCTTCTGAAATCCCGCCTGTTTGAGCAGCGCACCCAGTTCTGCGGCGGAATACAAGCGAGTCGAAAAGTTTAGTTCTCGGCGATCCGCTCCCTTGATGATAATCCAGCGGGTCTCTATCCAATACCACCCGCTCCGCATCTTGTTTTCCATCAAAATCAAAGTCCCGTCCGTCGTAGTGTCCCATCTCCTCTCGACGAACTTGCGGGCGAGCGCCTCTTTGCCCATTAGCTCCATCGCCAGGCGGCCGCCCGGCTTGACCGACTCGCAGAGATTACGCGCGACTCTTAAGTCGTCGGCCTGATCTTCGAAATAACCGAACGACGTGACCAGATTGACCGCCGCGTCGAACGCCGCCGGACGGAAAAAATCACGCATGTCCGATTGAACGAATTCGAGGTTAACCTTTTCGCGTTCCGCGCGTTTTCGTGCACGCGCGAGAAATGCCGCGGTCAGATCAACTGCGGTAACGGTATATCCCAAGCGCGCGAATTCCACCGAATGGCGGCCGATACCGCAGCACAGATCCAGCACTTTGGCGCCCGGCGTTATCGCCAGCAGTTCGACCAGCGCCTCGACCTCGGCGGCAGCGCGGCCGACGCGGTCTGGCGTAAAGAAATACGACCCGAACGCCTTCCAAAATTCGTCGTCTTCCCACCACGAAGCCATCGGTCTCCTCGATAGGCTATCGTGGAGTTTCCTTTTTTGAAGCCAGTTTCCAATTCGGACACGACTCGCGCGCCATCATGCAGTGGCCCCCCTAATGAGCCCTGTCCTTATGGCTTGGCGCTATTGGCCAGACGGAACGTGAAGGTTATTGATTAGCGAGGAACAGAACTTGTAGTGTCTGCCGTAAACGTACCGAATACTTATCAACTCGTCGCCATCGTGATCAGCTTGGGTGGGTTCGTGAAAGCGCACGATAGGCGCTCATCCTCGAGATTCCAAAATGCTCAATTACTAATCATATGCTGACGGTAGTTTCACTATAGTAATGCCGCAAAATTTCCGTGTAGGTTCTCCCCTCATTTGCCATTACTGCCGCGCCAATCTGACATAGCCCGACGCCATGTCCCCAGCCCGCGCCATTCAGGATGAAGCGGCCGGGTTCCTGGTCCACGACGAACGCAGAGCTATACAGATGTGTGGGTGACAAGGCACGGCGAATTTCCAGTTCTTTGCCGACGATCAGGTAATCGCGTTCTCCAGTGACCCTCAGCCGGTATATTCGCCCTGAAGGACCGCGAGAGAGAGCTTGCAGGTCGCGAATCGGACCAAGCTCGACGGAAAGCTTCGATTTGATCAGCTCGCCGAGTTCTTCGGGCGTGTACGCGATCTGCCATCGATAGAAATCGCGCGTCTCCTGATCGAATCCGGGCAGCACACGCGCGAGGAGCGCTGAATCATCCGTATTGCAATAAGCCCGCGGCGTCGAGCGGATCCACGATTCAGGATCGTTAGCGCGGATCTGCACCGCGCCATCGTAAACGGATTCGAGATAGGGAACATCTTCATCTTCCCATGCGGTCGCGTAACGCTCGGTTATCCCGCCGCATGACTTGGAAAATCGCGCGTCGCATATAGCGCCCTTGTAACGCAGAAACTCGCCGGCTGTCGCGCGAACCGCTTCTGCAGCCGCCGGAGAGAACGCCTTCGTAATACCCTGATAGCGCTGGCAATGGTCGTCGGCGCACACGTCGAAATCCGGATGCGCTTCGCGGCCATACCAGCGAAGAACTTCATGAGAGTCGAGTTTCTGAACGGGCCGCTTCGCGACCTTGGAAGAATTTACTTTCGGGAACCACATCCAACTGCGTGAAATGACCGCGTGAGCTTTCAGTAGTTCAAGCGGGCAAGATGCGCTCATCTCGGATGAAATCACGCTGGTGACATACTCTTCGAGCGATACGTCATTGATCAATGTCAGCCCAGCTTCGCGCTTCACGAGGCGAAAAGCGCCGCGAAATACTTGACGCTCCTTGCGCTCCCAATGAAATCCGAGTCCGATCGTAATCTCGTCCAACGCAAATGAGCATGAGCCCGGTTCCGACGGAGTCAGGTCAATCTCTGAAGTGAATCTGTGGCGCCCGCTGGAATACGGTTTCCCCGCCGCATTCGTAAATGTGCCGGCCAGTTCGACTTCAACTGCGGGTTTTCCTTCGAGCAGGCCGACCGATACGTTCAACGCGCCCCCTCCAGCTGCGCCGCAACGTCGTGGAAGAGATCGTCGGGCAAAGTCACCTCTCTAAAGATTGCGGCAATGCCATCGGCGGTAATTTTTTCGAAGTCATGCGGCAGCGGCACTACGAAAATTCCGCACAAATCGATCGCCGCCGGGCTGACCGTCAATTCTCCTGTATGAAAAACTTCGGGCCGATGTTTTCCACGTGGGAATAGATACGTAATCCACTCGCCCTTCTCATGAAGGACCGCGATGTTAACCAGTGGTTCCGACGGTGCGCCAGTCACTTGCGCAAGCAGAGCGATGGCACGATCCATTCGATCGATCAAAGCGGAATAATCTCGCCCGCGAAAAAGGAATACATTTCTTCCGTAATTCGGGACCGTTATATCGACCATTGCGGCAGTGTCTTTCTCAATTGGCAATAGTCCCCGCAAGCCGGCTTGAAAGTGCATGTGGTCAGGCGCGGATGCTCCGCATTCGGGGCCGTTGTAGATGACGAAATATCCTGGCAGGGCGGCGGCAAGATCGAGCATCGTCCCAAATTCGTTTGCGATCCGCTGCGACCGATGCTCCCGATGCGCGATGGTCAGGTGATGATCGACTATGGGGAACGGATTGCAGTAGATCGTGAAATCGTCATTGAACCGCAGGCCCTCTTCCTCTGCAGGTAGATTTCCCGAACATAAGAAACAGGTACGTTTCGAAATCGATTCCCTATCGACCGCCGCAGTCGTACTTCCCACCCGGTGCGGAATGTGGCGGATGAAGATGTCAAACCAATCGATCCGTACCGGCCGTGTCTTCGCCTGCGCGAGGCCCTGGAGGCCTCTGCCGAGCTGCGGCCAAGCCATCACCTGCCGCTTAAACAGCTCTTCCGCTTCGTGAATCATCCCCGCATCCGGGCCTGAAGCTCGACGGTTCGGAGCCAGTCCTTGTACCAGTCGTATCGATTCGCAACCTCCAGCGGCAGAGCGCTGTCACTATTGCCTTCCCACCGGCGGCAAAGATAAACCGAGTCATAGATTCGCGCTATTTCGTAATCACGGCTGATGCGCAGTGCGACGGCGTAATCCTCGCCGTAGCTGACGTTCGGAAATCCAATCCGGCGCACGATCGGTGTGTTGAATGCGCGTGGCGCGCCGAGGCCATTGATCCTCAGCGCGTTATTTCGCCCATTCTCGCGGGTCCACTCACGATGGTCGATTAATCCGGGTGGAATCTCCTTCAACGAAAAATCGACCATCGTGTAGGAGCCGATTGCCATCGCATACGGTCCGGCGTCGAGTTCCGCAACGAACCGGCGAACGACTCTGTCATTTATGTACAGATCGTCGGAATCGAGCTGGATCGCGTACTGCCCGCAGTCTGGTGAGTTAATCGCCTCGTTCCAGCATCCGCCGATACCAAGGTCCCGGCGCTCGGGGACGATGTGCTTAAGGCGCGAATCGACAACTGTGCGCAACAGCTCAGTCGTCCGATCAGTGGAATGATTGTCGACGACGATTACATTGAAGTCGAAGTCGGTGGCCTGGGCGAGAGCGCTTTGAACGGCATCGAGGATTGTGCGTTCGCGATTACGAACCGGGACAACGACGCTGGCTTTTACCGGAAAAGTTTCAGCTGCAACTGGTACGTCTTTGAACTGCGGCGGCAGCCACGCGCCAATTCGCTTGAGGTGTGCGGTCGCGATGCGCTCCATTTCGATTTGGAAATCGCGATTTCGCGGATCCACATAGTCGAATTGTCTTTCACCCGTCGGCCGCGCATCGCTCTTCGACGCGCTGTACAACGGTTCGGGAATTCGCACGATGGCATGACTCTCGGAAATCCTAAGTCGCAGGTCGTAGAGCCCTCCCCATTTCCACCCGCGGTCGATTCCGGCCTCGCGCGCAGCTTGGACGGAGACACCCACTACTGGACCAAAATCAAATCCGTCGCGGATACTACCACGTTGATAGTCGATACGAGGATGGCCTGCTGCGTCTGCGTAGACCAATCCGCAGCCCGTGTCACGAATGACTTGTGTCATCCGATCGAACATACGCGATCCCGGATTAATTTTTACGCGAGGATCACCGATAAAAACGACATCGGAGTCCGCCGCGTCGAAGATTCGCTGCATGCTCGCCGATGAATAGTCTTTTGAAATGACAATGTTCACCGCAGGCTCCGCATTTTTTCCTAGCCGTTTGCCGCGATGCGCCGGGCGACATCTTGCGGCCGCGCGACAATAACCCCGGCCATTCGATTTGCCTTGAGAAAGTCGCTCAATTTTTGCTCCACCACAACGCCGTGGCTGCGCGAAGCATGGCGGATGAGAGTGCGTTCCCCATCACGCACGATAATTCCAGCATGGAACACATCGAGATTCCTCCGCACCGACGCAAAAAATATCAGATCACCGGTTTGCAAGCGCGATACAATCTGCGACACCGCTGACTTTGGCACACATTTAATACGAATCCGGTGAACGGCGAGTCCCGGTATGACATTCAAAATGCGCTCCCTAGTGACCGTGAGGCGGGCCGGCATTGAAACTGGCCGGATTATCATTTCGCGTACATTATTTCGAATCCAGCGCGTCGTGTAGTGGTTTCGCCGCGCCCATTGAATGCGGCCTCGTTCATACCGAATTTTTCGCAGCCGCTCAATAAAATCATTGACGATCGAAGCACGCGCGAGCGCCAAAACTGTTTCGATGTAAGTAACACAATCGAACCCGTCCATGGCGGCCGTAAAGACTTCATCAGTGTCGGCTGACCCAATCAGTGGGTTTGATTTGTATGGATGCCCAAGGAGGCGTGCGGAAAGAACCTTAATCCGGTGGCCGATGCATAGATCGTGTCTCATTTTCGAAAGAAGCTGGCTCACGTAGCGCCGCCTAAGACCGCGTGGTTGTACGTGTGTCATGGCGGGGCTGGCCTACCTTGCCGGACTTGGCGGATTGATTAGCAAAGCGAATCCATCGGGCTTGTGAAAATCCGGTTTGCCGGCAGGATGGCGAAGCGCCCAGTACGAAAAACCGTCGCTCGCCTCGATGACCGCCGATAGCCCGATTCGGATTGGAACTTGAGGATGTGCGGCAGACAGGCGATCGAGCCGGACAACAGCGTCCAACTCAAGCTGATTTTCATTCGAGCTAATCGCCATGTACGGGCGGATCGTTTCATCCGCGAGCGGACCGCCGTCGCGATAGCCGCGGAAGGCATAGATACACCATTCGCCGGACGGGGCGAAGTTGAACTCGTGGTACGCCGGTTGTCCTTCGAGCGCGATGAACGCCTCGAAGCATGTATGGCGCCATAGGTCTACATTAATGCGCGGCTTGTCCGCTACTGGAATCAGGATTTTTGAAAAATCTCCATCGAGGCGGAAGCTCACCCAAAGCTCGTCGCCTGCCGAGCGGCGAGCGAGGGCCTGAATTGAGTGCACCGCTTGGGAGTGCATAGACGCATGGCATTTAAGGTCGAGCCAGTCTTCGGCCGTCATGTCAGTCTAGGCCTGTGCAATGATGTTGCTCTCCGATCTCGATATCGAAACATGCGATCAAGGCAGGTCAAGCTCTGGGCGCTTTCATGGTTGCACGCGTGTTTCCTGCATCACTATACCGCTGAATGACCTATCGTGCGAATTTCGTCCGAACAGCGAAGTCAAAAATACCGCTTGCGGAAGCCCAAGAATCCAGCAGTTTTGGTCTCACCTTATGAGCCGGTCGGATTTTGCAATGTCATCTGCCCAACCAAGCACTGAAGTTTCGAAATTCGATGAATTTTCTCTGTTGATCGGGAAGCTTGACGCAAAGAGCGGTTCGCTTCAGACTGGCTCCTCCGCCAAAGCATCAAGGACAGATCGCGATGTTAGGTACGATTTTTTACCACGGATGAAATCCTTCAACGATAAAGTCGCCGCGATCACCGGCGCCGGTTCAGGCATTGGCCGCGCACTGGCGCTGGAACTCGCTCGGAATCATTGCTCTCTCGCGCTCGGCGACATCGATGAGCGCACTCTTGCCGAAACTACCGATCTTGCCACCCGGCATTCGGTTCGAGTGACATCCTGCAAAGTGGACGTTTCCGATCGCGCAGCGATCCACGCATGGGCCGATCAGGTCGTGAGCGATCATGGGAAAGCGAATTTGATCTTTAACAACGCCGGCGTCGCCCACGCCGGCACGGTCGAAGATACGGATTACGCCGACTACGAATGGATTATGAGCATCAACTTCTGGGGCGTGGTCTATGGCACCAAGGCCTTCCTGCCGCACCTGAAGAAATCCGGGGCGGGACACATCGTAAATCTTTCAAGCGTATTTGGACTCTTTGCACAACCCACAATGGGTTCCTACAACGCAAGCAAATTTGCCGTGCGGGGCTTCACCGAATCGCTGCGCCAGGAGCTCGATTTGATGAACTGCGGTGTGTCCGCCACTTGCGTCCATCCCGGCGGCATCAAAACCAATATCGCCAGAGCGGCACGCTTCTCCGGCACGATGCTCGACCTGAGCCGTAATCAGAAAGTATCACCCGGAGAAGCGGCGGACCGGCTTCTGCGCACGAAGCCGGAAAAGGCCGCGGAGCGCATCCTGGCGGGAGTGCGGCGCAATGCCCGTCGTGTGTTGATCGGCGGCGATGCGTACATGCTGGATATGATGCAGCGCTTGCTTCCCAGCTCATATCAACGACTGGTGACGGCCAGCGTTCGATTGGCGCGATAGCCACGATTTCCGATCCCGACGGGGTGTAATGCCAATATCCTCGAAGAAATTGGTGACAGCCGGAGCAGCTGTTGCGATCGCTGTCGCGATTGGCTGGTGGACAATTAATAGCCCCGTCGTGCAGGACGCCGTAATGCGACGGGTCGCTCAGGGCGCCCTCAATTCGACCCGCGCCGATCTGCTCGGTAAAGATTCATTGCGCGTGGTGCTGTGTGGAACGGGAAATCCGCTTCCCGATCGCAATCGCGCCGATGAATGCACGGCGCTCTTCGCGGGCGGAAACATCTATCTGGTGGACGCGGGTCCCAGAGCGTGGAAGAACCTTGCGTTGTGGCACATTCCCGCGGCGCGAATTGCTGCGGTGATGCTCACCCATTTTCACTCGGATCACATCGGCGAACTCGGCGAGATCAACATGCAAACGTGGGCGCAGGGACGCGACCATTTGCTGCGCGTGTACGGTCCGCCCGGCGTCGATCAGGTGGTCGCCGGGTTCTCGCAGGCATATTCGCTGGATGAAGGTTATCGCGTGGCGCATCACGGTGCCGGGCTGATGCCGCCCGCTGATTGGCAAATGACGCCGATCACAGTGAAAATCGATACGCCGCCCGGCGCAGCTCCATGCGCCGGCGGCTTCACCGGCGTGCTTGACGAGAACGGACTCAGGGTCACCGCTTTCACCGTCGATCACTCGCCGGTCGCGCCCGCGTACGGCTACCGCTTCGATTATCGCGGCCGCTCGGTCGTAATTAGCGGCGATACCGTGAAATGTGCAAACTTGGTTGCCGAAGCAACCGGTGCCGATGTGCTGATCAACGAAGCGCAGGCTCCGCATATGGTTGAGATGATTCAGGAGGCGGCGGAACAAATCGGGAACACGCGAATTGCCAAAATCATGTCCGACATCCGCCGGTACCACACGACGCCGGTCGAGGCCGCAACCGAGGCGAATCAGGCTCGCGTCCAGTTGCTAGTGCTGAGCCACTTGGGTCCGCCCACACCAAACCTATTGGCGCGCCTGACCTTTATGCGCGGGGTTTCGGACATCAGGCGAAACGGTGTCGTGATGGGGTACGATGGAATGCTGCTGACGTTGCCGGCCGATTCGAAAGCGATCGATATCTCGACCGTCCGTTAGCGGCATATCAGAGCCACTCACCCGGAGCGCCGCAGAATTGCCGGGACCGCATTCGCTTGACGACTGGATCAGTTCCAATGAGACTGGCCCTTCCGCTATGACGAACTGGAGAAGACGCTTTGCAAGGTGACGCTATGTCTGAGCAATTCAAGTTTCCGGAAAAATTCATTTGGGGAACGGCTACCGCGGCGCACCAAGTCGAGGGCAACAACTACAACAGCGATTATTGGGTGCTGGAGCATACGCCATCGGCGCCCTTCGTCGAACCTTCCGGCGATGCGTGCGATCAATACCACCGCTACGCTGAAGATATTGCGACGCTGGAGCAGCTCGGATTCAACGCCTATAGGTTCTCAATCGAATGGGCGCGCATCGAGCCCGAGGAGGGCCACTTTTCACGTGCCGCAATAGATCATTACCGGCGCGTGCTTGCGGCGTGCATCGAACACCACCTGACTCCCATCGTGACATTTCATCACTTCACCTCGCCGCGTTGGGTCGCCGCCGATGGAGGATGGGACGACAAAAAGACGGCGGAAAGATTCGCGCGCTATTGCGAATATGCCGGCAAGCAGTTGGGCGATCTTATCGGTGTCGTATGCACGCTGAACGAGGCAAATCTGAGTGCGTATCTTCATTTGATCGGGTTGCTGCCGGAAAAAATCGACCCAGCACGCTTGAACTGGCTGGCGGATGCTGCGCGCAACGTTGGCGCCGAACCCGGCCGCTTCGGCCCTTACCTGATGAGCGATCAGATGAAGGCGCGCGATACGATGCTTGAGGCGCACCGCCTGGCCGCGCCGATTCTCAAATCGCTATGCGGCAAGGCGCCGGTTGGAATTTGCCTTTCGCTGGCCGACCTTCAGGCGATGCCCGGTGGTGAAAGCCGGCGCGATAAGATTCGCGCCGAGTGCCAGGACATCTTCTTCGAAGCGGCCCGCGGCGATGACTATGTAGGGGTCCAAACCTACACACGAAATCGCATCAGCGCCGAAGGTACACTCCCGCCCGAGCAGGGAATCGAAACTACGATGATGGGATATGAGTTTTGTCCCCAAGCTCTGGAAGCTACGATTCGCCGCGCAAGTGCGGTTGCCAACGTGCCGGTGATTGTCACGGAAAGCGGTATCGCGGCTACCGACGACACTCGCCGCATCGAATTTGTTCAGCGCGCGCTTGAAGGGGTCGCGAGATGCCTTCGCGATGGGATCGACGTTCGCGGCTATTGCTATTGGTCATCACTGGACAATTTCGAGTGGAATTCCGGCTACTGGCCGACGTTCGGACTGATCGCGGTAAATCGCAAAACGCAGCATCGGACACCCAAGCCGAGCGCGCGATGGCTGGGTGAGATCGCGCGTGCAAATGCAATCGAGATTGCGCCGCGTTAAATGCAAAATCGATCGAGTACGCTCACCAAGTGTCGACGCACGGGCGCTTCTTGCCGGTGCGCGGCGGCAGCGGTGGTGTCGAGCGCAGTCCGGTAATAATCCAACGCCGCGAATCGAGCGGATCGATCACGTCATCGATCTCGAAGTGCGATGCCATGTTCACCGCTTTGCCGTGCTCGTACATCCGCTTGACCATCTGATCGAACAGTGCCTTGCGCGCCGCCGGTTCCTCGACGGCGGCGAGTTCTTTCCGGAAACCAAGCTTCACCGCGCCTTCCAAACCCATCCCGCCGAACTCTCCAGTCGGCCACGCTACCGTGAAGAACGGCGCCTTGAAGCTGCCTCCGGCCATTGCCTGCGCGCCCAGGCCGTAGCCCTTGCGCAAGATGATTGTGAAAAACGGCACGCTCAAGCTGGCGCCGGTCACGAACATCCGCGATGCATGGCGCACCAGCGCGGTTTTCTCGACTTCCGGACCGACCATGACGCCGGGAGTGTCGCACAAGAACAGGATCGGAATGTCAAAAGCGTCGCACAGCTGCATGAAGCGGGCGGCCTTGTCGGCTCCCGGGCTGTCGATCGCGCCCGCAAGATGCGCCGGATTGTTCGCGATCACTCCGACCGGATTTCCTTCGATCCGGATTAAAGCGGTCACCATCCCCAAACCGAAACGCCGGCGCAATTCCAGAACCGAGCCCGCGTCGGCCATCGTCTCGACTATTTTTCGAACGTCGTAAATTCGCAGCCGGTTCTCTGGAACGATCGCGCGCAGTGATCGCTGGTCTGCGCATTCCCAATTGGCGAACGGCCCCTGAAAATAAGACAGGTATTTCTTCGCGACACGTACCGCCTCCGCTTCGTCGGCGACCGGGATATCCACGACGCCGTCGGGAACCTGCACGTCCATCGGCCCGACTTCTTCGGGACGAAAGATACCCAAGCCGCCGCCCTCGATCATCGCCGGCCCGCCCATGCCGATGTTCGAGTTGGCGGTTGCGATCACAACGTCGCAACATCCAAGCAGCGCGGCATTGCCGGCAAAGCATCGCCCCGAGTTGATTCCGACCAGCGGCACCAGGCCGCTCAGCTTTGCCCAATAGCTGAACGCCAGGCAGTCGAGCCCGGCAACGCCGAGGCCATCAGTGTCGCCGGGGCGGCCGCCGCCACCCTCGGTGAAGAATACCGCCGGGATGCGCCACTTCTCGGCGAGCTCGAACAGCCGATCCTTCTTGCGATGATTCTGCAGGCCCTGCGTGCCGGCGAGCACAGTATAGTCGTATGACATGATCGCGCAGCGGGCTTTCGATTCACCGAACAGGCTGCCGTTCACTCGGCCAACGCCTGCAATCAGGCCGTCTGCGGGAGTGTTCTTGATCAGGTCGTCGATTTCTCGGCGCCGACGCTGCGCCGCAATTACTAGCGGCGCATACTCGATGAAACTGCCGGGGTCGCACAAGTCTTCGACATTTTCGCGCGCAGTTCGCTGCCTGGTCTTGCGGCGGCGGGCGACGGAGTCGGGCCGCGCGGCATCCAGCGTCGTCTTGTGACGATCGATCACCTCCCTCAGGTCGGGACGAATTCGATCCGGGTCGATTGCATTGTTCTCACTGGTTAGCGCGGACTCGGCCTGGGCCGGCTCGATGAAAGCTAGCGGATGGCCTTCGAAGACCGCATCGCCGCGGGCGACCGTGATTCGGCGCACCACGCCACTGACGGGAGCCTGGATTACATGCTCCATCTTCATTGCTTCCATCACGAAGAGCTGGCGGCCTTGCGGTGCCAAATCACCTTCGCGCGCGTCGACCGACACGATCGTTCCCTGAATCGGCGCTTCGATCGGCACCGTGTTGTCGGGCCCCACGTCGTGATGACCGCGCGAGGCTGGTTCGGCCGCACCCAGGGCCTGCTTCCCGTGATCGAGAACGGCAAGGGGATCGGTCGCATCGATCTTTGCCCCGGCAAGACGTGGGGCAGCCGGAGCTTCAAAGAAAAATCGTCTATGCGGGGAATCGTCGGATGCCGCTAATTCCGCGATATGGTCCTCGACGAATCGCGTATAGACGCGATTTGCCACGAAATCCGGATGCCGCAGCAGATTTTGCAGGAATTGAAGATTGGTGGACACGCCCTCGATCCGAAACTCGCACAGCGCGCGGTAGGTCTTGTTAACCGCATCGGCGAAATTCGACGACCGCGAGTGCGCGATCAGCTTGGCCAGTAATGAATCGAAGTTTGGGCTGGTCGAGTACCCGGCATATGCGAATGAATCGACACGCAGCCCCGGCCCCGAAGGCGGCTCGAAGACCGTCAATATTCCGCCCGCGGGCCTGACGCTGCCATCTACCCCCATCGATTCCATGTTGATCCGCGCCTGAATCGCGAATCCGCTCGGCGGAGCAATCTCGGCTTGCGCGAGACCAAGTTGCATGAGCGAATACCCCGCTGCCAATTGCAACTGAAGTTTCACCAGGTCGACACCCATCACTTCTTCCGTGACCGTGTGCTCGACCTGAAGCCGGGGGTTCGCCTCGATGAACGCAAACGTCGCATCATCGTGTCCGGCACGCTGCTCGACCAGAAATTCAAACGTGCCCAGGTTGTCGAAGCGAACCTCCTCCGCCATCCGCACCGCGGCCGCCGTAAGCCGATCGCGCAGCGATTGCGAAAGTCCGGGGCTGGGCGCCACCTCGACTATTTTCTGATGACGCCGCTGGATACTGCATTCGCGTTCCCAGAGATGGCTTACGCCGCCGGAGCCATCGCCGATTATCTGAACCTCGATATGGCGAGCCCGTGGAATCAATTGCTCGACATAAACGTCGCCATCGCCGAATGCGGCGCGCGCTTCGGATTGGCATCGTGCATACGCATCATCGATCGCATCGACGCTATGCACGACTCGCATACCGCGGCCGCCGCCCCCGGCAACCGCCTTGATCACGATCGGTCCACCCAAACGCGCCATGAAAGCTCGCGCATCGTCGAGGCTGGTTGAACTCGATGTGCCCGCGATCACCGGCACTCCGCATCGATTCGCCAAGATTCGCGCCTGAACTTTGTTACCGAAGAGTTCGAGAACCTCGGGCCGCGGGCCAACGAAGCAAATGCCGGCCTCGGCGCATCGGCGGGCAAACGACGCGTTCTCGCTGAGAAATCCGTAGCCGGGATGGATCGCGTCGCAAGCGGTGGCTTTGGCCACCGCGAGGATTTGATCGATGTCGAGATAGGCCTGTGCGCCCTTGCCGCGTAATGCGCGGGAGTCGTCCGCCCGTCGCGTATGAAGCGAGTAGCTGTCGTCTTCGGAGTAGACTGCGACCGTCTTGACGCCCATCTCCGCGGCCGCGCGCATGATGCGGATTGCAATTTCGCCCCGGTTGGCGATCAGAAGACGCTTGTGAGTCATGGCGCTCGCTGTTACCCCCTGCCCAAGCGATTCTTTGCCAGCTTTGGCAATTAAAGCAAACCGCCCTGTCCTTGCAGGAACGGCAGCGCTAAAATGGCTTGTCCGCGATTGAATCCGAAAATTTTCGAACCTGATGCGGCATCAGTCGAGATTCCCGCAGGGCCGGCGATGGAAAGAATTGCTTTTTTCCCGTCGATTCGGCGGCAGGATTAGCAGTAGCGCGGCGCCAAAGGAAACCAGCATGATCCAGCTTCGCAAAAGTGACGACCGCGGACGAACCAAGCTCGATTGGCTCGACGGCCGGCATACCTTCTCGTTCGGCGAGTACTACGACCCCGCGATGATGGGATTTTCGAAGCTGCGTGTGATCAATGAGGACTGGATCGCACCCGGTGGCGGCTTTGGCACGCATCCGCATCGCGACATGGAGATAATCACCTGGATTCTGGAGGGCGCATTGCGGCATCGCGACAGCATGGGCAATGGCCCCGTGATTCGTGCCGGAGACATGCAAAGGATGACCGCCGGCACCGGCATTACACACAGCGAGATCAACGATTCGGCCACGCAGCCGGTGCATATGCTGCAGATTTGGATTCTTCCGTCGCAGACGGGCCTAACTCCGGGCTACGAGCAGCAAACCTTCCCAGCGGAGCGCCGGCGCGGAGCAGATCGGCTGGTAGTTTCGCCCGATGGACGCGACAACTCGCTGATGATTCATCAGAACGCCCGTATTCACATTGCACAGGTCGAACCCGGTACGCCGCTGACCCACGAGGTTCCACCCGGGCGCAGAACCTGGATTCAGGCCGCGCGCGGACCGGTGGAAATCAATGGCCTAAGGCTGGAGTCTGGGGACGGCGCAGGAGCGATCGACGAACGGCGGCTGGTGATATCCTCACCCGGCGAGTCGGACGTCCTGTTATTCGATCTCCCGTAAATCGAGGATCATTTGCCGAGCCAGCCAAGAATCACCAGTCCCAATCGTTGTGCCAGTTGAATGATGTAACTCCGCACTGAGGCAGCCGCGGACCGGATGCCAAAAATGATCGTCGCGGACAGCGGTGGCGAAGTCGGCAGGGCCACCGTTGCGGAAGCTGACGGATAGGTGTCTACCATCAAATACGCACGGACATCGCCACGGGCGCTTCCGGGAGGAAAATCAATTTTCACGCTCTCAACTGAGCCGTCGCCAGTTATCGTCTGGCTGGTCTGCTGAGTGTAATCCAGCGGAAGCGGGCGTCCAGTCTGAGCGTCGACAAGCAGGATACCGAGATTATGGGAGCCGGCCTTGATCGGCGTGCCGCGAAGCGTCGCAACGATCGATGTCGCCGTGCCATCGAAGGTGACATTGCGGATTACGGGCGCCGGCGCGTTGCGGTCTCCGGCGTATGGCGCCAGCTCGGCTGCAGCGACGACATCGAGCAAGTCGGTATTCGGATTGCAGTAGCCGAGTCTCTGCAGGAACTCACCGTAAAACGCAACCTTTCCACAATTTGTTTTCGAATTGACTTCAGCATGATCCCGCGCAGTTCCGTTTGAATCGACTCTGGCTGCAACGCGGAAAAAGTCGAACGGCAGCAGGACATTGTTGAACTCGACGGAAAAGCCCGCTTCGTTGCGCATCGTGAGCGCATCGCCGTCTAGATCGATCCAGACCGGAAAGCGAACTCGGGACTCGGGATCGGCCGCTGCGGGCCCGCCGGCCTTGGAGACGTGACCGCCGATAACCCAGGCTACCGCGTGACGATTGTCGCCTTCGACCAATCCAATCAGGTAATGAATCGAATCGAACCCGATTTGATTGTAGCTCGGCAGGATGGTCGGCAGCGGCGCCGCCAGCCGATAGAGGTCCCACCCCCCCGCCGGATCGCCGGGCCGCTTCGGCACGGTCAACTGAAATCCTGACGCGGAATGAGGCCGCAACTGGAATTTGAATTCCTGATCCAGCGTTCCGCCCGGTGTGCCGCCGGTAAACCGGGCACCACCGCGCTCAAGTCCGGTTAGATACTGGCCTTCAAGATGCACCGACAAAACACCATCAGGCGAACCGGCAAAGTTTGATTTCGGAATAACAGTCAAAAATCGCCGGTCGCCGGAGACGTCGATATCAGCCGCATTCTGCGGAGCGAGAGTCACCTTGATGCTGTCCGAATCGAGCAATGCCAACTGCGTGTTGCCATGCGCGCGCACCAGCAGCGAGAAGGTCAGCGGCTGGCTCACGTCGATTGCCGTCGGCGGCGACGGCATCGCGTTGCCGAACGAGGTCATGTATATGAACGATGACGTGTCGGCGGGCAAGTCTTCTCCGCCGTGCACGATGCATCGCGAGTCGGCCGCGGCGGATGGCCGCAAACAATAGTCATACGGGACGCTGAATACGCCGCCGTTCTCGCCGCCGATCACGACCGAATCGTTTCCAAGCGCGGGCGAAGAATTCAAATCCTCACGCGGATCGTCGATCAACCGCATCGCCCACCGCTGCGTGCCGTCCGGGTTCAATACAAACAGCTTCCCTTCGCCCGACCCGGAGTAAATGTTGCCGTTTCCGTCGATCGCCGGCGATGATCGAATTGGGGCACGCGTGTCGAATGCCCACTTTATCGTGCCGTCCTCGGGTCGAAGCGCGTAGATTGTGCCGTCGGCGCCCGGCTGGATGATCGTACCGTCGCGCTCTTCCGCGGCACTGGCATACACATGATCGCGCAGGCCGGTCTGCCACAGTTGATGTCCAGTGGCAGGATCGTATGCTCGCACGATACCGTCGAATGCACCCACGATGGCCATGCGGCGAGGCCCCGCCGTTGTCAGCAGCGGGCTGGCGACCACCGAGCCATACGCCTGCTCACCCCATCGGCGATCTCCGTTGGCCGGATTCAGCGCGAACGTGTTGCGCAAGAACGGAATGTTGTTCCCAATCAGAAGCGAATTCGACTCCGTGTCGAACGCCGGCAATGACCATGTCTGGTCCCAGGTGCGCGCGCACCAGATTCGATTCCCATCGTCGCGCTGCAAGGCGTACGTGCAAAAGTTATCATTAGGAGCATAGATGGTCCCGTCCGGACCTATTGCGACATTGCCCTCGAACCATCGAATGAAAGCATGATTGGTCTCCGGCGGATCGGCGAGAAACGACCACGCCGGTTTCCCGGTATTACGGTCCAACGCATACACGTGCCCGTCACCGGAACCGAAGATCACGCGTCCTCTATCATCCAGGAGCGCCGCCGAATCGACGATCTCGCCTGTGGGGAACTTCCAACGCTGGTGCCCATCGCGATCGATTGCGTAAAAATATTGGTCGGCGGACCCGACATAAACCGTGCCGTCGCCGTCGATTACCGGAGAGCTGAAGATTCCGTTGCCGGTTTGAAAAATCCACGGCATGGCGCCGGAGTCTGAGGGTACAACGGCACTCCGACCGCTCTGTGGAAGATCGCGCCGAAATTTCGGCCACGGACTGGCGGAATCCAATGGCGCGCCGTACGCAAATTTCTGCCCCTGACTCGGCGCAGCCGCAACGCGAATCGGCACGCCCCAAAAGCCAGCAGCGACAATTACAGCAGCCAGCGCCGATCGAGAATGCAGTCGCATATATGAAAGATGTCTACGGACCCTTCCCTAGGGCAACCGATAGCATGGAAGTGCGTAAGAGGTGGCGTATTGATACGATCTCCCATTCCATTCGAACGTACCCGACTCGTCGTTGAAATTGGCCTTCATTGAGTTGATCCGGTCCTCATCGGCAGTGTTGACAACGTCGGTGGATGCATACGCTAGAAAGCAGCTCCCGGTTTTAGGGATCGCGTCGGTAAGCGGCGGGTTGAAATTCATGCGTAGAAAATTAACCGCCGGCTGCCAGCCTTCCGCACCGGTGTTTTCGCCGGTTACCGGTGTCCATTTGGCCGCATCGAACGATCCCTCCAAATTCAGTTCACGATACTCCGGAGCGCCGTTTGCGCTGTTGCGGAGTTCGATCACGCTTGGCGCCTGAAGCACCAGTGAATTGCAGCGTTCCATGCGATCCGCGTCGCTCTCGCCAGGGTGCTTATCTTCAAGCGCGTGGTTGGAGTCATGATGGACGGATTCGACCACACTTCCCGCAACTGATGCGCTGTCTTCGGCAACGGCCTCCGCGACTTGCACAAGCGGCGCCCAACATCCGCTGAGTCCTATCGATACCGCCACGGCCGACAGCACAACAAGGATTGAAGATAAATTTGGCCGGCGGCGCATGTTATTCCATCTTGACCAGCAGGCCCAGCGAGCGTGCCGAGTCGAACATGCGTCGAAACAGGGCAACCGCGAGCAGGATATACGCAGCGTTCAAGGCCAGGCCCCAGACGAAGTGCGCGACTGCAAACCCGCCTCCGGCAATCGCTGCACGCATGCCCTCGAATGCGTGCGCGGTTGGCAGCGACAGCGCAATCGGCTGGAGATATTTAGGCAGTGAATTCACTGGATAAAACACGCACGACAGCGGCATCAGGAAGGCCGTAAAACTCCACGTCAATCCTTGAACACGAGTCGTGTAGCGAAAAATCAGTCCCGTAATGACAACGCCCACAGCCAGTGCAAAGATTATGAGGTTCAGCAGAAACGGGACCATAGCGGGCAGCCCCGGAAATATATTGTAAGCATAGCAGACCCAAGCGACGAGCGCTGCTGCCGCCATTCCGATCATCGCTTTCAGGAAGTTCACCGCGATTAGGCCCGTCATGTATTCCGTCACGGAGAGCGGCGTGCCAAATAGGTTGACCAGGTTTCGCGACCATAATTCGCCCAGAAACCCTATCGCCATGTCGCGCTGAAAAGCAGTGAACATCCCCCACAGGATCGCGCCGCCGAATAGAAAGCTTACCACGCCCGGACTCAATTGATTGACACGCGAAAAATAGAGCGTGAAGAAGCCCCACACGATGATGTTCATCACCGGCCAGTAGATCGTATCGGTGATACGGTCCCAGTTGCGCCACGCCTCGTAAATGTGGCGGAGCATTACGGCGCGAATCCTATGCGGCTGCATCGCCATCCCCCTCCCCCACCCTGATGAACACTTCCTCCAGCGCCGGGGTGGCCCGCTCTTCGCGAAGTATTGCGTGTGTCACTTCAATTGGACTGCCGGCCGCGATCACGCGGCCGCGGTCGAGAAAAACGATCCGCTCGCACATTCGCTCCGCCTCCGCCATGTTGTGGGACGTGTAGAGAATCGTCGTACCGCATCGATCTCGAAGATCGAGCAGAACCTCCTTGACGCGGCGCGCGGCACGCGGATCAAGATGCGCCGTCGGTTCATCGAGCAGCAGCAACTTGGGATCGTTCAAAAACGCTTTGCAAAGCCCGACGCACACCCCCTCACCCGAGGACAGGCGCGTGACCGGTTTGCCGCTGAGCCGCTCGATGCTGAACTTCCGCAGCAACTCCGCGATCTTCGCTGGCCGGTCAGGAACTCCGTACATCAGCGCAAACACATTAAGATTTTCATACACTGTCAGCCGCGGCGGGAACGATACATACGGCGAAGTGAAATTAAGCTGTTGGAGAATCTCGGCGCGATGCGTGCTCAATGGCATTCCGAAGATTCGGATTTCCCCGGCGGTCGGCGCAATCAGCCCGAGCAGCGTATGGATGATTGTGCTCTTGCCGGCGCCATTGGGTCCGAGCAGGCCCAGAATCTCGCCCTCGCGAATTGAGAACGAGACATCGTTGACCGCAGTGAAGTTTCTGAAAGTCTTGGTCAAATGGTCGACTTCAACCAGCATTCACGCCCTCGCCGAAGCGTCTGCATTGGAGCGTATGACGCCAATCGCCGCCGGACAAGCCGGGCTTCACGGCGAACGTAAGGTGACGTATTGAGATATGTCACTTTGCATTTGTGTTAACGATACGGTTCGGTTTATTGTTGCCTGCTGGATTTTTTGGGAGCGAGGTCCGAAGGCCGATGCTGGTCCTCTGCAATGGGATGCCACGGAGCGCATCGACTTGGTCATACAACGTCGCGATGGGACTGCTGCGCCGTGCCGGCGGCGGACGCTACGTGTACGGCAGCTACGACGAAGACGTCGCCCACTTCATTGCCGCAATTCCTCCGAATATCGGCCACGCGGTGCTCAAATGCCATATCCTCGATTCGGTGGGCCATGCGCTGGTGGAACTCCGAGCCTGCCGGGTAATTTTCACCTGGCGCGACCCAGCGGATGCCGCCGTCTCATTTATGAGAATGTTCAATCACGACTTTGACCATTCCTTATCCGTGATGAAATCGTCGCTGGAGCTCTATCGGTTTCATCGCCACAGCGGCAACGCTGCAATTCTCAAATACGACGACATCATGGCGCAACCGGCTGAATCCATTGAACGGATTGCGATGTACCTCGGGCTGGGAGCCACCGCGGCAGCAATTAAGCAGGTGGCGGAGGAAACCTCATTCGAGCGGATGCGCGAGCGGGCGGAAAAACTCAACGAACGGCGAGACGACCCAAATTTGATAAAGATGCCTGATACAACTTACGATCCCGAAACCTTGCTCAATCTGAATCATATCCGCGACGGCAGCAGCGGTTACGGCGCAGGACAACTCGCGCCGGATCAATTGGTACGAATCAATCGCCTACGGGAGGAATTCGCCCGCGCCTGAGCGGATCGGCATCTTGCGGAGGAAAATGCGGCATGGTCGGCAGTCCACTACTCATCGCTGAAAGAGCTCGCGCACGCTTAAGCGCGGTGATGTCGTCGATACGCGACGGCCGCCCGGAGGAAATCCAAGCCGACGTAAATGTCGCATCGATGCCGCGTGCCTCGGACCTGATCGTCACGCCGTGCGAAGTAAACGAACTGCACGGCACAGGCACGCTGTTGCTTCGCATGTTCCCAGATTCGTCGTCGATCATATCGCTACGGACTTCCAATTTTTACGAAGGAACTCAGGACTTCGGCGGCGGCCAACTATGTCTGCCACTGGCACAGGCGTCGCGCGGCGCAATCGGCTCGTGGCTCAAATGGTACCTTGCGGGAACGCGCGTGCGGCGGATTCTCTCGCTTCCATACCTGCCCGCTGATTGCATTGTAAGCCTCGCAGTCAAGGAGATGTCCGGCGCACCGCTGTGCACATACATCATGGACGACAAAAACGTCTGCGCGGAAGGAATTTCCGACGCGCTAATGGAAGAAACGCTGGCGAAATCCGACCTGCGGCTGGTGATCTCGCCAGAAATGCGCGAAGCATATGAAAAAAAATATCGGATGAAGTTCTGGGTGATGCCGCCGCTGGTGCCGGAGGAAATTATTCGTCGCACGCCTGTTCATCCGCCGAAAGAGGCAGATCCGCGCCGTGGCGTGCTCTTGGGAAACATCTGGGGCCAGCGCTGGCTGGAAATGATCCAAGAGACCTTCTGCAACAGCGGCTTTCAAATCGATTGGTACTGCAATCAGAAAAACCCCAACGGACTGGATTTCGATCGCGCGCGAATGGAGCAAAACGGCCTTCGCCTGCTCGATCCGATTCGCGAGGCTGACCTGCCCGATGTCTTATCGAAGTATTTCTACGCGGTCGTGCCGACGGACACGCTTGACGGCAACAGTCCTCCGCCCGTGCAAGCAATCGCCGAACTGAGCCTACCAAGCCGGATTCCCACTCTGGTTGCCGCAGCCCATTTGCCGGTGCTCGTGCTGGGCAGTCCAAGGACGTCAGCCGCGCGATTCGTTGAGCGTTTCCGGCTTGGCACCGTTACAGCATACGACACAGGCGCGGTAAGAGCCGCCCTTGCCGAATTGTTGAAACCGGAAATTCAAGCTGACATTCGGAGACGCGCGGCGCAATTGAGCGGGAGCTTTTCGGCCAAGGATTCCGGCGATTGGATCTGGCGTTCGCTGGAGGGAAAACAGCCGTGCGACCCCCGGTATGAAAGCCTGATGCCGCCGGAAGAACGCGAGGCTGCCTAGGGCTGCAATCGTGCCGGAAAAGATCGATCAGATAATCAATCGGCTCGATTCGTTGCATGGCCTCGAACGGGAGCTGGAGTCCGTGCTTCAGACGCTCGTGCTGAACGATAGCGTGATCATCGACGCGGTCGCTCAGATGTTGGGCACGATCCAGCAAATGCAAACACGGGCGGAGGAGATTCAAAAGCAACTGGCCCAGGAAGTCCGCCAGATGCGAAGAGAGTTGAACGCCTATGGTAATGGCGGAAGTGCGCTGGGCAAGCCGCTGGTCGCGGGGGCGGACCAGTTCGAACGTGAGAACCCGAAGATTGCCCTGCTCGCGCATCTTGCACCGCACTTGGAAGTTCCGATCGCGATTGACGTCGGCGCCAACGTCGGCGCGGTTTCCGATCGCCTGCTCAAGGCCGGCTGCTCAGTGTATGCGTTCGAACCGCACGGTCCCGCCTTCGAGACCCTCAAACAGAAGCTCGGCTCAAACAGAAACTTTCACGCTCTCCAATTCGCGATCGGATCCGCCGACAGCTCAATGCAGTTGCATATCGCGAAGGACCTGTCAGGGATCGGAAAGTGGGATACTTCGTTGTTTCACAGCCTGGTTGAGCACGCGATGCTCAACGATCTCCAGTTCGGCGAATCGGTGTCCGTGCCGGTTCGCAGCATAGACAGTTTGCGCCAAAGCCGCGAGATTCCCGAGCACGCCGGCATACTGAAAGTCGATACGGAAGGGATGGACCTGGAGGTGCTCCGTGGATTGGGCACCGCCGACTACGCGATCGTGATGGCGGAATTCTGGGACCCGCACCATCCGTTTGGAATGTCCGGCCATGGGAAATTGTCAGATATCGTGGCCGAGATGAACCGCCGCGGCTACCAATGGTACGCGGTGATTTACCACGTCGATGAGACCGCGACGCTCTCCTTCTACTGCAATCGCGATGATACCGTGCCGAAGGCGTGGGGCAACGCGATCTTCTTTCGGGATCGCGCGATGTTCGCTCGGGCGGTTACATGGTGCGAAGCGGTCCTTAAGCCGACAATATTCGGGTAATCACACCGGCAGCGCCCGCTCGAAAATTCCCAAAATATGATTAATGATGAAGGCATGAACACAATCACCGTTCGTACAGCGGCCGCAATCGTGCTCGTCTATTGTTTCGTGGCGGCCGGAGCCGCATTTGCGGGCGAGCCCCTCGGCAAGCAGGAATTCCTATCCAACTGCTCAAAATGCCACGGAACGGATGGCAAGGGCAGCGTCCCGGCGATGAGGGAAGCCAAGGGATATAGAGCGGTCGATCTGACTCAGCTTTCCAAGGATAACGGCGGACGATTCCCGCGCGAGGAAGTTCACGAAACCATCGACGGCCGCAAGCGCTATCCCGCGCACTTCCCGGGCTCGATGCCGGCGTGGGGGAAACGCTACTCGAATCAGCTTGGCGCCGAGAACGGAACTAAGGTCCAAAAGAAGATTTCAGCGCTCGTGGATTACATCGAATCGATTCAGGCGAAATAGACTTCCCCATGCCCTCCTCCGATATTCGCGGCAACGGCGCAGTTTCACTCACGATGCTGTCCTGGAATATCCACGGATTGCCGTGGCCGCTCTCCAAGGATCCCGCCGGACGGATCGACCGCGTCTGCGCAAAGATTCGCGAATTGTCCCCGGAGATCATCGCGATGCAGGAGGCGTGGCGCGCACCGGTCGCCGAACGTGTCGCCGCCGCACTGAAACCGGAATGGGTTCCATTTTCCATTACAAACTCTTCCGGCCATCCGCGCGGCGGGCTTTCGCTTTTTATCCGGGCCAGGAATGAATGGAAAGCTACCGGGACGCCGGCGTTTCATCCGTATGAGACAAGCGCTCCGGTCTGGAAGTTCTGGCAGGGCGACGGGCTAAGCGACAAGGGCGTGCTGGTCCTGGAGGTGGAACGCAACGGAACAAGAATGTTCGTGATCGATACGCATCTGCAGGCGCAGTATCGCGGCAGCGATTATGCCGCCGTCCGGCAGTCGCAACTCGCGCAACTAAGGAGGGTTGTGTCGCGGCTGGATTCGAACCTGCCGCTTCTGATCGCCGGAGACCTGAACACCGAATGCCGTGAGCCGCTCTATTCCGCAATCACCGCACTGGGAACCGACCTAACCGCCTCGGGACGCGCGCAAAACGACCACTACTGGAGCAACTTCGACATGATCGATCGCAAGCGCGTGTGGATCGACTACATCGTCGCCGGCAATTCCGAAGCCTGGAGCGCGTCTGCTGAGATGACGGTAATCGAGAACGAAGGCATCGATCACCCTTACTCCGACCATAACGGAGTCTTTTGCCGCATCGCGCTGACGCCGAGGAAATAATCGGCAATGGCAAAGCCACCACAGGCGCCGACCGCGGAGCAGCAACGAGAATGGAACGAGCGCGGATTCTTCATCATCCGAAACTTTGAAGACTCGGAGATATGTTCGAAGATGTTGGCGCGAGTCATCGAAATATCCCGGCTGGCGGCGGCTGGAAAATCCGTCCCGAACGTACTGGTGACTCCGGAAATGAAGCCCAACGAACTCGCGCGCAACCCGGAGGACCGCGTTTCGAAAATCTTCCGGCTGCATCGCGACCCGTTGTTCAAGGAATTCTGTGAGCGGGCCGACCTGCTTGATCTCGTCGCCGGCTTGATCGGACCTGAGCTCGACTGCTTTCTAAGCCAGTTTATTTTTAAGAATCACGGGGCGATGGGCCAGCCGTGGCATCAGGACTCGTTCTATTTCCCGTTCAGCACCGACCCGCAGGTGGGAATCTGGCTCGCGATCACCCGTGCTACGCTGGAGAACGGATGCCTCCACGTGCTGCCGGGATCGCACCGCGAGCCGGTGCATGCACATTGCGCCGATCAGCGGCCCAACGCGAACTACGGCTATCTGGAAATCCTCGACCACGACATGTCGGCCGAAATTCCGGTCCTGATGGAGCCCGGCGACCTGCTAATCTTTCACAGCCATCTGATGCATAAATCGACGGATAACGTCTCCGACGGTGTCCGCGCCGCGATGGTATGGCACTACACGCCGGCCGGCACAATCGATCATTCGCAGGAGAAATTCGGCGTACCCGCGATTGTGAACGACTTTATGCCGGTGCGGCGCGTGGCAGCTTAAATATTCAGATCGCCCGCCGCACCGCCGCCGAATATGCCGCGCGAATCGATGCGCGATCTACGGCGGCATCCGGCTCGATCGTTTTGCCTGAACCGAGTTTCCACGAGCGCGCAATTTCGCGCGGCGGGCGATTCGACAAAACGGCGGCCGCCTGAACGCACGCTCCAGCTGCGACATGCTCCTCGCCCTTGGGAATTACAACCGTACGGCCGGACAGATCCGCGATGATTCGTTGATAGGCCGGTGAGCGCCCTCCGCCGCCAAGTAGAACAATTCGCCATCCCTCCATCGCGATCCCGTTTCGCCCGAGCAGGTCGAGACAGTCGAGCATCGAGCACGCGACCCCTTCAAACGCGGCACGCGCGATTTGCCCCGATGTTGTGGAGGTTCGAAGGCCCGACAGGATGCCGGTCGCGTCGGGAAGATTGGGCGTCCGCTCGCCATCGAAATAGGGAACCATCACGACGCCGCCCGCCCCATACGGCACTTTCAGCGCGATTCGATTTAGCGTCTTCTGGTCGACATTGATTAGGTGTGCAACCGTGTCGGTCACGCGCGCCGCGTTGAGCGTGCATACCAGCGGCAGAAAGGCTCCGGATGCGTCGGCGAACCCCGCCACTGCGCCGGTAGCGTCGGCGACCGCGTGCGGCGACACAGCGTAGACAGTGCCCGAGGTGCCAATCGAAACGGCCACAGAATCGTCATCCAGCGCGATCCCCAGCGCGCCTGCCATATTGTCGCCTGTGCCGGGCCCGACGATCACATCAGAATGGAGTCCCAAGTCTCGCGCAGCCTTGGACTGGATAATCCCGGCCGCCTCCGTTGATGCGCGAACTAATGGAAACATCGCGTTCCAATCGCGCGACGAATCGATCGGCGCGAGAAGGTCTTCCCGGTACCGCCCTTCCTTCGGCGACCAGTATCCCGTGCCCGACGCGTCGCCGCGATCGGTCACGAACTCACCGCATAGCCGCATCGTAAGCCAGTCGTGCGGAAGCATCACTCGCGCGACTCGAGCGAATGATTCCGGCTCCGCGCGCTTCAGCCAAGCCAGCTTGGTGATCGTGAACGACGCTGTCGGCACGCTGCCGCACGCCGCAGCCCATTTCCCCGCGCCGAGTTTCTCGACCAGTGCCGATGCGTCAGGTGCTGACTCCGTGTCGTTCCACAATTTTGCGGACCGGATGACGCGGCCCTTGTCGTCAAGCACGACCATTCCGTGCTGCTGCGCGGCAACCGAAACAGCCACTACCTCGGTTAGCCGTGCCCGTCGCCCGGCAATTCGAATCGCCTTTTGGAGCGCGACCCACCAAGCCGCCGGACTCTGCTCGCTGCGTGGCGGAGAAGTGGCAGGATGGGCGGCGCTGCCGGAGGCGACCAGCCGGCCGGTATGCGCGTCTCGGATTTCAACCTTGGTCGATTGCGTCGAGGAATCGACCCCCATCACAAGCGGCATGTCATCACCTGCGAGAGGTTGATTGCCGAACGACTCAGCGAATTCCCATCAACAGTTCGTTGACGAGCTGATCCAACCGCTCGTGGCCGTAACCCTTCGCGGCCATCGCGTCCAAGTCGAAGCGCTCGTTGCGAAGCGCGGCGATCGAGTCGCGATTTGGGCCGGAGGGAATCGTCGGCTCGTTGATTGCTTGGGCTTTTGCCTCACGCAGTGCGGCCCGGATTTCTTCATCTTCGTGGAAGCGGCGCGCCTTTTCCCGAAGTATCAGGTAGTTGCGCATGCATCCGCGTGCGAAATCCCACACGCCCTCCTGATCCTCGACGCGATAGGCGTGCGCGTCGAAATGGCGCATCCCGTTCCATTTTGCGTCCTCGAGCAGCTTTACGACGTAAAATGCGTCGCGAATTCCCTCCGATCCAAATCTAAAGTCTTGGTCGAATTTTCCGATTCGCTGGCCATTAAGATCGATGTGAAACAGTTTGCCGGCCCACAGCGTTTGCGCGACGGCGTGATGGAACGACAATCCCGACATCGTCTCGTGAGCAAACTCTGGATTAAGCCCGACCATCTCTGGATGCTCGAGCTTCTCGATAAAAGCCAGCGCGTGACCGACGGTGGGCAGGAACATATCGCCACGCGGCTCGTTGGGTTTGGGCTCCAAGGCAAACTTCAAGTTGTACTTTCGGTCTTGAGCATAGGCGCACAGGATGTCGATCGCCTCGGCGTAGCGGTCGAGCGCGGCGCGCGCGTCCTTGGCCGCGTCGCATTCCACCCCCTCGCGCCCGCCCCAGAGCACGTACACCTGCGCTCCCAGCTCGGCGCCCAGGTCGATTGCATCCAGGGTCTTGGCGATCGCGTAGCGGCGCACCGCCGGATCGTTTGCCGTAAACGCCCCCTCTTTGAACACCGGATGAAAGAACAGGTTGGTGGTGGCCATCGGCACCTTCATCCCGGTTTCTTCCAGTGCTCCGCGGAATCGCTTCACGATTGAATCGCGCTCGGCAGCCAAGGCGCCGAACGGGACGAGATCGTTATCGTGGAAGTTCACACCGTATGCGCCAAGTTCGGCCAGGCGGCGAACCGACTCAACTGGATCGAGTGCGGGGCGGACCTGATCGCCGAATGGATCGCGGCCGCGATTCCCGACCGTCCAAAGTCCGAAGGTGAAATGATCTTCGGGCCGGGGAGTATAAGCGTCGTTCATAGGGACCTCCGATGCAGCCGCCGTCGCGCTCATCCGATTTCGACCGCAGTCGGTTTGACGTCGAGCAACCCCAATTGCCGCCGCTTTCCGATGATTCGGAATCCGGCCTTGAAGCGGATATCCTCCGATGACGCGCCAATCTGAATCTCCATCTCGCCCGGTTCAACCGCAAGGCTCAAATCGCGGCCATGAAACGCGGCCTGGCTCATATCGAGCGTGAACGTGACGCGGCGTTTCTCGCCTGCGTGGATTGCCACGCGTGCAAAGCCTTTCAACTCCTTGACCGGACGAGTCACGCTGCCGGCAATATCGCGCAGATACAGCTGCACGATCTCGTCTCCGTCGCGTGGACCTTCATTTTTCACTTCGATCGACACCCGCAAATTGCCGTCAGCCGCGATCTCCGCGGCGCTCAATTTCCCGTCGGAGTATGTGAAGCTCGAATAGCCAAGGCCGTATCCGAACGGGAACAGCGGCTTGCACGCCAGATCCGCGTAATCGCCCCAGAACTGGCTGCGCTGTCCGGACGGCTTGTGCGCGTAGTAAAGCGGCATCTGCCCCTGATCGCGCGGAAGCGAAACGGCCAATCGCCCACCCGGATTGACGCGGCCGGTAAGCACGTCGGCGATTGCGGTCCCGCCCTCCTCACCCGGCAAGAATGCGTAAAGCGCCGCAGCGGCCTTTTCGATCGCTTTGGTGAGGGCCAGCGGGCGCCCGTCGATGACCACCAGCACTATCGGCTTGCCGGTCGCGGATATCGCTGCGACGAGTTCCTCCTGAACGCCGGGCAGGCACAACGTGGCGCGATCAGTTGCCTCGCCGCTGGAGCATCCGCGAATGAGCCCCGACTTCCCGCCCACGCACAGCACGACGAGTTCCGCCCATCGCGCCGTCTCGACCGCCTCGGCAAACGCGGACCGGTCGTCGTCGAATGCATTGCATCCGTACGCGGTTCGGACCTCGGCGGCCGAACCAATCGCAGCTCGGATGCCTTCAAACGGCGTGACCATTTTCGGAAACCGGTCGCTTAGATCGAGCTTCTGGCGGCTGTCTTTGGCGGCGGCCTTCAACGGACGCTCAGGAATCGGGCCGAATAACATCTCCTGATGGGTTGGAAAATGATAATCGCCTTGAAGCAGCCGCTTGGAATCCGCCGTCGGTCCAATCACTGCGATACGCTTGAGTTTGGAGTCGAGCGGGAGCGTCCTGTTTTCGTTCTTGAGCATCACAATCGATTTTTCGGCCATTTCGCGCGCCAATTCGCGATCGCCCGAAACATTGAATGCCGCAGCTACAGCGCCTTCGCTTGCAAATGGATTCTCGAACAGGCCCAGCTCGAACTTCGCTCGCAGCACTCTGCTCACTGCGCGATCGATTAGCTCAAGCGAGACCTCCTGCGCCGCGACGGCCTCCTTGAGTGCCGCGCCGTACACGTCAAGTTGCGGCAGTTCAACATCAAGACCGGCCTCCAGGCCCAGGCGCGCCGCCTCGCGCGGATTGGCCGCGATATTGTGATAGCCGTGCAGCGCGGGAAGCGTGAAGTAGTCGGACACGACCGTGCCCGTAAATCGCATCTCGCCGCGGAGCAGATCGTTAAGCAGATAGGATGAGGCGCCGCACGGGATGCCGTCGATCTCCTGGTAGGCGTTCATGATCGAGCGCAGATTGGCCTCGCTAATCATCGCTGCAAACGGGGGGATGAAAGTATCCAGCAGTTCGCGGGTGGCGATATGCGCCGGCGCCCAATTCAGTCCGCCCTCGGAGAAGCTGTAACCCGCATAGTGTTTGCCGGTGCAGATAACGCCCTTGGAGATATCGCCGCCCTGCACGCCACGCACGTAAGCAACGGTCATTCGCGATACAAGGTAAACATCCTCGCCAAAGGTTTCTTCGCATCGGCCCCACCGCGCATCGCGTATGATATCGGCAACCGGCGCCAACGTATGGCGGGCGCCGACGGCCGTCATCTGCCGGCGAATGATCGCGCCCATTTTTTCCACGAGCGCCGGATCGAAGGTCCCGGCCAACCCAAGCGGCATCGGAAAGCAGGTGGCATCCTGCGCCTGATAACCCGCGCAACTCTCCTCGTGGAAAATTGCCGGAATACCAAGCCGGGTCTGTTCCACCAACACGCGCTGCACAGCGTTCATCGCGCGCACCGACTCGGCGGGCTTCATCAGTCCGGCCGGACGGGATACATGCGCGATGCCATTCTTTAGAAGCTCGCGCGCTCGGTCGCCGTCGATTTGGTTGTCCTTGACCATCAGCTGGATGAAGATGCCGCCGAGTTGGGCAATCTTCTCATCCAGATTCATCTTCGCGAGCAGATCCTCGACCCGCGCGTCGATCGGCAGAGCGCGATCCTTGTATCTTTCCATGCTACGGCACCATCACGACCTTGCCGATATTCTTGCCTTCCTGCACCCGAAGATGCGCCTGCGCGGCCTGCGCAAACGGAAAGCTCGAATCGATGTGCGGCTTGATCTGTCCTTCGCGATATAAAATCAACAGGCGATTCATACCCATCGGTAGGAACGGATCGTCCCACAGATGGCCCAGGTTGACCCCGGCCACCGAACGATTCTTGTCCATCAGGCCCATCGGGGTGAAAATCGGGACGGTCACGATCTGCCGTAGCATCCGCCAAAGATTACGCGTGTTCCCCGATGCCATGTTGGCGAAACCGAATGCCACCAGCCGCCCCGCCGGACGCAGCAGACGGTAGCCTTTTCGCCAGTCGTTGCCGCCCAGAGGATCGAGGACGACATCGACGCCCTTGCCGCCCGTTATTCGCATTATCTCCTTGAAATAATCAGTGGTGTGATAATCGATCGGATGAACGCATCCGTTGGCGCGAAGCACCTCGTGCTTCGCTACTGACGCGGTGCCATAGGTTACGATTCCCTCGACGGTGCGGCACAACTGAAGTACGGCAAGGCCGACGCCACCCGCCGCCATGTGAATGAGCACCGATTCGCCGGGATGGATCGACGCAACTCGGAACAGCATCTGGTACGCGGTCAGATAATTGACCGGAATTGCGGCGGCCTCCTCAAAGCTCATTTCGTTGGGAATCGGAAAGGCATTCTCGGCCGGAACGCATACCTGATCGGCATGCGCACCGAACCGGGAGAGCACCGCTACGCGCTTTCCGGTCAACCCGCCATCGACTCCCGGCCCGACCGCATCGATCGTGCCGGCGGCTTCATAGCCGACTATGCACGGCGCCTTTGGCGCATCGGGATACAGCCCCTGCCGCGCCATCATTTCGGCAAAATTTAATCCGCAAGCCGCCGTGCGGATGCGAACTTGCCCGGCGGCTGGAACCAGATCGGGAGTTTCACGGACTTCAAGAACTTCGGGGCCACCGTATTTGGAGATCCAGACGGCTCGCATGACAATCCTCCGGTAGGGAATCAAATTCAGCGCCAGCGTGCCATATCGCGGCGAATTAGGCGAGGACCGGACAGATTAGAGCAGTGCCGGACCAGCCAAAAGAAATCATCATGATGTGCGATATCGCTACTCTTGACTTTGTTACCTAACCGTTAGGAATATGTAACGGTTAGTTGAATCGCGGGATGCGGGAAACGGATGGCGATCGTGAGGAACCGGCAGCAGGCTCGATGCCGCTGGATTTCTGGATCGGGGGAATTCCGATGGGTGCGCGGGTTCATTTCTGGCCGGCGTTCTTTCCGCCAGCAACGTAAGTAACGAGCCTGACAGCTGTTAGGAGGTTTCGCCACGATGCGAACAGCAGGCATCGCCGTCGTAGTCACATGTGTGGTCGTTCTTTCCGGATTGACAATTCCGGCATCGGAGCACGGATCATTATTCGCACAGGCAGCGGCTTCGTCGAATCCGTGCACCAGCTCGATCAGCGGGACCAACGACCCGGACTACGCGCGGGCCGAGCTCAATCCGACGAGCACGCTGACGTTCAATTCCGAGGATTGGTTCTTCTATGATTGCATCCCGCAGAGCGCACCCAACGCGGTCGATTCAGAAGGCGCCTCTGGAATGAGCGAGAACAAGGCTTGGACGGCTTATGGAATGGGCCGCAGCGATGTGACGATCACGTACATCGAGGGCGGCGTGAACTGGCGGCTTGACCAGACGCGCGACCTGCGGCGCAAAACATACCTGAACTGCGGTGAATTGCCCGCACCAGAGAACGCAGATGGCTCGACAGCCAAGGGCCATTCACCGGGATGCCTCGAACCGACCAAGAGCTATGACCTTGACGGCGATGGCGTACTGACCGTTGACGACTATGCCAATGACCCTCGCGTGCCGAGGCCGTTCCTTCATCCCGATACGGGCGGGATCACCTCCGAAGATCTAATTGTCGCTTTCAGCGACGGTAAGGATCACGATCATAACGGTTACGTCAACGACATCTCCGGCTGGAACTTTCATCGCGACACCAACGACCCACAAACCGACAACAGCGTATATGGCCACTCTGACGGTGAATCGGCGCAGGCGGTAGCCGAGCCGAACAATAATTTCAGTTCGGTGGGCATCTGCCCCAACTGCCGGCTTTTGTCGGTAAAGGCGGGCGACGAGGCTATCGATCGGAGCGATCGGATCGCAGAGGCGATCGCATTCGCAGTCGATTCTGGAGCCAAGGTGATCGACGTAACGTCCGCGACACTGGGCCAGAGCGCGTCGATGGTCGGCGCCGTCCAATATGCGTACGATCATGGCGTCGTCGTGGCTTGGGCCAGCAACGATTTCGAATCGGCCGATCATACGGAGGGAATGCGCTTGGCGCACGTATGGCCCGGCAACTCGATTGTGTCGGACCAGAGCAACAGAGGCGGCAGTTCTTCGCCCAGCGATCGCAATGCGGTGACGTTCCGGTCGCGATCCTCGCTGACTTCATATGGACCGCACTCGCTGTTCAGCGTGCCAAACGGCGATGGTTCGACATCGACCGGCATTCCGACGCAGGCAGGCGTGGCCGCGATGGTGATCAGCGCGGGTCTCGATGCGGTCGATGCAGGGCAAATTTCCTCCCCGCTGGATGCCAACGAGGTGATGCAGGTGGTGCGTTCGACTGCATCTCCGATCGACTACACGCCCTGCCCGACCTGCTTCCCCGGTCTGCCCGGCGCCGAGTTCAACATTCAATACGGCTACGGACGTCCGAACATCTTCAAAGCGATGCAGGCGGTCCATACAGGAATGATTCCACCCACCGCTGACATCACAGCGCCTGACTGGTATCAGGAGGTTGACCCCACCGTATCATCGTCTCTGCAGGTAACCGCGAATGTCGCAGCCAAGCGAGCGGGCACATATAGCTGGCAGGTCCAATACGGACTGGGCCCGCAGCCGCTCGACACCGCATTCACGACGATTGCGAGTGGGAGCGGCAAAGGAAAAGGGCTGTCGGCAGTCAAGGGCAATCTCGATTTATCGCAGATTCCATCCTCGTTTTGGAGCGGAGATTACACCGCGCCAACTGCGGATCGGCTTTCCATCGAGCAGTATGACGTGACGATTAGAGTCGTCGTCACCGACAATCGCGGCTTAGTCGGAGAGGACCGGCGGGTGTTCCATCTCCGCCATAACGATACCGAACTGGCCGGCTACCCGCGGTATTTTGGAACCTCCCTGGAAGTTGGGGTCACGATGGCTGATATCGAAGGTCGCGGCTACCTCGACATGATTTTCGCCGGTTCCGACGGCAGCGTCCATGCAATTCGGCCCAGTGGAGTTGAAGCTCCCGGCTTCCCGGTCTTCACGCGGCTGGCACGCGGCGTCGACCCGGCATACCAATACAATTATCTGAAAGCGGCCGCTTGGCGGTCCAAGAAAATTCCCCGCCCATACGATGCGGTCGCTGGGCCGCTTGCAGTCGGTGATCTCGATCACAACGGAAAGCTCTATATCGTGGCGCCAACCGGCGATGGATGGGTTTATGCCTGGGATGGACTTGGCCGGATCAAGTCGGGCTTCCCGGTGGCAACCGATCGCAGCGTTGCGCGCCAATCGGTGCCTCCGCCTGACACCCCGAATTCATACAACCCAATGACCGGCTCGGCCGGAGGCGCCTCCTTGGGCGACTTGGAAGGAAACGGCAAACTCGACATTGTTGTAGCCGCGTGGGATGGGAAAATTTACGCGTGGCGCCCTGATGGCACCTTGGTACCCGGATGGCCGGTGGATGTCGTGGACATACCAGCGGACGACATCCCAGATACGGGAACATATACTCACGATCCGAAAATCGTTAATACACCAACCCTAGTTGACATCGACGGCGATGGCCACCCTGATGTGTTCGTCGGATTGCAGGACACCGTTCAGGGCGCGGAAGCCACGAATTTCGTGACAGCTGTTTCCTCGACTGGACAGATTCTTCCGAATTTCCCAGTTCAGCTCCTTACGCTTCAGCAGGCGTACGGATCGGCGACCGACTTTATAACAATTGGTGTTCAGACCGCCGTTTCACTTACGGGACCATCAGGTCCCATCGGATATGCCACTCCGGAATTGGGGCCCGGATATCTGATCGATTTTGCCGACAACAATTTGACAACGATGGAGGCACTCGCGTTCGTTCCAAGTGAAGGCCCGCTTCAGCCATCGTCACCAGTGGTTCACTTCACGAGTTCGGCCCAAATTGGCAACCTACTTGGCGGAGATACGCCGCAAATTGTTAATGCGGGCGTCGCGGGCTTCGACCTACTGAATGCGCTGACGAATACCCCCGGGTTGGGCATTCGAGTACGAACCTCACTGACGGCATTTGACGCGATTACCGGAGAGAACCTGCCCCAGTACACTCAGGACCTGCAGGGACTACCCTTTCTATCTGCGCCAGCACTGGCGGACATCACGGGGGATGGGATACCGGACATCATTTTGGGAACCGATTCGTCAGCAGTATTCGCGTTCGATGGTGTGACCGGCCAACAGATTCCGGGATGGCCGCTATGGACTGGAGGCTGGACCGCGGCTACGCCGGCGGTCGGCGACATTTCTGGAAATGGGAAGGTAATAGTTGCCTTTACCACCCGCGAAGGTTACCTGCGCGTCTTCGGGACACTGGGTCTGTCCTTTGCCAATCACGAGGCATGGCATTGGCATCAAAACGACCGCAACACGGGTCATTATGGCGACGACACCCGGCCGCCGTCGGGTATAAACGATCTCTCCGTATCGTTCGGCGGCGCAAGTGATACGTTGACCTTTCACGCCGTCGGCGACGACTGGAAGGCCGGTACCGCCGCGTCGTATCAAGTGTTCGCGTCGGGCCGTCCTATCACGCAGGACAACGTTGGATCCGCGACGATGATACCGGTGGACGTCGAACCGCAGTCGTCCGGAGTGCTCGAGACTATTACCGTTCCGCATCAGGCCGGGACGAAGTTTTACGCGGTGCGTGCGATCGATCATGCCGGCAACATTGGTCCGCTGCCGTATTGCCCGGCACGGCAAAATTATGGGCGGTGCGGAAGATCGACCGCGCGGTGACCCGAACAACGCGCACGGAATGCGCTTAGTGTAGGGAGTCGGCGCCGGTGAAGTTCATACTTACAACGTCACCGGCGCCGGCTCTTGTTCAACCGGGGCGAAAATTCCGGTTGACATTCTCTGCCGTTTTGCGATACCTGCAAGCAAGGGAAATTCCGCGCCTGCCTTTCAAGAATTGCCTCACTGCGGATGGGCCCGGGGGAGTATTTTATGAAATTGTCCGGCAAAATCCTTGCGTTTTTCGCTGTTCTGTTTTTCGCGGCATATGTACCGCAATCCCGAGCAGAGTCTTCCGGGCCCAATACAGCTGGCAAGGCATGGGCGCAGTTTAGAAAGCAGCATGGTGAAAACTGGCGGGTGAAATGGGATCCAGTTCTTGGAACGCCGAGTGAAATGCGGGGTGGGCGGTACGCAGGCCCCTCAGGCAACCCGGAACAGGCTGCAAGGAGTTTTCTTTCGGACAACAAAGCGCTTTTCCACATCGGCTCCAACCTTTCCGATCTCTCGGTAGAGAATCTAAAACATAGCCCGCTTGGCGCCCATATCTTCTTCAAGCAAACGTACCAGGGGCTTCCAGTTTTCAACGGAGGTCTGGACGTACATCTGACTCCCGCCAATGAAGTCTTTCTCGTGCACAACCGCTATGCGACTGCTGCGGCCTTGTCGTCTTTGTCGCTTACGCCCAGCATCTCAGCGGCCGACGCGGCCAAAGTCGCAGTAACCGATGCCAGCACCTATAAATCCACTGACAAAACCGGCGCTCCCATAGCGCTCGCGGGAACTGCTGTCACAGCGTCGTCCCCGGAGCTTGGAATCTGGCGCGATGGCAGCAACGGCTACCGCCTTGCCTATAAGATGACCGCCGGGCCTATCCTTTATGTCGTCGACGCGCAGTCAGGAAAGATTCTGGCGCGGACGCAGTTGATTAGTTTTGTCGATGGCAACGGACAGGTATTCGATCCAAATCCTGTCGTCACCTTAAACAATCCGAATCTCGGCGATGAAAATAACAAAAACTATAAGACCCTGAAGGGCGCATACTCCAAGGTAACGCTGCCGGAAGTCACCCAAACCACGAAAGGTAGAAAAATATCCTATACCCTGCAGGG
>DATKOZ010000066.1:0-16553 GCA_035524375.1 Binataceae bacterium (SeqCode) | reverse complement strand
ACCGATTGGATTGGTCGGCCCGACTGGACCTCAGGGTCCTACTGGCGCCATCGGCGATACCGGCCCGCAAGGGCCTGCCGGGCAAACCGGAGATCCGGGTCCGGCGGGGGCAATTGGAGCGACTGGCGATGTCGGCCCGGTTGGCATACCTGGACCTGCGGGTCCGGCTGGTCCTGAAGGACCTCCGGGACCGACGGGTCCGACTGGTCCGACCGGATTTGCGGGACCGACTGGACCGACTGGGCCAGTCGGTGCGACTGGCACGCTCGGCGATCAGCTGAGTGTTCTGACCGGCGGCTCGCTGGGTGGCACGGTTGGTATCGGCTCTGGTATTAATTTGGTAGCTGGCGATCTTCTCTATTTGCCACCTGGTGGCGGTGCGGAGAACGCGACCGACGATTACGGTGCGGCGGAGACGCCGATGCCGGCGGGCACCATGTCCAATCTGACGGTGGACGTCAGTACGACTCCAGCGACGGGTGACTATGTGTTTACCGTGATGATCGATGGAGCCTGTGGCAACGAGACTTGCACCATCACGTCGCCTAATACGAGTTGCAACGATCCGACGAATACGGACGTTTTAGTTGATGGCGACCGCGTGTCGATCGAAGCGGATGCGGCCGGCACTGGATGCAACGCCGGAGTGGCGGCAACGTCGGACACCAATGTGTCCTGGTCGGGCCTATACCTGATTACAACGCCGTGATGACTGGAGAAGAAAGGACATTGGAGCACTATAGGGTGGGAATGTCGAACGCGCAGGAGGATATGGGGATGCCTCGATCAGTGAAAAACGGTTGGCTTTGGCTCGCAGCCTCCGCAGCCGCCGTGATGATGCTTGCCGGATCTCCGAGCCCCGCGGCGGCGCAGACTATTGCGATCTGCGTCAATCGCGCTGGCTTAATCTCCGGTATCAATACGAGTTGTAATGCTCGTGCGACCCATTTGAGCTGGAGTGCTGTTGGACCGCAGGGACCTTCCGGGGCTTCGGGACCGGCAGGACCGCAGGGTCCTGTGGGGCAGAATGGCGCTGCTGGCCCGGTGGGGCCTCAGGGTCCAGCCGGCTCAACGGGTCCGGTGGGTCCGCAGGGACCTCCGGGACCGGTGGGTGCAGCTGGCCCGACGGGATCTCAGGGTCCGGTGGGACCGCAGGGACCGCAAGGACCGACCGGATTGGTCGGGCCGACGGGACCCAAGGGTCCGCAGGGCGATCAAGGATTGGCTGGGACCCCTGGCGGACCTGGGCCGGTGGGGCCGACCGGGCCGACTGGGGCGCAAGGACCAATCGGTGGGCAGGGGCCTGCTAGCTTGGTCGTAGGACCGGAGGGACCGCAGGGCCCGACCGGCGATCAAGGCCCGATGGGTCCGACTGGGCCGACTGGTGCCGTCGGAGTGATCGGCACCACGGGACTGCCAACCTCAAACGTGATTCTTCTGACCGGCGGTACACTGGGTACGCTCCTCGGGCAGGCCTTCTCGACAGATATGTCACCGGGTAACCTGTTCGACGTGATGGGTCCTGGTAACGGTTCGGAGCATGGACAGAATACTCAGGCGCGGACATACACTCCGATTCCGGCGCTCAATGATGGTACCTTGTTCGACTTCCGGATTCAGGCCAGTCAGCCGCCGGGCTCGATCAATGCTAACCTGAGTTGCACGGCGCCCGGCGTTCCTGCGGTGTGCTGCACAGGATTGGGAACCGGGACTTGCCACGGCGAATACGATTTCTATGTAAAGGATATCGGTCCGGGCACGACCGGTAATATCCAGCTGTGCTCAATCGTCGATCCGAGTACATCCTGCGAGGATTTGTACGGAGTCAACGGTAGTTGCACCGGACCGGGAACTCCTGACCTGTGCTGCACGGGCGCGGGGACAGGTACGTGTACGGTCAATTTCCTTGATGTTACGGCGGGCGATGCAGTCGCAATCGTGGGCGTATCCAACCCTGGATTCAAGCCTTCGAATCCGATCGACGTCGGCTATTCGATCAACTTCCTGCACAAGTAGGAAATAATCTAGCTCGAAAGGACTGGCCGGTGTGTCGTGGGCACACCGGCCAGTTTCATTTTGGCCGGAATGCTTGAGGGCTGCCCGGTGGAGCGCTAGATTCGACCGCCGCTCCAAATCGCGCGACCCAGGATTGCTACATCCTGTCTCTCGGCCGTGAGCGCCGGGTATACGGGATTGTCGTTACACAGAAGCACCTTTCCATCCGGGCGCAGCTCGAGCCGCTTCAACGAGATTCCGCCGGCGTGTTTTAACAGGTAGATGCCTTCCTGTATAAACCGCGGCCGGCCCATGTCCACCAGGACTAGATCGCCACTTGCGATCGCGGGCGCCATGGCGTCGCCGGCGGCCTCTATCAAAATCAAATCGCGTGGCTCGACGCGAAGATAGCGTGCGGCCCAGTCCGTGCGGAACGCCAGATGATCGACGACCTGTTCGTTTCTCGACGAGGCACCGCGTTTTCCGCCCCGCTGGCGCAGTTGATTGCGCGGCATAAAGATGAAATTAGGGGGATGATGACCATCATCGGCTGCGCCGGGCTTCTGCGCTGGTTCCTCTCCAGTCGCAAGCCATTCAAGTGAGACGTTCGCCGCGCGTGCGAGCGCGATCAGGTTCGCGACGCTAGGCTGCCCGGTACCTTTTAGCCACTTGTAGATTGCGTTGTCGGAGAGACCGACGGCCCGAGCCATCTCGGCAACGGATCCGAATCGCTCCATAATTTGCGCCAGCCGCGCACGAAATTCCGCGTCACCCATAACAACTCTTGACTCTAGTCTACCATAGTGGAATAACAAGCTTAAGGGTATGACAACGCTTCCCCACCTCAAGTTTCCACAGGCCCGTTCGATTCGCCACAGCGATTCCTTCCGCAAGCGCCATGCCGCCGATTCCTCACCCTCCGCCACTCATGCTAACTCAATGTTACCGCTAGCTATGCTTAGCTTCGTGATGCCACTAGCGCTATACGCGTCGCGCTTCTTATCGCCAGTAATATGCCGTCCAGCATCGATTCAGTGCGGCACTTGCCCGCCAATTCTCACTCCGCGGAGCCATTATGGATACTGATCTCCAGACCGCCCGCCCCAATACCACCGCCAGCCGCATCACGCGATGCCTTTGGTGCCAACAACCGGTCGCCTACATCGAATCGTTGCGGCAGCATGGTTTCTGCCGCGCCTGCCTGCAGGACGATCCCGAAGTCGGCTGGCGGCTGGTTTACGATCGCGACCGCCAGATCGGTACGATTCCGGAGAATCTGCGCGCGGCTTATGCGCTATGAATCTAATCGCCGCGCATTCATACGGGCATGATTCCGGGCCATCGCCCGATCGGCGTCATTCGCTGTTTAGCGAAGTCCAGCGCGCAATCGGCGATCGCGCCAGCGGCCGATTGATCGCCGATTTCGGCGGTCGTCGGCTGTACATTCCCATTGCTCCGGCGCCTGAACACGTGGTGACCGGCTCGATCGGATTGACGGCCGCGCGAAACCTCGCGCGGCTGTTCGGCGGCGATCGCCTGGTTATTCCGGTCAGCAGCGGCGCGGGCGGCCGGAGAAGACAGATACTCTCGATGCGGGCACAGGGTGCGAGCGTCGCATCGATCGCGCGGAACCTGCGATGCACGGAACGGCACGTGTACAAGGTTTTGGCTGCTGCGCGGTATACATCAACGCCCGGACCGGCCGGCTCCGGATGATTGGTGGAATCCAAGGCTGAACCGGCCGCATCATATTCACAGGCATTCACGGCGGCGGTCATGCGCCTGCTGGCGGACGAGGGCGGTTACTGCGCCGATCCTGCCGATCCGGGCGGCGCCACGAACTTCGGCATCTCGTCGCGCCAATATCCAAATCTTGACGTCCGGGCGCTGACCCGCGAGCGGGCGATTGAAATCTACTGGCGCGATTTCTGGATGCGCCTGGGGCTGGAGCCGCTCCCGCCCGAAGTTGGCGCCAAGACGTTCAATCTTGCGGTGAATATCGGTCCCGCGCACGCAATCGTATGCCTGCAGCGGGCGTTGCGCGCGTGCGGCGGCGCAATCCTGGAGGACCATGCAATCGGTCCGGCCACGGTGACGGCCGCGCTGGCGGCGAACTCCGATGCGCTGCTCGCCGCTATGCGTTCCGAGGCGGCCGGATATTACCGCACGCTGGCCGCGCTCGACCGCGGACGCCATCGCTATCTCGAAGGATGGCTCAAGCGAGCCTACGAATGACCGCGGAAATTCCCACGGAGGTTTCAAAAGTGAGTTCGCGCGCATTTTACAAGAGCAGGACATTTTGGGCCGGCGTGATGTCGATAGTGACGGGCATATCGATCATCGCGCAGACCGGAAAGATCGGCGCCGATGCGATCGCCGCGATTTTGGCGGGCATCGGAGCAATTGCCGGCCGCGCGGGCGCCTCGGCGCCGCTGGGATGGAGCGACAAGCCGGCGAGCGAGAGCTGGGATCCGCTGAAAGGACAATGAAAAGAGTAACCGAAGTATCCATTGGTTTCGCGGAGATAATCTTCCCGAAGGCCGGAAAATCGCATGGTGCGCCGATCCTGAGATCGGCGATCGTCTGCATAATTTGCGGGTTCGCTCAGGCTTGTTCATTCAGCCTGTTTGGCGCTCCCGTGGCGATGCCGCCGCTCGATGCGCCGCCTGCGCTGCCGGAGGCTGCCGCCGCTCCATGCCCGGCCAACTCGGGCTATTCGCTGTGCTTCGATGCGCCGGCGGCCGATGCGCTTAAGCGGCGCATCGTGCTCCTCAAGAACGACAACGACCGATGCCGGGCCGCATACGGGAAGGCGGCACGATGAAAAATCAGGTCGTAATCTGCGGATGTCTCGTACTTTCCATTGCATACGGATGCTCCGTGCCAAGCCCGTTTAATCCGGGAGTGCGGATTTCGTCCGCGCAGCTCGATCCGCCGCGCGGATGGTGTTCGGCCGCATGGTTCGGCTCGGGCCGTCCATGGAACCAGCAGATCGTGCTCTGGGTGTGCAAGGACGATTTCGGCAACGTGATTTACGAATCGCCCGGAATGAGCGAGTCGGCGGCCGCCAGCGCCGCGAGCGCCGCGATCGACACGGCGGGAACGCTGCTGCCGCCACTACCGTGAAAAACGAAACCCAACCAAAGCGTCTCCCTTCTCCATTTGTCGAGAGGGAGCGGGGATGAAGCCGAACTGAAGGAGACACACGATGGGAATGATTTCGACAATCGAGCATCTTGCAAGCGCGGGCATCAAAGATGTCGACGCGGCTTGGGATGCAATCGAAACGCCGCTTGCGGCCGATGCGCTCGCGGCCTGGACGATGGTGCGGATGCCGCTGCAGAACGCGCTTGGCCAATTCGCGACCGACGCCTACAACTCCGCCAAGCAGGTCATTTCCGATGCGGTAAACAAGGCGATTGCGGCGCTCGGCGCGGGCGCGTCGCTCGGCAGCATCATCGATACCGCCGTCAAAACCGTCGAGAACGAGGCGCCCGCCGCGGCGAAGTCGCTTGGCCCCGTGGCGCTCCGGTTGGTGACGGCCACGATGGCCGGCGTCGCCGCATCGGCGCTGGGCTGAAGCATAACGCTATGAATTGGAGCTTGGTTGCGGCATGGGCGGGAATCGTTGCTGGCATCGTGGCGGCAAATGCCGCCACGATGCGCTGGCTGTTGGATCGCCGTGACGAACGGCGCAGTCGCGACGAAGGCCGAATCGAGCAGATCGAACGAAGCCTTTATGAATTCAAGGCCAGCCTGCCGCTGGAGTACGTGCGGCGCGAGGACTGGATCCGGTTCATCGCCACCATCGACGCCAAGCTCGACACCATGCGCGATGAATTCCGCGAAGAGTTGGGCGGTGTGAAAGAGAGGTTATATGTCGGACGGGATTGACCTGGAACAAAAGCGCCGCGAAGAGGCGCGCTGGCGGATTCTGCGCGTGGTCGATGCGGGCCGCCCGATAGCGGTGTCCGAACAAATTGTCTGGCGCGTTCTCACCGACATCAAGCTTGCGCTCTCGCTGAGCGCCCTGCGCCGCGAGATAGCCTACCTGCGCGGCCACGGGCTTGTTGAAGTTGACGGTGAGGATGGCGAGACCTGGTTTCTCCGGCTGACCGCCACCGGCGTCGACGTGGTCGAATACAATCAGCCCGCGCCGGCGGGCGTCGCGCGGCCGCGCAAATTTTCGTGACGACGGACAATCCCATGGCATCCAAACGCAGGCCCAGCCTGGTGGCGTCATTCGGGAAAATCCACCGGATGCCGCCGGCGCTGAAGGAAGAATTCGATCGCCGATTGCGCGAGGGCGGATTTGCCGGCCATCAGGAGCTGGCGGATTGGCTCAGTCAACAAGGGATCGCCGTATCCAAGCAGGCGATCCATGCATATGGGCGGAAATTCGAAGAGCAGTTGGCGGCCATCCGGCTTGCGACCGAGCAGGCACGGGAGGTGTGCGCCCAATTCGAAGGCGATGAAAAGAGCATGCAGGAGGCGCTTTTGCGCCTGGTGCAGACGCAACTGTTTCAGGTGCTGATCGCCGCAAACGAGCGATTGCCGGCCGGGGCCAAGACGGGCCCGGCGGGGTCGCTGAATCTGTCGGCAGTCGCGCGCAGTGTCGCAGGACTGGTGCGTGCGGAGGCGGAGCATCGCAAATGGACCGAACATGCGCGCGAGAAGATCGCGGCCGCCGGAAAAAAGATCGATGAGGCGCGCGAGCATGGCTTGAGCGAGCGGGGCGCCGATGAAATCCGCCGCGTCCTGATGGAGATCGAGCCGTGACGAGCGGAAACTCACGCCCAGCCTCTCTCTGTTCAAGAGAGGGGAACCAGACAGCGGAGAGGGCCGTGCGTCCCCCCTCGCCTGAAGGAAGAGGGCGACCGGGGGTGAGATCGTGAGCGATCGGCTTTCCATTCTCCTTCCATATCAGCGCCGGTGGCTTGCCGATCGCGCGCAGGTGAAGGTGTGCGAAAAATCGCGCCGGATCGGAATTACGTGGACGGAGGCCGCCGATCGCGCGCTGTCGGCCGCAACCGCGGGCAACGCCGGAATGGACGGCTGGTACATCGGCTACAACAAGGACATGGCGCAGGAATTCATCGAGACGGCGGCGCGATGGGCGCGCCGGTTCGATCGGGCGGCGCGCGCGATCGAGGAGATTGCCGTCGCCGATGAGCACGCCGCGATACTCGCCTATCGCATCCGGTTTGCGTCCGGGCACAAAATCGTTGCGCTTTCATCGCGTCCGTCCAACCTGCGCGGCAAGGATGGATGCGCCGTCATCGACGAGGCCGCCTTTCACGACGATCTCCCCGGCCTGCTGAAGGCCGCGCTTGCATTCACGATGTGGGGCGGCTTGGTGCGGATAATTTCGACGCACAACGGCGCGGATAATCCGTTTAACGAGCTGGTGAATGACATCCGCGCCGGCCGCCGCCCCTATTCGCTGCATCGAACGACCTTCGACGATGCGCTCGCCGACGGCCTGTTCAAAAAGATCTGCGCACGGCGCGGAATCGAATGGAGTGCGGAGGGGGAACGCGCGTGGCGCAAGGAAATCATCGATTATTACGGCGACAACACGGATGAAGAGTTGTTTTGCGTTCCGCGCGCGGCCGCAAGCGCATTTTTGTCCTCCGTGATGATCGAAGCGCGAATGCGCGCTGAAATTCCGGTGATTCGATGGGAACCCGATGCCGGGTTTGCCGCCCGTCCCGAACCTGTCCGGCGCGCGGAAACCCATGACTGGTGCGAGGATCGCCTTGCGCCGGTGCTGGCGGCGCTCGATCCCGCGCTGATGACCTGCTTTGGGGAGGATTTCGGCCGGTCCAGCGACCTGACAGTGATTTGGCCGCTCCAGATCGCATCCGATTTGATCCGGCGCACGCCGTTTGTCGTCGAGCTGCGTAATGTGCCGTTCAGGAACCAGGAACAGATATTGTTTTATATCGGCGATCGGATGCCGAATCTGATCGCAGGCGCGATGGATGCGCGCGGCAACGGCCAATATCTGGCCGAGACGGCGGCGAACCGATACGGCTCGCGGATCGCCCAGGTGATGATTTCGGAAGCGTGGTATCGCGACAACATGCCGCGCTACAAGGCCGCATTCGAGGACGCGACTATAGAGATTCCGCGCGACGCGGACATCCTCGCCGATCATCGTGCGCTATCCGTCGAGCGCGGAATCGCAAAGATTTCGGAGCGGCGAACCGGGAGCGACGGCGGCCGGCGGCATGGCGACAGCGCGATTGCGGCGGCGCTGGCTTATTTCGCGTCCCGGGCCGAGCCGGGCGAGATCGCATATCGAAGCGCGGAAGCTTCGCGCGTGAATGACATTTGGAGCGCCCGGCGCGATCCATGGCAGGCGCCTGATGAAGAGCCGCCGATCAATGCGCGCTCGCGCGGATTTTAACGATAGCGGAGGTTTTAGGATGACACTCTACGATGCATACGGGCGCGAAGTTGATACCGGCCTCCTTACCGCCGAGCAGGCGGCGCCAACGATGGCGGGAGTGCGGAATATATTTTCGGTGATGCATCCGTCGGCGGGGCTTACGCCGGTCCGGCTCGCACAGATTTTGCGCGAGGCCGAATTCGGCGATCCGTTTCTGTACCTCGAATTGGCGGAGGAGATGGAGGAAAAAGACCTCCACTATCTGGCCGTGCTGCGTACGCGCAAGGAGACTTGTGCGCAATTGGATATCGTTGTGCGCCCGGCTTCGGGCGCGGAGGAAGACCATCGCGCCGCGGACCTCGTGCGCGAGATGATCGTGGGCGGGCCGATTCAACTCGAAAGTGCGCTGTTCGACATCCTGGATGCGATCGGGAAAGGCTATTCGGCGTCGGAAATCATTTGGGATACGCAGGGGCGCGAATGGATCCCCGCGCGACTCAAGTGGCGGGATCCGCGCTGGTTCATGTTCGACTGGATTGCCGGCGAGGAGATGCTGGTGCGGACGCTGAAAGGGGAGGGCGATATAATCCCGGTTGAGAACGAACCCCAAGCGGCCGGGCGGCATTTTGAGGGCGGCGGACTGATGCCGATGGCGCGCGCGGGTATCGGTATCCAACCGCTGACGGCGCCGCTTGCGCCCTTCAAGTTCATCACGCATTTCTCCCAAGCCAAGGCCGGATTGCCGATTCGCGGCGGCCTGGCGCGCGCGGCGGGCTGGGCATACTTGTTCAAAAATTATGTGCTCAAGGACTGGGTGACGTTTACCGAAGTTTTTGGACAGCCGCTTCGGCTGGGCAAATACAAGCCGGGATCGACCGAGCAGGACAAGCAGGCGCTTTTGCGTGCGGTTTCCAGTATCGGCACGGACGCCGCGGCAATCGTCCCCGAGTCGATGGCGATTGAGTTCATCGAGGCGCGCGGCAGCGCCAGTGCCGAAATGTATCGCGGGTTCTGCGAGTATCTGGACGCGCAGGTAAGCAAGGCGGTGCTCGGCCAGACATTGACGACCGAGATGCCGTCGTCAGGGGGCGGATCGCGCGCGGCGGCGGAAGTGCACGATACGGTAAGGCGAGACATTTTAAGCGCCGATGCGCGCCGGCTCGGCGCGACGCTCACGCGCGACCTGGTCCGGCCGATCATCGACTTGAATCTAGGGCCGCGGCGGCAATACCCGCAAATTCAGTTGAGCCTGCCCGACGATCGCGACGAAAAGGCGTTTGCGGAGATAATTGCGATGCTGGCGGACCGGGGGCTTCGGGTCGGGCAGAAGGCGATCCTCGATCGCCTCGGTTTGCCGCAGGCGCAACCCGGCGAGGCGATACTCACACCGGCACGCGCGCAAGCGCAGGCATCAGGTTAGTATCAAGTGAGTAATCTCACTTGGAAATATAAGTATCCAATGAAAGCTGATGCGCGAGTCGGGCGGCGTCACCACACGATGGCGGGGCCGATGAGTCCCATCCCGTAGGGATTGAACTCCTCCATCTGCATCGCCATCTCTTCCTGCTGGCGCGCTTCGAGCTGCTCCTCGGCAACCTCGCCTTCCTGCTGCGTGAGCTGCTGGTTGATGCTCATCTGCTCGTAAGTCTGGTAGGCCTGCTCGGAGCCGACGTACAGGCATTTGCAGTAGTACGGATCGGCCATCCAGTAGTGAAGCTTGCCGGTTCTGCCGACATAATACTGAACGTTAAGCGGCAGCGTGGTCGATAGCTCCTGCTGCTTTTTCGGGGTGTCCGCCGGGAGCATCGTGAAACCCGCCGCCGTGAGCATCGGTTCCATCTGCTCGGCCTTCTCCTGCGGAGTTGGGGGTGGATTGATCGTGCTGCATCCGGCGATTGCGGATACGATTACGAGAGCGATCACAAAGCGAAAATATTGCCGAATCATAGCGACGAAGGACTCTAGCAGGAGCGCATAGGCCAATGAAAGCGGCAAGATTGGCCCGCTGCGAATATTTTGCTTGTCTCGACAGTCTAACGTGCGATAGTTATGAAAATGGCCCGCCTGACATTATGTCCTCGCGGGCCGGCGGGGAGAGCAGCTTTCGCGCGCGCAATTTGTTGTGCCGCTGGCGCAATAGCCGGCGATACCCCATAGGAGGAATCAGGATCGTATGACCGCATTAAGTGGCCATAGCAGCAGTGCATTGAAGCGAATCGCATTGGCGGCAGCATTCATTGGCGCCATCGTGATTGTCACCGCGATCGCCGGCAGGACGCCGGCCCGCGACAACACCGTTGCGCCCGCGAATTCACCGATCGCAAAAGCGGATGCCGCCAAGGCAATCGCCGGGATGCCGCTGTACTTCGAGCGCAACGCCGGCCAGACCGCCGCAAGCGTAAAATTCCTCTCCCGCGCGCCGCGATATTCGTTGTTTCTCACCGACGACGCCTCCGCGGTATTCGCGATGGTCGCGGGCTCGACCGGCAAGAGCCGTATTCCCGCAGGCTTCCTCTCCAAGCAGACTGACGAAGGAAAACTGACCGAATCGGTTTTGCGCATCCGGATGATTGGCGCGAATCAGCATCCGCAGGCCGAGGCGATGGAGCCGCTTCAGGGGCGCGTCAATTACCTGATCGGGTCGGATTCGAAGAAGTGGCACACCGATATTCCCACTTATGGCCGTGTCCGCTACCACGACGTGTATCCAGGAGTCGATCTGGTTTACTATGGCACGCCCGATTCGCTTGAGTATGACATCGTGGCGGCGGCCGGCGCCGATACCTCCAAGATCAAGTTTGCAATCGAAGGACACGCCGACAGCGTCCTCGATAGCGACGGCAATTTGCGGATTGCCGCGGCTTCGGGCGAAATAACGATGCGCAAGCCGCGCGTCTATCAGACGGCGGCCGACGGCAGTCAGATACCGGTTGAGGGCTCATTTACTCTCGCGAAGGACGGCACGGTCGAGGGTGGAATTCCCCGCCGCGACGCGTCGATTCAACTCGCCAGTTACGATCATTCCCGCGCGATCGTGATCGATCCGGTGGTCGCGACGATTCCGTACTCGACCTACTACGGCGGCTCGGCGTCGAGCACCGGCCCGGTCAACCTGGAGCAGTTCTCCGGGATTCTATCCGGCAACCCCCTGACGGTTGCTGACGTGGGGCTGGACGTCGCGCTTGACCCGAACGGCAAAGCCTATATCACGGGCGTCGCATACTCGAACGATCTGATCGTTCCGAATGCGTTTCAGAGCTTTCTGCAGGGCGCCAATGCTCCTCCCAGCCAGAACCCGAACTCGTTCGTTGCCAAATTCGACACGACTCAGAGCAATGCCGCTTCGCTAATCTATGCGACTTACCTCGGCGGCAGCGGCGACACCGCGCCGGCCGACATCGGCCATGGTAACGGCGACCTGGCCTTTGGAATCGCGGCCGATTCCTCAGGACAGGCGTATGTCGTCGGCCAGACGTATTCGACCGACTTTCCCGGAACGAACCTGTGCGGCGCATTCGGACAGAGTTTCGACGGAAAGAACAGCTTTACCAACAATGGCTTCGTCTCTAAAATCAATTCGTCCGGCAACAATCTCGTTTATTCCTGCTACATCGACGGCACCAATAACGCGACCGAGGCGCGCGTCGCTCTGTTTCCGATCGGATGCGGTGGGACCAGTTGCAAGGCTTACGTGGCCGGAACCACGCAGAGCGACGGCAGCACCGGGTTTCCCGTTACCGGCAATGCGTTCCAATCGACCCTGCTCGGCACCAACGGCAAGAGCAACGCGACATTCCTGATCGTCCATGAGGACGGCCAGTCGCTCGACTATGCGACCCTGTACGGCGGATCGGGCAACGGCACCAACGCCGATTCGGGCCTCGGCGTTACGGTCAGCGGAGCTGGGGTTGGGTACATAGCGGGCGCGACCTACTCGAACAATTTGGCGTTGGTGACTCCGGCGGTGAGCACGTACAACGGCTCCGCGCACCAGACCAGCGACGTTTTCGTTGCCGGCTTCGATCCGAGCAAGACGGGGGCCGCGTCGCTCATTTATGGCACCTATCTGGGGGGCAGCGGCGCGGTGATTACCAGTCCCATCGCGTTCGCGCTCGGCGACTTGGGCACCGCGATCAAATATGACAACGGCAAGCTCTGGGTGACGGGAATCACCGCCTCTACCGACTTCCAAATCCCAAGTCCGGGCCAGGCGTTCCAGTCCACAAACGTGGCCGCTACCGCTCAGGGGCCGATTGCGTCGGCGGCCTTCGTCGCGAAGCTGGATCCTTCGCAGCCGACGGGAGTGGGCCAAATTGTTTATTCGACTTACCTTAGCGGCAGTGGTTGCGGCATTTCCGTCCTTGGTTCGCACGATGGCGGAATCGGAGATCTAGGCGTCGATCTGGACATCGACCATACAGGCGGCCATCCGGGAGTGGTGTACCTGACCGGCGCGACCACCACCTCGAACACGAACATCTCCTCCGGTCTTGTCACTGCTTGCGACACCCACGCAACGCTGGTTCCGTTCCCGACCAGCGCGAATGCGTGCAAGACTACCAACACCAGTACCGGAGTCAGCGTTGCCAGCAGCACCAACATCCCCGTAACCGCGTTTGCGACGGAACTTGATACGACGCAAACCCCTGCTAATCAGATTGTATTTTCGACGCTTCTGGGGGGCAGCGGCGCGGCGGATATCGGCGGCGGAGTCGCGTTCAACAGCTCCAATTCGCATATCTTCGTGGCGGGACTTAGCTACTCGAAGGACTTTACGACCACCTCCAACGCGTTTCAGTTCAAGAACAACACCAAGGCGAAGAACAGTACCAACGCCTTTCTGACCGAGTTCAACCCGGCGGGAAACACCTGTCCGACGTCGTTTGCAACTCCGACCGCGACGATCAGTCCCAGCCGGACAGGAACCCCAACGCGGACGGCAACACCGACTGCTGGCGTACCGACCTTGACCCCGACGATTACGCGCACGCCGACTACCACCCCGACAATTACGCCTACGGGAGTCGTTACTCCGACGATTACGAACACTCCAACCCCGACGGTTACGGCGACGCGCACTCCAACTCCCACGGTCACGACAACGTTGTCGCCGACGCCCACGGTGGCCGTAACCACCACCCTGACGCCGACCCCGACGCTGACCACAACTCGAACCCTGACGGCGACGCCCACGGTCACGACCACCGTCACGCCGACGGTTACTCCGACCTCAACGCCGACCACCGTCGCCTCTGTGCCCTCGAAGCTCGCCGCCGGCAGCGCTGCCCTTGGCGATACGGTCATCAAGAGCCTGAAGGTGACGAACAAGGGAAGCGCTCCGCTGTTCGTGACGGGATCCAGCTCGTCGAACCCGGCGATGGTTTCAGCAAACGTCTCCGCCTGCAATCCGTCGGGCGGGGTGCTGCCTAAGAAAAGCTGCTCGGTTATGGTCAGCTTCACGCCGCAGGTGATCGGCTCGAACAGTGCGACGCTGACGCTCTTCGACAATGCCGGAACCGGCAGCCAGAACGTGTCGGTCTCCGGGCAGGGCAAGCCCGCGGTGTCGGTGTCGCCGGCGTCGGTGAATTTTGGGACGGTCGATCCATCCAAGCCCAAGAGCAAGACGATAAAAGTGAAGAATCTCCATTCGACCGCGACAATCTCGCTGGGCGCCGGCTTTTCCGGGCCCAATCCCGGCGGCGACTTCACGCAGAGCGGCGGCTCGTGCGGATCTTCATTGCCTGCGAAGGGAAGCTGCACCTATGTTTTGACGTTCACGCCGACGGCTGGCTCGGGCATGACCGAGAGCGCAACGTTTTTTATCGGCGCCAATCCCGACCTGCAAAGCCCGCACAATATCGGCTTGACGGGCAAGGAAAAGTAAGCCGCGCAAAGTTGCAGGAACAAACGGCGGTGGGCACAATGCCCGCCGCCGTTCTTTTTTGATCCACCTCTCTATCTATGGAGCGGGGCGGGCGTGAGGTTACACTGCCACACGGCGGCTCGCCCGCACCGCCAGCGCATAGCGGCCACTACGCCGTGACAGCCGCACCGGCGTTCCGAATGCGGCCGACAGATTAGCCGATGTCAGCACGCGATCGCGCGGACCTTTCGCGAGCACCCGGCCGCCCTTGAGAATCAGCACGTGCGAGAATGCCGGCGTTATCTCCTCGACATGATGCGTAACCAGAACCAGCGCTGGTCCCCCGCGCCGCCGCGACAGCCGCTGGATGAATTGAACGAAGTGTTCGCGCGCGACCGGGTCCAGCCCTGCGCACGGCTCGTCCAGAATTAGCAGTTTTGGCCGCGCCATCAACGCCCGCCCGATCAGCACGCGCTGGCGTTCGCCCTGCGAAAGAAATCCCCACGGGCGATCGCGGAGCTTGAGCGCCTCGACACGCCGCAAAATCGAGGCTGCGGTGCGGCGATCCCCCGGCGTCATTTCGCCCCAATATCCAATCTGCGCCGATCGTCCGCTGGCCACCGCTTTAAGCGCCGTCTCATTGCCGCTCATCATTTCGTGGATGCTCGAGCTGACCATCCCGATGCGCGTCCGCAAGTCGCGCCAATCGTATCGCCCGTAAGTTTCGCCCAGCGCGCTGATCTCGCCCGCGGTCGCCGGCATGTAACCGGTCAGTACGCGCAGCATCGAGGTTTTTCCGGAACCGTTGGCGCCGAGAATTACCCAGTTCTCGCCGCGCTCGACGCGCCAGTCGATTCGCGCAAGGATGACCGCGTCGCGCTCCACGCGCAGGCCGGCAATTTCGATTATCGAAAATGCAGTTTTCGTCATTTCCCGCGCCGGAAGCTTTGCACAATCGAGTTACGGTTGCGAGTTCGTTTTCACGCCATCTTGTGTCCCCCTCTCCATTTATGGAGAGGGGTTAGGGGAGAGGTTGGTCGCCACCAACTACGGCCATCGCAGTTCAGGGATGAACTGGTTCAGCCTTATGGATCGCATCGACTGGGCGCACAATGCCTCTCGATGGGCGAACTGACAACAACCAACAGCCGTGACTATCCGGAGCGGACCGGGAATTGGGCGGCCGGCGCGGCCGCTATCGCGATTCAAGCCGGGGCGCCGGAATGGATCGAGCTGGTCCCGGCCGGCGTTTTCTTCGGCCGCGATGGGCGGGGACCGTTTCGTCTCGACGATCCGGCCTCGGTAATCGCGGCGAGCGGCGCGCTCAAGATGGAGGCGGGGTTGCCGGTCGATTACGACCATGCCACCGACTTCGCCGCCCCGGCTGGAAATCCCGCGCCGGCCGCGGGGTGGATTCGCGAGTTGACCGCACGCGCGGGTGCCCTGTGGGGCCGCGTTGAATGGACCGTGCGCGCAGCGGCGGCAATTGCGGCGCACGAATATCGCTACGTATCGCCGGTGTTTCAGTTCGATCCGAAAAACGGCCGTGTTACCCGCCTTTTGCGGGCCGGTCTGACCAATAATCCAAACCTTTATCTGACCGCGATCGCGGCAGCGGAAATCTCCGCCGCCGGCGCTGAGGACATGACGATGGATGAAGTTTTGAATGCATTGCGCGCGTTGCTGGGCCTCGAAGACGCGGCTCCCACCGAACAGGTGATGGCCGCGGTGCGCAAGCTGTGCGCGCAGCGCGGCGAAGCGGCATCGATGAGCTCTGAAGGAGCCGACCCCGCGCATTTTGTGGGGATGGCTGAGCACCAGAAGGCGCTCACCGAGCTTCACGCGCTGCGCGCGGAGCGGGTGCGCGAACGCGCCGGCGTGCGCGTTGAGGAAGCGATCCGCGCGGGCCGCCTGTCTCCCGCCCAGCGCGAATGGGCGATTGCCTACTGCGCCGCCGACCCGGCCGGGTTCGCGGCGTTTGCGGCCAAGCAGCCGGCAATTATCGGGCGCGAGCCGGCATTCGCCGATGAACCGGCGCCGCATTCGCGCGCATCGGCGCTCAACCAGGCTGAACTGGGTATTTGCGCGCAATTGGGTCTCAAGCATTCCGAGTACGCCCGGCGCAAAAGCGGACGCGCGGATTTTCTTTCGATCGAACAGGACGACAACCGGCCGCGATAACTCGGCAAATCGAAAAGGCAGGATGGCAATATGGCGGCATTAACTAGTTCCCGAAACACCCCCGAAATGGGCGACGGCGGCCGGATGCGCGTTTATCCGGTTGAGGCGAATACGAATATC
>DATKOZ010000065.1:0-55923 GCA_035524375.1 Binataceae bacterium (SeqCode) | reverse complement strand
GGAAGCTGTTTGATGTATTCCTCCAGCACCACTTGGCCGTGAGCGATGATGACGACTTTCTCGCAGATTTGGGCCACCTCCGGCAGGATGTGCGTGGACAGCACGACCGTCCGATTTGCCGCCAGCGAGTGAATCAAGCTGCGAACCTCGTGAATCTGGCGCGGATCGAGTCCGATCGTCGGCTCGTCCAGAACCAGCACCGGCGGGTCATGAATCAGCGCTTGAGCCAGCCCCACACGCTGACGGTAGCCCTTCGACAACTGGCCGCAGATGCGATCGGCCATGTCGCTCAGTCCGCAAGTTTGCAGCACATGCTCCAGTGCGGACTCAATATTCTTGCGCGGAACGCCTCGCAGATTTGCAACATATCGCAAATACGCTGACACACGCATGTCCGTATAGAGCGGCGGAATTTCCGGCAGGTAGCCGATTTTCCTGCGCGCTTCCAGCGATTGGGAGAAAATGTCGAGGCCGTCGATCAGAACGGTGCCCGAGGTGGCCGGCATAAAGCCGGTGATCACCCGCATCGTGGTGGTCTTACCCGCGCCGTTGGGGCCCAAAAACCCAAGAATCGACCCGCTGTCGGCCTTAAACGAAATATCTTTTACGGCGACAAAGTCGCCGTACGCCTTGGTAAGATTCTTAACCTCGATCATCCGGTCCGCCCACTAACGCAACCCAATCCTGTGTTGCTCAACGTTTATTGACGCAAATACCCTCAGGCTCATTCAATAAATCTGGCGCAACCGAGTACTTAAGCACGCCCTGCCAAACTGTCAAGATGGCCGTCGTCCGCCGCGCATCTGGTGGATAATCGTCTGACGCGGTTGCTTTGGCGGTGATATTAGGTAGTTTCGACGCATGGCGGGCGAACATCAGGAACCGGTCCATCGCAAAGAGCTGCTTTTAGTAGATGGCTCCGGCTACATTTTCCGCGCTTTTTTTGCGCTGCCCCGGATGACCACCTCTGCCGGCCTGCCAACCAATGCAGTGTATGGCTTCATTCGGATGATACTCAAGCTGATCAAAGACACTCACCCGACCCATATCGCAGTGGTTTTCGATTCGCCGAAACGGACCTTTCGCGATGAATTGTACGCCGACTACAAAAAGAATCGGGCCGAGACGCCCGACGATCTCGTTGCTCAGATCCCATACATTCATCGCGCGGTCGAGGCATTTAGAATCAAGGCCATCGTGCGCGACGGCGTTGAAGCTGACGACGTAATCGGCACGCTTGCGGCGCGCGCGGCGAGTGAAGGCTACGCCGTCACGATCGTCACGGCTGACAAGGACTTCATGCAACTGGTCGGACCAAATGTGACGCTGTGGGACACGATGCGCGATCGGCGCGTTGGTGTAAATGAAGTTCGGGAGCGGTTCGGCGTGGAACCGGGCGCAATGGTCGATATTCAGGCGTTGACCGGCGATCAAGTCGATAACGTTAAAGGAGTGCCGGGCGTGGGCGAGAAAACCGCCTGCTCATTGGTGCAGATGTTCGGCGGCGTAGAGGAAATCTACTCGCACCTCGATCGCGTTGAAGCCAGCGGCCTGCGCGGTGCCAAGCGAATCGCGGCATTATTGCGCGAGCATCGCGGTGAGGTCGAGCTGGCTCGCAAACTTGTCCGTATCGACACGGACGTACCGGTCGAACTTGGCCCGGACGATTGCGGATGGACCGGCGGCGATAATCGCGCGACTGCAGAACTGATGCGCGAGCTTGAGTTCAAGTCGATGGTAGGGGAAACTGCGCCAATACAGGCGGGTTTACCCGGTCTGGCCGGTACAAAGCGGGAAGACGCACCCTGATGATGTTTTAATAAAAGTGATATTTCAATTCAAAACTCCTAATGCTTGGAACGGAATTTATCCACATCCCGGTGGTTATTGCCACTTCAGCATGAATTTCGGCCAGCCTGTCTCCGTCTACTAATTTGAAGAACCCCGCCCGTCAGAACGGCGACGAAGCCGAACTCATCGAACGGGCCAGGAGCGGCGACTCCGAGGCCTTCGGTGTTCTGGTCGAGCGTTATCAGCGGCGCGTCGTCGGGGTGGCGATGGCCGTGGTTCACAATGAGGATGATGCCCTTGAGCTTGCGCAGGAGACCTTCGTTCGCGCCTTCGAGAATCTCTCGAAGTTCGAGTCGCGTTCGAGTTTTTCGACCTGGCTGTACCGGATTGCGGCCAACCTCGCGATCGACTTCTGGCGCCGCGAGGGACGCCGTACCGTCCTTCACGGCGAGGACGCGGAAATCGAGATTGGCCGTATGCCGAGCCCGCAGGGCGACTCATTCAAGGCAGCCAGCCGCACTGAACTATCCGGACGCCTTAAGCAAGCGCTTGAGGAGTTGACGCCGGAACATCGCGCAGTGATACTTTTACGGGAAGTTGAAGGATTGTCGTACGACGAAATTAGCGAAACGCTGCAGTGCCCACGGGGCACCGTGATGAGCCGTCTGCATTATGCGCGCGGCCGGCTGCGTGAAATCTTGAAAGACATCGGAGAAAACTGAACCGGAAATGTCGGGATGCAATGAAATCGGCCTGATGCTCGGCGCCTTCGAAGATGGCGAACTCGAGCCCCATGAGATGCAGGAAGTCGCCTTCCATCTCGCGCGCTGCCAGGCCTGCACAGCCGAGATATCCGGTATCGCCACGATTGGCCGCGAGCTCCGCGCAATCGCGCCAGCCCCTTCGCTGGCTGGCTTCGCTGCCAAGGTAAAGACGCGAATCGACAATCTTCCTGCCCCATTGACAGCACGTATCTCACGTTCAATTAGCCGCCGGTTCGGCGCAATCGGCTCCGGATTGGCATGGGGCGGTGCAATCGCGGCCGTTGCGGCAATGGCCACACTGTTGATGACGCCCTACGCCGAGAGATTTACGAACCAGTACAATAATGCCGCCCCCACCGTTGCGATGCTCGCTCATGACGCCGCGAGGGTACCCGATGAAATTGCTAAAGTTCTTCCCGAAGCAATTCCCGCCGATGATCGGGCGACGCTCGCCGGCGATTCTCAAGCGGTGATTTTGCGGCTGGAGTCGGAAATTCCATCAGTCGCCGTCTGGAACGAACCCCGGACCGGCACCCCGGTTATCTGGGTACCGGATCAGCAGCAACCTCAATTATGACCGTCTGCTTTCGAAGCCTAACCCTGCTTTCCGCAGCGATACTTGCGATGGGCGCATGTGGACGTGCATATGCCGGCAATCCGCCGCGCCCGATCCTGATCCGCGTCGATTCAGTACTTGCGGCAGAATCCAATGAAGGGATCGACCCGCGCCTTGGCCAGATGCGTTCGATGCTGCAGGGCGCCTTTAGCTACACCTCTTACCGCCTGGTTAACGAGCAGGACCAGAAAACCGAGTGCGGCAAAATGCTCTCGTTCACGCTGCCGGGCGGCAGAATTCTGCACGTGCAGCCGCGCGCAATCGACGACGGAATGATCGTGATGACGATCGTGCTGTTCGAGGGGGCGCGTCCGATGATGACAACCGATCTAAAGCTGATGGACCACGGCAATATCATCGTGGGCGGCGCACATTACCAGCAGGGAATATTGATAATCTCGATTGGCGCCAGCACGGGTTCGCCAATCCGTCCGTCCGAACAGCCGGCGCCACAGCAGCCGTCGCTCGCCGTCCCCGCCTCTGCGATTACGCGTTAAGCCAGCGAACCGCGCCAATTTGTTTCCGATCGGATCTGCGCGCGGTGGAACTCACCGCCTGGAAGCGCCGCGCGCATTCGATGTGCTTAACTTCGTCACAAATGCATTTCCGCCCTGTACTCCAGGTGCGCGATTGACGCCTTGGTATGCGCCGCGGGTGGTCGGAAAATTCGTAGATGCCGTCAATCCTGTAATATAAGCAAAACCTGCGGGATCGACCGCGATGCCGTTGGCCCAGTCGTACGTCTTTCCGCCCAAGAAGGTCGAATAGGACAGCGCCGCGCCGGAACCATTCACTTTCGTAATGAATGCATTGCCATTGACGCTCTTCAACGACTTCTGAAAGCCTCCTTTAGTGGTCGGAAAATTTGGCGAAGACGTATGGCCCGCCACATAGGCGTTGCCCGCCGAATCGATCGCGATGCAACGGCTGTCGTCTACGATGCCTCCACCGACGTAGGTGGAATACACAATTGCCGAGCCATCGGCACTCATCTTGGTGACAAAAGCGTTCGTATTACTCGAAATCGACTTGTTGGCAGTTTGAAACGCTCCCGGTGTCGTTGGGAAATCACTTGATCGGGAGGAACCCGTCACATACGCCGCACCGGCGGAATCGACCGCGATGCCATTCCCTTGGTCATAGTTGCTTCCACCCAAAAACGTGGAATAGGCAAGCGCTGTGCCGTCTTGGCTAAATTTGGCCACGAAGGCATTCGAATAGCCATTCAGGGAAGTCTGATATGCCGTGGACGTGGTAGGAAACTCGATGCATGCACCGGAGCCCGCACCGGTGCAGCATAGCTGCGGCGTGGTCAATCCGGTGCAATCAGCGTTGCTAATCGAGGTTGTCACCCCGGTCACGTAGGCATACCCGTCACTGTCGACCGCGATCGCATTGGCATAGTCCGTGTTCCCGCCGCCAATTAAGGTCGAATAAACCAGCGCCGTACCGTCGCCCGTAAGTTTTGTAACGAAAGCGTTGGCGCCTACTACCTGCGATTTGATTGAGGTTTGAAAAGCGCCGGGTGTGACCGGAAATTTGACCGAATATGTCTGCCCCGTTAGGTAGGCCGAGCCTTCAGAATCCACGGCGATTGCCGCGCCAAAATCGTAGTTGTTGCCGCCCAGATAGGTTGAATATTCCAGCGCCGAGCCATCGGGTGACAGCTTCGTTGCGAAGACGTTCCCATTGGGGGTCTTAAGAACAGTCTGGAACGCGCCCTCAGTCACCGGAAAGTCGGCTGACTGGGTGAATCCGACCACATAAGCGCTACCGTCAAAACCGACCGCAATGCCGTTCCCCTCGTCGAATCCGTTTCCACCCAAGTAGGTTGAATACACCAAGCCCTTGCCATCGGGACTGACCTTCGTGACGAAGGCGTTGCCGTATGCCTCGAGCGTGGATTGGAAGGCACCCTTAGTGGTCGGAAAATCAGTCGAGGTGGTGAATCCAGTCACGTAGGCGGAACCGGCTGAATCGATTGCGATGGCGTTGCCGCTGTCGCCGACAGCGTTGTTACCGCCGAGATTGTTTCCGCTGCCGCCCAAGTAGGTGGAATAGGCCAGCGCGGGATCTATATAAACGGCGCGGCCGCGATCGTAGGCTGCAAGTTCGAATCCAATCGTGTCTTTGCTCAGCATCACGCACTTGCCGCTCACCCTTTCGCGCTTTCCGTCGCGCTCCTGATAGATTGCCGGCACGCGATGGATCAGTTCGCCTCCGCTCGCAAGCTTCACGACCAAGTCACCCTTGGAATTGAGCGAGAGCTGCTTCGCCCCGTCAAAGCGCATCGCAATCACGCCCGGGTTGGCGCCTGGCTCAACCACGAAGTCGTATTCCAGTTGATGCTGGTTCATCCCGTAGTAGACCAGGTCGATGCCGGGATAGACGCCGCGATAGCGGACCTTGGAATAATTGGAAATGTTCGTCCGCCACTTCTTCGGATCGCGACCGACGAAATAATTCGACTTCCCTGCCAGCTTGCCGAGGCCCTCGATATGCGCGCGCGGGTTGCTCCCGGCCAGGCTCATTTGCAGGACTTCGGACTTAAATGTGGAGGTGCCCTTTGCGCCGGGCGCACGCAGCGACAGAATCGCCGCATCCCGCGTCAGGAAGAGCGTGTACCCGTCGCCGCGCGAAAGAAACTTCACCCGCGAGTCGCTCTGGCCAAGATTCGGCTCGAAGCTAAGCGCGATACTGCCGTAGCGATCGGCGGGATTGGGCTTGGCAGCCGCGAATTGCGCAGGCAACCCAAAGGCGGCGGAAACCATTATCGCGAGTACTAAAGCCGTACGTTTTACGAAGTTCATAAGGTCCTTCCCGTTTCGATGCCTGCGCGAGAGTTAATCCATGACACTCGCCGACTAGGATAGCACTACGCCCGGCGAAACATTGCAAGCCCTGCGAAAGATGGCACTGGTGCAGTTTGGAATACGGGGATGTTTCCAGAAGCGGTCGCGTATCAAGTGCTCGGCCTGCGGTCGCGTCATAGCGGACGGGCAAATCGAGTTTGGGGCTTCGAGGAGGTCATCGCGGAAAAAATGCCCGTAATCAGCGGTGAAATTGGGTTCGTTTCGTAATTTTTCTTTAATACTTTTCACCGGGGAAAGGCAGCGCGCCTTGATTTTTATCTGGGATATGCGGCGGCTGGCATCATTGTACCCGCTCCGGTCGCCGCCCATAAGGCTGATCCAGTTCAGCCTTGACCCACAGAGCGCCGGGCGTGAGCATGGTGATTTACCAGCGATCGCAAAAATCAAACTGAACCAGTGCCGGCGTGTGAAATGTCGTTGATAAAGTGATATGCCGGAGGCAATATACGAAGTATGTCTACGCGATGCGCCTGGCTTTCATTGCTCGCCACTGTCGTCGGCGGTGTCACGCTATTAACCGCGGCTGCGACAACGTTCTCTGGCGAGTGCAAAAGGAAGCCTGAGTATCCTTCTATAGAGGAAGATATAAAACAACTGGCGGAACGAGCGAAACGGGGGGAGCCGGACGCTCAGTTCGTTCTCGGGTTAGATTATGAAATAGGATTTGGCGTGGACCGCAGCTATTCCACGGCAAAAGACTGGTATCAGGCAGCCGCGGATCAGGGCGACGCCGAAGCTCAATTTCGCCTTGGCCGTCTATGGGAAGAGGCGAAGGATCATCCACCGCCGAACTATGGCAAAGCGGCCGTGTGGTATCGCAAGGCCGCCGAGCAGGGAAACCCAGACGCTCAAACCCGCCTTGGCAGCCTCTACGAGCGGGGGCGTGGGGTGATGCGGGACGACGCCGAAGCGGCCCAATGGTACCGCAAGGCCGCCGAGCAGGGAAACCCAAACGCTCAATATCGCCTCGGCCTTCTCTACGAACTGGGACGCGGTGTGCCGCAGGATAGTGCGGAAGCAGCGGCATTTTACCGTAAAGCCGCAGTCGTGATCGACATCGGCAGCCTTGGCCTCGACGGCTTTGGTTACAACGGTGACGCCAGCTTAGCGCTCGCGCGCCTGTACCATTACGGCCGGGGGGTGCGCCAAGACGACGCCGAAGCCTATTTCTGGATTAGGTACGCTTTAGACATAGATGAAACCGATACACAGTTCGCTGCTCTATTGTACGCGGTTAAGAGCCGGCTAACACCGGACCAGATTTTGCAAGCCGATAAGCGCAAAAGTCAAATGGAGATGCAAGGATCAGCGTCTATGTATTCCAAACGAAGAATGGATGCGCTAATCCAGAAAGGGCACCGTGCCTATCATGTCCCTAATCAAAATTAAATCCGCTGATCAAATCGCTGGGTTTTAAGCGATCAGCCTCGTTCAGGATCGGATTCTCACGCGCTGCATCCGGCGAATTTTCTGTCGGCAGTGTACGTCGCCAGATCCTATTGGACAAGAAGGCATTGGAATTAAGAGAGTATCTGGCTCATCTGGGTTGAGGTTTTGGCTGCAAACGCACGGTGCAGCCGGCGTCGGCCTTCGATGGTTTTCAGTTTGACATTTCCCCTCCGAGACAGGATGGTTGGACCGCTGTCCCTACTCAAAATTGAATCTGCAGAACAGCGTCGGGTGCTTTTTGGCGCGCAAGGTGAATTCTCCCTGATATTTTTTGCGTGACAGCAGTACGTCGGCCAAGACGACGGCCATTCTAACGCTGCCGAGCAAATCGATCGCACTAATTGTCGACTCAAAGACACACTGAGGCGTAACGGCGATTAACCGCCACTTAGCAAGCTGCGCTTTGGTCAAAGGCCGCTATGCCGCGAGGCGCTGATAGCGATGGTGCAGGCCACCGACCTGTGGAATTGCGACGACTCTGCCGCGGCTCGGTCGCTGGACCGGACGCGGCGCTGGGGAATCTTTCGCCAGCGACAGATGAGTCCGCGAGCGACGGTAGTAATCGATCCTTCGGCAGGCTCAGGACAAGCTCCGGACGAAACTACGCACCGCAGGTGTTGCTTATGAAGAAGACCGTATAGTCGAGACACTCCCGACGGATCGAGCCGGAATCGCCGCACCGCTACAGCATCGGTTCCGTGACGGCGCCTGCCCGGATTTCCCTGAAGCCGCCCTTATACGGGCACTCTTGATTTTTGCGGATTCCTAATCTACATGTTACAATCTGTTATCCTGATGGACATATTTTCCGGGGATTTGGAGTAGATAAGAGTGACCGCCATATCTGAAGCCGATAACACCCCCACCCAAAGCCGCGCGCTGCGCGATTGGGTCGCCGAGGCCGCGCGCCTGACCACTCCCGATCGCATCGTATGGTGCGACGGATCGCAAGACGAAAAAAACCGCCTCACCAAAGAGGCCGTCGCCGCGAAGATACTTCTCCCGCTCAATGAGCGCAAGCGCCCCGGATGCTACCTGCATCGCTCCAATCCCAACGACGTCGCACGCACCGAGCAGCTCACCTTCGTATGCAGCCCCACGGCGGATGAAGCCGGCCCCACCAACAATTGGAGCCCGCCCGCCGAGATGTATGCGAAGCTCAACGGCATGCTCAAAGGCTCGATGCGCGGGCGCACGATGTACGTCGTCCCCTACGTGATGGGTCCGCTCGGGTCGCCATTCTCCAAGGTCGGCGTCGAAATTACCGACAGCATCTATGTCGTTCTCAGCATGCGTATCATGACCCGGATGGGAGCGGCCGCGCTCAAGCAGCTGGGCGATTCCGATCGTTTCAATCGCGGACTTCATTGCACGCTCGACATCAATCCCGACCGCCGCCTCATCTGCCACTTTCCGCAGGACAATACGATCATCTCGGTGGGCAGCGGTTATGGCGGCAACGCACTGCTATCCAAGAAATGTTTTGCGCTCCGGATCGCAAGCCCGCTGGGCCGCAAGGAAGGGTGGCTGGCCGAACACATGCTCATCCTCGGGCTGGAAAGCCCCGCCGGCGAGACCACCTATGTCGTAGCGGCGTTTCCCAGCGCATGCGGAAAGACCAACCTGGCGATGCTCACGCCGCCGGAGGCGCTCAAGGGGTGGAAGATCACCACGGTCGGTGACGATATCGCATGGCTGCGCGTCGGTCCCGACGGCGGCCTGTGGGCCGTCAATCCGGAGGCCGGCTACTTCGGCGTGGCGCCGGGCACCAGCGCGAAATCGAACTTCAACGCGATGAAGATGGTCGGACACGATTCCCTGTTCACCAACGTCGCGATGACGCCCGATGGTGACGTGTGGTGGGAAGGCATGGATGTCCCCGCTCCCGAGGGCCTCATCGACTGGCAGGGACGCCCGTGGAACAAGGCATCCGGTGAGAAGGCCGCGCATCCCAACAGCCGCTTCACCACTCCGATGACCAATAATCCGGTAATGTCGCCGCACGCCAACGATCCGCAGGGCGTGCCGATTTCCGCAATCATCTTCGGTGGACGGCGCGCATCGACGGTACCCGTGGTGCTGGAATCAACCGACTGGACCCATGGCGTATACATGGGCGCGACGATGGGATCCGAAACCACAGCGGCGGCAACCGGCGCGGTGGGAGTGCTGCGGCGCGATCCGATGGCGATGCTGCCGTTCTGCGGTTACAACATGGGCGATTATTTCGCGCATTGGCTCAAGATGCACTCCGCGCTGAAAAAGCCGCCGCGGATATTCATGGTCAATTGGTTCCGCAAGGGCACCGACGGCAACTTTTTGTGGCCCGGTTATGGAGACAACCTGCGCGTCCTCAAATGGATGCTGGATCGGATAGCCGGCCGCGCCAAGGGTCATGCGACCCCAGTCGGAATCGTACCGGCGGAAGGCGAACTGGACTTGAGCGGACTGAATCTGTCGCGTGATTCCGTGCGCAAGATTGTCGAGGTCAGCGAATCCGACTGGAAGGCCGAGCTGGAATCGGCGGCTGAATTCTTCGACATGATTGGCGCCCGCATGCCGGCGGAACTCAAGCGCAAGCGCGAGCAGCTTCTGGCCGGCCTGAGCAGCCCGGCCGCACACCATACCGCCGCCGCCCGCTGATCGAGAGCGCGTCCCTATCCCTGATTGCCCGCCGAAGCGCGGGTGGCGATCAAGTAGAACCGATCGCGGAGCATCGGCGAATCGGCGAAAAAGGGGATAAACGTATACGGCTGCGAACTCGACGGCTGCGCGATATACAACTCGTACTGGTACTCCCGCAGCAGCGCGACGAGCGCTGCCACCGAGCCGCCGAACTTCTCCAGCCCCCATCCCACGTGAACTTCCACAAAACAATCCGGCTGCCGCTCAAGAACATTCCGCGCGCCCTGCAGAACCTTTAGCTCGTATCCTTCCACATCGATGAACAGAACATCAGGGTTGCCGAATTCGGTTGCGAGATCATCGACGGTCCGGGCCGGAACTGCGATGCGGCCCCATTCGCCACTGCCGTCGTCGACCTGGCCGTTCATCCGCTCATTGATGCTGATTGTGCCGCGCGAGTCCGACCCGGCGGCATTCAGAATCATCAAATTGTCGATCCCGTTGGAAATGCGGTTACGTTCGCCCACTCGCGCGTTATGAGGATTGGCCACAAGCGCGATGACCTCCCCCCCCCCCCCCCCGGGCTAACCGTTTTTGCAAGGATCATCGCGATAACGCATTGATGCGCGCCGATATCGAAGACCCTCGCCCCCGGCTTGAGCCGTCGTTTCCCCAGGAACGCGATTTCTTCCAAAGGAGGAATGTCCAGGTCCTCCCAGCTCTCGGCGGTCGGATCCGAAATCCAGACGTCGAAGGTGAAGCCGTTATAGCTGTGCCGCACATTGCGTTCAGGGAATCGGCTGATGGTGCGCTTGTACTGCCAAAGCCTCGCTTGGTTCCAAACCGCAGCTGGCAGCACGCGTTTCAGAGCGGATTTGAGCATCGCCTGCATGGGTCAGAATAGAACGTTAGACCCGACAGGTCCCGTGTCTATCAACCTGTGCGATGCCTATTCGACCGCGCAGTAATGGCGGAATGCGCTCCCATGCGAAGATGACCGCAGCTAGTCGAGGTGCTTGCGCAGGAAGGTCGGAATATCCAGCTTGTCGTCGCCCTCCAGAAGCGAATTCGGCTCCAGCGATTCTTCCTCCAAGCCGGGCTCGGCGCCGCGGCGCCGAAATGCAGGGATATCCAAACTGCTGTCGTCGACGATCATCCCCATCCTGCGGATCGGCTTGTTCCCGCGGAAAACCTTGACCTGCCCCTGCTGGACCGTGTTCCGGGGCTCGGCCGGATCTGCCGGTCGAGTGGCCGCCGCCGCAATCGGCGACGTAACCGGCACGCCGGCGGGCGAGTAGCGCGACTGCTGGCTGTTCTGCAGCTCGCCAAACCCGGTTGCGATGACCGTTACGCGGATTTCGTCGGCCAGGCATTCGTCGATGACCGCACCAAAGATGATGTTGGCGTCCTCGTGCGCCTCTTCCTGCACCAGGCTGGCGGCTTCGTTCACTTCATAGAGCGTCAGGCTGGGGCCGCCGGTCACGTTGATCAGCAGTCCGCGCGCACCCTTGATCGACACATCTTCAAGCAATGGGCTCGATATCGCCCGCTGCGCCGCTTCGACCGCGCGGTTTTCGCCCACCGCCGTCGCCGCGCCCATCATCGCCATTCCCATCTCAGCCATAATCGAGCGGACGTCAGCAAAGTCGAGATTGATTAGCCCGTGGATTGTCACCAGCTCGGAAATTCCGCGCACCGCCTGAAGCAATACATCGTCGGCCTTCTGGAACGATTCGCGCAGCGACGTTTCGCGGCTGGCCACCGACAACAGCCGCTGGTTGGGAATTGTGATGAGCGTGTCGACCGCGTTGCGCATCTCGCGCAACCCTTCGTCGGCCTGCGTCATCCGCTTGCGCCCCTCGAACTGGAACGGCTTGGTAACGACGCCGACCGTCAGCGCGCCGACCTCACGCGCGATACGCGCGATTACGGGGGCCGATCCGGTGCCGGTGCCGCCGCCCATCCCGGCGGTGACGAAGACCATCTCCGCCTCGGTCAGCATCTCGCGGATGCGCTCCTCGTCCTCCAGCGCCGATTTGCGCCCGATTTCGGGATTGCCTCCGGTACCGCGTCCGCGCGTGATCGTCTCGCCGATCTGAAGCCGCACGGGGGCGTGATTGTTCTGCAGCGCTTGCAGATCGGTATTGGCGGCGATGAAATCGACGTTGCGCAGCCCCGCCGCAATCATGTGATTGACAGCGTTGCCGCCGCATCCGCCCGCCCCGATCACTTTAATCCTCGCACCCGGGTCGGGATTGCCTACCAACTGAATCATCTCAGATCCTCCTCCACCGCCCACCGGCAACATCTGCTGCCCGGCTAAATTTTGGCTTCCACGCCGTTTCAAAAAAAGTCCCTCATCCAATCGCTCAAACGAGTCCGCAGCCGGCCCATTTTGCCGCCCCGCCACGCGCCGTTTCCGGCACCGTGGACGGATGCCTGGTGCAGCACCAAACCGGCTGCGCCCGCGAACATCGGCTTCATCAAATCTTCGGGCATCCCCTTAAGGTTCACCGGCAGGCCGCGCCGCACCGGCAGGCCGAAAATCCGCTCGGCCAGCTCCTGCGTTCCTTCCAGCAGCGCCGTGCCGCCGACCAGGACCAACCCCGATGCGAGCGAATCGGCCACCCCGGAGCGCATCAACTCGCGCTGAACCATCGTGAAAATCTCTTCCATTCGCGGCTCGATAATCTCCGCCAGCAAGCGGCGGGGAATCTCGCGCGGCTCGCGGCCACCCACCCCCGCGACTGCCACCAACTCCTCGCGGCGCACGACCTGTGTAGTCGCAACGCCGTAACCGATCTTGAGCCGCTCGGCGTCGGCAATCGGCGTGCGCAGCCCGGCCGCGATGTCGCTCGTGAGATGATTGCCGCCAATCGGCAGCACCGCGGTATGCATCACAGCGCCGCCGTGAAAAACGATGATATCGGTGGTACCGCCGCCGATATCGATCAGCGCGGTCCCCAACTCGCGTTCCTCCGGATAAAGCGCGGCATTGGCCGCGGCCAGCGGCTCGAACACCATGTCCGACGGCGTAACTCCCGCCCGCTCGCAGCATTTGGTCAAATTCTGACCATAGCTCTGCGCGGCCGTGACGATATGAATTCGCGCCTCCAGCCGCACTCCCGCCATCCCGACCGGATCGCGCACGCCCTCCTGCTCATCGACGGCGAACTGCTGCGGCAGGATGTGCAGGACCTGGCGGTCCAGCGGAATCGCAACCGCGCGCGCGGCATCGATTACCCGCTCGACGTCGCGCGCGCCAACTTCGCCGCCGCGCACAGCGACAATTCCGTGGCTGTTGAGTCCGCGGATATGCTGCCCGGCTACGCCCGCCGCAACCGAGCCGATTCGAACCCCCGAGGTTTTCTCCGCCTCGTCAATTGCCGCTTTGATCGCATCGACGGTCGCCTCGATATTGACGACCACGCCCTTTCGCAGACCCGCGCAGGGCGCCACGCCATATCCGAGCAGGCCGATCTGCCCGTCGGGCAGCGCTTCGGCCGCAAGCGCGCAAACTTTACTGGTGCCAACGTCCAATCCGGCGATCGCGTTTCTCATGGCGCCAAAGCGGCCTCCTTCAGCCGGGTAACACCTGTTGCCGGAATTTTGTTCGATACCTTCTCAAGATGCCCGGAATGAGCGGGAACTGCGTTGAGCCGCACAACCGCCTCGTCGGGCACAGTCATGTCGAGCGATGCAATCAGCCCCTTGCGATCGGCCCAGTTGGACAACACTTCAACTGCCCGCTGAAGCTCGGCAGGTTCGCGCTCAGGATCGAGATCGACGACCAATTCCGTCCGCGCATGTTCGAGATACAGAACCGCGGTTCCGTCATTGGCGATCCGCATTTCGGAAACAAGTTCCGAAAGTTGCGTTTCGGCGCGCACCAGCGCCGCCGTGTAATCGACGAGGGTTCCGCCGTGAGCGTCCTCAAGCGCGGCGCCGCTCAATATCGCCAGATCGTTCTCGGCGGCCGGCGACACCGGGCCGCGCAAACCGCCGGAAGAGTCCAGCGCGTAAAATCCGTCGTGGCGCTCGACGAGCGCGATCGCATCGTCGTGATTGACGGGTGGCGCCGCAGGAGCTGCTGCCGCCGCAACCGGACGCGGCGCCGCAGGAGCTTTCGCAATCGCTGACGGCTGCGGAATCAGGCGTGAAATCTGCTGGGCCGCGCGATGCCATCCGTTGCGCTCGGCCCATCCCGCCGCAAGTGTGCAATAGTGCGCCGCGGCTTCGCGCGCGGGCGCAAGCCGTTGGACAACCCGATCTCCGTAATGGCTGATTGAATCGGCGGCGCGCAGCGTAATCGCGCGTCCCGCGGTGCTGAACCCGGTCATCACGCCCATCACAAAAAAGGCGCAAATCACCAGCCCCGCCATCCGCGGATTCCACCCCGCCGCCGCCGCTCTATTTCCGCTCCGCCTCACCGCCTCCATCCTGCGCGGGCCACGCCCGCGCTCCCCTACTCCACCTTACCAGTCGCCGACCAGCTTGACCTCCGGTTCCAGCAACACTCCGCTTTGCTCCCGCACCCGATTCCGCGCCATCTCGATCAATTCGCGCACGTCGCCCGCGCTCGCATCGCCGAGGTTCACAATAAAGTTAGCATGTTGATCGGAAAATGCAGCCCCACCCATCCGCCGCCCCTTCAGGCCCGCGCTCTCCAGGAGGCGACCGGCAAAGTTGCCGGGCGGATTCTTGAAAATCGATCCCGCGTTGGGCACTCCGCGCGGCTGGCGAGCCGCACGCTTGGCGTGCAGTTCGGCAACCCGCGATTGCAATTGTTCGCGATTTCCCGGTGTGAGCGTAAGATCCACGCGGGTAATCGTGAAGTTAGCCGGCAGCTCCGTGCGCCGGTACGCGAATTTAACTTCGTCCTTGGTCAGCGCGACTGCTTCCCCAGCCATGGTCACGCCATGCACCAACGTGACGACGCGCGCAATTTCGCCGCCAAATGCGCCCGCATTCATTACCAACCCGCCGCCGACGGTGCCCGGAATGCCTTCGCCAAACTCCAAGCCCGCCAAGCATGCGGCCACCACTGCCTCGACCAGTTCGCCAAACTGGGCCGCCGCACCCGCGACGACATTGACGCCGTCGATGGTGATCCGCTTGAAACCGTCACCCAGCCGCAGCACCAGTCCGCGCATACCGCGATCGCTGACCAGAAGATTCGTACCTGCCCCCAAACAAAAGCACGGCACGCCCGCCCGAAACGCTGCAGCCTTGGCATGCATCAGTTCGGCTTCGTCCTCGACCATCACGAACAGGTCGGCGGGGCCGCCGATGCGGAACGAAGTAAGGTCTTTGAGCGGCATCGCCGACTTCACTCGCGCGCCAAACCGCGCTTCCAATTCGGCCTTAAGCGCGTTCATGTGGCTTGTCGTCTTCGGCAAAGGCGGCCAGTATGTCGCCGCCGAGTTTGTAAATATCGCCTGCGCCCAGCGTCGCGATTATATCGCCGGCGCGTGAACCGGCCGCGATGCGTCCCGCCGCTTCGGCGCCAAGTGCGTCGAGGTAATGCACTTCCAAGTGGCCGCGCGCGCGCAAGGCCTCGTACAGCCGGCGCGATGAGACGCCCGCAATCGGCTCCTCGCCGGCCGGATAGATATCCATCAGGTAAAGCGCGTCGGCATCGTCGAATGCCGTCAGGAATTCATCGAACAGGTCGCGCACACGGGTGTACCGATGCGGCTGGAATACCGCGACGGTGCGCCGCTTGAATGCGGCGCGCGCGGCGGCAAGAGTCGCGCGAACTTCAGCCGGATGATGCGCATAGTCGTCGAGCACAATGCGCCCGGCTGCCTCGCCCTTAATCTCGAAGCGGCGGCCGATTCCGCCAAACCGCGCCAGGGCAGCAGCCGCAACGTCGAACTCGATGCCGATTTCCCGCGCTACCGCGATCGCGGCCAGCGAATTCATCGCTACATGAACGCCCGGCGTGGGAATCGTGACCGTTCCAAGACGCTCGCCACGCCACACCGCCTCAAACCGGGTCGAAAGGCCGTCGATAACGATTTTCTCGGCGCGCAGGTCCGCATCCGCCGCAACGCCGTAGGTCACAATCGATTTACGGACTTGCGAAATCAGGCCGCGCACGTTTGAGTTGTCGATTCCCAGTACCGCAACGCCGTAAAACGGCACCCGGTTGATGAAATTCAGAAATGCTTCGCGCACGCGTTCGATCGTGCCGTAATGGTCCAGATGCTCCGGATCGATATTCGTGACCACGGCAATCGTCGGCAGCAAGAGCAAAAACGACGCATCGCTTTCGTCAGCCTCGGCCACCATGAACTCCCCGCGCCCCAATCGAACATTTGCGCCGGTGTTGCGAATGTTCCCGCCGACCGCAACGGTCGGGTCAAGGCCCGCTTCCTCCATGATCAGCGCAATCAGGCCGGTGGTCGTCGTCTTGCCATGTGTGCCCGCTACCGCAACGCCCAGCTTCGCCATCCGGAGCAGCTCGCCGAGCATCTCGGCCCGCGCGATCACGGGAATCTTCATCTCGCGTGCTCGAGCTACTTCGGGATTGGAAAATTTTACCGCCGATGAAATTACGACCGCATCGAGTCCGCCGCCGAGATGCGCCGGATGATGGCCATACTCGACTGCCGCGCCGATCGATGCCAGCCGTTCAGTCGCGGCCGATGGTTTGAGATCGCATCCGCTGACGATCATTCCGAGCCGGATGCACAGCTCGGCGATCCCGCTCATTCCGGCGCCGCCGATGCCGATAAAGTGCAGCCGGCGCGGCCGAGTCAAAAGCCCGTTTGCCGGCGTCCCGCTCATGCGCCGACGGTCTCCTTTCCGGCGGCTTCAAAACAAATTCGGGCGATCTCGCGGGCGGCGTCGGGCCGGGCGGCCTGACGCGCCTTCGTACCCATCGCAACCAGCCGGTCAGGATCGCCGATTAGCGATTTGATTTCGCGCGCGAGGTTGGTTGCGAGATTATCGTCGTCGGCAACAATCGCCGCACCCCCGATACGCTCGATCACTCGCGCGTTGTGCAACTGCTGCATGTCTTTGTGAAACGGATATGGAACGAAAACTGCGGGGCGGGCGGCAAGGGCGATATCAGTAACCGTCATCGCTCCGGACCGCGCGACTATTAAATCGGTGCGATTAAGAGCGGCAGCTATATCGTCGATAAACGGAACGACTTTGGCCGCCATTTCCATCTCGCGGTACGCCTGCCTCACCAACTCCTCATCCGCCTTGCCGGTCTGATGTACGATGTCGCATTTTATAACACTTTTTCGTTCGATTTTGAAGGCCCCAATTGCACCAATATTCAGCCGATGAGCGCCTGATGACCCGCCTAGAACAAGGATTTGCAACTTGGCTCCGGGAGCCCTTTCGCGGTCAGGACGGTATTCAAATCGAACCGGATTTCCGGTCACCGCAACTTTAGCGGAACTGAAATAAGCGGCGCCGTCAGAGAAGCCTATGCAAATCTTTCGGGCAAACCGCACCAGCATCCGGTTCGCCAACCCCGGACGTGTATTCTGCTCCATCAAAACCAGCGGCACACGTGCGATGATCGCCGCCACTGCCGTTGATGCGGAAGCGTACCCGCCCGCGCCAAGCACCAGATCCGGCTTGAAGCGCCGGAGCAGGTCCGCTGCGAGCGCGGTAGCGCGGAGAAACTCGATCGATGCGCGCACGCGCGCAACCGCGCCGTGTCCGCGAATCCCATGCATCGCGAAAAGTTCGTATCGATAGCCGCTCTTGGGGAGCCATTCCGCCTCGAAGCCGGCGCTGGTGCCGACGAACAGCACCTCGATACCAGACCGTTCGCGCATCAGTTCCTCGCCGACAGCAACGGCGGGGAAAAGATGACCTCCCGTTCCGCCGCCCGCGATTATGATTTTCATCTAACTGCCGGCCGGCGTCCGAGTGCGAGGAGCGCTCCCAACGCCGCCATCGCCATGATGATCGAGGTACCACCGTAACTCAAAAATGGCAGCGGCAGGCCCTTGGTGGGAACCAAGCCGATGACAACTGCGACGTTGATCACCGCCTGAAGAGACAGGAGCGCGGTCAATCCGACTGCGAGCAGGCTCGCGAAGGGATCCGGCTCGTCATGCGCGATTCGCATGCCACGGAATAGAATCAGCAGGAAGAGAAGAATCACGGCAGCCGAGCCCAGCAGGCCGAATTCCTCTCCTATGACTGCAAAGATGAAATCAGTGTGCGATTCGGGCAGATAAAACATTTTCTGGCGGCCCGCTCCAAGTCCGACCCCCCAGCTTCCGCCTTCACCAAGCGCGATGAACGACTGAATCAACTGAAACCCGGCGCCGCGCGCGGTCGCCCACGGATCGAGAAACGTGGTCAGCCGCTTCATGCGGTACGATTTGGCCACCGCCTGAAACGCGATAATGCAGGCCGCGCCGCTACCAGCCGCCGCCAAATGCCATCCGCGCGCGCCCGCGGCGAACAGCATCGCGAACAGGATCAACGCGATCATCACTGTCGTGCCGAAGTCGGGCTGCTTGAGGACCAGCAGGGCGACCGGACCGACGATCAAGAATGCGGCGAGCGGGCCGTCCGCGAACGATCGGATCCGCGGCTGGCGGCGGCTGAGAAATTCGGCCAAATAAAACACCAGCGAAAATTTCACCAGATCCGATGGTTCGAGAATGAGCGGGCCCAGCTTGAGCCATCGCCGCGCTCCGCCGCGCACCACGCCCAAGCCGGGCACGTGAATAAGGATCAACATCGCAACCGAGATGAAAAATAGCGGCTTTGCCAGCCGCCGCAATCCCGCCAGCGAGAATTGCGAAAGCACCGCGAGAACGACGAAGCCGGCCGCGATGTGAATCAAATGCAGCTTAAAAAAATGGAATGCGTCGCCGGTCTTTTCCAGTCCGGGGAAATAGGTCGTGTTCAGGACCATCCAGAGGCCGAGCAGCAAAAGCATCGCCGCCGGAGCCCACAGCCATGGGTCCGGACGCCGATGGCTGACGGCATCAAAGCGCCCGAACCAAATTTTTAAATACGTTTCCGCGTTCTGCATAGTCCCTGAATTGATCGAAGCTGGAACAGGCCGGCGACAACAGCACGGTGTCGCCCGGACGCGCCGCCTGAGCCGCACGTCCGACGGCATCCCCAAGCGCCGGCACCAGTTCAATTTCCGTTGACCCCGAAAGCGCCGCGCGCATTTTCTCGCGCGCCGCGCCGTTCAAAATTGCCAGCCGCACCCGCTCGCGTATCGGACGCCGCAGCGGAGTGTAATCGCCACCCTTGTCGGTTCCGCCCGCGATCAGAATCACCGGCGGCGTCATCGCGTCGATCGCCTCGACAGCCGCGCCGACGTTGGTCCCCTTGGAATCATCGATGTAGGTAACGCCGCCTTTCTCACGGACAAATTCAATCCGATGCGGCAGCCCGGTGAATTCGGATATTGCGCGTTGGATTGTGCCGGACGAAACACCCAGTGCGAGTGCAGCGGCGGCCGCGGCCATCGCGTTTGCAAGGTTATGCCGTCCCTTGAGACGGAATTTTTCCAGGCTGATTTTCCCGCAATATTCGCCGATCTCGAACGCGATCGCCGATCCTTCGGGCCATATCGACGGCGGCGCCCCTTTCGACATGCCGAATCCGATCGCCTGCGAAGAGACGGTCTGCGCAAGCTTCCACACGTTGGGATCGTCGCGATTTAGAATCGCGAAATCCGATGCGTCCTGATTCTCGAACAAGCGCGCCTTGGCGCGCCCATAATCCTCAAGGCCGCTGTAGCGGTCGAAATGATCGTCGGTCAGATTCAGATGCACTCCAACATGCGGGTGGAAGCTTTCTATCCACTCAAGTTGAAAGCTGGAAACCTCCGCCACGATTGCGTCATTTGGTTCGCCAATCGCGCGCACCAGTGGCGTACCCAGATTGCCCCCCACGAATGCGCGCATCCCCGCCGCCTTGAGGATTGCTCCGAGCAGCACCACGACGGTGCTTTTACCGTTGGTGCCGGTAACCGCCACGATCGGGGCGGTGATGAACCGGCTCGCCAATTCGATTTCGCCGATCACCGGGATGCCATCGGCGACCGCGGCGCGCAGCAGAATCGAATTGCGCGGGACACCGGGGCTGGTCACGACGAGATCCACGCCACGCACCCACGCGGCATCCTGGCTGCCCAAGTGAAATTCGCCCGGCGGCAGATCATCGCGCGGTATATCGGCGCGCAGGTCGGTCATAACCAGGCGCGCGTCATGCTCGTGCAGGAACCGCGCGGCGGCTGCGCCGCTGGCGCCCATCCCCACGACCATCACTCGTTTGCCGTTTAGTTCCATCAACGCAACTTGAGCGTGCTAAGCGCGATCAGCGCGCACACGATCGATACGATCCAAAAGCGAACCACAACGACGGTCTCCGGGACGCCGCCCAATTCGAAGTGATGATGTATCGGCGCCATCCGAAAAACCCGCCGATGTGTCGCTTTGTAATAGTAGCGCTGAATGATCACCGATACGGCCTCGATCACAAACACGCCGCCGGCAATCAGCAGCACCAGTTCCTGTTTGGCCAGAACCGCAACCGCACCCAGCGCCCCACCCAAGCCAAGGGCGCCCACGTCACCCATCATCATCGTGGCGGGATAGGCGTTGTACCAAAGAAACCCCAGCGATGCCGCGATCAATGACGCACAAAAAATTGCGACCTCACCGACGCCGTCGATATGCGGCACCTGCAGATAGGTCGCAAATTTCACGTTGCCCGCGACGTAGGTGAAGGTCCAATAACAGAAGGCAACTGTCATCACCGGTCCGATCGCGAGGCCGTCGAGTCCGTCGGTCAGATTCACGGCATGCGAACATCCGACGATCACGATCATCGCGAACGGGATGTATAGCCACCAGTGCAGGTCAGGATGAATATTCTTGAGAAATGGAACGTTTAAGTGCGTGTCGTAGCCAAGATGGATGAACAGCCATGCCGCCGCCACGAATGCGAACAGGAACGACCAGAAAAGTTTTATCGGTCCGCCAAGTCCGAGTCCCTTGCCGCGCGCGAGCTTCAGGTAGTCGTCGCTAAAGCCGATTGCCCCGAACGCGACCATAACGAAAATCGCAATCCAAACATATTGGTTGAGCAGGTCGGCCAGCAGCAATGTCGCCACCAGCGCCGCCGCGATGATCAGCAGCCCGCCCATCGTAGGCGTACCGGCCTTCTTTTGATGCGCCTCGGGAACGACTTCGCGAATCGTCTGGCCGATGTGCGCCTCCCGAAAGCGCTGGATCAGGACCGGTCCCAGCGCCAGCGATAGCGCCAGCGCCGCCAGTCCCGCCAGTACCGAACGAAAGGTTTCGTACCGCAGGACGTTAAAGGCTTCGTAATATTTGTGCAGCGGATATAGCAGCAGATAGAGCATCGTGCCGTACCGTCGATCTTAGCCTTTGGCTATGTCCAATTCCGCAGCGACTTCGCGCGCAACCACCCGATCATCGAACGGAAGGATGCGCGAGCCAACCAATTGGTAATCCTCGTGCCCCTTCCCTGCTATGAGTACGACGTCATCGGGACGAGCGATACGAATCGCGAGTTTGATCGCCTTGCGGCGGTCAGGTTCGGAAACGTAGCCCCCGCGTTCGGTGGATTCTGGCCGATCGATACGTTCCAGACCGGCGGCAACCAGCCCTTCCTCGACGTCGGCGATTATCGCCAGCGGGTCTTCGGTGCGCGGATTGTCGGAGGTAAGTACGGCGAAATCTGAGCGCCGGCCGGCGATTTCGCCCATAATCGGGCGCTTTCCGCGATCGCGATCTCCACCGCATCCGAATACGCAAATCAGCTTCCCTTTGCACATCCCGCGAATCGCCTTCAGGACCGCATCCAGCGCGTCGGGCTTGTGGGCATAGTCGACCAGGACAAAGACTCCCGGTTTTGCCGCCACCGCCTCGAGCCTGCCGGGGGCCCCTGGGCATCGCCGCACACCTTCCGCCACCGCCGCCACATCGATGCCCAGGGCCACCGACAGAGCCGAGGCGCCAAGGACATTGGCAAGGTTGAACTCGCCAACCAGCGACGAGTTAATCTCGATTTTCTTACCCAGCACTGAGAGCGTCGCGCGGGTACCCGATAGGTTGGCGTCGAATGACTCCGGATGCGCATCCAGCGATCGGTCGAGTCCAAAGCTGACCTTATGGCCCGCGACCGCATCCAGTACGCGCCGGCCGAATGGATCGTCACCGCGGACAATCGCAACCGGGTCGGACCGCCGGCTGCGCGGCAGGATTTCCGTGAACAGCCGGAGTTTCGCCGCGAAGTAGTTCTCCATCGTGCGGTGATAGTCGAGATGGTCGCGGCCAAGATTGGTGAACATGCAGGCGCGGAAGCTGAGATCATCGGCGCGCCCCTCCGCAATTCCGATCGATGAAACCTCGGCGGCGGCGCGGTTCACGCCCTCGCGTTCCATCCGGGCCAGCGCCGATTCGAAATCGAGCGATTCCGGAGTCGTCAGCCCGTGATAAATTTTCTTTCCGCCGATGAAAATCCCGATCGTGCCGATAATGGCGGCGGGAAATCCTGCCGCCTCGAAGATCGACGCCAACAGGTAGGTCGTCGTGGTTTTGCCGCTGGTGCCGGTGACGCCGATTACGTCGATTCGCTCGCTGGGAGCCTTGAAAAATCGAGCGGCAGCCGCGCCCATCAGATGGCGCGGCCGCCCGCTCTCGACGAAAGTTACCGCGGGGCGCGCCACCACTTCCTCCACTCCACTCCTCACCACCACGGCGCGCGCCCCACGGTTCAATGCATCAGTTATGTTGGCCCGGTTCCGATCCGGATCGCGGGCCAGCGAGAAAAACACTTCGCCCGGCTTAACCTCACGCGAGTCGTAACAAAGTCCGGAGATTTCCACTCCGGGCTCCCCAACGATTCGCGCAACCTCAAAACCAGCCAGCAGTTCATTGAGCTTCACTTGTGGCTTCCCGGCCTATCGCCGGTACCGGAAATCGGATACGACGCACGAACGATGCCTGAATCGGCGTCTTCCTGGACCGCAGGGGCCAGCGTCAATTTTACCGCCGAATGACTCATCGGAGCGCCCGCAGGCGGCTCCTGTATGGCGACATAGCCGGTTCCATGCACCTCTATCTGGACGTGGCTCAATCGCGCTAATTCAAGCGCGCGCCGCAGGCTCAATCCGACGAATCCGGGCGTCGCCGGCATCAGCTTCGAGCCCGTCAGCACCGGAGTGTACGAATCGTCGTCCACGGCGATGCCATCGTCGGCTCCGACGGCGGTGCCCGGGGCAGGAAGCGGGATCATGCTGGCCGTGCGATAGGACTGATCCGCCGGCACGATGTTCAGGTCGCGCGCCGCCCCTTCGGCGATTTCACTGAAGACCGGCGCCGCCACCAAGCCGCCGAAATGGCCGTGGCCGACGTCGTACAGCACCACCAGAATCAACAGGCGCGGATCGTCGGCGGGCAGAAAGCCCACAAACGACGACACGTGGCGATTCTGGAAATAGGTTCCATTCTGCGGATTGACCATCTGCGCGGTCCCCGTTTTTCCCGCGACGGTGAATCCGTCCACCTGCGCGCGGCGTCCGGTGCCGTCGGCGCCGTTGACGACGTTGCGCAGCAACAGGTTCATCTGATGCGCCACCTCGGTGGGGATCGCGCGGCGCAATGCGCTGGGAGTATGCGTCAGGATTGGCGTGCCGTCGGCGTCGTAGGCGGCCTTCACGACATACGGGCGAACAATCATGCCGCCATTGGCTATCGCCGAGTACGCCACCGCCAGTTGAATCGGAGTAACCGCAACGCCCTGCCCGAAGCCATGATTCGCCAGATCGATCGTGCGCCATCCGCTGGCGCGATTGAGCAGGCCGCCCGCCTCGCCCGGCAGATCGATTCCGGTGCGCGATCCGATCCCGAATGCGCGCAGGCCGTCGTAAAAGCGATCCGACCCCAGCGACATCGCAATTTTTGCGGCGCCGATGTTGGATGAAACCTCGATGATACCGCCCAGGTCGAGCCATCCGTGCCGGCTGTCGTCGTGAATCGTGCGCCGGTCGATCGTGTAATGGCCGTCTTCGCAATAGATCTGCTGCGTCGGCGTGATGGTTCCGTTGGCCAGCGCAATCGCGCCCAAAATTCCCTTCATCGTCGAGCCCGGCTCGAACGCATCCTGAACTGCCGCGTTATGCAGCCGGTCGTGGACGCTGTCAGGATCGGCGCCGACGTTGGCCATCGCGATCACCTCGCCGGTGAACGGATCGAGCACGATCGCGCTGCCGCGCCGTGCGCCGCTCTGATGTACTTCCTGTGCAAGTTCGGTCTCCGCCAGCGACTGAATCGACGAATCGATCGTGAGCTCCAGATGCGCGCCCGGCTCGGGGGCCTTAAGCGCCATCGGGCTGTCGAAAATCGGATGGCCCATCGCGTCGTGATAGAACTGCAGCTCGACCGGTTCTCCGCGTATCAGCCGATCGTATTCCTGCTCGAGGCCGGAGAGCCCCTGGCCATCCATCCCCGCCAACCCCACCACCGCCGCGGCCAGGTTGCTCTCCGGGTAGAAGCGCTTGTATTCGCCAAGCGCACCGATTCCGTCGATCCCAAGGGACTCCGCGGCCTGTGCGCGCTCCGGCGCAAGCCGCCGCGCAAGCCACACAAACGGCGCGCTCTTGCTCAGCTTTTCTTCCAAATCCCGCGGCGTGATTCCAAGCGTCGATGCCAGCTTGGCGCGTTCGGCCGGCGTGGAGGCGTCGAGCACGTGGCGCGGCCGCGCATAAACCGATTGCGTTTCGACCGACAGCGCCATCGGCTGCCCGTCGCGATCGGTGATAAGCCCGCGCACCGCCGCCAGTTCCGTCTCCGCCGTATGCTCGCTGCGGCCCAGCGAATTCAGCTTCGCGCCGTCGAACGACACCAGCATCACCAGGCGCAGTGCCGCGACCGCGAACAGCGCCGCGATTGCAATTGTCAATGCGCCCACGCGGGTGCGCCGCTGCTGGAACGATCCCGTCATGGGAGCATCACCACCTGCCCGCGCCCCGCCGGCTCAAGCCCGTATTGCGGCGCCAGCGCGCGCAGCCGATCGTGCGAACTCAATTGCGCCTTCGACAGGCGCAATGCGTTGTTCTCGTCGCGCAGCCGCGCGATATCGTCGCGCAGCGACGACAGCCGGTACCCTTCATGCGTTACTTCCAGCCGCATCATCAATGTGGCGAATCCAACCACCGCGATTAGCAGCCCCAGAATCGCGGGAAGAATCCGCGACGGCGAACGGGTCGGGCGCGCGCGATGATTCATACCGCGCTCCTTTCGATGCATCGCAGCTTCGCGCTGCGCGCGCGCGGATTGCGCGCGACCTCGGCCGCGGACGGTTTGGCCGCCTTGCGCGTAATCGCGGTAAAGCCTCCGCCGCGCACCAGTTCGCGGAAACATTCCTTTACGGGACGGTCCTCTAGCGAGTGGTATGCGATCACAACCATTCGACCCATCGGCCGAAGCATCGCGGGACCGTCGCGCAAAAGCGCGGCGATGCTTTCCATTTCGTGATTGACGGCGATGCGAATCGCCTGGAAGGTCCGGGTTGCCGGATGCATCCCGCCGCGGCGCTGTGCGCCGAGTGCGCGCTCGACTACCGCGCGCAGATCGCCGGTGGTTTCCAGCGGGCGATTCCGCCGCGCCTCCACGATCATCCGCGCGATCCGGCGCGAGGCGCGCTCTTCGCCGTAGGTGTAGATAATCCGGGCGAGCTCTTCTTCGCTCTCTTCATTTATGATGTCTTTGGCGGATAGCGGCTGGCGTTGGTCCATTCGCATGTCCAGCGGGCCGTCATGCCGAAAGCTGAAGCCGCGCGAAGCGTCGTCGAGCGCGATGCTGCTCATCCCAAGGTCCGCCAGGATGCCGTCGGCGGCATCGAAGCCCGCGGCCTTCATTTCGGACTCGACCTCGCCGAAGTCCGCCTGCCGCAGCACCACGCGATCGCCGAATTCGGACAAGCGCTGTCCCGCCGCGGCAATCGCCGCGGCATCGCGATCCAGCCCCAGCATCCGTGCCTCGGTCGCGCGCAGGATGGCCTCCGAATGGCCTCCCGCGCCGACCGTAACGTCGACGAACGCGAGCGGACCGTGCGCGGCGATTAAACCGCGCACCTCCTCCACCATCACCGGCACATGCATCCGGTCCGCCGCGTCGCCGTCGTCTATCACCGCAAGATTCATCGCCCGTCAGATCCCCAGCTTGGCCAGAAATTCCGGGTCGCTAACCTGTTCTTCAGACATCTTGATCACCCGGTCGAGCACCTGCTTGTTCCACAACTCGAAATGATCCGGGCGCGCCGAAAATACGACCTCGCGTCCAAGTCCGGCCCACGCGCGAAGCCGCTCCGGAATTAAAATCCGTCCCTGCCGATCCACCGGCACCTCGAATGCGCCGCCGATGAGAAAAGTCTCGAACGCCTGCATGCGCGGATCGAAGCGCTGCTTGGTTGCGAGCATCTCGTTCAGCTTGTCCCATTGCGTTGGCGGATAAAGCGCGAGGCATTTCTCTTTGTTATAAAAGAAGTTGGTCACGTAGAGGCGATCGTGGGATTCGCGCAACAAGAGTTCGCGGAAACGAGCGGGAATGCTCGCGCGCCCCTTATCGTCGAGCGAATGGTCGAATCTCCCAGTGAACACCCTTACTCTCCCAAGTGCTCCACAATTTCCCACTTTGTACCACTACGGTCAAGTGGGGATTATCCGGGTGTTGACTATCAATGCACGGCGGCTTATCTTAGGCCGACAGGCCGGTTTTCAGCCGGGTACGGCGGCTCTAGCTCTGCTGCTGTGGCTGGCTCTGGCGGGGTTTGGGCTTAGCGGACTTGGCGGCTTTAGCAGTCCGGGCTACACGGCGCTCAGCCGCCCGTTGGTTCTGCTCCGCGTAATGCGGGTGGGTCTTTTCGTGGTAGTCCCCACAGGGGCGGCAGAAGAAAAACAGGATCGGTTGCGCGTAGCCCATCGCCTCTTAGTTTCCGACGTTGGCGGACGGGCGTCAAGCGCAGTACGATGCTCCTCTGTCGAAACCTTACGGCGAGGGGTACCTGACGCCATGCAAAAACGGCTCAAAGCTCTCCGCGATTGGTGCGTGGAGTTTCTCAAGGAGTATCTCCCTTGGACGGGAACCGATCAGTTTCTCGATAGCGCATGGGGCAAACGATTTTTAGCATTTCTTGGGGGTGCGGTAGTGACCGGCGCGGGGTGGATGGTTTCATTTCTCACGCATCTACCGTCCGCATTGACATACGTTTTTCTGGGTGGGTTTCTGACAACGGCTCTCATAGCGATTTTGATTTTCCTCTTTTCGCCTACATCGCCCAAGCAAAAGAAGAGCCGCTACATTTCCGGGGAGATTGGTTTTTTCGATGCGATGGTCAACATGGAGTCGGCCCATAAGGCTTTTATGGGTGTAATGAGCAAAATTTCACAGACTCAAGTTGAATTGAATGCCCGAATTAGGGGCCATACTGCGGCGATGGGGACAATCCAACAATCTGGTCGCAATGTATTCGCGAGAATGCGTAAAGAAGCGCAAAGGGCAGCAAGAAGCACAGACGCTGCTGCTACTGAACTTGAGGAGAATCTGCCGGAGCTTGCAGAGAGCATTTCATTTTTTTTCGAGGGCCACCTTCGTCTCGTCGGTCGTGCTAATCCGGCGGACCCAGGACAACGAGAGGGTTTACAAACCTTAAAGAACGCCGTCGCGAGTTTACGAAAAAGTAACGCTGAAAATCGCGCCGCACAGACGAATTTCCGCAAAGCCCTTGAGGGGCCGCGTGGCTTTTCTCAGGACTTGAATGCGGCCATAGATCGAATGAGCGAGAAGATCGCTAAGACAATCAGTGTGTTGGATGATGTCGAAACTCGCTGCAATGCCATCAACACCGCCATCGACTCCAAATTAATGGGAGCCGTCGCCCCGTGACCGAAGCAATAGATGCAGTTTCATCTGCCTCGGCTTGCTGGCGGCATCTTGCTTGCTCTGAAACGCCCGCCAGTCAGCGCGTTTCAGCATCCTGCTATCGCGACCCCGAAAATATCCTCGTTGTTGCGGTTGTTAAAGCGGAACTGAAATTCGTTCAGGTAGAGCGGCAGGTACTTCTTGCTTACGTGATGATACGTTCCCATGACGCCGCGTTTCAGCAGGCTCCAGAAGCTCTCAATCGTGTTTGTGTGGGCATCGCCCCGGACGTATTCGCCCCGGCTGTGGTTAACCGATTCATGACGCAATACATAGTTGAGTCGGTTGTAGGCCGGGTGTTCGTCTGTGATGACAACCGATATCTTTCGAGCATCAACCACGCCGCGCACGAATTTGCTCAGTTCCGCCGCGTCCATGTATTCGGCCACCTGTGCGACCACGTTGCCTTTCCGTGCGATAGCGCCGATGACTCCAACCTTGCCGAAGCCGATTGCTTCGCCGACAGGTTGCGGGCCAGCCGCTTCGCGCTGCTGTGCGCTCTTCTTGTTCCAGTGGCGATTGCGATCCTTGCCACCGATAAAGGTTTCGTCCGCTTCGACAATTCCCATGAGCTTGCGGAAATCAGAATCCTTGAGTCCGGCGCGCAGTCTCATGCACATATACCACGCGGTCTGGTAGGAGCCGGTTCCGATCATCCGATGCACTTGCAGGGCGCTCATTCCCTTTTTGCTGGTCAGCATCAAATGCAGGACGCGGAACCAAAGCAGCAGGGGCTTCTTGGTTTCCTCGAAGATGGTTCCCGTGGTCAGGGCGAAGCGATACGGCGAGCGCGGCTTGGGGCCGCACTTCATGCACTGCCAGTGCCACGGGCGCGCTTCGCTCTCATATACCTTTTCGTTATTGCAGCGCGGGCAGCGTGGGCCGGACGGCCATCGGCGCATAAGCAGGTAATCGCGGCAGGCCTGCTCGCTTGGAAACAAGCGGTCGAACTGGCTGAGCGTCATCTGCCGGACGAATCGGGGCTGTGCTTTCTTGTTCATAGTTGAAAGGTAGCAGGAATGCGGGCGTTAGTCAAGAGCCGGATAATCCCCGGTCAAGTGGGCGACGCGACGCGATAAAATCGAAAGCGAAGAAAATACGAATATATTTTCAGGTGGGATTTTTTCTTAGAATGCAGTTCGTGTCAGCCATAGCAGGAGGCTGAAACGCGCTGACTGGCGGGCGTTTCAGAGCAAGCAGCATGACACCAGCAGAAGGAAGCAGTTGAGGTTCGCATTATCGTTTCCTCAGCGTCCGTCGAATTAAGACAATCATAACAATGACGATCTGTGCCATCGTAAAAACCACGGCTGCGAGACTGTAGAGAGATATGGGGGTAGTTTCGTCATTATCTAGGGATGCAACTCTTTCGGGACTCACTGTCGCCCAAATCGCGGTATTTGTATTCGGTTTCTTCTTCCTGATCGGCTGGATTGCCGAAGAAACCACAAAGGAACATCGTTGGAAAAAGTTTCGCACATGCTTTGTAGTAATGGCGATTTTGGGCGTGGGCGGTGAATGGCTTGCCGATATTACGGTCTTCGCTCTCTCCGAACATCTCCAAACGATCTCCGATAAGGAAGTCGCCAAGTTGAAGCGTGACGCCCAGCAACTTGCAACCGACGAAGCGGCCTCGCATCGCGCCGTTGCTGAGGCCAATGCTCGCGCCGCAGAGGCAGAACTTGAGATTGCTAACATTGAAAGAGCGGCCAAAGGACGCGGAATTAGCCGTAAACAGATGGCGCAAATCGTTGACGCGCTTCGACCGATCAATGCCGCGCCATCAATAGGAATCGCATTCGTTCCTAGCGTTCCAGATTCACCTACATTTTCTTGGGGGTTCAATTGGATTTTCGCGAGACTGAAATGGCATAGGGAGAGTAGCCCTTCTACCGACCCACGAAATATTTCTGGCCTACTAATTGAAACCGCTAGCGACTCATCGGAAAAGGACCGCACTGCCGCTCGCGCTCTAGTCGATGCATTACGAAATGCAGGTATTGATGTCCGCGACGTTGCCGTTCGCCCTGAAATGCAGAGGCTGCCACGCTTTAAGTCTAAGCCATCGATCTTCATTACAATCGGCTTTAAACTCAATCCAGGGCCTCGACCATGAGCAAATACGCGCAACCGATCCTGTTCTTCTACTGCCGCACCGTTCGTACTCGGCGCTGAAAGCGCCGAAGCATATCAGCCCAGGGCAACGCCCTGGGTTAGCATGAACCAAAATCGCTTCCGCCCCTCCTGATATCTGCCCTCGCCCGCTGCTTTTGCGGGAGAGGGTCGCGGCGCGCCGCTTGCTTTTTTTCGCATGCGGCGTGACGCGCAGGTGAGGGTGCGGATCCCCGCGCCCCTATAGGGCGCGTCAATTAAAAAATCCTTAAGACCCAGGGCGTTGCCCTGGGCTAACATGCTGCGCGCCTTTGGCGTGCGGACCACCGGCAAATTTTAGTTAGGGCACCACCCAAACCTGTCCACGAAGATCGATTAATGCGGAGCGGCAGGATGCGACAGGAGCGCTACCGCGATCGACAGCACAGCACATACCGCCACAGTGACAATTCCGGTAGGGGCGCGTCGAGACGCGCCCGGGTTTCGCAGAAAATCGGGCGGCTCGCGAGGGGGAGTATGTACTTAACGCAAATCCGGGATCGGGCGGGATGAAACGAGATCAGATGAGACCGCGCATCGCAACCTAAAGCCCCTTTGGTTAGTCCATCACCCCTGACCCTACTTACGACAGCCCCTTCCATAAGCCCATCATTTCCTGTAGGGTGATCGTAGCTGGATCGCCAGCTATGGTAGGGCGGTTGTGTAGCGGCTAATGACGTTTCCAACTTTCCCCTTCAGATTGAGGTATAAAGCATGAATCGGCAAGAAATTATCGTGCTTCGCCAGCAAGCGCAAAATGAGTTCGACCTAGAGACGGCAGGCGCACGAAAACGATTTGAGGAGCGCATGAAGGCCCTTGATGTCATCGCTGCGATGCTGCCGGAAGAAGGGGTAGATGCGGATCGCGGACGTAATCGCCTCATGGGTGTGGATACCACTACAACTCCGCATCGACCGGACTTCGGCAATCTTACGATGATAGATGCCGTGCGTAATGTGTTTGATATGTGGCCGGGACGTACTTGGAACGTTGTGGAGGTCGAAGAAAAATTACGCCAGCACGGATTCGAGTTTACCGCCCAAGTTCCGCAAGGCAGCTTGAATACAGCGTTAGCCCGTCTCCGGGAACGAGGCGTAATCGAAGTGGTGAGGCAAGGCGCTGGACGGCGACCGACCACTTATCGCCTGAATCGTGCCGAAGCAGCGCAGATCGCAAACGCGGCGCAAAGGGTTGCCGCTGCGTGAAAAGGCTTCGGGCTGGCTGGATTGCATTCGCACCAGCCCGAAAATCACGAAGAGGATTACGAAGATGAAACCGCCTTAGGTCAATCGGCAAGCCGCCTTGAATTCCCAGCTTGCGGCGAGTCTGCCCTTGAGTTGGACCACTAGGCCGGGACTGCCATCCCGGCCCGGTGGCGGGCAAACACACAAACCTCTATCGGGGTGTGGCGGAACTGCTAGACGCGCTGGTCTTGGGCACCAGTGGGCCGCCCTGCCAAGGTCAACGGCCCGTGCGGGTTGGACCCCCGCCACCCCGAACTCTTTTCGAGCATACCCTGTCGGCAAGGTTACTGACAAGCCCCCGATTTCTGGGACCATCGATGGGATAATTTTAATACTTGACTCAAGTATCGGATTCTGTTAGATTCTGAATCATGGCAAAAGCACAACATAAAGTGGCTGAGGCAAAGTCTGGAATCGTCGCCGCGCTTCCACGCGCCTGCTCCGATGAAACAGCAGCGGTCGAATTTCTCGAAGCACAACGCTGGGCGGTTACTGGCCCATGCTGTCCGCATTGCGGCGGTGTCCAAGTTTACCAGATGAAGGATCGTACGACGGGCGAGCGCAACAAGCGGTTTCTGTGGCTGTGTCGCGATTGCGGAAAACAATACACGGCGCGGACAGGAACCGTCTTTGAGGATAGCCGCATTCCGTTGCGCCATTGGTGCTACGGCTTCTGGGCCGCTGCGGCCAGCAAGAAGGGAATAAGCTCCCAGCAGATTCAGCGCATGACCGGCCTATCGTACAAGTCGGCGCTGTTTATGATGCACCGCATACGCTTCGCGATGGCCAATGATTTTGAACCAAAGCCGAAGCTCAGCGGAATCGTGGAAGCGGATGAAACTTACGTTGGCGGACGCGAAAAGAACAAACCGCTGAGCCAACGCAATGCGAAGAATCTTGGCGGCAAGGGCAAGGTGCCCGTGTTCGCAATGGTTCAGCGCGGGGGAGATGTTCGCTCGATTGTTATGGACAAGGTGACGATGGCGAATCTCCGCAAGGCACTGTTGGGGAATGTCGATCTAAGTACCCGGATCATGACCGATTCGTTCAACCTTTACGGATTTGTCGGCAAGCCATTTGCGCGGCACGATTTTGTGAATCACAACGCCGAAGAGTATGTGCGAGGCGACGTGACCACCAACACGGTTGAGGGTGTCTTTTCCTTGCTCAAGCGCGGGTTGTACGGCACGTTCCACAGCGTGAGTAAAAAGCATCTTCACCGCTATTTGGCGGAGTTCGATTTCCGGTACAATACGCGGAAGTTCGATGACGGCGAGCGAGCCGGACGGTTAATTCGCAACGCCAATGGGAAGCGCCTGACCTATGCCGAGCAAATTGGGAAAACAGCCGAAGCACAAAGCGCGTGAGACTCCGGGGCCGAAGCCCGAAGTCTTGAAGATTGAAGGCGATTGGAAAGACGCCATCAAAAAGGCGCTTGGCAAGAAGCGCCCGATTGGCGGATGGCCTCAACCAAAGTTTAGCGCGACTCGATGAACACGCTCTACTACGGCGACAATCTCGCCGTCCTGCGCGAAAGCATTAAGGACGAAACGGTCGATCTGGTTTATCTCGATCCGCCGTTTAACAGCCAAGCCACCTACAATGTACTGTTCAAAGCCCCCGGCGGAGAACAATCGCACGCGCAGATCGAAGCCTTTGAGGACACTTGGCATTGGGGCGAATCCGCTGAACATGCCTTCGATGAGGTGATGGGCAGCGGCAATACTGCTGCATCGGAATTGCTCCGCGCATTGCGCGATTTTCTAAAAGAGAACGACATGATGGCCTACCTTGCCATGATGGCGATTCGGTTGCTGGAATTGCACCGTGCGTTAAAGGCAACTGGCTCGCTCTATCTGCATTGCGATCCGACAGCCAGCCACTATTTGAAGCTGCTTCTAGACTCAATTTTCAGCCCCTTGAACTTCCGCAATGAAATCGTTTGGAGACGTACTGGTTCCAATAATAGTGCCGACCGCTTCGGGCCGATTCATCAAATTATTCTGTTTTACGGCAAAACCGATGCGGCAAAATTCAAATATCCCAAGGGGCCATACACGAATGATTACATCAAGAAATTTTTTCGCCAATCAGATGAACACGGGAAATATCGCACTGTTCTATTGACTGGACCGGGTACTCGGACTGGCGATAGCGGCACTCCTTGGCGGGGATACGATCCGACTACATCGGGACGCCATTGGCAGCCTGCATCATTCCTTTATGATAAATATCGAAAACTGACAGGCAACGATCTTGCGACCTATCCCTTGATCCAACGTCTCGATAAACTTGATGAAATCGGCCTCATTCATTGGGGTGTAAAGGCAACGGTTCCGACTTACAAACTCCATCTAGCGGAGGCGGAAGGTGTCCCGCTTCAAGATATATGGGCCTTCCAGCCCGGAACGGAAGGCTGTGTTTATCAGCGACCAAACGATGGAATCGATCAAGATGTCAAATGGCTTTCAGCCAAAGATAGAGAACGGTTGGGCTATCCAACTCAAAAGCCACTGGGTCTCTTGGAAAGGATTATCCGTGCCTCAACCGATGAGGGCGATACTGTACTTGATCCATTCTGCGGCTGCGGCACCGCGATTCATGCGGCGGAAAAGCTCAAACGAAAATGGATTGGGATCGACGTTACCCATCTTGCAATTTCGCTTATTGAAACGCGGCTTGCTGATGCGTTTCCCGGCATTAAATACGACGTTCATGGAACGCCTAAAGACTTTGAGGGCGCGCGCGATCTGGCCACTCGTGACAAATATCAATTCCAATGGTGGGCGGTATCATTGGTGAAGGCGATTCCATTTGGTAACAAGAAAAAGGGCGCGGACACTGGGATTGACGGCCTGATTTATTTCAAGGATTTCCGTGATGGGAAGGCCGTGACGGAAAAAATTATCGTATCAGTTAAAGGCGGCGAGAATGTTTCGGTTTCAATGCTCCGCGATTTGGGCCACGTTGTTGATAGAGAAAAGGCCAAAATGGGCTTATTTGTGACGCTTGCAAAGCCGACTGACCCGATGCTCAAGGAAGCCCTAAAGGCAGGCTACTTTGAAACGACGGTGGGTGGAGAGTATCTGAAAAGCGGAAAGTACCGGAAACTTCAAATCATAACGATTGAAGATTTATTGGCAGGTAGAAAGCCGGACTTGCCGCCCCTTATTTCGTCGTTCGCTCAAGCGCCGCAAGAACCCCCAAGGCAGGCAACCTTAGTCTGACCCGTCATTTTTCCCGCCCAGCCCCGGCCAGTCCCGCCCAGCCCCGGTTAATTCATCCCGCTATGTCCCGCCAAATCCCGGTTGATCCCGCCATTTGCGTTAAGTACATACTCCCCCTCGCGAGCCGCCCCTACCGGACAAATTTTCAAAACCGCCCAGTACCGTCCCCCGAATTCGGCTTGACAGTGGGCCATTCATCCGCAAAACTCGCGCCGATCGTTAGTTAGCTTTCAACACATGCCGATTCGGATCGATCGGGAGAGAGAGTGCATAAGATGACATCAAGTTCATGGCGGCTGAGCGCGGCGATCGCGGCTGCGGGGTTGATGATGGCGGTGATAGCCACCGCGCCTGACGCATTCTCAAAGCCAAAGGGCGACGCCAAGCCAAAGCCTACCGTCGCACCGACGCTTACTCCCGCGCCCACGCCGACGCCGAAAACCCTGACGTGGAACTTCGATCAGGACAAGGCCGACGGCCCCGCCGCCGAATGGACTCCAGTGATCGGAAGCTGGGCGGTGAAGGCCGATCCGACCGCGCCCAGCCAGCCCAATGCCTTCGGCATCCCGGGCGGCGGACTCATCCCTTCGCTAACGCATCTGCTCGAATACTATCCAGCCGCCGTGCTGACCGACCCAACCGAGTACACCGACTTCACGCTTGAAGGCAGGTTCAAGGCGCCGGCGGCATACCATTTCGACTGCTCGGGCGGACTGATTTTTCGCTACGTCAACGCCAGCAATTACTATGTCATAGCAGCCGGATGCCCCAGCGATTACTTCGCATTGGGCCGCATGACGGACGGCAAGTTCGTGACCTTGAAGCAGGCCGGATTCAACACCGACACGGGAGTCTGGTACAAGCTCAAGGTCGTCGTGGAAGGGCATCATTTCACCTGCTTCGACAACGACAAGCAGATTTTCGACATCGAGGACAACAAGCTGGCCGCGGGCCGGATCGGAGTCTGGGCGCGCGACGATTCGCAGGCCAGCTTCGATAACATCACGCTCACGCTCCCGATGGCCGCGACCACCAGCACGCTCCCGGCGCCGCCGCCGTCGTTGCCCTCGCTGCCGCCGCTGCCGAATTGACGCCGGGGCAGATCGATCGTCGAACGCAGGCATCAATCATTGTTTTTTCGAAACCCCTGACGGGTTTCGAGCTTCCCGCAGTGCCGCAAACGCCTGCGAATGGCTCATGAGCAGGCGTCCTGAAGCTCTGCGAAGGACCTAGCCGTTTTTGGACGGCTCTTGGTCAAACAGGAAGCGACGCTCTCAGCTCCCGCCCGGTTCCCCTCTCCAGAAGGCGATTATGTTGCTCTGGACCCACAGAACCAATATTATGGGGCCGACGTGACAGGCCGGATAGCGGGGTTGGCTCTCTGTCCAAGGAGCGTCTATGATGGACCGCTCTTTGGAGGGGCGGCTTGGACCCGCCGGATACCGGATGATCGAGGAATTGACGATCCAGAACTTCCGTTGCTTTGAGACGCTGAAGCTAAAAAATCTGCGTCGGATCAACATTATTGTGGGCCGTAACGCAGTCGGTAAGACGGCGCTGCTGGAAGCGCTGCGCATGAATGCTGGAGGAACTCCTGCCATCGCAAATTGGCTGAACCAAGTACGCGGGATTCAGTCCTTTTTTCTCCCGAACATGTCGCGCGAGCAGTTTGAAAGTCTCTGGAATCATTTCTTTTTTAAGCGAGAGAATACACGCCACATTATTATCGCCTCCCGCGATTCGGCTCATTTTGACCGCTCCGTTGAAATTTTCTTCGACCCTTCCCAAGCGATTACTCAAACGGGGCCAACAACAATACCGCAGGGCGCAGAAGCGACGGCGATCCAAAGAATAATTCCGCCAACGGTGATTGTTCCTCTGGTGTTTGTTAGGTCTAGTCCGGCAATCACCGGCCCTCCTTTGAAAGCTACAGTTCTTCCCAATGGGCAGCCTGTGTTGGAGCCGGGGCCGGAACTGGGACCGACGACCGCTGTTATGGGAGCAATCGTAGGCTATCAACCGCAAGATAGTAGCGCATGGTTTGGACAATTAATTACGCAGAATCGCGAATCAGAAATACTTGAGCTAGTTCAGCGAGAATATCCAGAGGTTAAGGCCCTCGCTGTCGTACCGAATCCACTTGGACCGGCATCAATATGGGTCACTGTTCCATATCTGCGAGACAAGGAGCCACTTGCCCTATTGTCAGCCGGTATCAATAAGTTTGTTACCCTTGTTCTCGCCGCACATATCTACAAGGATGGCTTGCTGCTTATTGACGAAATTGAAAATGGCTCATATTTCGATCGACTATCAAGTTTATGGGCAGCCCTGCACCGGGTCACAAAAGAAAGTAACAGCCAAGTGTTTGTAACGACACACAGTCTTGAATGTCTGAAAGCTGCGCTGAACACAATTCGGGAAGATGAAAACGATTTCTCGTTAATACGTATCAAGCGCACTAATGGAGATTCCACAGCAAAACAGCTTGCTGGTCGTGATATGATTAGCGCGATCGAGGAAGGAGTAGAAATCCGCGGTTAAATGCCCGACTCGCAACTTACACTACCGCTGCCCAAAGAAGCGGACGGCGGCTACCGTTTTCAGCATTCGTTGGTCATCATTTGCGAAGGTCTTTCGGATCGCGAATTTTTTCGGCGCTTTATAGCAGCGCGCAATTTACCCCACTTCGATATTCCATTTCCGCATGATCCCGGCGACGACTCTATAGAAAAGCAGAAGCATATATTTGGAGGGAAAAAGCGTTTCCCAAATATGCTTCGAGCCACGAAAGCTGCGGACAACATCAAGGGTGTGCTCTTGGTAATTGACAGTGCCGACGATCCGAATGCAACCCTAAATGAAGCGCGGCAGTATATACAGGATGCGGGCGATTATGCCGTGCCGTCAACATTCATGCAATTGGCTACCGATGGAGACGCTGCTCCGCCAGTCGCGATTGCGACAATGCCACCGAATGAGCCGGGTGGCCTTGAAACCTTATGTTACCAAGCTATGGTGCGAGCAAATGGACCGATTGGAGGCTGCATAGAAACCCTATGTGGGTCTGCCAATGTTAATAGTTGGAACCCGGAAAAGCAGGGGAAAGCTCGGCTTCAGTGCATGGTTGCGGTGCTTAATCAGGAAGACCCCAATAAAGCATTACGGTATGTGTTCACTTTGAACCCGCCGTTGATCCCACTCACGGATTCCGCATTCGACGTTGTAGAAAAGTTATTGCGAGATTTCGCGCAACTTGCAGGCGTTACGATTTGACCGAATGCCGAGGTGTTCCACCTGCCTTCTGGAGAACAATCGATCCAATAGCTCGCTTAAACGCCTTGTCGAATTTCGCCATATCGGCGTTTTCAAGTTCCCGTCTTAGGCGATCATCTTCGGCGCGAGTTTTTGCGCTTACGCGCTTTCGGCCATGATGCAGGGTGGAAACCACCCCGATACTTTAGCGCGTCAATCCCGGCTCCGCTACTGGCTGCACGTCGTAATCAGGTCGCCGAACATATCGGGGTTCTTTCGGTTGTTGAAGCGCCACGAAAATTCATTCAGGTACAGGGGCAGGTAATCCTTGCTGACCTTGTGGTAGGAGCCGACGATCCCGCGTTTGAACAGGCTCCAAAAGCCTTCGATTGTATTGGTGTGTGTGGTTCCGACAACGTACTCGCCCGCACTGTGCCGGACCACGCGATGGTTCATGTGTTTCCCCAAAAACCGATAGCCGCTGTGTTCATCGGTTGCGAGTAGGCGGACATTTTGCGAGACGGTTTGGCGAACGAAGCTATCGAGGGTCGCGGTATCGGTATTCTCGATCACCTTGGCGACCACCATTCCCTTGCGCGCAATCGCTCCAATGACCGCCACTTTGCCCTTGGTCCCTGTGAGGGCGAGCGCCTTCCGTTTCTTGAGATGCATATTCTCGGCTTTGCCGCCAATGTACATTTCATCAACCTCAACCTCGCCTTCCAACGGCAGCACATCGCCCTTCATGGCTGCGCGCCAGCGCATACACATGAACCAGCTTGTCCGGTAATCGTGGCCGGAATCTTCGCCAAAGATCACACGATGGACCTGTAGCGCGCTGATTCCTTTTTTGCTGGTAAGAATCAGATAGGCGACCTTGAACCAGAGTTTCAGCGGTATCTTGGTGTCCTGAAAGATCGTGTGTGTGATGACGCTAAACTTGTAGCCATCGCGCCCGCCGCATCCCTCGTTCCGGCAGCGCCAGTGAAATGCCTTGCCAGTGATCGGATAGACCTTTTCCTTGCGCTCGCATCGCGGGCAGCGCACGCCGTCCGGCCAACGCTGTGCAGCTAGATAAGCCTTGCAGGCGTTGTCATCGGAGAACCGCTTGTCGAATGCACCGATTGTTTCCATGTGTTAAATATGGCATAAATCGGACTGTGGGTCAATAGGAACATAATCGCCTCTCCAGAAGGGAGAGGGGTTAGGGGAGAGGTTGCTTCGATGCCGACCAGCTACCGCCGGGATCGGCATAGTTGCATCGGGGTGGCGCGACCCTTAGTCTGGGAATCGATGGAAGAAAGCGGACAGGAAAGAATACCGCCGGTTCGGGTCGTCGAATTGACGACGCCCGAATTCATTTGGGAAGTTGTGCGCGGCATCGGCGTTACGATTGGATTGCTGATCTTGTGGGCGCTCGAGGTCGTGCGAAACGTATGGTTTAAGATGCTGGATTTCCTGAATCTGAAACCGGCTCACAAGCGCGCCAGCGCATTCCCGCCCGGCGAGCCGCCGCGGCGAAACGCAGCCTGACATTGCATTCGGCTATCGGCCGGTGCGCCGGCCGGCATGCCCAATCTTTTGGGTCGCCGCCTTGGTGCGTCCCGCTGGCCTGCTCCCTTCGATAAGTCCCAATGGAGGCGCGCCGCCGGCCTCCGCGCCAAGGTTCTCGTCGAGCAACAGCGCAAGGTACCGGGCCAGCTTCTCGTCCATCACACGCACGAGCGCGTCGGTGTTCGACGCCTGGATGATTTTCAGCAGGCCCTCCAGGCGATGGCCGCGATCGTGCTGGCGGATGATTCGCGCAATCACGCTGTGCGACAGAGCCGCAAGCTTCACCGACAATGCCCGGCGCAATTGATCCATTATGTCCGAGAGCTCTTCGCGCGGCGCGGCCGCGCCAAGAATGTAACCGCAACTGAAGCATCGCGGAGCAATCTCCGGCGCCAGCGGCCCAGCCTGATTGCATCGGACGATCCGCGTGCATAGGCTTTCCACGCGCGCATCCAGTCCAACGCCCTCGGGCGTACCCAGCGCGGCGATCGCATTGAGCCGCGACAGGGCCGCCACATGGTTTCGCGCATCGTCGGCCGCCATCGCAACACGACCGATTTCCGCGCGCCATCGTTCATGCGCGTCCAGGTAGTGCTGAACGTAGGTCCATTTGAATTTCTGGAAGTGCGCTTCCAGTGCATCCAGATTGCGCGGCGGAGCGGTCAGGACGCGCGGCCCCAACTCGACACCCAACAGCTCGCATTCGGTCGCAAGCGCGGTCACCGCGGGATCGGCGTTGGCATCGCGGCTGGGAAAGGCCCGCAGTCCCGTGGCGGCCAGATACTCGCGCATCGCGCGCATCCGTGGCACGACCGCGGCTACGGTGGCCAGCGGCTCATACGCGTCGATTACCGCAATGGCGGCCTCACGCCGGGCGGCGTCGCCACCCGCGGCAGCGATTTCCGCCGCTCCGGATTCCGCAAGCGCGGCGTAATCGGCAATGGCACGATCGATCGCGGGCGGCATCTTGAGGTTCGCCTCCGCCAGCGCATTTTCAATCACCTTGCGCGTGCGAACGGCGGATTCGGCCGCCATTGCCATCGCAAGCCGAAGCCGCTGCAGGCGTCCCTTCAATTCGGAAAGACCGTGCGCCGCAGGCAGCGCAGGATCGAATCTGCGGGCCAGCGCAAGTGCCGCGTTATACGATCCAACTTCCGGCGCACCGGCCGCACCGGGGTCGAAATGCGCCAAGCCGGATTCGAAACGAATTATTCCACCGGCGTCCGCGGTCAGCCGGCGCAGCAACTCCTCTATCAGCGGACGATTCCACGCATCCACCCCATCGCCGTATGCAAGCATTGCCACACGATTCTCGAACGCGGAAATCGGGATCGGAGCGCCCCCGCCGGTCAAATGGCCGATCGCCAAGGCGTCAATTAGATTGCGCGCCAACATCCGCTGGTTGCCATGAAACTTCGCGGCCGCCTCGTATGCGATTTTGAGCGCCGCACGGCCCGGTTCCGCCAGCCGCGATTCCGCGCGCCGGGCGAATGCGCCGTCACGCATCAAGTCGGATAAGTAGATGAGCCGATCCGCGCGGCCGGCGCCCGGCGCGGCCAGAGCCGCAAGAATTTCGCGTATGATGCGCGAAAGCGCCGCGATCGTTACGGCGGAATTCGCCGCCGCCCTGACCGCATCTAGCGCCAGTGGATGAAACGGAAAGATTGCGTCGGGCGTGAATCCGTTCAGGTCGATTCCGGCATATGCCTGCGCGGCCCGATCCGGCCAATCCGCCGACAAAGTGCGGGCGCGCCTGATGGCAGCCGATAACTCCTCCTGTGCGCCCGCGAATGCGACTTCCAGTGGATGCGCTCCACGGGGCGGCGCGCCCCGCCCGGCGGCAATCGCAGTAAATTTGACCGGCCCCGGATTTGCGGCCAAGTCCGACACCATCGCGAGATAATCGGCAGCCGCATCGTGTTCGGAATTTCCGAAATCGATCGCGACAGTCACCGCGCGGAATCCCATCCGGCGCGCCTCATCGAGCGCCGCCTTCAATGCCTGCGCGCCCCGCAGCTCGCGCCACAATGCAGTCGATCTGGGACCGGCGCCGATCTTGCCGGCCAGCAGATTCAGCAGGTAGGCCTCGACCTCGGCGGCGCGGACGCGGCCCGCGATTTCCAGTCCGCAGATCAGGCGGCGCGAGTCATCTGCCTCGATCGCACCGGCCCGATTTCCCAATGCAAATACATAGTTGAGAAAATGCGTTTTGCCGCATCCCGGCGGCCCGCCTATCCAAAAGACCGCGCCCGCCGGCTCGGAAAGATGCTGATTGATTATGTCCCAGGATCGCTCGGCCGCCCGCGTCAGCAGATAGCTCGATACTGTGGCTGCCCGCGGCTGCGTTTCAAGCTCCAGCCGCTCGGCCGCTGGAGGTTCAAGCTCGAACAAGCGCGGCGCTGCCTGTCCAAATCCCCCCTGAAATGTCATGGGCGAAGACTATCAAAAATGTCCCCCCGCGAGCCAGATAGAAATGTTGCCTTATTGTAGCGGCGATTGGCTATTATTGGCGGGCGCGGCGCGTCAAATGCAGTGAGCGATAATCGCCGCGGTTCAGACCACGCCGGAGCGGCGCAGATTTTCCAGTTCCGCCGCACCGATTCCGATCGATGCGAGCACCTCCCCGGTATGCTCGCCCAGGGTCGGCGGACGGCGCATCGGCGTGCCGCTTGCCGGTGCATCCGAGAGCTTGATCGGCGCGCCGGCAACCCGGATTTTCCCGCGTGCCGGATACTCGGATTCGACGAGCGTTCCGCGCATGGCCAGCTCCGGATCGGCGGCAACCTCCTCGATCGCGCGGACGGGAGCGCAGGGAATCTCCGCTTCGATTAGCCGCTCGATCATCGCGTCGCGCGATTGGTTGGCTGTCCAATTGGAAACGATCGCGTCGATTTCTTCCGCGATACGCAATCGCATGCCATGATTTTCGCATCGCGGGTCCGCAATCAGGTCCTCGCGTCCGATCACTTTGGCGAGCGCGCGCCAGTGCGATTCCGTCAGGCAGAAGATCAGGATTTCGCCGTCGCGCGCCGGGTAAATATTCGTCGGACAGGCACCCCAATGACGATTGCCAAGGCGTTTGAATTTTTTCCCCTGCAGCACGGGCGCCAGCGCACTGGTCATCGCGGGAACCGCCACATCGAGCATCGCGACTTCCACGCGCTGGCCGCGCCCGGTGCGCCCGCGCTGAATCAACGCAGCCAGAATCCCGCTCACCAAATGGCTGCCGGTGCCCATATCGATGTACGTCGCCGAAGTTTTCACGCCCCGGTCGGGAAAGCCGGTGATGCTAATCGAGCCGGACGATGCCTGTATTGTGTTGTCCATCGAGCCCAGGCGCGCATAACGGCTGTTTGAACCATAGCCCTTGCACGATGCGTATATCAGTCGTGGAAAGCGCTCCTTGATTTGATCGTATCCGAGCCCGAACGATTCCATCACGCCAGCCAGATAATTCTCGACCATCACGTCCGCGTCTTCCGCAAGTTTGAGCAGGATGTCGCGTCCGCGCGGATCCTTGAGATTCAACGTCACCGACCGTTTGTTCGCATTGAGCATCAGGAACGAGTAGGCCGCATCGCCGCTGGCCAGCGGACGGCGGAGCACATCGCCGACACTAGGCGGCTCGATCTTGATTACGTCGGCGCCCATCGCGGCCAGTTGCAGCGTGCAATAGGGCGCAGCGTAGACCTGGCCCAAATCGAGTATGCGAATCCCTTCCAGCGGCAGCGTCATTGAACCCTCTACCTCATCGCAAAATCGACCGCGCGATGACCATCCGATGCACTTCGGACGGACCTTCCCCGATCCGGCGGATGCGCGCCTCGCGATACCATCGCTCCAGCGGCAGCTCCTTGCTCACGCCATAGCCGCCATGGATTTGCACGGCGCGATCGACCACGTGTCCCAGCACTTCGCTGGAATAGAGCTTGGCAATCGATGCTTCAGTCCGAAAGTCATCGCCGCGATCGGCCTTCCATGCGCCTTCCCAAGTCAGCCATCGCGCTGCACGCAGCTCGACCTCAGAATCGGCCAGCATCCATTGGATTGCCTGTCGCTTGGAAAGCGGCTCGCCAAAGGTGCTGCGCTGCTTGGCGTAATTTATCGCCATCCGCAGCGCCGCCACGCCAACTCCAATATTGCAGGCCGAATATGGAAAGCGCAGGCGCGTGAGCAGATCGAGGCACAAGTTAAGCCCCTGCCCTTCGGGTCCAAGGCGCTGACCGATCGGGACGGAGCAATCCTCGAATTGGACTTCATTGGGAAGTGCCGAGGTGCGAATCGTGCGAATCGGCCGCGGTGTGAATCCGGTCGCGCCGCGCTTGATTATGAAGCAGGTGATGCCGCCGCGCCCCGCCTTCGGATCGGTACGCGCGAATACAACGCCCCACTCCGCTTCGTGCGCGTGCGAAATGAAAATTTTCGTGCCGTTGAGAACATAGGAATCGCCCTGCCGCACCGCGCGGCATTGAATAGCACCGGCAGGATCGGAGCCACCGGATGGCTCGGTGATCGCGAAAAATGTATGCCATGCATTTTCGATCGTGCCCTGGGCATATATCCGCTTCTGTTCGTCGGTGCCGGCATAGATTACCGGCGGCGGAGTGCGTCCGAATACGCCGCATCCAGGATTGTAGAGGCCCATCCGATGCTGCGCCATTTCTTCCGTCAGTACGCACATATCGAAGGTGCCAAGCCCGCCGCCGCCGTACTCGCGCGGCGCGCCCATGCACCATAGGCCGGCGGCGCGCGCCTTTCGCGCGATCGGCCAGTACTCCGATTCGGGAATCTCGGGCGCGTCGGGATCGATACTCCCTTCAATCGGTATGATCTCTTCGCGGATGATCTTCCCAACCTGATCGCGGAGCGCGGCCAGTTCGGAGGACAACGCAAAGCCGCCGGTGGAATCGTTCATCCAAATCCCTCCGGCTGCCTCTCTTCATTGTGTTCAAGGCCCGCGCGCAGCGTGTGCAGCCACAGTTCGCGAATCCATTCGAGATCGTATGCTCCCCAAGTACCTTTGACTTCGGGATCGATTGCGCGAATCCTTTCTATCGCTCCCGCGACCTTCTTAATCGCGGCCTCCCCCTTGGTGCGGCGCTCCGTGTACGATTCGGCGCGTGCGGCGATGTAATCCGCCAATGCCGCGAGCACATCGCCGCTATATCGCCACAGCTCGCGTTCGCCGGCGGAAAGTGCGGATGCAACCGAATGCTTGATCGTGTTTGCGGCCACCAAAGCCTCGTCGAACGAACGCACCGCTTCTCGCAACTCGGCGCTTTTGCGCACGGCGCGCTCGCCAACCATGATTGGGCGCATCACGTCGCCGTAGTCCAGGACCAGATCCGACGCACGCTCGATTGCGCGATATGCCGCAGCCATCTCATCGGCGCACGCAGGATGGCGTCCCGCGGCAGTGTCGGCGATGGTCGCCACCGGATCGAAATCGAGGGACCGGGTACCGCGCACAAATGCTTCCAGGTTCACTGGATATGCCATCGTGCTGTAGGCGCCGAAAGTGAGGCACGACATGCTCCGGACTCCGATTGCGTGATAGGCGCGAAGGTCCCGCGCAATAACAGACGGCGTCGCAAAGCCAAGTCCGCCGAAAAGAATCGTGTCCGCGTAATATTCGAAGACGTGGCATCGGCCCTCGAAGATTTCCATATAGCGCCGCAGTGAATCGAGTAGCCGCGGATTGACCGCGCAATCGGCATCATCGATTGCGTGCACGTAGCATCGCTCGCGCGGCGCCCATTCGACACACACATTTGCAAGCGGCTTCAGTCCGGGATGCGGCTCGATCGTATCGTGATAGGCCAGGTACGCGACCGGCGGCGCCTTGGTATCCCCGGCCAGTTCGGCCGCGATTGCGTTGACGACCTCCATGTACTGCAAGTGCGGCGGAAGTTCGCGGCAACTGCCGCATCGGCACCACGCACCGCTCCATACGTCGGCGCCCCAAATGTGGAGCAGCTCGTTTTCCGGATGTTCGTGCACGTAGGCAAGCGCGCCTTCTCGCACGAGCGCCAGCGCCCCTGAATTCGAAACGCAGAGATTTCCGCGCGGCGCGCGCTTGCCATCGCCGCCTGCAGGGAAAAATTCCGGATTTTTTTCGAAGCGATCGCGCGGCAGCAGGGTCTGCAACACGTGGCCGCCATACTCGACGCCGATTCCACGCTCGCGCCACAGCGGCGCGATTTCATCGATCTTGAGCCGCGTGTCATGCGCATGGCGAATGAATTCAAACGCATTGATTCCGCGAATCGCCATCCACGGAATGAACTCGCGATCGTGCCGCAGGTGAAGCTCGAACCGATCCGGAAAGCTGTAGTTCCAAGTCATGATGTCCGAAATGAACGCGCGCCGGCGAAACGGCGGCCGCACTTGGAAAGGCTCAAGTTCGCGCAGTCCTTGCAGTTCGATTTTGGGAAAGACCGGCGGGGCACCGGGCGCAAATCGCGCGCCGAGCTTTTCCAGAATTGCGCCGACCGCGTGAATCAGCCCGCGCGAGGTCCCCGCCCGAATCACGATTGCGCCGCCGTCACGCGATACCGTGAAGCTATCGCCGTCCAAGGCATCGCTTGAAGCGGTCGCGGAGGTGTCGCCAAAAGCGATGCGCATTTCCAGCGGCGATACCGCCGAGATTGGCACGGCGGCAACCTCACGTCCGAGCATTACGGTCAAGCCGCGGGACAGCTCGCTTCCCGCGACAGCAGCCGCCTGATCACCGCGATTGCCGAAGGTTATCGTTGGCGCGTTCGCCGCACCTGTTCTGGTTTCATTCGTCATGGATCCGCCGTTTTTCCCGCGGCCCGGGAATGATAACATGACCGGCGCTGGTTAATAACGCCCGCGAAAGCGCATACGTCACCGGTCTGATTCCAAGCATGCCAAGCCCAAACGAAATTTTAGCCGAACTGCGCAAGGTCAAATATCCCGGCTTCACTCGCGACATCGTATCCTTCGGAATCGTCAAGGATATCGAAGTAGCATCCGCAGGCGTCACCGTGATGCTGGCAGCGCCGTCAGCCAAAACTGAAGTAATCGAAAAAATCATCGCTGAAGTTCGCGATACCGTCGCCGCGATGCCGGATGTGCCATCGGTCAAAATCGAAGTCGACCGGCAGGCCCCGGCCGCTGCGCGGCAGCCCGCGATGGCGCAGCCGAGAACGATTGCGGGCGTCAAGCGAATCATCGCGGTCGCCAGCGGAAAAGGCGGCGTCGGCAAATCGACCGTCGCCGTCAATCTGGCCCTTGCGATGCGCGCGCTGGGATGGCGTGTCGGCCTGATGGACGCCGACGTTTACGGCCCCAGCATCGCAATGATGGTCGGAATCGAGCAGGCGGTCCAGCTCACGCCGGAGCGCCGGATTATCCCTTTGGAGAGATACGGGATTCGATACGTATCGATGGCGCTCTTCATCAACGACGAAACCCCGGTCATTTGGCGCGGTCCGATGATCACGAAGCTTGAAACAGAATTTCTGTTCAACGTCGAATGGGGCGATCTGGATTGCCTCGTGCTGGACCTGCCGCCGGGAACCGGCGATGCGCAATTGACCATCACGCAGCGCGTGGCGCTGGACGGCGGCGTCATCGTCACGACGCCGCAGGAAATCGCACTGCTCGACGTGAAGCGCGGTGTGGCGATGTTCCAGGAGGTGCATGTCCCGGTGCTGGGGGTGGTCGAGAATATGAGCTATCACCTGTGCCGGAAATGCGGACGCCGCGACGAAATTTTCTCGCATGGCGGCGGCGCACGGTACGCGGATGAACTCGGCGTTCCCTTCCTTGGCGAACTACCTCTAATTCGCGAGTTGCGGGAGGGGGCAGACAGCGCGCGCCCGATTGTCGCGGCAATACCCGAACATCCGGCCAGCGCGATCTTCAAGTCAATCGCGTCAAAAGTTATCGAGCAGCTGGAGCATTCGCATGAGGAGCACGCTCCGCATGGCTGATCGGCCAAGGATTTCACTGATCACGATCACGCGCGACGAGGAGCGGCTGATCGGCCAGTGCCTTAAGAGCGCATGGTTTTGCGACGAAAAACTCGTCATCGACTCCAACTCAACCGATAATACAGTTGCAATCGCCCGTGACCTCGGCGCCGATGTCACCGTGCATGAGTTCACGAACTATGTGACGCAAAAGCAGATGGCGCTCGATCGCGCGCACGGCGATTGGGTGCTCCTGATGGACGCCGACGAACAGGCGACTCACTTGCTCGGGGAGGAAATACTCCGTACGATCGCGGCGCCGGACGCCGCTGACGGCTACCACATCCGCCGCATACTGTATCATTTGGGCCATTACTATTCGCATTCGATTTATCCGGACACTCCGGTCAGATTATTCAGGCGCGATCATGGCCATATCGGCGGCCGCGATCCGCACGACAAGGTGGTCGTGGACGGGCGCATAGGCCGATTAAGCGAATCAATTCTGCATTTCAGCTATCGCGACATCGCCGACCATGTGGCGACAATCAATCGCTTCAGCACTCGAGCTGCGAATGAACATCAGCCGAATGCATTGACAGTCGTGCGGATGTTCACGAACCCGGCTTGGCGCTTCTTCAATTTTTACGTGATACGCGGGGGATTTCGCGACGGCGGCCGCGGCCTCTACGCTGCGATGTCCGCGGCATTTTACGTATTTTTGAAATACGCCAAGCTTTACGAGCGCCGGCTCAAATCGCGCACGCCTCTATAGCCAGAGCTGCACGTCGGTTTAGATATTGGTGCCGATAATTAGCGAGCATTTCTTACTATCAGCAAAATCCATGACCGTAATCCCGAACCTGCCCTTTCGGTTTTTATCGAAATACTTGGTAACGGCCGGATTGATGAAATCAGATACCTTCAGTATATTCGGAATCCCAAGCATGTTCGACATATAGCCGCTCGTGAAATTGACGTACAAATAATCGTCGCGGTGAGCGCTCGCTTCCGCATATAGCTTTTGGATCGCAGTCCATTTCTCATTCACATCATGGACAATATACTGATCTTGAATTTTGAGATTTGCCGACTCATTACTTATCGTAAACGCAGCGTCGACCGGCCAATTTACCGCGCTGATCCCCGTTGGCAGAGATTCGGCTTCAAAGCGCCTGAACAAGACAATTTTCCCACTTGCTTCCCGCAAGGTGGGAATTGCTGCGGTCAAATGCCAGTCGTCGGGACACTTCGCGACATAGGCCTCGAATGTTTGCTCAAATGAACGTGTATTATTTGCCGGCAGATACTCTTCCTTCACGCTCATTACGACACATTCTGTCGGATTGTGCTTCAGGAAATTCCGGCAGTCGGCTACAACATCATCAAAGGTCAACTTTTGAAATACCGGACCGTGATGTATGTCGAATGCATCTCGTTTGTGACGGCATCTAATGTCCAGGTAACGGATGCCAATCGCCAGCTGTTCGGCTATAGTCAACGTCTGGCACTTGGTTGTCCCGGCTAGCAACTCGTACCTGGCACCCGCGTCGTGCGTGCCCGGAATGGACAACTCTGTCAAACGCCTGCCCGCGTCGAGGGCCCCCATCCATGTTTCGGCTGTGTGTTCCGTGGCGCTCAAACGGACGGCCTAGGCTGACAGTGCGCCTTTCGGCACGGACGTGATTGATGGGCTGCTCAAAATTCCGATTGCAATTCTTTCCATACCGAAACCTGGCGAAGGCTCCCCATCTACCCAAGGGTGAGAAGCACCGGTTCCGCACGATACGCCTCCTCAGTCGGCTTCGCCAGGAACCCGAGATTTGCCGCTGACCTTCGAGTCTGCTATTTTAGCGCGCGATTTTCCGTGGCCACAATTTATTCTACGAACTGCGGACTAGCTTGTTCCGGACAGGAAAAGAAATGAGCCTACCGCGCAGACATCCATCGATCGGCTCGCTTTCGATAACGGTTCTGGCTACGCTGACAATTCTGGCGGCCATTGGCCTCAGATACGCGCACGCTCAGTCCGGCGGCCAGGTGGCCAAAGGCCGAATCGCATTCGATGGTGCCGGAAAGGCGACGCATAGCGTCACCTCCCCGATAACAGGCGATTTGCCGGACAGAATCGCAACGGGAAACCTGTTGATCGCGTACTTGGCGATCGTGCCGACGAGCGGCGATGTCTCGGCTCCACCGGGTTGGCATTTAATCGGAATCGCCGGCCCCGCATCTGGCTCCACGCGGATCGAACAGATGGTCTACTACTACATTATGGGACCGCGCCCGTCCACGACGTGGTCATGGCCCGGAGGAGAAGCATACGCGACCCTCCAAATTGCTGCATATTCCGGGCAGGATAGCGACAATCCAATTAGACAATTCGGCGCCACATCCAGCGGAGACGAAGCTTTGCTAGCCAACGGCTCATTGCGTTCGCCTACTCTGTATGCGCAGAAAGGAAATCAATTACTTATCAGTTTCGCGACAAACTGGAATACCGCTTCAGATATTAGTCTGAGCATAGGTGGAAACCCAGCTCTCACCAATCGATGGTTCGTCGGAAATCTAGGCTATGCCGGTCAGTACTTGGGTGACACAGTCGCTTATAGCTCTGGTGCGACCTCACCTTTTGTGGCTACGTTCGGCGCCGCGGGCGGAATCTCGGCCGTGTCAGCAGCAGTCGAAATTAAAGGAACCGGCCCTTACGAACCAATTCCAACATTAACTGCGACCGCAACTCCAACTATAGTACCCGGCCCATCACCATGGCCGATGTTTCATCGCGACGTCACGCGCGCAGGGCAAAGCGAGATCAAGACCTCCATCGGCGCCTCCGCGATCAAGTGGTCATACTCGGTAGGTGACCCCATTGGTTCGTCGCCGGGAATTGGCTCGGACGGAACGATCTATCTCGGCGCAGGGATCCGTCTGGTCGAACCGCAGCCGCACAGCCTTTATGCCATCAACCCGGACGGCACGCTCAAGTGGCGGTTTAAGACGGAAGGAGACGTGTTCTCTTCGCCGGCGATCTCGCCTGACGGCCAAGTTTACGTTGGTTCCGCTGACAATTCCCTATACGCGATAAATCCGGACGGCACGCAAAGTTGGAAATTCGAAACCAGGGGACCTGTGGATTCCTCACCGGCTATAGGTGCGGGTGGCATCGTTTACTTCGGATCCGACGATTCTTTTCTTTACGCATTATCGCCGAATGGCAAGGAAAAGTGGGGATTTGAGGCTGGCGCAGAGCTAATCTCCTCGCCGACGATCGCCAGCGACGGAACAATCTACGCCGGCGCTGAGGACGGGTATCTTTACGCGGTAACCAGCGATGGCAAACTTAAATGGAAGCTGGCAACCGGCGGGATGTTCATGGCGCCAGCACTTGGCGCCGACGGAACAATTTATGCCGGGTCCGACGATCACAACCTATATGCGATATCCCCTGACGGCAAGGTGAAGTGGAAGTTTGTCACCGGCGCCGCCGTGCGTACAACTCCGGCAATCGGCCGTGACGGTACGATCTATGAGGGATCGACCGACAACAGCTTGTACGCCATCAATCCGGACGGCACTCAGAAGTGGCGGCTGGGGATAGCAGGTGTGTTTTGCTCCCCGGCTCTGGACGCCGAGGGAATAATCTTCGTAGGCTCCGAAGACGGCGATCTCTACACGATAAATTCTGCCGGGAAGATTATAGGAAAGACCGCGCTCGGCGGCGGCATCCAGACTTCCTCGCCGGCGATCGGATCGGACGGAACGGTTTACGTAGGCTCCTTGAACGGGAAACTTTACGCGATCCAGACCGGGCCGCGCTAACCAACCCGCAAACTGCTTTCCTCGCGGCAGGGAACTGATAACTTAATCAGTGGCCCATGAAACGATTGTTAGGTTACGCCCGCCGCCACTGGCTCCGCTACAGTTTCGGCATTTTGTGCACGTTCGCGACCGCGGTGTTGGCGATGATCATGCCGCTACTGATCCGCGATGCGATCAATGCCACGCAGGCGCATCGGCTCGATCTTGTCTGGCGATACGCAAGTTACATGGTGGGCGCGGCAATGGTGATGGCGGTGGTGCGGTGGTTTTCGCGGTTCGTCATTTTCAATGTCGGCCGCGATATCGAGTACGAGCTGCGAAACGATCTGTTCGCGCATCTAGCCACGCTGGATACCGGCTTTTACCAACGCTTCAAGGTTGGCGATCTGATGTCACGGATGATCAACGACCTGACCGCAATCCGGATGATGGTCGGAATGGGCGTGCTGACCGTCTCAAACACACCTCTCATCTGGGTGTTGGCGCTGAGCTTCATGGCATCGTTGAATACGCGCCTGACGATGCTCGCGGCGCTTCCTTACTTGCTGCTCGTGTACGGGATCCGGCGCCTGACACGAGCGATGATGGCGCGCAACTTGGCGGTTCAGGAGGGGCTGGGAGAAATCGGCTCGAAGGTTCAAGAAAGCCTGGCCGGAATTCACGTGATCAAAGCTTATACCGCGGAGGAACACGACGCCGCGCGGTTTCGCGCGATCAATGATTCATACAACGAACAAGGGCTCGCGCTGGCGCGGATCCGCGGCGGCCTGATGCCGATGATCCGGATGGCGTCGGCAAGCGCCACGATGATTGTCCTGATCTATGGCGGTTCGCTGGTGATCGGCGGACAAATGTCGCTCGGATCGCTCACCGCGTTCCTGATCTATCTTGGCCAGCTCGCATGGCCGACTACCTCGCTGGGTTGGATCATTTCGATCTACCAGCGCGGCAAAGCGTCAATGAAACGCCTCGAAGACATCCTCGACGCAATCGGCGCACCGGAGGAAGACCCAGGCGAGGCGCGGCTGGAAGTGACCGGCGCAATCCAATGGGAGGGCGTCTCATTCAGCTATTTCGCAGATGGCGCCGCCGTCGGCCCAACCAACGGCGCTGGCGGCCCTCATTACGCACTCAAAAATATCAATGTAAAAGTAAGCCCCGGGGAAAAATTGGCGATCGTCGGACGCACCGGGTCCGGCAAATCGACGATGGTCAAGCTGCTGGTGCGGCTGATTGAACCAACCGCCGGCAGAATCATTCTTGACGGCCGCGACATCAAGAATACTCCCCTGCACGCCGTCCGCAGGGCAATCGGGATGGTGCCGCAGGAAGCCACCCTCTTTTCCGACACGCTCGAGCGCAATATCGCGTTTGGAAAGCCGAATGCGACCGCGGCGGAAGTCGCAAACGCGGCAAAAATCGCGGGCCTGACGCCCGATATCGCCGTGCTGCCCAACGGCATGGAAACAATGGTCGGCGAGCGCGGAATGGCGTTGTCCGGAGGACAGAAGCAGCGGGTTACAATCGCGCGCCTGTTGACCTACAACCCGGCAGTGGTCGTGCTGGATGACGCCCTGTCGAGCGTAGATACCGACACTGAAAAATCGATTCTGGGAACCCTGGAGGAAAGCGTGCGTGGCCGCACGACCATCGTGGTGTCGCATCGCGCCTCCACAGTTCGCGACGCCGACCAGATAATCGTGCTTGAAGATGGAGAGATCGCCGAGCGGGGAACCCACGAACAACTGATGGCGCGGCGCGGGACATACGCGGAGCTGTTCCATCGCCAGCTACTCGAAGAGGAACTATCGCAGTATTAGATGCCGATGCCTGACGTCGAACAACAACCGCAGGGCAACGCCTACGACGCGAAGTTAATCCGTTGGGTGTGGCAGTACGTCCGCCCATATCAGCGCTTGTTCTGGACGGCTACGCTCCTGATGCCGGTGAATACGGCGTTTTTGGTGGCGCAGCCGTATATTGTCAAACTCACCGTCGACGAATTCCTGTCCGGGCCGCATGGCGCGCCGCCACCGGCGTGGCTCAAGGCGCTCTTTTCACTGGCGGGTGGCCCCAGTCTGATCGTAATGGCGCTGCTCTACTTGGTCTTGGTGGCGGGGGAGTTCGCATCCTTTTACGGCCAGTTCTATCTGATGATGATGGTCGGGCAGTACAGCTTGTCCGATCTCAGAATCGCACTGTTCCGGCATGTAGAACGGCTGCCGATGGCATTCTTCGATCGCACTCCCGTGGGCAGGATGGTCAGCCGTATGACCACCGACATCGACGCAATCAACGACATGTTCGCCGCGGGATCGCTGACCCTCTTCATGGACGCGCTGATGTGGTGCGGCGTTGTTGCATTGATGTTCAGCATAGATTCACACCTGGCGGTGTGGTCCCTGTGCGCCATTCCCCCGCTTGCGATCGTGATCAATTTTTTCCGCATCCGCTCGCGCATCGTTTATGGCCAGATTCGCGACCGGCTGGCCGCGCTGAATTCCTACCTTGCGGAGTCGCTGGCCGGTATGACCGCTGTACAGCTGTTCACGCGCGAGCGAGAAAGCCGCCGCGAATTCGATTTACTGAACCAACAGTCTCGCGACGTCCAGATGATGGCGAACATCTACGAAGCCGGCCAATTCTCTTCGGTCGAGGCGATTAGCTGGATCACGTTCGCAATCATCCTTTGGATTGGCGGCGGCCGGGTGGTGCGCAATTTGGCTACATTCGGCACCCTGGTCGCATTCATTCAATATGCACAGCAGTTCTTCGCACCTTTGCGGGAAATGTCCAGCAAGTACACGACTTTGCAGTCCGCCCTGGCCGCAATCGAGAAAATCCATACGCTGATGGAAACAGAACAGACATTGCCGATTCCGGCTGCTCCCTTACGGTCATCGGCGTCCCGCGGATTGATCGTATTTGACCGCGTGACTTTCGCTTATCGTCCCGGCGAACCGGTGCTGAAAGATTTAAGCTTCACGGCGGAGCCCGGCCAGAAGATCGCGATTGTCGGCGCTACCGGCTCCGGAAAGACGACGATCATCAAGCTGCTCAATCGCTCTTATGACGTAGATGCGGGCCGCATCCTGGTGGACGGAATCGACGTACGCGAATGGGACCTGCCTGCTCTCCGCCGCGAGATCGGTTATGTCCAGCAGGACGTTTTCCTGTTCGCCGGCGACATCCTAGAAAACATCCGGCTGGCGCGCACGGAGCTTGATGAAGCGGAAGTGCGCCGCGCCCTGGAACGCGCGCAGGCAATTCGTTTTGTTGACCGATTGCCCGGGCGGCTCCATGAACAGGTTCGCGAGCGTGGTGCGAACTTGTCAGCCGGGCAACGTCAGTTGCTCTCGTTCGCGCGCGCAATCGCCTACAATCCGCACATCCTGGTGATGGACGAGGCGACCTCCAGCGTCGACAGCGAAACCGAACGGCTGATTCAGGCCGCACTGGGCGAATTGCTTGCCGATCGCACCGCCGTCGTGATCGCCCATCGGCTGTCCACTATCGAGCGCGCCGACCGTATACTCGTACTCGCCGGCGGCATCCTGCGCGAAAGCGGCACGCACGAAGAATTGCTGCAAAGGCGCGGCTTATACTTCAAGCTGTTCGAGCTTCAGTATGCCGCCGCGCCGGACAATTCCAGCCGCGCCGCGGCCAATTGATGCCTTCTCCAGTGACTGCGCGGCCGTGGCAGCCGCTCACGCTCTGCCTTGGAAAGTGCATTCGCTTCGCACTTCTCATAGCCGGTCCAATTCTGCTGACCGGCTGCTATAGCGGATACCTCGCACGCGCCGCATACGAGGAAGTCCGCGTCTTATGGCATCGCGAGCCGATTGCGTCGGTGATTGCGCAAAAGAATATTTCCGAGGACACGCGTGCCAAGCTCGAGATGGTGCTTAAAGTACGCGAATTCGCCGCAAACCAGCTGGGCCTAAATGTCGGCGGTGCGTACGAAACGATCGCGCCGATCGATAGCGGTGCAATCGTGCACGTAGTGATGGCCGCGCCGCAGGATTCGCTTACGCCGTACACGTGGTGGTTTCCGATTGTGGGGAGCGTGCCGTATCGCGGGTACTTCGATCCGGCTGACGCACGTGCTGAGGCAGCCGATCTCGAGCGCGATGGGCTGGATACGATGATCCGTCCGGCAGCCGCATTCTCCAGTCTGGGATTCTTCGACGATCCGCTGCTTACCAACCTGCTCAAGCTGGATCGAGTCGAATTGGCTGGAGTAATAATCCACGAGCTGTTCCATCGCACCTATTTCATCCCGAGCGACGCGATGTTCGATGAATCGGCGGCGACCTATGTCGGCGCGGCGGGTGCCGCCGCCTTCTTCGCCGACACGGAAGGTAAGTCATCGCCCGATGCGATCGCGGCGCAAGGCGTCGTGGATAGCGATCTGAAGTTATCGCTATTTTTGCTGCAGCAGGAGTCGCGGCTGCTGCACATTTATATGAGCGGCGATCCGAGCGATGAAATCCTGAAGCGCCGAACGGCCGCATTTGTGGCAATCCAGGCGGACTATGCCGCGCTGGCCCCTCAGCTGTCAGGACTTGAGCGGTTCGACCTCGACAAGCAGCCGATAAACAATGCGGTGATGATCGATTATTTGCTTTACTTCCACGACCTGAACAATTTCGCC
>DATKOZ010000064.1:0-4305 GCA_035524375.1 Binataceae bacterium (SeqCode) | reverse complement strand
TGGCGTTTTGTCACGGTCGGAGGGTTTTTGAGCCGATTGACTGCCGTGTGGTATCGCAAATTCTGGAAGTGGTTTAAAATCAAAGAAGCTTTACATGTCGGGGCGTAGCGCAGCCTGGTAGCGCACCTGCCTTGGGCGCAGCGCGGCCGTCTCCAAAGCTTTCTTAGATTTACCTCCACTTTCAGGGTTTTCAACAACTTGGGGAATCTGCTTTTCGCTCAAAGGCAACCCAAGTCGCCTCAACGCCAGGGGTTTTGTCACGGTTTTGCCACGGTCCACTCAGGTTGGATCTTCGACATTCTTGCCTCCATCGTGGCGGTGCAAAGAAACTTTCGACCGTTCGATTCGCCTCCGAGGCCGCGAACAGTCACTTCCGGATTCGTACCCCCCGTCCGGGCATAATGCCGTCTCACTCTTGCCGAGTTTCAGAATCTTGTTTAGGCAGTGCGGCGACAGGTTCGTTGGACCTTTGATTGGGCTTCGTTCGATTCAGGGCTCGGTTCGTCCCCATTTTGCCAGGGTCCGCTTGGTGGCCAGGAAGCTAATGCGTGACTCTCGGCATTGGCCGCGCCGGCTGGGGACACGAGGAACTCTCGAATGGCGTCGTTGACGAGGGAAAAATCGTCGGGCGCTGTAAGGCGGCTCTTCCCAAGGAATGCCCGCCATTGGGTTTGCTTCGTGACGTCTCCGGACAGCTCGGCGAGTAGGACTTTCAAGCCGTCAGGGTCCAGCCTCGTTTTGCGCCTTTCGAATGTGGCTCTTAGCGCCGCGCCGAGAGCCTCCGCCTGGAACGGGAATGTTCGTGCGAGGAACCAAATGTCATAAAAGTCTTTCATGCGGCTGTTGACCATGCCGAGGCTGACAATAGCCTCCAGTTTCTCGGCCACGACCGTGTTCATGGGGTAAGCCAGGACCCGCGGCGCCGGCATGGGCAGCAGTGTCGGATAGTCAAGCAACCCCGAATTCACGGCATCGCCAAATCCGACATCAACCTGAAGGGGTATGCGGGCGTTGTCAAGCCGCGTGAGGAATTTGACGCGGACACCTTCATAGTCTTGCTCCTCCTTGATCTTTTCGGCCTTCACGGTTTCAGCGGAAAAAATGAGGCCATCATCCTCAACTGGAATTCGGCACAGTTCACCGAAGACTTCCTGACAGTGCTCAATCGAAGGATCGCCGCGGCCCAGCAGATCGAGATCTCTGGTTGGTCGATGCGGTGTGCGGCTCCACACCTGAAAAAGCATTGCCCCTTTCAGAATGAATTGGTCTCGGTATTTGGATTGGCTGAGGCGGTAGAGGAGCCGCTCCAATGCGTAACGCGTGAGAACAAGACCGAAATCCTCGCCGGTGCTGGTGGCGAGATTCAAGAGCCTCTGGCGGACAGATGCAGCGGTGTTCCGGGATTTGACCGGCTTCAAGTGAGAGCCTCCATGTACGGCCTCATCGCGTTTGTGACCCGGCAGACTTTGGCGGCTTGCCAGAGATCGGCCGTGGTCGCTTTTCGGTTCCTGATCGATTCGCGGAGAGCCTCGAGTGCGACATCGAGCCCGATCTTATTTCGATACTTGAAGCAATCCGCAACGGTCTTGGCAACGGAAAAAATACGAATCGGCACTCCCTCGACGTAGTGTGTCTGCTGGCCGAACTCAAGCGACTGTTTTGAGAAGCGAACGATACGCATCCGCGGGTTGTCCGAACGCGGCCGGCGATCCTTTTCGCCAATTGCCATCCAGATCTCAAATGGGCTCTCGGTTCCAATATCGTGAAACCGGAGGGCGGAGAGCAGGCAGATAACGGCTCGCGGCGCGCGTTTCGCTGCCTCAGCGAAGGAGTGAAACTCCGTGATTGCGGCATCGGCTGGCGTGTAGATCCCGCGCCCGGACCGGACGACGAGACCCTGCTGCTGCGCAAGGCGGAGATATTGGCGGGCGATTCCGTGCGCCGCGAGATCGCGCGGACGAAGAACGCCGGCGGCTTTAGCGAGCTCCGTGATTTTGGCGATCGGTTCTACAATAGGCACTACTCGATTTTACATAACGTCGGGGATTATGCACAAGTCCCGACAGCGATCGAAAGGCTGGTCTTTCGAATTGCCGGCTTCGATTTCAGCCTGGCGTGGTTGATGAGGCTCGTCAGGCAACTCGTGAAACGCGACGCTCGAGCTCATTCAGGCGATGGAGAAGTTCGTCGAGGGATTCTGTTTTTGCTGCCGTTATGTCCATCGCACACCTCCTTGCGGTTACTTCGCCACAATACGCTCCAAACGCTGTTCCACCCCGCCCGAGCGACCGCTACACGCTACCGGCGACACTCAGTGCACACAACGTCGCGGCGATTAGCAAGGCGCCACCGAAAATCCCGTACACCGTTGAGTTCCGGTCCGCTCCCTTTTGATCTAGCCGGCACAAGGCTCGATAACTGCCGAGCGCCACAATGTCACAAGTGACCGATACCAGGAGGCGCTGACTGCTTGTGGGCGCCATGACGGCCTGGCCCAGAATGAATATAGCGATGGCAAGAACGTTCTGTCCGATTTCGAAGGCAGTGACGATGGTCCGGACGGCGAGGGTACGATATCCCATGCTCGCCAGGTACACCAGCACAAGAGCCAACTGAACTGCCACCACGCTCGACTGGCCGAAATATGCGTAACCCTCGGGCAGAGTGGCCGAATCGTTGAATATCCAAGCCGTTACGAAAACAGCGAAATCGGCAGCCAAAGCCGCCGTCCACCGCTGGCCCAGCCATCTCCCACGGCAGGCTGCAAGCTCGGATACAGCGGCAGCGCAGAGCAAGCTGATGTCGAACAGTATCAGATTATGGCTAATCACGAACAACACCAGCGATGCCGCCACCGCCGAGGCGAGCGTCACGGCCGCGATTTCAACGCTATCGCGTATCCATGCCACGACTTGTCCGGTGCACAGATACCCGATAATCAGGAGCGCCGCGATAGGCGGAGCAAGCACAGAGGAGCGCACCGCGTTCTCCCATACCATGCCGAGAAAGACAATCGAAGAAGCCAGAGCGTAGATCGTGGAAGCTGGCTGGTTGCGGTCCGTGACCTTTCCGGCGGCGCCCCGGTTACTTGCCACGAGATCGCCGCTCCAAATCGGCCCCCACACACTGTGTCTCATTACTGTTCTCGTCGGCCGTTCTGGGTTCGATGCGTGGGCCCCGCGTCGCTGCTCCGAATGCCAAGGAGGCCACTACTAGACCGAACAAGCTCAAGGAGGCCCCCATCAGTAGCATTTCCACTTCGTGATCTCCTTTTCATTCAGCGATCTCCTTCCGTACAGACGGCCTCCACTTGGCGGACATGCCCTGCGAACGCCTCGAATCGCTGTGACGCGGCATGTCTAGCCTACGGCCCCGCAGACGGGGCACAGACATTTCGGGTGATGGTCGCCGGCAGAGAAGCCGCAGGATCGGCAAATGCAGCGCGTCTTGTGGCGCCCACCGCGCCCGCCGCATTGCGCGCACGCGCACGCCGGTTCGTGCCGGCCGCCTCGCCCCCCGCATTGGGGACAGACACATTGCATCGCGTGACTGCCGCCGCGCTTATAGCCGTGTACATCGTGACTCGCCGTCGCAATTCTCCATGCGACGTAGACCGCGGCTCCCAATGCCACGCAAGCCACCGCGATGCTGAGCAAAATTATGCAACTGCCAATCAGAAATGTCTGCATGCGGTGATCTACTCCCGCATCCGTGGCCTACTGCCAGGCACTCCCGCCGGTGGCTTGGTCTTGCAGCCCCCGGGCAACATACCAGGCTACTGCCGCGGCGACTGAGTGTGTTATTGAAATACAACCTTGTACTTGGTCCCGCCGAGTTGGATCGACTCGACTCTGCGAATGCCATCGGTCTCGGAGACATGGACGGAAGAATGATCGAACTTTTGCCCGGTCTCCTCGACCTTGGCCGTGGCATCAACTTGTTGGCCGCTCTTGTCCGTCAAAACGACCGCCGACCCATCCACTTTAAGGCGGTAATCGCCTGGTTCTAACTGAGTTTGGCCGGCCTGAGCGCGACTGGTGAGGGTAATCGTGTAAGTCTTCGCGCTGGCGAGCGCAATTGCCAGCAGCCCGAATATCAATATGCGGTTGAACATGTCATCCTTCCTTGAAAAAAAGTTTCGATCCCCCGAAAAGGCAAATGCGATGCCAAGAGAAGATCGCTTGATAAGTCGTTGAAAATCATGGGCGAATCGCGTGTGTCGACCGTGAAGAAGTGTTGAAGGTTAAAAGTGTCAATCGTGCCTTCGACAGTTGAAAATCGCGCAGGAGGAACACGACGGCAAAG
>DATKOZ010000063.1:0-39166 GCA_035524375.1 Binataceae bacterium (SeqCode) | reverse complement strand
CATCAAACAGCTTCCGGCTGGGAAATCACTTGAAGAGGTGTTCCTGCAGGCGATCAGCCGCGACCGTGCGGCGGATGCAGCTTCGGCGGAAGAAGTACTCGAAGAGGTTGGAGCGGGGCGGTCCTAGCCTGCTTACGGTTTGACAATGAAAAATGCGCTGACAATTGCCCGTAAAGAATTGGCTGCCTATTTCGTCCAGCCGGTCGCATACGTCGTGCTTACGGTATTCCTTATGTTGGGCGGCTTCTTTTTCTTCCCGATGCTTCGCGCATTCGACATCCGCCTGACGATGTACACAGCGATGAAGGATCCCGATCTGCTGGAGCATCTTAATCTGAATGACATGGTGATTTCTCCACTGCTGCATAATCTCGCGATCGTGCTGGTGCTGCTGGTCCCGGCGATTACGATGCGGTCGTATGCGGAGGAAAAGCGCACGGGTACGTACGAATTGCTATTGACCGCGCCAATTCGCACTGGAGAGATCGTAGTCGGGAAGTTTATCGCGGCAGCGACGTTTGGCGTCATAATGGTCGCACTGGCGGGGATTTTCCCTCTGATCCTGATGATCTTCGGCAATCCGGAAATCGGCGTGATGCTGTCCGGATACTTGGGGCTGGCGCTGCTGGCGGTGACGTTTGTGGCGGTGGGGTTGTTTACCAGTTCGCTCACCCAGAACCAGATCGTCGCGGCAATCAGCTGCTTTGGCGTGCTGCTGCTACTGTTCGTAATTTCATGGCCAGTACAGACCGGGGGCGTGCGTCTTGCGGGGCTGTTGAGGTATCTCTCGTTGCCGGAACATTTTGCGCAGTTGGTGGCCGGTATTATCGATACGCGCGATCTCGTCTACTTTCTGAGCGTTGTGCTGACTGCACTGTTTCTCACGCAGCGCTCCGTCGAGTCGGCTCGTTGGCGTTAGTGGCGGAGCGGCCTGAATATGCGGAAATCTTCTGCGCTTTACGGAATTCTTGGTCTGATTCTGCTCGCCTTTGGGCTGATCGATTATTTTATCGCCTCGGGCTTCATCTTCTTCGTCGTGATCAACTTGGCCGGCGGCATTCTTGCCATTGCCGTCTGGATTGTTGTTGGTCGGTCGGAACTGGCCTCAATTGCGGGCAGCCGGGCGACCCGGTATGGCGCAAACGCGGCGATCTACACAATCGCGTTCATCGGGCTCTTGGTTGCCGTAAACTATCTATCCACATTGCATAACTGGCGGATCGATACGACCTCCCGCAAGATCTACAGCCTGTCATCGCAGTCCGTGAATGTGGTGAAAAGTCTCAAGAAACCGCTCAAGTTTTATGGATTTTTCCAGGGCGGCGAGAACATTTCAGCGCGCGAGTTGTACGAGATGTACAAATACGCGAATCCCGAAATTACCTACCAGTTGGTCGATCCGGATCGGAATCCCGAGCTTGCGGAGCGGTTCAAGGTCTCGGTGATGAACACCACTCACATCCAGTACGGTGACAGCGACGGCACCAATGTTACCGAACTTAGTGAAGAGGCGCTAACCAACGCCATTCTGCGGGTTACCAAAAGCTCAAACAAAGTAATTTATTTTCTGGATGGCCACGGCGAAGCCGATATCGACGATGCCGATTCGGCAGGCGGGTTCAATTTGGCCAGAAAGGCACTTGAAGGCGAAAACTACACCGTCAAGAAATTGCTGCTGGTTGAGCAGCCCTCCGTCCCCGCCGATGCGTCGATCGTGGCTATCGCGGGACCAAAGAAGCCGCTGCTGCAGCACGAAATCGACGAGTTGAACGCCTACCTTAAGCGGGGAGGCCGCGTACTAACGATGCTTCGGTCTCCGCAGCCAGGGCAGCAAGTTGATGAGACCGCGTTGATTAGCTTGATTGGAACCTGGGGCGTCAAAGCCGGCAACGATTTGGTCGTAGACCAGGTCGTTCAGCTGTTTGCGGGGCCACGCTTGGGCCTCGCCCCGATGGTCGAATGGTATGAGCGCGAACATCCGATTACCCGCGGCTTCAACCAGAAGACAGTGTTTCCGCTGGTTCGTTCGCTCTCGGTGGAGCCCGACCTCAAGGCCGGATTGAGCGTGATACCGATCGCAAAAACCAGCGACACATCATGGGCTGAGACCGATCTCGATGGAATCTTCATTCGCCAGGAGGCCAAGCTAGATGATAAGGACACGCGCGGTCCAATCGCCGTGGTCGACGCTGTGCAGGCCGATCTGGACAAGATGGGAATGGGTCACGGCGAGGCACGGATGGTGGTCTACGGCGATTCCGACTTTGCCGACAACCAGTACTTGAGCAATCTCTACAACCGCGATCTCTTTATGAACAGCGCGGACTGGCTTGCGGGCGAGGAGAACTCAATTTCGATCCGGCCGCCGATGCTGCGTGCGTCGCGGTTCCGCCTGATGGACTATCAGCTTCAGATCGTGTTTGCGTTATCCGTGCTATTGTTGCCTGAAATTCTATCGCTGATAGGAATTATCGTCTGGTGGGAGCGGCGCAACTGAATTGTGCTCTGCGCCATAATTTATGAAGCTACGCAATACGATCATCGCGCTGGTGCTGCTGGCAATTGTCGGTGGTTACGCTCTTGTCATGTATCGCTATCAGGTGCCCGTGGGCGGCGGAACCGTGCTCGACGTCAAGTCCGACGAAATAAAGTCAGTGGAACTCAAGACCACCGATCTTGACCTGATGATCGAACGCGACAAGGGCGGCACATGGAAGATCGTGAAGCCGATGGCCGCCGACGCGGACAAGTTCGGCTGCATCAATCTTGCCCAGGCAATCGCCGACGCCAAGGTTGAGAGTACAGTGGACGAAAACCCGTCCGATCTTGAGCAATTCGGCCTAAAAAATCCGGCCACGACCGTTTATGTAACCACATTCGACGGAAAGCCGCATCCCGGCATCGAGGTCGGAAAGACCACCCCTGTCGGGTTTCACGCTTATGTTAAAACAACGGACAAGCCCGCGGTAATGCTCACCGCGTCGTCATTTCCATCCGGGATGAGCAAGAAATTCAACGATTTGCGCTCGCGTGAATTGATGTCATTTCAAACCAGCGGCGCAAAGGTGAATAAGCTTATTTTGACGCATGCCGACGGGAAAACGTTGGAATTCGACCGGCAGGGTGACCATTACCAAATGGTTAAGCCGTTCAATTTTCCGACCGATTCCACCCGGGTTACCGAGACCATTAGTACCCTTGGAAACGCGAACGCCGACAGCTTTGTATCGGATGCTCCAACGAATGTGGCGCAATATGGGCTGGACAAACCACAGATGACTGCAGCGGTAATTTTGGACAACGGGCAGCAGCAGTCGTTGTTGTTTGGTTCCAAGTCGTCCAGCGGCTCAGGCGTCTATGTTCGCCGGGGGGAAAGCGTTCCCGTTTATACGGTTGGGGATTTCGAATTGAACAACCTTGATGTGCCGCTCATGGAATTCCACGACAAGACGGTTTTCGATTTCGATCCAGCCAAAGTGGACGGATTCGATATCACCAACAGCACGGGAACTTTCAGTTTGAGAAAAACTTCGGCTGGCAAATGGGACGTGGTCCAGGGCGGCCATCGGCAGAATGCCGATGTTACATCGGTTATGCGTCTGATGGACCGTGTCCAGGGCCTCAAGGGAATGGGGGTGCTGGCCGATCCAATGACGCCGGCGGATTATGGGCTCGAACATCCAAACGTCACGATTACCGTACTCGGCGCGAACGACAAGCCAATTGGGACAGTTTGGGCTTCCAAGCGCGATTTGACGCCGGAAGAGGGCTATACGAAAGCCGGCGAGCGCACCGCATACTATGTCACCTCTAGTGCCGGAACCGCGGCTTTCCAGATTCCCGGGGTTAGCTTCCTGCCGCTCGACAAACCGCCTACCAATTACATTCTGGCTACTCCTACGCCGACTTCCGCTTCCACACCAATTGCGAGCGCGGCTCCGTCGCCGGCGAAGTAACGAGACATACGCCCGGGCTAGTCAGCCCTGGGCGATTACGTGAGCAACCGCGTAATCTTTGGTGTGCGTGATGCTCAGGTGAAATACTCGTATTTCCTTGCGGCTCGCGAATGCTGCCGCCTTGCCGGTTAGGGCGATGCTCGGCGCATGTCCGCGCTCACGCACGACCTCAATTTCATTCCATCCCGCGTTGCGGTTCCATCCCGTGCCGAGCGCCTTCATGACGGCCTCTTTCGCCGCGAAACGCGCCGCATAGCTCTGATAGCGTGCTTTTCTGCGTGACTCGCAGTATTCGATCTCGCGCGGCGTATACACCCGCGCGCGCATGCGCGCGCCGATCCGCGGCCGGGTCAGCGCCCGCTCGATTCGTGCAACTTCGATTAGATCGATCCCGGTTCCGATGATTCGTTCCATTTTGACCGTGCAACCGAGTATTGCCTGTGACGGCTGCGATTACAAAGCGGCCCGTTACCCGGCTCTTGCGGTTAAGCAAGCATGGAATCTATTGTTCAGCGGATGACCGCCGTGGCGGAGGATTCGATGGCGAAATTGAAGATTACCGTGAACAAAGCTAAATGCATCGCCAGCGGCGATTGCGTCGAAACCGCGCCGACGGTCTTTCAACTGGATGACGACGGCAAGTCGGACGTGATGAATCCAACAGGCGCAACCGATGCGGTGATCGTCGCAGCCGCGCGATCTTGTCCGGTGAAGGCAATTACGGTCGTCGATGAAGACACTGGAACGCCACTGTTTCCGCCGCCGAAGAAATAGTCCTGCACGGAGAAACACAGCATGATTGGCTTTGAACTAACCGAAGAGCAGCGCGAACTGAAAGATTTGGCGCACAAGTTTACCGAGCAGGAGATCATCCCGCGCGCGCGCGAATACGACGACAAAGAAATTTTCCCCCGCGAAATATGCGAAAAAGCATTCGCGGCGGGTTTGATGAATTTCGGCGTGCCCAAGGAGCTTGGTGGCCCCGGCTTGGGCGTCCTTGATACCAGCCTGATCGCCGAAGAGTTGAATTACGGATGCGCCGGAATCACCAATGCGATCGCCGCAAACGAACTCGCGTCGCTGCCGGTTTTGATCGCAGGGAACGACGTGCAGAAGCGCGAATACCTCGGCTCGTTGATCAAGAAGCTTACCTTTTGCGCATTCGCCATTACCGAGCCCGGCGCGGGTTCGGACGTGGCCGCGATGAGCACCACGTATCGGCGCGAAGGCGACGGGTTCGTCTTGAACGGCGCCAAGCACTTCATTTCCAACGGCTCCTGCGCCGACTGGTATGTGACGTTCGCGACCTCGGACAAACGCCTCAAACACAAGGGTATTTCGGCCTTCGTTTTTCCGGCCAACCTTCCGGGAATCACGCGCCGCCGGATGCATGGCAAACTTGGCCAGCGCGCGGCAGATACCGGCGAAATCTTCTATGAAGACGTCCGCCTGCCCGCCACCGCCCTATTAGGCCGCGAGGGGGAGGGCTTCAAGTACGCGATGGCAACATTCGATCACAGCCGTCCCGAGATTGGCGCGATAGCAATCGGAATCTCACAGCGTGCGCTTGATGAATGCCTCAAATACTCGAAGCAGCGTCAGGCATTCGGTCAGCCAATCGCCAATTTTCAGGCGATTCAATTCATGATGTCCGACATGGCGATCGACCTCGAAGCTATGCGGCTGCTCACCTACAAGGCGGCCTGGCTGGTCGATCGTGGAGAGACTCCCAATGCAATTTCCAGCTATGCCAAGGCGTTCAGCTCGGACGCATGCATGCGAATCACGGTCGATGCAGTGCAAATTTTCGGCGGTTACGGATACATGAAGGAATACCCGGTCGAAAAGCTGATGCGCGACGCGAAGCTGCTCCAGATTTATGAGGGCACCTCGCAAATCCAGCGCGTGGTGATCGCGAGGAACCTGCTCAAGGACTGATTGGAGCAGGGTTCCTTAATCCGGTGATTCCGCGACCCGATGCGGCAGCGGCGGGTCCTCCGCGGCTGGCTCGTTGCCGTTGACCGAACCGGCGTACGCGCCCTTGTGGTACACGTCCACGTTTCCAGTGGTCGGATCGGGAAATAAGCTCCATTCATCCGGTCGCTGCGGTGATGCCGGCGCAAGTACGAGCGGCTCGGGCGTGGGTGGAGGAGGTGGAGTGGCCGAGCACGATGAAAGTGCGGCCACTGCAAGAATCATCGCGGCTTGAGCGGTTCGGCGGAAAAATCGATTCATTGCGGCGCGTGCCTCTACGGCAAAGCTGAATTTCATCTTGACGCGATACGCTGCGAAGCGCAAACAGACACCCCACTCGACGATTCCATCGGCTCCGTGATAACCATTCCGCGACAAGGAATTTCCGATACATGACGCACGATCTGCCGCTCATTTTCACGCTGGCCGTATGCATGACCTTCGCGCTGTTCGGGGGACTTGTCGCGGTTCGAATCGGACTGCCGCCGATTGTCGGATACCTTCTGGCGGGAATCATTGTCGGCCCGTTTACCCCCGGAATCGTTGCCGATACCAAGCTTGCGTCCCAATTGGCCGATGTTGGGGTGATGCTGATGATGTTCGGCGTCGGGATGCATTTTTCGTTCGATGATCTTAAAGCGGTCCGCAATGTCGCTCTGCCCGGCGCGATATCGCAAATCGTAGTTGCGACCGCCCTGACCATGGGGGTTGCTCACCTGTGGGGATGGGATTTTCGTGCGAGCTTGACGCTCGGTTTTGCGCTCTCGATTGCAAGTACCGTCGTGCTGATCCGGCAGATGGAGGACATGGATTTGCTGGAATCGCCCGATGGGCGCATCGCAGTCGGCTGGCTGATTGTCGAGGACTTGGTGACGGTCATCGTGCTGGTCTTGCTGCCGTCGTTCGCGCCACCGGCGGATCCAGGTTCGCCAGGCCATGCGGTGGAATTGGTGGGCGCAAATTTGTTCATTACCGTAGGGCTTACCTTTGCGAAGGTCGCGCTGTTCGTCGTCGTGATGGCGGTGGCCGGACGGCGCGTGCTGCCGTGGCTCCTAACTCGTGTCGTCAGGACGAAATCGAAAGAGCTGTTCACATTGGCTGTGATCGCGATCGCGGTTGGCGTCGCGTTCGGGTCGGCGGAACTATTCGGCGTGACATTTGCGCTTGGAGCGTTTTTCGCGGGCTTGGTGATCAACGAATCGGATCACAGCGGGCGCGCCGCCACCGAATTGAAGCCGCTTCAGGATGTCTTCACGGTGTTGTTTTTCGTGTCGGTAGGAATGCTGTTCGACCCCGATGTGCTCGGAACAAGTCCCGTCGAAATTGTGTCGATTGTCGCGATAATTCTAATCGCGAAACCGTTGGTTGCCTTTCTGCTGGTGATCGGGATCGGCCGTCCGGCCCATACCGCCCTTCGGGTCGCGGCCGGACTTGCGCAAATTGGCGAGTTTTCATTCATACTTGGGGAGCTGGGCGTCGCGATGGGAATCTTGCCGCGTGAGGGGCAAAGCTTGATCGTGGTGGGAGCGTTGATTTCGATTACACTCAATCCGTTCGCATTTCGGGCTGCTGCTGCGCTCGAGAAACGGAATGCCTTACGCGCGAAGATTGAGTAGATCGCGAAGCTCGACGCGCGGAACCGAACCGGGTAATCCATTGATGCGGAGCCGTTTCTCTTGAAGAAGAACGAAATTGACACACCCGCGCTGATCCTCGACTTGGACCGGGCCGAGGAGAACATCAGGTCGATGGCCGCGTTCTTTGCGGCACGCCCGCAAAAGCTCAGGCCGCACTTCAAGACTCCCAAGACTCCCGAGATAGCCCGTCGTCAGCTCGCGGCGAGGGCGATCGGAATCACGGCGGCGAAACTTGGAGAAGCGGAGGTCTTGGCGCGCGCCGGCTTGGGGCCGATTTTGCTTGCAAACCAGATCGCGGGACGCCAGAAAATTGATCGATTGTTTGCACTGCCACTCGGCGTCGAGGTGATCGTAGCGGTCGAGAGCGAGTTCAACGTGCGTGAGCTCGAAGAGGGCGCCGCTCGCGCCGGACGCGGCGTTGGTGTGGTCATCGAGGCCGACATTGGAATGCATCGATGCGGTACCGCAGTTCCGAACGATACCGTTGCGCTCGCGCGCCGAATCGCCGCCGGTCCGCTCAAGTATCGCGGCATCATGGGCTACGAAGGGCATGCGGTGCTGATACCGAACAAGGATCAGCGGGAGCAGGTCGCGCGCAAAGCGTTGACGGTTCTGAGCGAGCATGTCGCTGCCCTTCGCGCGGCCGGGCTGGCTCCCGAGATCGTTAGCGCCGGCGGCACCGGCACCTATGACATCGCGGGAACGTGGCCGGAGGTCACGGAGGTGCAGGCCGGTTCGTATGTCTTCATGGATGGCGCCTACCGTCGCGTGCGGCCAGATTTGGGACAACCCGCGCTTACGCTCCTGACCACAGTGATTTCACGCCACGGTGACCACGCAATCGCGGATTGCGGAATGAAATCGCTGACCAACGAATTCGGCCCGCCCAAAGGTAGGGACCTTCCGGTCGAGGTCATGATGCTATCCGAGGAGCATGCCCATCTTCTGGTCGGCGCGGCTGAGATCACGCCCGGCATGAAGATCGAGCTGATCCCCAGCCACAACGACACGACGATTAATCTGCATAGCGAATACAACGTTGTGCGTGGGGATGAGGTCATCGCGGTGTGGCCTATCGAGGCCGCGCGCGCGTACCGGTGAGCTACAATGCGTGCGATCCGAAGGCGTGACTTTATTGCCGGGAGCATATTGGCGCCGCTAATCGGTGGCGCGATCCCATTCCCGAGACCCGCAGAGATTTTTGCGGATGCCGTCGCGCCGGACCGTGGCGGTCCGCTGATCGTTACTGATCCGGTTATGCCTCCTGACGAGCCGTGCTGGCTCGGTCCGGCGCTCAATCCCGATTCCCCCGGTGGGCTCCTGACGCGCGACTATTATTTAGCGCCTGCGGCGCTGCTCGATAATCCGGCGATTGGAATGGATGAAAATTTCGGCCGGCTTGGCTCCCTGATGAGATCGAATGCACAACTCCGCGACCCGAATTTGATTCTTGCAAATGCCATCCGGCTTCGAATGGGCAAGGCCGAAAACGTGCCCGGCGCTGCTGAAACGCAATCCGATCCGAAGTTGGCAATAGCGGTAGCGCAGCTGGCAGTCACCGGAGGCGCGTCGTTCGAGAAATTCGCGCAATGGAATCCGAAAGACGCGGACCTGATTCAGTACATTACGCAAAACGATCCTGCGCTCGCGGCGAACTCATCAGCATTGCAGAATGGCGTTCGCGATGTCCTCGACAATGCCTATGCGGCGTTATGGGCAATTCGCGCTAACGATGCGAGCTGGCGCGCGTATCGGGCCAAGGTTGGCTGGATTGCGGCTTCCGGGGAGGACGACCTGCCGCATCGCCCCGTCAACGTGCCGAGCGCACCGTTTCCTCAATTCGATATGCCCGTGAAGATTAACGGACTGACCGTTAAGGCGCGATACATGATCGCCTCCGCAGGTACGGAGTTCAGTCCCGATGCCAAGCCGGCGAGTCCCGCCGCGGGAAGTTTGCGGACGATCCCGCAAGATCGCCCGGTCATTCCGGCGGGAGATCAAATTCTGGTCTACCTGCATGGCGGCGGCTCGCGGCTGGAGGAGGCGGTTCCGCTCGGTCGCCAGCTTATCGAAGCAGGCAAAAAACGCGGCAAGTCTTATACGGTTGTCTCCTTCGATATGCTCGGCAGTGGCTACAACACGCCATTTTCCGACCCGGAACTGAATGCCCACCCGGAGTTGTCCTATCATCCGGACGGAGATTCAAACCTGCCGATCACAAGCGAGCGGGTTTTGGGATTTCCGGTCTGCGATTCGATGGAACGATTTATCATCGCCGTGATCGAAGCACTCGATGCCAATATCGGCAACGTCAAGAATCGCATCGCAGCGATCATGGGCGGCAGCTTGGGCGGCAACATGTCGCTCATGCTTGCCCGCAGGAAAAAACAATATCCTTATCTCGGCACGATCGTGGCGTGGTCCGCCAACTGCATGATGCCGTACCGCTACGGCGAGGCCTATCTGGTCGGCCATAAGATCGCCGGTATTCTGGGCGGGGACATGATCGCAAAATTCGAAGCGCCGGAAAGCCCTTCGTCGCGCCGCGAGTTTTTCGAGATGGTCTACTATAAACCGCTCGCGCCCGGCCTGCCGGGGCATCCTCTTCTCCCGCCATTGGCGGACATGTGGTATCGCGATGGATGGGAGCCGTGCAAAAAGGCGTTCGTCGAGCAGACGCGATTCGATCGTTACGAGTATTACACTCCGCAGTATCGCCAATGGATACATCGGCTGGACTATGAGCAGGCGCTATATAGCTTTCAGGAGGGCGATGTTCACGCTCCAAACAACGCTTTGGGACCGCCCCGATATCTGTCCATAACCTCGCGAATGCTGCTGGCTGCCGGAGATCATGACCAAGACTGGCCGCTGTACACGGTTTACAGCAGCATGCGGGAGGTTGCGGCCAAGATGGCGAATACGCCCGGCACGTCGCTCTTCATGAAGGACACCGGCCATTCGATTCATGATGAGCGCCCGATCTACTTCGCGGATCGAATCGTCAGCTTTCTGAACGATCGCGGCGGCGCTAATTAGCGACTCCCAGTTCCTTGCGGAAATGGGCGATGGTTTTTTTCAGGCCCTCGCTAAGCGGCGTGGTGGGGCTCCACTTAAGCACCTTCTTGGCCAATGCAATGTTGGGCCGGCGCCGGACGGGATCGTCAGGACGGGGCGGCTTGCGCACGATCTTCGATTTGAGTCCCGCCAATTCCAAAGTGAGCTTTGCCAGTTCCTCGATCGTGAATTCGTCGGGATTTCCGATGTTGATCGGGCCGATATGCTTGTTCTGATTCATCATCCGCACGATTGCGTCGATTATGTCGTCCACGTAGGCGAACGACCGCGTTTGCTTGCCGCCGCCGTAGAGCTCGAGATTCCGTCCGCGCAGCGCCGCCACGCAAAAGTTCGAGACCACGCGGCCGTCGTCGGCCGCCATCCGCGGGCCGTAAGTGTTGAAAATGCGTACGATGCGGATATCGACGTGATTCTGCCGGTGATAGTCCATCATCAGGCATTCGGCCACGCGCTTGCCTTCGTCGTAGCAGGAGCGCACGCCGATCGGGTTGACGTGGCCCCAGTATGATTCCGTCTGCGGATGCTCTTCTGGGTCGCCGTAAACCTCGCTGGTGGACGTGAGCAGGATTCGCGCACGCACCCTCTTTGCCAGTCCCAGCATGTTGATCGTGCCCATCACGCTGGTCTTGGTGGTTTTGACGGGGTTGTACTGGTAGTGAATCGGCGAAGCCGGGCAGGCGAGATTGAAGATGCGGTCCACTTCGAGCAGGATTGGCTCGACGATATCGTGTCGGACGACCTCGAAGTTGCGGTTCCCAATCAGATGCGCGATGTTGGCACGCTTGCCGGAAAAGAAATTGTCAAGGCAGATGACCTCGTCACCATCCTTGAGCAGCCGCTCGCAAAGATGAGAGCCCAGGAATCCCGCGCCGCCGGTTACCAGTGATCGCACAGTTTTTCTCCTCAAATTGAAACGGCCGTATGCGAGCGATAAGGACGCTCTTTGCGCGCCGGAAGAAACCGGATAAACAGTTCGTCGGTCATGAATTTTCAGGCAACCGTCGAAGTATAAGGGATACTGGAAAACCGGAGCAAGCTGGCACAGTTGGAACCGAAAGAACAACGGCGTGCATTGTGGACGGCGGTGGCGGCCGCGACCGGATGGTACGCATTCGCGCTGGCGGTCATGTATCCGATCGCGAATGCCCCTGTCGTCGATAGCTGGCTGTACGGCTCCGCGGTCCGGCGCTTCCTGCGCACGGGAGAAATCCGCTTTGCCGGTTACGCACAGGCGGCGCCAATCGCGCAGGTCCTCTACGGAGCGGTGTGGGGGCGAGTCTGCGGCGCGGGGTCCGCGTCGCTGACAGTCTCGATGCTTCCGATCGCGGTGCTGTGCGCGGTCTTTTTCGACGCGCTGGTGCGGCGGTGCGGCGCATCGCGGTGGCAGGCGCTCGCCGCGGCCGGCTTGATCGTCTGCAATCCATGTTTTCTGTTCTTAAGTTTCTCGTTCATGACCGAGGTCCCGTTTCTGATGTTGGTGGTCGGAGCGTATTTGGCATTTGCCAAAGCCGGCGACCGCGGCGGCTGGGGATGGATCGCCGCGGCGCTGTGCGTGGCCGGCTTCATGATCAGACCATTTGCTGTGATGGCGATTGCGGGTTGCGTTGGGGCGGCCGTTATCGACGCGGTCGGCATCGCAGGTGTGCGCAAACCCTCGGCGCGGAGAAGCTGGCGGCAATTATCGAGCGACTTCGTGCCGTTTGTCGTGGCGCTGATTGCATGCGCAATCGAATGGCGCACGTTTCAATCAGTCGTCGCGAATTCATGGCAGCTGCAAGCGGCAGAAGGTCACTTTTCGGAAGTATTTGAAGTGCCGATAGCCTACTACTTGCGCGCTGGCCTGCTGGGTCCCTTGCTCTATCTCGGTACCGTGCTCGCGCCATTGGCGCTAATCCAGTTTGCGACGCCGAAATGGAAACGCGCCGTGGTCATTGCCACCGCGATTATAGCCTCGGCGCTTTTTCTGATGCGGCTCGACAATCGCATGCCGGAGACGCCTGAGTACAGTTGCTTTGGCGGATGGCGCAACGTGCTGATTTTGCGTGGCCTGCCCAACCGCTTTCTATGGGAGAGCGGATGGCAATACGTCTTCCTCGTGATTGGCAGCTTTGGCGCGGCTGGATTGGTACTGGCGGGCGCCGACGCCGCTATCCGACTTAATCGAGCGGCGTTGGCAGTAGTGGTCGGGGCGCTGGTCTACTGGGCCGCGATGTTCCCGCTGTGGTTTTTCAACGATCGCTACTATCTGCCGCTGGTCCCCGCTGGTGCGATATTGCTCGGAATCGCTCCTCTCCCTCGGACGCGGTTTGTGCGATCGCTCGCGGCGTCGATGCTGCTCATCATGGGCCTGATGTCGCTGGGGGGGACCTATTCCTACCAGCGCGGTATCGGCGCGCTGGTTCAAACTCGCGATGAGCTTGAGCGTGAAGGAGTTCCGCGTGCGTCAATCGATGCGGGATATTCACTCAACGGAAATGATCTCTACCGCTATCCTGTACACGGCATCGACACGATGGAACTTGAGGCGGGAATTCCGATGATCACGTCGCCACAGCTCGATGACTACACCATCTCAGGTACGCCAATCCCCGGCTTGACCGTGATGCGGCAAATCGAATGGCCGGGGCCATTCGGGGTTGGTCATCGCTACTTCTATCTGCTCAAGCAGGAGCATCCCGCAGGCGCAAATTCAGCGAAGAAACCCTGATGTCGGCTCGGTATCTTCGAATTGGGCCGTTATGAATATTTATCGAGTGAGAATAGTCTAAAAGAGCGCGCGATATCGCGGGGAGGTAGCCATGAAAGTTGCGAAAATGGCCCTTATTTCAGCACTGATTATCGGATTGGCGGGATCTGCGTCAGCGCAGATGTTGCAGGGCAGCCTTAAAATTGAGCCTACCGCTCTGTCATTCGGAAAGGTCCGGCCTGGCGCGACTTCGGTCCGACAGGACGTAGTACTCCTGAATCCAACCGACGTAACGCTAAAGTTTACTTCTGTTACTGCCACGGGACCGTTCTCGATTAGCGGGAACACCTGCGGCTCCGCACTTACGCCGGGCCATAGCTGCCAAATCTCAGTTAAGTTTCATCCAGCTTCAAAGAGCAAGCCATCGGTCAGGCCGCAGACCGGAACCTTGACAATCACTGATAACGTCACAAACAGCCCTCAGGTTTTGAAGCTGGCGGGAATCGTTACCAAAAAGTTGCCCAAGTCGAGGCGGCACAGGGCATCGAATGTCGCGATCGCGCTGGCGCGGCCAACCGGCGTTACAGTCGATGCGGATGGCGCGATCCTGGTCGCCAACTCGTCGAACAATTCCGTAAGTGTCTATGCCCCGGGAGCTGACGGCGCCGTCGAGCCTATAGCAGCGATCACCGGGAAGAGCACCGGCCTGATGGGTCCGAATGGGGTCGCCCTGGACGCCATTGGCAACATCTACGTTGCTAACGTAGGGCAGGGAGCGCCTCCGCGCGGTAGCATCACCGTGTACAGTGCCAATGCCAACGGCAATGCCTCGCCAATCGCAACTATCAACGGGTCCAATACTGGGCTGAACAATCCCCAAGGCGTTGCGCTTGATTCAGTCGGAAATATCTATGTTGCTAACTCGATTGGCGGTGCAGCGGGTGCTGGTAGCATTACCATCTATCCGGCCGGCAGCAATGGCAATATGGCGCCGTCGGCCACGATTAGCGGTTCAACCACCGGAATGGACCAGCCTTCCGGTATCGCACTGGACGAGAAGGGAAACATCTACGTTGCGAACACCGGCGGCGGCGAGTCACATCATGGCAGCGTTACCGTCTATCGCGGCGGCAGCAGCGGCGATGCTGCGCCGATTGCGAACATTAGTGGGACAGCAACCGGACTTCGCGATCCCGAGGGTTTGGCAATCGATTCAAGCGGGAACCTCTATGCGGCCAATTTCAACGGCAACAGCGTTACGGTCTACTCCGCGGGGAGCAGCGGCAACGCCGCGCCAATCGCGACGATTGGCGGCAAAGGTGCGAAGTTGGCCGAACCGACGGGTATCGCGCTGGATTTGAACGGCGTGATTTATGTGACGAATCAGGGAGTTCGCGACCTCGGTCCGTATAGCATTACGGTGCATCCGGCCGGGGCGAACGGAAACGTCGCGCCGGTGGCGACAATCAAAAGTAAGTCCAGCAAGTCGGATTCGGAAGAAAAGCTGGCTCGCGAGCCCTAGCCAGCTCGATTACTCCGGTAAGTCGCCGGTGCCGATGTAGGTTGGGATGCCGTTCTTTTGCTCGACTGCCTTCTCCAGCTTGCGCATGTCCACGTCGTCCTGAAGGTTCAGGCGCTCAACTTCCTTCTGCGCATGCGCCCACAGCCCCGCATAGCGGCCATACAGATCGTCGTGGACTTCGGCGTATAGCGCATCGCCGCGCCATCCGAACTTGATTGGCTGATAGGTAAATTCACCGGGCGTTCCAACCTTCACCATCCCGAACAGCCGCTCGATGTCCTCCGGATAGAGCCGGACGCATCCGTGGCTCACCTCCATTCCGACACCCCAAGGCACGTCGGTTCCGTGGAGTGCGTATTCCGGCAGTGTCAATTCGATTCGGTAATCGCCCAGCGGATTCTCGTCATCGCCGCCGGGGATGACGTGCTCGGCTTCGCCGTCGCGCTCCAGATGCTCTTGGTAGATGTCATCGGGAACGACCCAAGTCGGGTATTCGGTTTTTCCGCGCACTGTGAATGCCCCAATCGGCGTTTTCCAATCGAATCGGCCCAGTCCGACCGGGAACGTGTACACGACGTTGGGCGTGACCCCGCGATGCTTATGCGGGCCGCCGGATGCGGCAGGTATAATCTTGTCCGTGTAATGAACCGGACCAAGCGGCGACGGATAATAATAGTAGAGCCGCATTTCGGGAATATTCAGGACGATTCCGACGTGCGGTCCGGCGGGCAAAATATGCTCGTCGGGCAGGATGAGCTTCTTTCCGACCGGCGGACTCCACCAGTCCATCTTTCCGTTCGCATCGGCGATCTCTTTTGCGGTCAAGCCAAACCAGCGGCCGACATCGAGCAGCGTGTCGCCCTTCCTTAGCTGATAGGGGATGAGGCTGCCGATAATGTTGTCCTTGCCACCCGGAAGCGGATAGGCCTTTAGCGGACGAGCGTCAAAATCATCCTCGGACCACGCCCGGGCAAGCGGCGGAATTGCGGCTAGCACCAGCAATCCTAGAAATGCGAGCGCGGGAATCGAAATGAAGTGAAAACGCTTCAACTGAATTGGACCAATTGGGCAAAACGCATCGAATTCATCGATTAGCCTAATGATACCGGCCCGTTCACTCCGTGAGCAACCGCAGGTTGGCGAACTTAAGCATCAGCAGTTTGACACCGCCGCGCTCAAACGTGACCCACGCCTTCGCGCCTTCGCCGCGACCCTCGCGCCGGCGGACGACGCCGCGTCCGAATGTCGGATGCATCACGCGCGCGCCGATCGCCAGCCCGCCCCCGGATGAATCCGCTTCCTCGTCGGGCAGCTGGCTGTCGCTGTAGTCGACGTGCGGCTCGTGCGAGACCGGCTGCGGCGAACTGAACATGCGCTCGGGTGCAATTCGATTGATCAACGCCGGGTCGATCTCGCGCAGAAAGCGCGACGGATGCGACTGGTTCCGGACGCCATACAACTCGCGTGACAGCGTATTAGTCAAATAGAGCAGGCGACGCGCACGCGTCATCCCGACGTAGCACAGGCGACGCTCCTCCTCGACTTCGTCCGGCTCGTCCGCCGAGCGGCTGTGCGGGAACAGACCTTCCTCCATCCCGGCGATGAACACGGCCGGGTATTCCAAACCCTTGGAGGTATGCAGCGTCATCAGCGCGACGCGCCCGCCGGCTGAGTCGAGTTGGTCGCTGTCGTTAACGAGCGCCACGCGTTCCAGGAACTCGCCCAATCCGCCGCTGGAATGTTCAGAATCGAACGATGTTGCGGCGGCTAGCATCTCGGCCAGGTTCTGGCGCCGCGAGGGGCCGTCGGCGAGTGAGTCGAGGTAGGCCTCAAATCCACTTTGCGCGACCACTTGATCAAGGATGGTGCGCACCGGGATCTCCGATGCACGCGCATTCAGATCGCGCATCCAGCCATAGAGCTGGCTGGCCTGCTTGGAGATTCTGAGTGCGATTTTGGAGTCGGCTTCGAGCCGTCCCATCGCTTCAAAGGCGGAAATCTTTTCGCGCTCGGCGGTTTCGACGATTGCCGCGAATGTTTTCGCGCCGATCCCGCGTGGCGGCGTACCAATCATGCGTTCAAGGGCGGTCGCATCCGCCGGGTTTGCGATGACGCGCAGGTAAGCGAGAAGGTCCTTTACGTCGCGTTGTTCATAAAAACGCACGCCGCCAACGACATAGTAGGGGATGCGCCGGCGCACGAGCGCCTCCTCAAGCACACGGGATTGCGCATTCACGCGATAGAAGACAACGATATCGGCCGGGCGCAGGTCATTCTGATTCGCCAGCTTTGCAATTTCGCGCGCGATATAGTCGGCCTCGTCCCGCTCGGTGCCGCCGGTGTAGTAGGTAACGGGCTCGCCGGCGCCATTCTCGGTCCACAGCGTCTTGTCTTTGCGCGAGACGTTGTTACGAATAACTGCGCCGGCCGCCGCCAGAATTGTCTTGGTGGAACGATAATTTTGTTCGAGTTTGAAGATTTGTGCGGCGGGGAAGTCGCGCTCGAAATCCAGAATGTTGCGGATGTCGGCGCCGCGCCACCGATATATCGACTGGTCTTCGTCGCCGACCACGCACAGATTTCCGCTTTGCGCCGACAGCGCGCGAACAATCAGGTACTGGACGCGATTGGTGTCCTGGTACTCGTCGACCAAAAGATGCTCCGCGCGCCGCTGCCACCGGGCGAGAATGTCCGGGTTATGCTCGAACAGCAGATAGGTATGCATCTGCAGGTCGCTGAAATCCATCGCGTTCATCGATCGCAGCCGTTCCTGATAAAGGCGGTAGAGTTGGGCGATGGCAGCCTCGCGTCCTTGAGCGGCTTGTTCTAGCATCACGGTTGGAGTGACCGCCTCATTCTTTGCCTGCTCGACGCGTGCCCGGACCAACTCCGGGGTTGGTGCGCCGGCCAGCGCAGCCTCTTCATGCACGCGGCGCATCGTGGCCATAGAGTCGCTCTCGTCGAGGATCGAAAAATTGCGGTCGAACCCGATCGAAGCCGCTTCATGGCGCAAAATCCGTGCACAGGCAGAATGAAAGGTGCTGACCCACGGAAGTGGAATGTCACCGCCGATCAGCGAGGCGACCCGCTCCCGCATCTCGCCGGCCGCCTTGTTGGTAAACGTCACCGCCATCACGCCTGCGACGTCCGCCTTGCGCTCCCCGAGTAGGTGGGCGATACGGTAAGTTAACGTGCGCGTCTTTCCGGATCCGGCCCCGGCAAGGATGAGGATCGGGCCGCCCGGTGCGAGTACGGCGGCCCGCTGTTCGGGATTTAAGTCGTCGAGATTAAACCGGGTCATCGTGGTCAGCGGAGCGAACTCATTGGTGCTAATTGAGGGGTTAACTGTTTATCGAACGGTCCGGGTTTTTCAAGACGCTTGAACTAAATGACATGGCGACCTACGAGCCACACGATCGATTTTACCGTAAAGCGCGCGAGAAAGGATTACCCTCGCGGGCGGCATTTAAGCTGGAAGAGATACTGGCTAGGCACCGTCTGGCGCCCGCAGGTGCCCGGGTAATCGACCTGGGATGCGCACCCGGGGGATGGCTTGCGATTCTTGCCCAAGCGGTCGGTCCGACTGGTCGGGTCGTCGGAATCGATTTGGCATCGTGCAAGAATTTTGGTCCGGTCACAATTTCGATCGCCGGCGATATTTTAGATCCCGAGGTTCTAAAGCGCGCATGCGATGCGCTGGGCGGCCGGGCCGATCTGGTTACCAGCGACCTCTCGCCCAAGCTCAGCGGCATTGCCGATCGCGACCAGGCGCGATCGCGCGAACTGCTCAACGCGGCGATCGGTGTTGCCCAGCGTGCGCTGCGTCCGGATGGTGCGATGGTGGCGAAGTTGTTTATGGGCGGAGAGTTCAAAGAAGCGGTGAATGCCTTCGAGCATCAATTCAAGCACGTTGAGGTGGTGCGCACGCGAGCCAGCCGGCCCGGGTCGTCGGAGTTGTACGTCATCGCTCGCGGGATGCGGCTACAGTCGCCGTAGCTTCCCCTGTGGAGCGGGCGTACGCTTTACGCATGGGGGTGGTCAGCAGGAGATATCTCTGCCTGGTCATTCTAGCGACGGGGGCGGTCGCTATTGGGTGTGGCCGTGTACCCGGCTTCTCCGGTGCACAATCGCCGGCCGACCCAAAAAACGAGATTAAGGTTGATGTTGCGAACGTCGGTTACGACAATGCCAGCGGGACCGATCTCGTCGTCCTGCGCGACGTTTCCGGGGTGCGGCAATTGCCGATTGCGATCGGCGAGAATGAGGCGCAGGCGATCGCGCTGGCGATGCAGGGCGTGAAGCCGGAGCGTCCGCTCACCGATGATTTGCTCGAATCGGTCATCACTCGGACCGGCAATAAAGTCGACCGGGTCGAAATCGACGACGTGCGCGATCAGATCTATTACGCGACCATCTATTTGGATGGCGGGCGATACAGCATCGATAGCCGCCCCAGCGATGCGATTGCAGTCGCGATGGGGACGCACGCGCCGATTTACGTCAAGAAGGATTTGCTCAATAACGTGCCACCCGTAGCGATGAATCTGAGCGGGCAAGTCCCGAATACCGCGCACGCGATGGGAATCACTGTCGAGCAGTTAACGCCAGATTTGGCGCAATGCTTCGGCGCGACCGGGCGTCGTGGAGTGCTGGTATCGGTGGCCGGTGCTGGCGCGGCTGCGATGGCGGGACTGGCGAAGGGCGACGTGATCGAAAAAGTATCGGGCCACGAAATCGGCGCACCTGAGGAATTTACGACTCAGGTGAGGGCGGCTCAGGCGAAATCTCCGGTCGTCCTCACGGTTCGGCGCGATGGCAGCGAGCGCACCGTATCGGTGGCGGCGTCCGCATTGGCAGTCAACGGCGGGCACTGACCAAGACAACAGACGAGAGCCTGATGCAGGATCAACCGCGCCGCACCAGCAGCGTGCGGATGAAGCGCGGATCTATCGTGCGTTCCCGGCCCAGATCGGCGAATTCCTGTTCGAGCGCATTCAGGCAGGAGTCAACAAATTCCAACCCGATCCGCGGAGTGCCGTCGAACCGCTCGGAGATCGTGGCAGTCGCCTTCGTGCGGAACGATTCGGTCAGCCGGGACGGCTTGGTTCCTGCGGTCATGATTGCGGAGCGCGCGGCGACAACCCGGCTTTCTTCGATGGGCGCCGGATCCAATCGCCCGTCGAGCGCGTTTCGTACCAGTGCGGTCGTGAGTATCTGGCTAAGCCTAACCTCGCGCGCGGCCGTCTCGGCGCGGAATGCCGCCGACGCAATGTCAATTCCAAGCACCGCGCGAAATAACGCGGCGGTTGCGGCGATTTGATCGAGAACTGCGTAGGCCGCGTGCAGATCGCGCATATTGCGGAAATCGCGCATCTCAACGCTGCCACCGCCATCCAGCGCCGCGTAGTATCGCGGCTGGCGCTGCCGGAAACCGCCGAGGGCTTCCCGATGGGGCGAATCGAGGTAGGGAATTTCAGGTGCCGCCTTGGGCGACAGGCCAAGATCCGCCACCAGCGCTTCGGCGCGCGAACGCAAATCGATCGTCAGGCTGACCCCAAGCCTAAACAGGAGCTTCAGGTGGGTGTCGCGCAGATGGCCGATCGCGGCTGGCAATTCACCACCCGCCAGATGCTCCAGCGCCAGGTTAAGGTAATTGTGAGTCATCTCAATCGTGATACGCACGGCGTCCAAATCGCCGAAGTCCACCGATCGGGCAATCAGGACCTCGTTCGATACCATCGCCATTTCACTGCGCACTTGCCGTTTGCCGTCGGCGGCGAATCCAGCCGTGAGGGCGGTATTGAACAACGACTGATTCGCGCCATTGGCGTGCATCAGCGCGGTATCGGATGAGACGATTTCGCCATCCTCCGCGGAGTCGCCACGGATCGGTTTCTCATAGCCGGCCCGGATGCGCTCGAAATCGGCAGGCCGCAGGTACGCAAAAACGGATTGGGCTTCGAAGAAATCCGGAAAGCCACGATCGTTCAATCGTGCGCGCCGGAAGCGGTACGCTTCCTCCTCAAGTTCCGGCTCGGCACCCCAGTAGATTTCTTCCATCAGCGCCGAGAAATATTTGTAGTCGCGCTCGAAGGCCTCTTCGAGAAAATCGGAAATATGCTGGGAGATCGAATCGTGCCGGATGAACTCGATCAGGTAATTTTCGTCGAATTGCACGAAGCGATTTGAGGGGGCATCCGGGGAGGAGGCCGGATCTTCGAGGCGGTGCACCTTAATGTAACTGCGCAGCACAATCGACATGAGTTCGAGGTCGAGTTCCATCAGGCCGTCCGCCATGCGGCGCCGTCCGCCCTCCGCAAGCGCCTCGATCCACTCGCGCATCCGGCGGACATTGGGCCGATCCTTGTCCCAGCAATCAAGGTCGAACAGGGATTTTACTTGCTCTGGAAGCGCAAGGCTCAGCAAATCGCCGGCGTCGGCGCTGCCGATTTCTTTTAGCGTGTAGAACAGGGTTTCCGGGGCAAACGATTGAACGAGACGCTCGGCTTCCGGCGCAGACAGAATCAGATCGCGCTTCTGGCGCGCGGGCAGTCCGTAAAGGAATTCAAGCTTTTCCTTGAACGGCAAGTTGAGAAATTCAGATTGTCCTCTGACAGCCATCGCACGCGCTCTGTTTTTATCCTATCGAAAAAGTAACCGATCTGCCGCGTGACCGCCAAATATGAATTCGGCGCGCCGAGCTTGCATTTTGGGCGGTTGTATTACTTGGATTTTGCGGCGGCGAGCGGCTCCGGTTCGGCTTCCGGCTCAGAAGCCAGAACTGCGGATTCGATTGGCGGGCCGTCCTTGTGAAGCTCCACTCTGGCATCGGGCGGCTCGTCCTCCAGCGTGGGTTCGATGTCGAGTTCGGGCTCAATGGCGTGCAATTTCATTCTGCCGCTGACATTGAAGAGCAGCGAATTGCAGACGATCGCGAATCCCGCCAGGCTCATCACCAGCGCCGCCGCCGCCGGATTCGGGACGATCGTCACCAGCGGATACAGCATGCCGGCTGCGACTGGAATGGCGATTGCGTGGTAGAAATTTATCCAGGAAAAATTCTGCCGGACCTTGGCCATTGCCGACCGCGCCAGCACCGCCGCGCGCACAACGTCATAAAGGTCGTTGCGAACAAGAGCGACATCGGCATCAACGCCGATCTCGCGGATACCCGTACCAATCGCGATTCCAAGGTCGGCAGCGGCCAGCGCGGGCGCATCCTGGATACCATCGCCGACCATGCAGGTGTGGCCGACTTCGGTCTGGAAATGCTTGATGACGCGGATCTTTCCGGCTGGCATCAGGTGTGCGTGGACTTCGTCGATTCCAAGCTTGCGCGCGACAAATTCTGCGGTGGCCGTATCATCGCCCGATACCATCACGACTCGCATTCCCATCCCGCGCAACGCGGCGACTGCGCCGCGCGCCTCCGGCCTGATTCGATCCCGGAAGCCGAACGCGGCGACAATTTTCCTGTCCAGTGCGACAAACACGGGCGTTGCACCGGATTCTGCGATTTGCAGCCATTCATCACGCGCATGCGGTTCGATCGGCACGCCGAACCGGGTCATTAGCTGGTCGTTGCCGAGCAGGGCTCTGCGGCCGCCAAACTGGGCAACGATTCCCATTCCTGCCGCTTCGCGAATATCTTCGGCCCGATTTTGCGGTGTGACGCGGCGCTCGCGCGCAACCGCCATCACCGCCTGCGACAGCGGATGCGTCGATTCAACAGCTGCGGTTGCGGCAATCGCCAGTGCCTCATTGGTGCTGCCTTCCATCGTAACCACAGTCTCGAGCTCCGGCCTGCCGACGGTGAGCGTGCCGCTTTTGTCCAGCACCATCGCGCGGACTCCATTGAGCGATTCGAAGCCCGAGCTCCGCTTGAACAAAATGCCTTCGCGCATCCCCACTGCGCTTGCGGCCATCAGCGTGACCGGCGCCGCCTGCCCGATGGCGCCCGGAGCTGCAATCACGAGAACGGCGATCATGGCGGTTATTGAAATTGGAATTCCGCCCGACAGCCAGAGCCATGCGGCGAACGCCACGAATGCGGCCGATATTGCGATTGCCGCCATCCGGGCCGCACGGGCGTCCGCGTTGATCTGAATCGGTGGCTTATGGTCTTGCGCCTCCTCGATCGACCGCACGATATTGACCAGCGCCATCTCACCGCCAACCGCGATGGTGCGAATCGTGAGCGGTGCAGAAACATTTAGGGCGCCACCCATTACGCGGGTAACTTTTTCCTTTTCAACCGATGGAGCTTCGCCGGAAACGATCGGCTCCTCGATTGCACTGGTGCCGCTTATGACGATGCCGTCAGCCGGAATTCGTTCGCCCGGACGGACGGACACGATGTCGCCGGCCGCAAGGTCGGAAACTTGGACTTCGATCTCTTGGCCATCGCGGACGATAGTTGCCTTACCAGACAGGAAGTCCAGCGGTGAAGTCAGTGCGGCCCGGGCGCGCCTGCGCATGCGTGCCTCCAGGAATTTGCCGAACCGCACAAACAGAATCACCCCGGCAACCGTGTCGAACCATCGCGGTCCGGCGAGGAAACGGTCCGGGAAAGTCGTGATGATCGAAAACAAATAGGCTGAAGTGATTCCAAGCGCGACCAGCGTATCCATGCTGGCAGTTCGATTGCGTTCCGCCATCAGCGCGCCGCGGAAAAAGACCAACCCGGCGGTTACTATTACAAGCGTGGTGACGGCCAGTGTCGCAATTCTAAAGGCCGGAGCCGGTTCGTGCTGCAACCACACGACGATTGCCGTGCCGATCGCGCCTGCCACCAGCCACTGGAGGTTGGTTTGGGGATCTTCAAGATCGAGCGCCGAATCGCCCGCGCCCAAAGCATTCGCGGCAGGCGCAATCCGGTAGCCGGCCGCCGCGATTCGTGTTGCGACCTCTTCGACCGGCACGGGGCCGTCTGCGCTTACCTCCAAGATGCCGGACCTGAAGCTGGCCTTAACCTCGGTAACGGCGGAGACCGCTTTGACAGTCTTTTCTATTATCTTTGCGCAATCCGCGTCGCGCATCCCGCGAATTTTGAAGCGCTCAATCATTACTTCCGCTTTTACATCCACGCGGCGAAGTGCCTAGCCACTCTCCGATCCGGGCGAAATACGCCGTGGCTCCGGCTGGTGGCATGCTTAGGGCGATACCTTCGCCGGGCGTCCCGAAATTACTTCGTCGATCAATCCATATTCGACAGCCTGCACAGCCGACATGAAATTATCGCGATCGGTGTCTTTTTCGACCTTTTTAATCTCTTGCCCGGTGTGCCGCGACAGGATGTCATTCAGGATGCCTTTCAGCCTAAGCGCTTCGCGGGCTTGGATTTCGATATCGCTGGCCTGGCCCTCGAAACCACCGGACACCTGATGGATTAGAATCCTTGAATGCGGCAGGGCGTAACGGCGGCCCTTGGTTCCCGCCGTCAGGAGTACGGCTCCCATGCTGGCGGCCTGCCCGACGCACAGCGTCGAGACGGGGGGTCTGGTGAATTGCATCGTGTCGTAGATGGCGAGGCCAGCCGTTACCGATCCGCCGGGAGAATTGATGTACATGTTAATCTCGCGTTCCGGGTCTTCTGACTCAAGGAACAGCAGTTGTGCCGTGACCAGGTTGGCGAGGTCGTCGGTTATCGTCCCACCCACGAATACAATCCGATCCTTGAGCAATCGGGAATATATGTCGTAGGATCGCTCGCCACGTCCGGTCTGCTCGACAACATATGGGACTAATACGCTCATGGTATCAAAATACTACTTGGGTAGGGTTGGGTCGAGTGGGCGGTAACCTACGTGCGGTCCCATCACAAAGGCTGGAATATGGGGTCTTTCAACCATAAATCGTTTCAAATCCTCGTTCGCGTGGCGACTATAACCACGGTCGCGCTCGCCTCGGTTGCCTATCCGGCAGCCGCCAGCGCCCATTCGATGTCGGACAGTAATTTCTATCTTCCCGACGCGGCTGCTTCAAAAACCGTGTCAGTATCGAGGGCAGACAATGCCCAAGCTGGTGTCATTGTGATGACTGAAGCGATCGCAATCAAGGAGTCCGGGCCTAAACAGACGGTCGCTAAATTCGGCGAGGTGTATGCATTTTCACCCAATTTTATCGGGATTCAACGTGACGTTCCGACCGCAATCACGTTCTGGAATCTGCAGCCGGACGACGAGCACGACTTTATGCTGGCGGCGCCCGATTCGTCGGTCCTGATGCACGCAAAGCTGCCGCCGTTGTCGAAGACTTCCTTCGTCTTCACGTTCCACAAGGAAGGGCTCTACAATTTCTATTGCGGGATGCATCAGCCTGAGATGAACGGGCAGATTCTCGTAACCGCTCCGGCACACTGACCGCTATTTGGGCTGGTCGATTTGACTGACTGTGGCCTTCAGCCGTTCGACGGTGCGATTGCGTCCAAGCACGGCGATCACCTCATAGATCCCGGGGCTGACGGTGCCGCCGGTAAGGGCAACCCGCACCGGCTGCGCGAGCTGGCCAAGCTTTAGTCCGGCTCCGGCTAGCACACTTTCAAAAGCAGATTGAATCGCCGCTTCGGTGAACTCGCCGCCGATCGAATCGAGACCGGACGCCAAGTCTCTAAGTGGCCCGGCTATATCAGGACGAAGGAATTTGGCGGCAGCCTTCGGATCAAGGTCGATATTGTCCTTGAGGTAGAACGACGCGAAATCGACCAGTTCCACCAGCGTTTTAGCGCGCTCGCGCAGCGTCGCAACCATCTTCTCCAGCCATGCGGCGTCGCCCGGGATCGGCCATTCTCGCGCTGCAATATATGGGCGAATTTCTTCCGCCAGCTGCGCAATCGGCCGCTCCTTCAAGTAATGGAAATTCAGCCACAACAGCTTTTCCGGATTGAACACGCCCGCCGATTTGCCGCATGCGGCAAAATCGAAATAGCGAATCAATTCGTCTTTGGAGAAAATTTCCTGGTCGCCGTGCGACCACCCAAGCCGCGCCAGGTAATTCAGGACGGCTTCAGGGAAATATCCCGCTTCGCGATATGCGCGCACCGAAGTCGCCCCATGCCGCTTCGACAGCGGCGCCCCGTCCGCGCCGAGAACCTGCGGCAGATGCGCAAAGGCGGGTGGTGTGAAGCCGAGCGCAAGTGACATTTGAATCTGTCGTGGCGTGTTGGGTACATGGTCGTCGCCGCGGACGACGTGCGTAATTTCGAAGTCGGTCTCGTCGACGACTGTTGCAAAATTGTAGGTCGGTCCGCCGTCCGAGCGCACGATAATCAGGTCATCCAACTCGGCGTTGTCGAACACCGACCGTCCGCGCACGAGGTCGTCAAGGACCGTCTCTCCGGACAAGGGCATCGCAAACCGGATGGTGTAATTACGGCCCGCCGCCCGATCTGGCAATTCTATGCCGGCCGGGATTTCACGGTTGCGGCAGGTGCGATCGTAAACCGGCTTGCGTTTTTGCTTCTCCGCAAGTTTGCGCTTGGCGTCCAGTTCCTGTGCCGTGCAGTAGCATGGATAGGCCTTCCGCTCGCGCAACAGCTTGAGCGCGCATTCGCGATATCGATCGAGCCGGTTGGACTCGAAATACCTCGCATCAGGCGGGCCTTCGTCCCACTCCATCCCCAGCCATTTGAGATCGGTAAGAATCTCCTCCAGCGACTCCTTGGTGGATCGCTCGCGATCGGTGTCATCTATCCGGAGAATGAATTTGCCCTGATTGTGCCGTGCGAACAAATACGCGAACAGCCCCGAGCGGACATTGCCGATGTGCAGCGAGCCGGTCGGGCTCGGTGCAAAGCGAGTGCGAACCGTCAATTTGTCACTCCCATTCGATGGTGGCGGGCGGTTTAGACGTGATGTCGTAAACGATGCGGTTGATACCCTTGATTTCGTTCGTAACACGGCTGGAGATTCTGGCGAGCAGGGCGGGATCGAGCCGCGCCCAGTCCGCCGTCATCCCGTCCTGCGACTCAACCGCGCGAATCGCGAGCACACTCTCGTATGTGCGGCTGTCGCCCATAACTCCGACGGTCTTGAGCGGAAGGAGCACTCCGAATGCCTGCCACAATTTTCGGCTGCATCCAGCGGCGGCGATTTCCTCCATTACGATTGCATCGGCGCGCCGCAGCAAATCGAGCCGCTCGCGCGTTACTTCGCCGACGATCCGCACCGCAAGGCCGGGTCCGGGAAAAGGCTCGCGATCGACGACTTCGGGAGCAAGGCCCAACTGACGGCCAACCTCCCGTACTTCATCTTTGAAAAGTTCGCGCAATGGTTCGATCAGCTCAAGCCGCATGCGCTCGGGCAAACCGCCGACATTGTGGTGGCTCTTGATCACCGCCGATGGTCCCTTGAACGATACCGATTCGATAACATCGGGATACAGCGTTCCTTGACCAAGAAACTTGGCGTCGCCAATCGCGTTGGCTTCTTTCTCGAACACATCAATGAAAGTATGGCCGATGACGCGCCGCTTCTGCTCGGGGTCCAGCACTCCAGCAAGGCGCTCGATGAACAGCGCGGATGCATCGACCACCTTGAGTTCGATTCCAAGTTCGCGCGCGAAGGTGGTTTCCATTCGCTCCCGCTCGCCAGCGCGCAACAGTCCGGTATCGACGAAAACGCATTTCAATCGGCGACCGATGGCGCAATGTATCAGAGCCGCTGCAACGGAAGAATCGACGCCGCCGGAAAGCCCCATCAAAACATTGCCTTCGGAGCCCGCTTGCCGGGAGATTTCGGCGCGCTTGGTCTCGATGAAATTGGCCATCGTCCAATCGCCCGGCTCGCCGCATACCTTGATCACGAAGTTGCGCAACACCTGAGTCCCGCACGGCGTGTGGACGACCTCCGGATGAAACTGAATGCCGCGCAGGCGGCCATCGCGGGTGCGAATCGCCGCATACGGAGAATTCGTGCTGTGGCCGATCGCGCAGATCGAGTCGGGTATTCCTTCGACCCGATCGCCGTGGCTCATCCACACCTGATGTTCGCGGCCGGAAATCCCCGCGAACAGGTCGTCTTCGCGATCGATTACGAGCATTGCCGGTCCGTACTCGCGCGCGCGCGCCCCGACACTCCGGGCGCCAAGATGCTGCGCGATCACGTACATCCCGTAGCAGATGCCGAGCACGGGGCATCCCGCGTTCAGCACATCGTCGGAGATGTCTGGGGCGTTATCCTCGTACATGCTGGCGGGGCCGCCGGACAGGATGATTCCGCGGGGATTGAGCGCACGGATCTTTTCAATCGGGAGGTTGAACGGGTGCAGTTCGCAGTACACGTGAGCCTCGCGTACGCGGCGCGCGATTAGCTGGGTGTATTGGCTTCCAAAGTCGAGGATCAGAATCACTGGCGATGCCTTAGCCGTTCAATATACCGAAGCGCCGTCGCCGGGCGAAATCCAGGGCGCCACAGCGATCCACAACAACATGGCTATGTGCGGGCGGGACGGCGAGGTTTTCTGGCCGCAGATTCCGGCGGTCGGGTCGGCGGGGCGCCTTGGGCCCATGAACGGCCGGTGCGGATGAATTCAAGCCATAGCGGCGAGCCGACCAGATTCAAAGATTTGCGGAACTTCGATTCCAGAAATCGCACGTAATGAGCCGGAATGCCGCTTTCTACGTTCGTGAAAAACCGCAATCGGGGTGGGGCGCTGGCGACCTGCGTCACATACATCAGATTGAGCCGTCGTCGGTCCACCATTGGCGGATCCATCGCGGCGCCCGCCTGCTTGAGGATTCGATTCAGCTGCGAGGTTTGATAGGTCTCGCGCCAGCAATCGCCCGCCCGCGTCGCCGCCGGAATTATTTCCTTCACCCCGTCTCCGGTTAGCGCCGATGTGAACACAATCGCGGCGTATTCGAGGAATGGATAGCGCTCGTGCGTGTCGCGCACAAATGCGGGCACCTTGCGGCCGAGCTTTGCCGCGGCGTCCCATTTGTTACACACGATAACCAGCGCGCGGCCGCTTGCCTCGGCCAAGCGGGCCAGTCGCACATCCTGATCGGTAATTCCTTCAGTCGCGTCGATAACCAGCAGCACAACATCGGCGCGTCGCATCGTTTCGATCGAGCGGCCGACCGAATGATGCTCCAGCTCGCCACCGACGCGAGTGGGCCTCCGAATACCGGCAGTGTCAATTAGGAGAACTTCGCGCCCGCGCGCCGACAAACGCACATCGACCGGATCGCGCGTGGTCCCGGGAGTTTCATCGACGATCGCGCGCTCGAAGCCGCATAGACGATTGAGGAGCGATGATTTTCCGACGTTTGGCCGTCCCACCAGCGCGATTTTCAAGTCCGGTGCGGCAGGTGCGAGACCTTTCGGTGGCGCAAGGCGTGATACCGCATCGTCAAGCAGCGCGCCGATTCCGCGTCCATGCGCCGCTGAAATGAAATGCAAACGCTCGGCGCCCACCGCATGGTACTCGCTTGCGCGCGCTTCGTCTTCCGGGCGGTCGAGTTTGTTGATCGCGACGATCAGCGGGCACCCGGTCTCCCGCACCAGTGTAAGCGCCTCCTGGTCGGCCGGGCCGAGTCCGGCGCGCCCGTCGAGCAGATAAACGACGGCATCGGCAGCGCCAATCGCGGCCATCGCCTCGCCTACGATCCTCTCATTCATCCGCTCGCGTCCGCCGAGTTCCAATCCACCACTATCGATAAGCATGAAGTCACGTCCGCCATGCGAAGTGCGCACGAAGTTGAGATCGCGCGTGGTGCCGGGGATGGCGCTGGTGATTGCCCGATAGCCGCGCGCGATTCGATTGAACAGAGTCGATTTCCCTGCGTTTGCGCGTCCGGCGATTACGATTGCGGGAAGGCCTTCACCCACGATTCGTTGCGTGGCGCCTTGATTGGCTGGAGCCTTGCGGGCGGCTTTTCGCTTCACAATCCAAACTCCTCCAGCTTGTGCGGGTCGCGCGTCCATCCGCGCTCGGTCTTGACGATTATTTCCAGGAACACGCGCGAGCCGAAGATTTGCTCCAGTTCATGCCGTGCCGCCGTGCCGATTCCCTTAAGCGTCGCACCGCCTGCGCCGATGATCATTCCCTTGTGCGATTCATGATCGACAACGACCACGGCCCGGATTTTCCGCAGGTTGCGCTCCGCGTCTTCTTCGAACTTCTCAATTTTTACGGCGGTCGAAAACGGAATCTCCTCTCTCATTTTCAGGAAAATCTTTTCACGCACAATCTCCGCCGCAAGTGCCCGCTCGGTTTGGTCGGTGTATCCGTCCTCCGGCATCAGTGTGGGACCCGGCGGCAGCATCCGCTTGATAGTCTCAATCAGTTCGCCGAGATTTTCCCCGCGCAATGCGCTTATGGGCACGATTTCAATCCCGGGGAATTCTCGTCCGATATCGGCGATCATCGGCAGGATGCGGTTACGGGAGATTCGGTCGACCTTATTGATCGCGACGATCGCAGGTCGGCGATGTTTTAGGCCCTCCGCAATCACGGCGCGATCTTCGGGAGTCAATTTATCACCGGCCTCGACAACGGCGAGGACCACGTCCGCTTCGGCGATCGCATGCCGCGCCGTTTTGACCATCCGCTCGTTCATCGCACGTTTGGCTTCATGGAGACCTGGAGTGTCAATCAGGATGATTTGGGCATTCGGTTCGGTGTGAATTCCCAGGATTCGCCCACGAGTGGTTTGCGGACGGGGCGTGACGATTGCAACCTTCTGCCCGACGATCCGGTTTAGCAATGTGGATTTGCCGGTGTTGGTGCGCCCGCACAACGCGACAAAGCCGGCACGATGCTCAGCTGCCGTGCTCACCGCGATCCTGTTCGATCTGGCCCAGCGCCTGACGCGCAGCCGCCTGCTCGCTTTGCTTTTTGCTTCCGCCTTCGCCGATTCCAAATTCGCGCCCGGCTATCAGTATGCGCGTGGTGAATCGCTTGGCATGGTCGGGTCCTTCGGCGGAAACCAGCTCGTAAACCGGTTGGGCGTGGTATTTGCGATACGATACTTCCTGCAACTCGGTCTTGTAGTCGCGTTCGGCTGAAGGGCCGCCAATATCATCGTCGAACAGCCGTACTATCAGTTCCTGGACCGGAGGTAGCCCGCTGTCCGAATAAATCGCGCCGATGAGCGCCTCGAATGCAGCGGCGAGAATCGAAACCTTCCCGCGACCGCCGCTTTTCTCCTCGCCCCGGCCCAGCCGCAGCATTTCGTCCAAACCGATTGCCTGCGCCTTGAGCGCGAGGGTGCGTGCGTTCACAATCGAAGCACGCTGCTTGGAGAGCGGGCCTTCCTTGGCATCAGGAAATTTGCGCATCAGCAGGTCTGCAATCGCGAGGTCGAGCACCGCGTCGCCCAGAAATTCCAGCCGTTCATAGTGCGCGTCTGTGCCCGAGGCGGCGCTGGGATGGGTAAGCGCGGTAGTTAGGAGCTCCGGGCGCGCGAAGGAATAGCCAAGCTTTTCCTCAAGCTTGGTTTGGGGGCTGCCTTCAGGCGGCTCGGGCGCCGGCGGTTTGGTCCAGCCACGGCCGAACAATCCGCCCAACCAGTTGGGTCCCTTCAACGGAAGAAGCCTCCACCTCGACCTCGTGATTGATCAGTTCATCGGGACCCGGTGTCAATACTCGTACATAATTGCGGCTGTAACCGCGCAGCATTCCCCCGGCCCTCTCTTCAAGCAATACCTTTAATTTTGTCGCCGCTTGGCGCAGAACGAACTCCCGGCGCTTTGTCTCCCCCAGCAGCCGGATCAGTTCCGCCCGCCGTTTGATTTCAGATGGCCGAACCTTGCCAGGCAGCTTGGCCGCAGTTGTCCCGGTCCTGACGGAGTAGGGGAAAACATGAAAATAAGCCAGCGGCATCGATTGGATAAAATCGAAGCCGGACTCGAAATGGCGCGCGGTCTCTCCCGGGAACCCCGCGATGATATCGGTGCCGATCGCGGCGCCGGGCATTGCCTGGATCACGCGGTCAACCCGATCACGAAAATAATCGCGCACATATCGGCGCCGCATGCGCTGGAGAATTTCGTCGTCGGCGGATTGGAGCGGTAAATGAAGATGCGGGCAAAACTTCCCGCTTTGCGCAAGAATGCCGATAATTCGATCGCTCAGTTCCTCCGGATCGATCGAGCTTAGCCGCACGCGCTCCATCTGACACCGCTCCGCAATCATCTCCAGTAGATCGGCCAGTTCAACCGGCGGGTCGAGGTCCTTGCCATAGCCGCCCAGATGGACGCCGGTGAGCACCGCTTCCTTGAAGCCGCGCCCGTGCAATTCGTCGATTGCGGCCATCACACGCCGCGGCTCAACGCTGCGTGAAGTTCCGCGCGAGAACGGCACGATGCAGAACGTGCAGAATTGATCGCAGCCCTCCTGCAGCTTCACGAAGGCACGGGTATGCCCCTCGAGCGTGACGCCGCTGAGTTCGATCGGCGCGCGCTCCTTGCGCAGATCGGAAACCATCACGCGTTCGGCGGCGCCCGATAATGCCGCCCGCTCCAAGTCGCCGGGCCGCCCAAGGCCCACGACCGCGTCAACTTCGCTCGCCTGCGAAAGAACTTCCGGGCTGGCCTGCGCAAGGCATCCGGTCATAATGATCCGTGCGCTCGGATTCAGGCGGCGGGCGCGCCGCGCCAAGCGGAGGCTCTCGGTGTCGGCGCGATCGGTCACGGTGCAGGTATTTACTATGTATACCTCCGCGTGTTCACTGAAATCCGCACGTTCCATTCCATGCGCGAGCAGGCGCGTTTCGATGATCGCCGAGTCGTACTGATTTACCTTGCAGCCAAGAGTTGCAATCGCGAAGCGCATTTTCATCAAGCCTCAATCGCCCGCTCGATGAAACCGCCGCCGACGACTTCTTCGCCACGATAAAATACGCATGCCTGTCCCGGCGTGACCGCCGGACCGCTCCTGGCAAAGCGTACGAGCGCGCGACCGCCGGATTCAAGATTAAGATTCGCCGGAATGGGAGGATGGCGGTAACGGATTTTTACTTCGACCGGGATCGCGCCGCGGGAAGCGGCCTCAGGATCGGTCACGCTAACGCGTTCCGCGATCAAACCCTGCGAGGTCAATTCGGTGCGCGGCGCGACCACGATGTCGCCGGCCAAGGCGCGAATCTCGCGGACATAGAGCGGTTCACCGGTTGCGATTCCAAGCCCGCGCCGCTGTCCTACTGTGAACCGATGTACTCCCGCGTGTGCGGCGAGTTCGTTGCCGGCGGCATCTAGAATTCGGCCCGGTCTAATCGATTCCGGCATGGAATTCTGTTCCACGAATCGCGCGTAATCACCGCCGGGGACGAAACAGATTTCCTGGCTGTCGGGCTTGTCGGCATTGGCAAGGCCCAGCTCCCGGGCGCGCTTGCGTACCTCGTCCTTAGTCATGTTGCCGAGCGGAAAGAGGGTGCGCGCCAATTCGTCCTGCCCAAGTGTGAACAGAAAATAGGACTGGTCCTTGGATTCGTCAGCCGCGCGCATCAAATGAAAGAGATTGTCTGCGCCGCGCTCGATGCGCGCGTAATGGCCGGTTGCGATAAAGTCGGCTTCCAGCGCGCGGGCACGGCTCCACAGGCGGTCGAACTTGATCTCGCGGTTGCACATCACGCACGGATTCGGCGTGCGGCCACCAAGATATTCGGCGACAAAATTATCGATCACTCGCGCACCGAATTCGGCGCGCAGGTCGATGACGTAAAATGGAAAGTCCATGCGCTCGGCCACGCGCCGCGCATCTTCGAAGTCGTCATGTGAACAGCAGGTACCTCGTCGTGGCGATGAATTCCCTACGGGGGAAGCGTTGGGATGAGGCTCTGCCAGCCGCATCGCCACGCCGATGACGTCGTAACCATCCTCGCGAAGGATCGCTGCGGCCACGGAACTGTCCACACCGCCCGACATTGCAACCAGGACCCGGGCGCTCATGGTGCCGCTCCAGCAGCATGTTGAGAAGTTACCGGTTCGGTTGCGGCGACTCGGCGCCACACACGCGCGATAATGTCCGCCGCCGCATCAATCTCGGCCGCGGTGGTGTTCCATCCAAGACTGATGCGCAGCGAACTGCGAGCCTGCGCCGCGCTCTTGCCCATTGCGCGCAGGACATGCGACGGCTCCACGGAGCCGGCCGCGCACGCTGAACCCATCGAGACTTCGACGCCCTCAAGATCAAGCGCAATCAGCAAGCTTTCGCCCAGTACGCCGGGAAAAGTGAGGTTCAGCGTGTTCGGGATGCGACCGAATTCAGGGCCATTCAATCCAAGGCCGGGAATGCCGGCGCGCAGGCGCGAGAGCAGCAGGCCCGAAAGCGTGCCGATCCTGGATGCTTCGACCGCAAGCGCATCTCCGGCGGCCTTCGCCGCCGCACCCATCGCGATCGCCCCCGCCAAATTGGGCGTGCCCGCGCGCAGGCCGCGCTCATGCGGGCCGCCATGCATGAGCGGCGCGATTCTCGCGGCGTCGCGGACGTAGAGCGCTCCAATACCGGCGGGGGCGCCGAACTTGTGGCCGCTGATTGTCACGAGGTCGCATCCGATTGCGTCCACATCGACCGGGACGCGGCCGGCCGCCTGCGCCGCATCGACGTGAAACAGTGCGCCTGCCGATCGCGCTCGCTCAGCAATACCTTCAAAGTCCTGGAGCGTGCCAACTTCAGAATTGGCCATCCCGAGCGTGACCAGCGAGGTCGTGGAGTCGATTGCTTCGATTACACTCGAAGAGGCGATTTTCCCATCTGAGTCGGGCGTAAGTCGGACGATCTCCATGCCCCGCCGTTCCAGGTCGCCAAGCGGTTCCCGCGCTGACGAATGTTCAATCGCGGAGGAGACGACTTTGCTCCGCAGCGAGGCATTCATCGCTGCGCCGAAAATCGCAAGGTTGTTCGACTCGGTGCCGCCACTGGTGAAAACGATTTGGCGTGGTGAGGCGCCAACCAGCGCGGCTATGCGCACTCGCGCATCTTCCAGCATCCGGCGCGCGCGCTGGCCCGCACGATGCACAGAGGCGGGGTTTCCGCCCGCATCCGCGATAAAAAGCGAGAGCGCAGCAGCAGCCTGCGGCCTAAGCGGTGCACCCGCGTTATGGTCGAGATAGATGGCCATTTTAGCGTCACCGGTTCCCCAACCGGCGCAACTAACTTACATTACACTACATCGCCGAAAAAGCGGCGCGTTTGAAGGAATAAGATACGATGGCGTAGGGCAAGGGTTCGCGCGATCAGCTTTTGTTGTTGAGTGCGCGATTGGGCGCGGGCGGATGATGCTCGCCCACCTTGTCCTCAAGGCAGTGCCGCCGTTCCTCGATCGCGGTCATCCGCAGGCCGATCTGATTGAGCTTGTCGGTGAGCGCTACGGGCGCGTCGGCGGCCGGGTCGGGCAGCTCAGCCAGTGGAAAGAATGCCGGTCGGCGCGTTCCAAACCGTCACGCTCTCGGTTGCGGAACCTATAAGCTTTTCTGCCCGGGCGTCGAAAGGAGTGGACGCCGGGGCCGAAGAGCTGGTATCAGAATCATGCAACTTACTGTAGACCCACATCGTCTCCGGACCAAACTTGGCGTGCCGGTCAATCGCATTCATCCCTCAAGGTGCGCGCAAGCGCATGCACAACTAATTCGGACATTACCTGCAAGGAAGGAAAGTTTGTGCTAGCGCAGGTACGGTGCTATGGGTAACAGCACCGAGGGAGGTCAGAAAAATCCCGGCTCAGGACAATCTTTCTGCTTGGGGAGTGAAGGTTCGATGACGGTCTCAACGCGCGGGATTGTCGCAGGCCTCATTGTCGGTCTGATCGCGTCGGCATCGGCGTACGCGGTACAATCGATCAGCAAGTTGGCGGTTGCGCCGGAAAGGCTTGAGTTTAAGAAAGTCATTTTCGGTAAGACTGCGCTCACCGAGTATGGAAGCTTTAAGGTCAAAAATGCCGGCAGCACCGCCCTTATGGCGACCGTGGGGCTGCCCGCGACTTCCAATTTCAGGGTAATCCAAGGGTTGGGAACTACAGAGATCGAACCCAAAGCCTTCCTTGCGGTTACAGTCGAATTCGCGCCCAACGCGCCAGGGACATTTTACGACTCAATTTTGGTTTCGAGCGATGCGACTGGTGGGTATCCCCTCAAGACTGTGGATCTGCACGGGAGCGCCATTGGCGTCAAGGTAAGCCCCACTCCCACAGCGACGGGCACGCCTACCCCTACAGTCACGGTTACCCCAACTGCCACGCCGACCAACGTTACTACAATAGACGCCCCGAATCGAACGGACATGGTTTACGATTCGCAACGGCAAGTCCTCTACATTACAAGTGGCTCCCAAGTTCTCCGGTACAGCACATCGAGCAATCTGTTCCTTAGCCCCGTTTCACTCGGAGGCACGTTGATCGGACTTGATCTCTCTCCCGATCAAAATGTTTTGGCCGTTGCGGATGAAACTGTTATGTCTTTGGACCTCGTCTATCTTCCCACCGCCGATTCCGGCGATGTAACGGTCGTGAAGCTCCCGATTTCTGCCGGTACAGATGAGGTCGGGCTCTTCGACGTGGCATTCGGCTCAGACTCTATGGTTTACGCGAGCGGTGCCCTGCCCGCAGGGTGGTCGGGATGGTCTTGGCTCCGCAAAATCGACCCGAACACCGGCAACGCTACGATCATTGGAGGCGAGCAAGTAACTAACTATACGATCTTGCGAGCAAGTGGAGACCGGCATGTGGTTGGTATCTGCCAAGGCGATATTTCAGACGGGCGATGGGGCGCAATCGATGTTGACACCGGAGCCGTTGATTTTCGCGATTGGTACGTCGAGGGTACTTCTTGGTATAATTATGAGATGGCGGTAGCAAACGGCGGCCAACAATTCGCACTGCCAACATATGGCGGCCTGTTCATCTATGACGACACATACACCAAGATATATACTCTCGGCCAATACGCTACAGTATTTTTTGACGGTGTTGCATATTCTCCAGCGACCGGGCAGCTCTATGCTACGCTGGATGGTTCTAATGCCATTAACATTTACGATCCTGTCACTTTCGAGCAAATCGGTGCGCTTTACACGGGAGAAGTGTTCCCCGATAATGGCAACGGAGAATTTTCGAGCGGAATTCTGCGATTCTCACCGGATGGCTCGCTCCTGTTTGTCTCCGTTCCGGGAGGCATTGAGTACCTAAAGCTCTTTTAGCGCGACCGCGTCCCCTCGACCTTGGGACATCCCGTAGAGCCCGTAAGCCGGTTCAGGAAGGAATAAGAAACTCTAGCGCTTCCTCCCGCGCTGTGCGCGAGAGTACAAATTCGAAATGACGTGCCGGAATGGCGGCCTACGGCACCTGCGGCCGGACCGCGGGCTCAGCGCTTGTTATTGATCGGGCGATCTTGGTTCGGCGGATGATGCTCGCCCACCTTGTCCTCAAGGCAGTCCTGCCGTTCCTCGATTTCCGCCATCCGCACGCCTATCTGATTGAGTTTCTCCGACAAACCGGTCAGCGCGCGCGCGACGGGGTCGGGCAGCTTGCCATGTTCGAGCTCCGTGACCTCGCGGCGGGCGCTGTCACCCTCGATGATCTTTCCGGGAATCCCAACGATCGTGGAGTAGGGCGGCGCCGATGATACCACCACCGCTCCCGCGCCGATTCTGCTCCCGGTTCCGATCCGAACCGGGCCGATCACCGCGGCGCCCGCGCTGATCATCACGTGGTCTTCAATCGTCGGGTGGCGTTTTTCCTTTTTCAGACTGGTGCCACCGAGCGTTACACCCTGATAGATGAGAACATCGTCGCCAATCTCGGCGGTCTCTCCGATGACGACACCCATTCCGTGGTCGATGAACAGCCGCCGGCCAATCGTCGCGCCGGGATGAATTTCGATACCGGTCAGGAATCGCGACAGTTCGCTGACCAGCCGCCCGCCGAGCTTGATCTCATGATTCCAGAGCCAATGCGCGGCGCGATGGAACCAAATCGCGTGCAGGCCCGGATAAGCAAGGATTACTTCCAGCGTTGAGCGAGCGGCCGGATCGCAATGAAAGACCGTTTGTATGTCTTCGCGGATTCGGCTTGCGGCGCTCATCTCTGCCATCCGCCTTCGCGCTACGCCCGCGCGCGTGCCCGTGCGCCATTGGGCTTGGGAACAGCCTTTAGGCGCGGTTTCAGATTGTCCTTGTGCAGCTTGTACTCGACTGAATCAACCAGCGCCTGCCAGCTTGCCTCGACCACGTTGCTCGAAAGCCCGACAGTGCCCCATCGGCGCGTTCCATCCGTCGATTCGATTAGCACGCGCACACGCGCACCGGTGCCGGCGCCGCCTTCAAGCACGCGGACTTTGTAGTCGGTCAGCTCCATCGTCTCAAGGCTGGGGTAGTAGGGCGCCAACGCCTTGCGCAGCGCGGAATCCAGCGCGTTGATTGGGCCGTTGCCGATCGCGGAGTTGCGCGTGCGCACGCCGTCGGGACCTTCGATTACGACCACGGCTTCGCTGAACGGCGCCTGGTCCTCATGCCACTTGTCGTCGAACACGCGGAAGCTAACGAAATTGAAATGCTCCCTGGCGCGGCCCAGTGTCCGCAGCATCAATAATTCGAACGATGCGTCCGCACCGTCGAAGACATAGCCTTCACTCTCCAGCCGTTTGAGCTCGTCGAGGAGTACGGGAATTTTGCCGTCGGCGGCGCCGATATCGATGCCGAACTCGCGCGCCTTGTACGCGATATTCGCGCGGCCCGACAATTCTGACAGCAGCACGCGGCGATCGTTGCCGACCAGCGCCGGATCGATGTGTTCGTAGGTGCGAGCGTTGCGCTGAATTCCAGAGACGTGCAGTCCCGCCTTGTGCGCGAACGCGCTGCGGCCGACGTATGCCTGGCGCGCGAACGGCGTAATGTTGGCGAGCTCATACACGAGCGTCGAGACCTCCCGCAGGGTCCGGATTTTCGCCGGCGGCACGCAGTTGTAGCTGAGCTTCAACTGCAAATTACCAATAATCGAAACCAGGTTCGCGTTGCCGCACCGCTCGCCCACGCCATTGATGGTACCCTGCACCTGCACGGCGCCGGCCTCGACCGCGGCGATCGAATTGGCGACGGCGACCTCGCAGTCGTTATGGCAATGAATGCCGACCGGGCAATCCACCGTATCCCGCGCCGCTGCAACTGCCGCTGCGACTTCATGCGGCAGGCGGCCGCCATTGGTGTCGCACAGCGCGATCAGCGTTACGCCCGCATCGTCGGTAGCCTTCAGGCAGGCAAGCGCATACTCGGGATTCGCGCGATAGCCATCGAAAAAATGCTCGGCGTCGAAAATCACTTCGTCGAAATGCTTTTTCAGAAATGCGATTGTGTCGTGCAGAATTTCCAGATTTTCGCTGTT
>DATKOZ010000062.1:0-26797 GCA_035524375.1 Binataceae bacterium (SeqCode) | reverse complement strand
ACGCAGGCGTCGTTTAAGGTGCTGGCGACGCAGGGCGGTGGCGCGATGAAATCGCTGTCGAAGGACTCGCACATCAACCAGCAGGTCTTAATCCTGGCCTTCGGCGACCAGTGGCAGAAGGACGTCGCCCAGTTCGGCCGGAACATCAACAAGTAACGGCAACGACACGCCCGTCGTCAGCGATTCGACGAGGCCAGCGTGACAAGAAAATATCGAAAACTCAGCGCGGCCGCTTTCGCGGTTGCGCTGAGTTTTTGCTTTCACGCTTCGGTAACATGGGCGTGCGACGGCCAGAATGCGCCAGCGAAACCGGACCTTGTACCAGGAATGGAGCCGCTTACGACTGACTACGACCGCTGCATTCACGAGCCGTCGAGTGCTGAAGGCGCCAAGAAAGGGACAGATGGATCGGGCTACGGGCGCGCAATCAGTTCGGCCCTCAATTCGAATTTCGGCCGCTACATCTCTGAACTGCGGCGCAATGGCCTCGACCTGGTGCTGGTGATCGACGGCACCGGCTCAATGAAAATGCCAATCGATGATATTGCTGTCAGAGTGCGGCAAATCATTTTTGCAATCCACCGCTTGGTGCCGACCGCGCGTATCGGAGCGGTCGTGTATTACGACAAAGGCGTCAAGATGAAAAGTTTGCCCCTGACGATGTCGTCAGAAAAGCTCGACACGTTTTTTCGCGCTAAAGATTTATGCGGTTGTGCCTCGTGGCAAGCAGACATGCTAGGCGGCATCCGCACTGCAATCGATGAAATGGACTGGAAACCATACGCAAGAAGAGTGATCGTGCTGGTGGGCGACTCACCTCCTGACAAGCAAGATTTCGCATCGCTGTTGCAGCCGATCCGTAAATTCAATGCTGAAAACGGGGCTTTTAACATTGTTGATGTCGCGCCGCAGGAGCATGAACGCTTCGAGAAAATGTACTGGACAAGAGTTCACCACAAAGCACCGCCGAAAGAATCATGGTTCCCGGAATATGATCGAGAGACACAGAAATCCTTTAGGGAAATGGCAACAGCGGGCGGAGGAACGATGAAGCCACTAATGCCGCGTGACAACATTGGCCAAGTGCTTCTGGTTCTGGCCTTCGGCGAGAAGTGGGAGCAGGATACCGCACAGTTCGGCAAGGCTATCGCAGCTGGTGGCGGGAAATAGAATCGCGGGTGGGTAGTGTGCCATGTATAATCAGCACATGAAGAAGCTGCTTCCGGCAATCGGCGCGGCTGCGCTTGCGGCCGCGATTCTGTTTTCGTCCAATCCGGCCTGCGCGCAGTCCAACTATCTGGAGCGGGCCCGGGCACAGCGCGACTTGACGCCGGCGCTGCAGGAATCTCTCGAAGAGATGCTGGGCGATGTGGCTGGACCGTATCTGGACGAGCAGGACGAGAAGAAAGCCAGCGGGCAGAAGTACGTAGACCTCCAACAGAAGTTCGAATATCTGCCCAATTATGGACCCAACCATCAATTGGTCGTGAGCTGCAAGCTGGGCGGAGCGGAATACAATCCCAAGCAGCCCGGCAGTTCAAAGGGCGCCGCGACTGGCAACCTGAAATATCTCGTCTTCACCTATGCGCTGCAGAACGGCAAATGGGTCCAATACTCGAAGCCGAAGTGGGAAGAGCAGCAGCTTGGCGAGGCGGCGGCGCAAAAGATGACGCAGCACGTCGCTCACGCCGATAAGGCGAAGGCGGCGATGAAAACGGCGGGACAGATCTCGCCAACCTCAACAAAATCCGTCGCTCATAAGCACAAGCGCACGCATCCATCCGCTGCCGCCGATGCCGCCGCAGGCGCCCAAAAGGCGGCAGACAAAGCGCAATAAACTGCGCGATAGCGCCGGTTTCGGCAATCCGGGAAGTCCGAAACCCGTCAGGGGTTTCGGGAAGATCGAAATTAAGTGCCGCGTTCGATGATCAAGCTAAACCACTGCCTGATTATTCGCCCGCGCGGCAGCTTCATGAGCGACGCGGCTGTGATGGCGGCCGTAGCTCAAATAGATCGCCAGTCCGATCGTGAGCCACACGAAAAAGCGGATCCAGGTCACGCCCGGCAGACGCGTCATCAGGTAGAAGCAGAATACCGCGCCGAGGATCGGCACGAGCGGCACCATCGGCGTGCGAAATGGCCGATGCAGGTCCGGCTCGACGTGGCGCAGAATCCAAACGCCCAGACAGACCAGCACAAAGGCGAACAGGGTGCCGATATTGGTCAACTCCGCGATTTCCTGGATCGGCAGCAGCGCCGCCGTGATTCCGACCGCTCCTCCGGTCAAAAGCGTCGGGAGGTAGGGGGTGCGGTAGCGCGGATGGATTTTGCTGAAGGCCGGCGGCAGCAGGCCGTCGCGCGACACCGCGAAAAACACCCGCGATTGTCCCAGCATCATCACCAGCAGCACGGAGGTCAGTCCCGCCACGGCGCCCAGCGAAATGATTCCCGAGATCGCATGCAGGCCGCGCAGCACAAAGGCTGAAGCCAGCGGCGCGTTCACGTCGATAAGGCGCGCCGGAACCATCCCGGTCAGCACGCCGGCCACCAAGATGTAAAGCACTGTGCAAATGAACAGCGATCCTAAAATGCCCAGCGGCAGGTCGCGATTCGGATCGATGACTTCTTCGGCCGCGGTCGATACGGCGTCGAAACCGATGTAGGCGAAGAAGATTATCGCCGCGCCATTCATCACTCCGCCCCATCCCATCGGCAGAAACGGGCTCCAATTGGCGGGCTTCACAAAAAATGCCCCCACGACGATCACCAGCACGATGACCGACAGCTTGACGCCCACGATCACCGAGTTCAGCCGCGCGCTCTCTGAAATCCCGATGCATAGGACCCATGTGATCAGCATCACGACCAGAAAAGCCGGCACATCCGCGATCGCGCCGGGCGCCGAGCCGGGTGCACGGGTCAGCGCCACCGGCAGATGAATTCCCAATCCTTCAAGAATGACGCGCAAATATCCCGACCATCCCACCGCGACGGCGGCCGCCGCGACCGCGTACTCGAGTACGAGGTCCCATCCGATAATCCAGCCGACCAGCTCGCCCATCGTCGCGTAGGAATACGAGTACGCGCTGCCCGCCACCGGGATCATCGCCGCGAATTCGGCGTAGCACAGCGCCGCCATCGCGCACGCGAATCCCGACACTACAAACGACATCACGATCGCCGGTCCGGCGTATTCGGCGGCGGCGACGCCGGTGAGCACGAAGATGCCCGCGCCGACAATCGCGCCGATGCCGAGCATTGTGAGATCGAGCGCACCCAGTGCGCGCTTAAGTCCCCCGCTATGCGCCGCGGCATCCTCCATCAGCGCCGCGATCGGCTTGCGCCGGAATATTTGCGCTCTAAGGCCGGTATCGTTCATTTCGATATACCAGCCCAAGAGCTTGCTTGAGCCAAGCCCGGCGGGCAACCCCCATGTGGGGTTAGTGTTTAACTTTTACCATCGCGTTGGCACTGGTTCAGTTTGGGGTTTGGGGGTGTTTCCAGAAGCGGTCGCGTATGAGGTGCCCGGCCCGCACTCGCCTTACACCGGGCGCTCAAATCGAGCTTGGCGCTCCGAGGGGGTCATCGCAAAAAGAATATCCGTAATCAGTGGCGAAATTGGGTTCGTTTCGTAATTTTTCTTTAATATTTTTCACCGGGGAAAGGCAGCGCGCCTTGATTTTTATCTGGGATATGCGGCGGCTGGCATCATTCTACTCGCCCCCGTCGCCGCCCATAAGGCTGGCCCAGTTCAGCCTTGACCCTGAAGCGCCGGGCGGGAGTCTGGCGATCTACGCGCGATCGCAAAAGTCAAACTGAATCAGTGCCATCGCGTTCCCGCCGCTTGACAGTGAGGGGGGGGGCTGGGGTAGAGCTATCCGCCATTGGGTCGATGAATTCCTAACGCTCGTTAGGAACGAACCGAAGGGCGATGACCGCTGGCAATCTAAAGGGGATGCTCACGGCAATTGCGATCCTGTTCGCAATCGCCGCTATGCCGCCGGCGGCATTGGCGAGTTCGGCGGCCGTGGATGTATCGCCGGCGTCCCTCCTATTCGGCAACATCTCGGCCGGAAGCTCAGCGCAGGCCAGCGTCACCGTCAAAACGCTGGGCGACAAGCCGTGGATGCCCTCCACGATGGCCCTGTCCGACTCTACGGACTTCACGATTGCCAACTCAAGCTGCCAAGCGCCGTTGCAAAAGCGTCAGTCTTGCACGGTGACGGTCATGTTTGTGCCGCGCAACTCCGGCGTGTTCCTCGCGACGCTTACAATTAGCGACAACACCGGCAGAGGCAGTACGATTATCGCCATGGATGGCATCGGCCTGCCCGCCGGCGACCCGACTCCGACGCCCGGCAGCGATCCGCCCTTTGCAACGCCGGAGATTTTCATTCCCAATGCCAGTTCCGCAAGCATCACCGAGTATGCTCCCAATAGCGGCGGAAATGCGGCGCCAATCGCGACTATCAGCGGCGCCAACACGGACATCTCGCGGTTCGGAGATGCGCTGTCGATCGCGCTCGATCCAAGCGGCAATATCTATGTGGGCGATGACGACTACTACATCCTTGCCTACGCAGCCGGAAGCGATGGCGACATCGCGCCGTTTATCATCCTTAACGGGACGAACACTTTGGCGATTCAGGGACCCGAAGGCTTGACGTTCGATTCCAGCGGGAATCTGTATGTGGCAAACATCAATACCAGCGGGAGCGTGAGCGAGTTCGCGCCCGGCGCAAATGGCGAAGCCGCGCCGCTCATAAACATCGCGGGCGCGGACACTGGGATGGGCAATCCTGACGGCGTTGCGGTCGATTCAAGCGGAAACATATATGTTTCCGACTGCGGGGCGCCGTGCGGAACGGATGGAAGCGGCAACGGCAGCGTGCTGGTGTATGCTCCCGGGAGCACCGGCGATGCGGCACCGATCGCGACCATTTCCGGCGCGGCGACCGGGCTGGCGGCGCCCAAGGGCATCGCGATAGGCCCCGATGGTTCGATTTATGTGGCGAACTGCGGCCGTCAGTGTGGAGGCGCTCCCGGCGCGTCCAGCGTCACTGTCTATGCCCCCGGCTCCAATGGCAACGTATCGCCGATTGCGACCATCTCCGGCGCAAACACCGGCTTCGATTCTCCGGAAGGGGTGGCGCTGGATGCCACCGGCAACATCTATGTGGCTAACAGCGGCACTTCCAACAGCGTCACGATTTACGCTGCGGGAAGCAGCGGCAATGTGGCGCCGTCAGTGATAATTGAAGGTGCCGGCACGGGGATCGACGGACCCAGTGGCATCGCGCTTGGCCCGTCCACTCCGGCGGCGACTCCGACTCCGACATCAACCACGACGGCATCGCCCACTGCGACGATGACTGCGATCGCGACGATGTCGCCCACCGCGACCGTCACGGCGACGCCGACGATGACTAATACCGCTACTGCGACGATGACTTTCACGGCCACGCCCACGGCGACGATTACCGACACTTCCACGACGACACAAACCACCACCGCCACCCCGACGGGGACAATCACGGCAACCCCAACGGCGACTCAGACCGCAACCTCTACCGCCACCGTGACCGCCACGCCAACTACGACGATCACAGCGACGCCAACCGGGACAATTACAGGAACGCCAACCTCGACTCAGACCGCGACGCCCACTCAGACCACGACTGCAACGCACACGATCACTACGACTGCGACGCCGACGATGACCTTAACGGCCACGCCGACACTCACGCCGACGGCTTCCCCAACCATCACAATGACACCGGCGCCGACAGTTACTCAGACGGCAACGCCCACGCGTTCAGGAACGCCAACGTCTACGCTTTCGGGGACGCCGATACGTACCGCCACGGCCACGGATACGAGGAGCGCGACCTCAACCACGACCAGAACCACCACCGCGACTATTGCTCGGACCTCGACCGCGACGGCCACAGTCACCGCAACAGCTACGCGAACCGCCACGCCGACCGCGACCGTGACTCAGACGGCGACAGCGACACTGACTTTGACGGCATCGCCAACGGCGACCGCCAGCGCCACCGTGACTCGGACCCAGACGACTACCACTACGGCGACACCGACAATCACTACGGCCGCTTCGCCGACAATGACACAGACAGCGACTCAAACGATGACGTTGACTGCGACCCTTGCAGGGACTCCGTCTTCTACGAATACTCAGACCGTGACGCTCACGCCCACCGCAACCTCCACTCCGATAGTGTCGACGACCAGTTGTGCAGAGCCACCCGACAAGTGCGCAATCTTCCCCTCCCCCAAAGGCGACTTCCCGTTAGGATGCGGCCAGACCTATCACCGAGATACTAGTGGCGTATCGTCCTTCCCACTAGAAATACCCAACGGCCTCCCAGCCGGAGCCGTATGCGTGTTGGAGGTCGAGACAACGGACTGTAATGCGCGGCCGGGAATCAACCTCGGAGGATGGGTGTTTATTGACCGCAGCTGTACGCCAGCCAACCCCTCATGCCCGGGTTCGAGCCTAAATCCGCCGAGCGACGCCGAGCTTTCGGAGTGGTATTACGTGTTCACTCAAGGTACGCCATGTCCCTCCAACGGCGCGCAGTGCTCACATTTCCGCGTCAGCGTCAACAGCACCGTCCCGGATTTTGAGTATGAACTGCAATGCTACGTTAACGTCGACCCCCGCACGCCGCTCGATGGGAATTATAATGTTTCTTTTGCAACAGCGGATTGCACCAATAGTTTGACGGTCCCCCCGAATGTCCATGCTGCCGCGCCAACAGGAGATCTGGTCACTATGACCTGCGATGCGGACGCCCCCGGTGCCCCCGAATTGACGGGCCCGGTGAACCCACCCTTTAATTTCCCCAATCCTGTAACTGAGACCGGTGGGTCGCTGCCGTTGGTGGATCCTAAGATTTGGGTTGGCAATGCAAAGGGCGCGGGCACACGGCAGATGTGCATGTTCGGCGGTACTGCCGCCCGTACCGGTCCCGCCGGCACATCCGGTCCGATGGGCACGATGATTGGCCATCAGTTCGCGCTACAGCCGCCGACGGCGTGCTCCGCGACGCCGACCGAGAGTCCGACGCCGACCCAAAGCCCTATGCAAACGGCCACCCCGAGCCCAACCGCGACGCCGGAAGCCACCGCGACTCCCGCCCCGACGCCGATCGTATACATTTTAATTGTGAGGCCGGCAAACGGATCGGGTAACCCCGGCCAGACCCTGTTTGGGGGTTCGGCCAGCGTCAGCGCCAGCGTGGCCGGGGTGACAATCGAAGGCGCAACGGTTAGCTTCACCGATTCCGCGATTTTCTCGCTGGCCACGCTCAATTTGGAGAACTCGAACGGCCGCGTGCTCGCGTCCTCGACAGTAAACAATCCTTCTTCGAGCACCGTGTTCCTACTAAACACGCCCACGGCCGCCTTTCCCGGCATGGAGTTTGTATTGAGATTGAGGATAGCCGCTCCGCGGACCCGGGCGTCTTCGACGCAGACCATAACCGCCGTTTCCGTAATATCCTCGCCGGGGCTTGCCGCAGGCCTGCCCGTGAACCTCGGCACGGTGTCGCGGAGATAAGATGGAAGCGGCAATGGCGATGATCGAATGCATAACCGGCGCGCGCCCTCTGAGGTTCCCTCTCCCGCCGGGAGAGGGCACATAAGAAGGGCGAGTGGGAAGTTAGGATAGTTTCCAAGGAGTGATGTCCATGAAACACGCATGGAGAAAACTTCCAATCGGAGCAGCCGCCTCGCTTGCTATCGTGCTTTTGCTGTTTCCGGGGGCCTCCCGCGCGCAGATGGCCAAACCGGTGTGGCCGATGTTCGGGCACGATCCGGCGCATACGGGGCAAAGCCCATACCGCACCGGTGCCGGGCCGGGCAAGATAAAGTGGACCTTCGCCGTCCCCTTCCCCACCGCCTCAGGCCAAACTGGAATGCAATGGGTACAACTGCCGGCGATCGGCGCCGACGGGACTCTCTATGCGGGTGTGTCCGGCCGCTGGGGCGGACTTTACGCGGTCAACCCCGACGGAACGCAAAAGTGGGTTTTCGCACCGGGAAGATACGGCTTCAGGGGCCCGCCTCCCGCGATTGGCTCTGACGGGACGATTTATCTTCCAACGGACACTGGCAACCTTGACGCGGTCAACCCGGACGGCACCCTCAAGTGGGCCTTCCCAATCCTATTTTCCGCCAAGTCTGCGATCATGGCCCCTTCGGCAGGCGCAGGGCAGGCTCCCGGCACGATTTACCTCAGCAACGCTGATGGAACCCTCTATGCGATAAGTCCCGCCGGATCCCTAAAATGGAAGGTTGCAGCCGATCCGGTTGTAGGCATAGAGAATCCCGCCATCGGCCCGGACGGGACGGTTTATGTCTGCGGACAAACGCTCTACGCGTTCACTCCCGGCGGCGCGCTCAAATGGACCCGTAGGATTCCTGCCAGCAATTCTTCGAGAATGCTGTCGGTGGGCGCCGATGGGACCGTCTATGTCGGCTCGGGATCGTGGTTTGACGGCAATGTCACCGCGGTGAAACCGGACGGCACGCTGAAATGGGTGTTTCCGGGCGGAGTTTATTTTAACCCGCCCGCAATCGGCGCCGACGGTACAGTCTATGCTACCTCGGGTGACCACAACCTCTATGCGATTAACTCCGACGGCTCGCTGTTATGGAAATTCGACGCCGGCTCCGATTTTGGCGCGGCACCGGCGATCGGCGCCGACGGCACAATCTTCGTGAATCCCAGTGGCGCGACCCTCTTCGCGATCGGCCCGGATGGGAGGCCGAGGTGGACCGTACCCGGGGCAGGCCAGAGCGCTCCCGCAATCGGCGCCGACGGGACGGTTTACGTCGGCACCGGCGCCATCGTTGCGGTTGGCACGGACACTCCGCCGCTGGGCACCTCCATCTGGCTATCGCCGGTGCTGGCCTTCGGCAGCGAGAAGGTGGGTGGAAACAAGGTCAAAAAGGTTGATATCAAGAACACCGGCAATGCCCCCTTATTCATTGCGGGGGTGACCTCCTCCGATGCGGTTGAGTTCAGACCGGGATACTCCGACTGCCCCGCCGCGGGGCTATCGCCGAACGCGAAGTGCGATATCGCCGTTAGCTTCGTCCCCGCCGTGAACGGCAAACTCGCCGCAACGCTGACAATTTCCGGCAACGCACCCGTACAGACGGTCAAGATGTCCGGGATCGGGCACTAAACTGCGCGTTCGACTCGTCGTCGTCGGCGGTTACCAAGCTTGATAACCTCCATCAACGGATAAAATCGAGCCGGTAACATAACTGGACGCGGCGCCCGCAAGGAAGATCACCGCGCCGCGGATTTCCTCAGGCCGGCCCAGCCGCGCCATCGGCGTGAACGATTCCATCCGCTCGCGATTTCCGGCCTTGGCGATTCCGGCCTCGGTCGCCTCGGTCGGAATCCATCCCGGCGCGATCGCATTAACCAGGATGCCGTGCGGCGCCCATTCCACCGCCAGTTGGCGGGTCAGATTGGCAAGCGCCGCCTTGGTGGCGGCATAGGCGGAAAGGCGGTAAACGCCGCTGGCGACGCTGGAATAGATCGACGCGATATTGATAATCCGGCCCGGCTTGCGCGCCGCAATCAGCGCGCGCGCAAAGCGCTGCGAGATCATCATGGGCGCCGTCAGGTTCACCGCAAGCGCATTGTCCCATGCCTCGCGCTTGAAGGTTTCGGCGCGTCCGGTGGGCGACACGCCCGCGTTGTTGACGAGAATGTCGATGTCGCCGAATGCATCGGAAGCCTCAGCCATTATGCGATCGAGATCGGCGTCGATTGTGACGTCGGCGCGGATTCCGATCGCCTTAATTCCGTGAGTTTTGGAAAGCTCGGCGGCCAGCGCTTTTACCCGTTCATCGCGCCGCGCGACGATCGCCACGTCCGCACCGGCGATTGCGAGCGCGCGGGCGCATTCGACGCCCAATCCCGACGACGCTCCGGTCACGATCGCGTGGCGGCCGCGCAGCGAGAAGAGCGATTCGAGCGAATCCATCCGTCCCCGGCTTACGGGAAGATCGCTTTAACCACTTCGTCGATAGCGCGCTTGCTGTCGGTTTCGTCGGTGAGCGACCACGTGACGGCGACGGTTGCCGCGCGCCGCGGTGCGATTCCCTGCCGAATCAGATCGCCGGCATAGATGAGCAGGCGCGTCGATACACCTTCCTCCAGTCCCGACGCCTTCAGGTTGCGCACCTTTTCGCCCAGCATCGCGAGTTGGCCCGCAATATCGAGATCGACGCCCGCCTCATGCGCGATAATCTCAACTTCCTTTTCGGCGGGCGGGTAGTTGAACTCGATCGTCACGAAGCGCTGGCGCGTCGAATGTTTCAGGTTCTTCTGGATGCTCTGGTAGCCGGGGTTGTAGGAAATCACCAGCAGGAAGCCCTGATGCGCCGGGATCGTCTCGCCGCGCTTTTCAATCGGCAGCATCCGGCGATGATCCGACAGCGGGTGGATCAAGACGGTGGTGTCTTTGCGCGCCTCGACCACCTCGTCGAGGTAGCAGATTGCGCCGCGGCGCACCGCCTGCGTCAGGGGGCCGTCGACCCACACGGTTTCATCCGACTGGATCAGGAAGCGGCCCACCAGGTCGCTGCCGGTCAGATCCTCATGGCAGGCGACGGTGATCAATTCGTTGGGACCGTCGGCGAGCGAGGACAACTGATGCGCCATGTGCTCGACGAAGCGCGTCTTGCCGCATCCGGTGGGTCCTTTCAGGAGGATCGGCAGGCGGGCCTTGTAGGCGGCGGTGAAAATATCCACTTCGTCGCCAATCGGGAGGTAGAAGGGGGCGGCGGCGGGATCGAGGTGGCGCACTTCGGCCCCTTCGGCCCGCATCCGGCTGTCAAATTTTTTCAGTTCAATTCCCATCGATGCGATTGTAAGAGAGACGCGACAATCGGTTCAAGGCGACGGCCAAGCCGACTTTTCACGCATTGCGCGGCTGATAAAGCGCGGTTCCGTCGCGATTATCTTTCACTTCGTAGCCGCGCGCTTCCAATTCCTTGCGCAACTCATCCGCCCGCTTGAAGTCCTTCGCTTGCCGCGCGGCGTTGCGTTCCTCAATCATTCGGCGGACATCATCGGGAATGCCGGCCCGGCCGGCATCCTGACAATATCGCTCCAAGCCCAGCCCGAGTACGGCATCGAGGGCGCAAACCGCCGGCCAGGCGCTGAAATCCTTGCGGCGGTAGGCCTCCGCCATCAGTTCCAGCGCGAGCGCGAGCGCCTGCGGCGTATTGAGGTCGTTGTTAAGCGCGTCATGAAACCGCTCATGATACGTGATGGTCCACTCTGGCGGGTTGGATGCCGCCGCCGCATGGGCAGGTACGTTGCGTGCGAATTCGCGAAAGTATTCGAGATTGCGCTGCGCCGCGGAGAGACCGGTATCACTGTACATCAGCTCGGAGCGATATTTCGCGCCAAGGCAGAAAATCCGGAATGCCAGCGGATCGATTCCAGCCGGCGGCAAGTCGGACAACAGCGGAAACTTGCCGGCGCTCTTGCTGATCTTCGTTCCCTCCTTTCCGATCAGGAACGCATTATGGATGAAATAGCGCACAAACGGTTTGCCGGTCGCGCTTTCGGATTGCGCGATTTCGTTCTCGTGATGAATCGGGATGTGATCCATTCCGCCGGTGTGAATGTCGAGCGTGTCACCCAAATACTTCATCGACATCGCGGAGCATTCGATATGCCACCCCGGGTAGCCGCGACCCCACGGGCTGTCCCATTGCATCAGATGGCCGGGCTGGTTGAGCACCCAGAGCGCAAAGTCGTGCGGACTTCTTTTGTCGGGCGAATGCTCCAGGCGCTGGCCCGCATGCTGCTCGTCGAGGCTCTGGCGCGACAGCCGCCCCATCCGTGACGCCCCGCGCCATTTTTCGACGTCGAAGTAAACGCCCGACTTGGCAACATACCCATAGCCGTGCTCAATGATGCGTTCGATTAGTGCGAGCATTTCAGGAATATGTTCGGTGGCGCGGCTTTGAATGGAAGGCGGCTCGATATTGAGCGCGGCGCAATCGCGATTGAATTGATCGAGATAGAAATTGGCGATTTCGAGCGGCGATTTACCCTGCTCGCGAGCGGTCTTTTCGATTTTATCCTCACCGGCATCCTCGTCGGAAGTCATATGGCCGACGTCGGTGACGTTCATCACGTGGCGGACTTTGAACCCGTTAAATTCGAGCGCGCGGCGAAGCGTATCGACGAACACATAGGCGCGGAGGTTCCCCAGATGCTGGGGCAAATAGACCGTCGGTCCGCACGAATATAGCGTAACGTTGGGGGGACTAAGCGGGCGGAATTCCTCCACCGTGCGCGATAGTGTGTTGAAAATTTGGAATGGTTTCACGGGCTACGAGTCTATCCGCAAAATACACGGATTTCAGCGATCGATCGAAGGTGGCTGATCGAAGGAATCTGTGGAAGGAATCGAGTTTACGAAGCCGCTGGATTCTTCAGCCGGCCGCGCGGATCGCGTTCGTACCGGGTGGCGGCGATGCGCTTGTATTGGCGATCGGCCGCCCATGCGAAGCCGGGAAAATACCACATGTAGGCGACCCATCCCTTCCAGCCGCGCTGGCGCCGCAGGATTTCGTTGATCGCGCGCGCGCCACGATACACCCGGCCCTGATCGTCCACCGCGTGCAATTCTTCAAGCAGCCGCTCGCGGGTCAGTTCGGGAAAATGGACCCGCACATCCGCATCGTTCAGGTCCAACGCCTGGATCACGCCTGAATTGTCGAAGCGTCGCACGCCCTCGACGCTGGCCTGGCACATCTCGCAACTGCCGTCGTACAGGACCGCGAGCATCCCGCTTTGAGCTCTGCCGACCGATGTTGTGACTTTGGGGGCGCCCATCGAATCAGCGGCGCGACATGCGGGGATCGGTCCCGATTCGGCGCAGCCGCACACTTTCCGTGTAGATTCGCCATTCGTATCCGTCAAGCAGCGACCGCCATCCCGCCTCTACCGTATTGGCCGATTTAGCAAGCGTACTCCACGCGAGGTTGCCGTCGGCGAATTTCTTTACCGATACAACTTCAGCCTCGGTCGATTCGCCGCTGGCATGCGTATAGGTCTCCGTCACGCGCACGGTTTCGAGGAAGGGGAAATACTTGAGCAGCGCCTTGCGCAGCGCCACGTCCAGCGCATGGACGACTCCGACACCCGAGGCCGCCTCGGTCACTTCCTTGTCACCGACGCGGATGACCACGGTGGCGTCGATGGTAGGCTTGTCCTCATGCAGGTCGTCGATTACGCGGCGGCGAACGACAGTGAACGGGGCGATGTAATCGCCCGCAGTTCGCAATTCGGCCAGCTCCCGCGACGCCTGCGGCGGCTCGGCTTCGTAGAAATCATTCTGGCGTTCGGTGTTCATCCAAACTACTCCACGAATTATCATAAGCGACCGGTCCTCATTCAAGGATATTGGCGGTTGCAAAAGTCCACCACCCGTGCTTGAGGGTTGAACGGAGGCCGGATGCGGCTCCGGCCGGCGATAATCAGCATAAACACAATGACGAAAATGGCGAGGAAATATTTCGACCGATCGCGAATCACGCGCCGCAAATTCACGGCGCCGGCTCTTGCCGTGATTCTGGCCGCATCGATTGTTCACGCGGCGATCGCGTGGGCCGACGAGGCGCGCACATCTCACACGTGGGCCTCAAAAGTTTATGCCGCCGAAGACGATTTCGGGCTGCGGTTGCTGCGCACGCTCACCGACGGCAATGGCGGCAACGCGATTATTTCGCCGTTCAGCGTCTCGATGGCGCTGGCGATGACCTACAACGGCGCGTCCGGAGAGACCAAGGCCGCGATGGCCAAGACGCTGGGCATCGCGCAGTTCAGCGACGATGACTTCAATAATGCCAATCGCAGCCTGATTAAGGAATTTAATTCGCTCGATCCGACCGTGCAGCTGGAAATTGCAAACGCGCTCTGGGTCCAGTCCGGCTACACCTTCAACCCTGCCTTCCTCGATCTGAGCCGGGATGCTTACGATGCGCCGGTGGAAAGTCTTGATTTTGCGCGGACTCCCGGACAAGCCGTCAGCACCATCAATGACTGGACCAGCAAGAAAACCCACGGCAAGATTCCGACGATACTCGATCGGGTCGATTCGCTTACGCGATTGGTCCTCACCAATGCCGCGTACTTCAAAGGGCAATGGAAGGACCGATTCTATAAAGAGGCGACCAAGGTTAAGACCTTTCATCTTTCAGGCGGCGAGTCCCTCCAAACGCCCATGATGACCGAGTTCGGTAGGTTCCAATACGCCGAGAATGACGCCTTCCAGGAGATCGTTCTACCCTACCTCAACGAACGGTTCGCGATGTATGTCGTTCTCCCGCGAAAGTTAAACGGGCTTCCTGACTTCATTCGCTCGCTCGACGAGAAACACTGGCACGACTGGAGGAACGGCCTTAAGGATCGCGCGGGAACGATTGTCCTGCCCAAATTCGAATCAAGCTATGGTTCGCAGTTCAACGACGCTCTAAAGAAAATGGGAATGGCTGTGGCATTTGGACAAAACGCCGATTTTTCACAAATTCATTCGCCGCCGGAGCTGTATATAAGCGACGTTGAGCACAAAACTTATGTGAAAGTTGACGAGGAAGGTACCGAAGCTGCGGCTACGGCGGAAGTGATGGATATAGGGAGGGGCATAGCTTCTTCGTTTCATGAACCGCCTCCCTTCGAGATGATCGTCGATCATCCCTTTTTCTTCGCAATCGCCGACCAATATACGGGCGTGCTCCTGTTCGCGGGCGTCGTGACCAATCCGACGAAGTAGCCGCGACCGCGATGCGATTTATCACTCGTTGTGGCGGATGTATCCGATGGGATTTTTCTTGGGCGGTTCCGGCGGTGCGAGGAGTTTTCGGACCGTATCGAAAAGCACCGCAATCTGGCGATCGTGCCGCTCGACCTTTCGGGCAAGGTCGCGATTCGAAGCAAGAATCTCGCGGAGCTTGATAAACGCACGGATAATCGCGACGTTGACCTGTATCGCACGTTTGCTGCGGAGCACGCTGGAAAGCATCGCGACGCCATGCTCGGTGAAAACCCAAGGCAATTTTCGCCTGCCGCCGCGGCCAATGTTTGATATTGCAATTTGCGACATCAAAGATTTGAATTCCGGGTTGGTGAGTTGAAAGGCAAAGTCCCCGGGAAACCGGTCCAAGTTGCGCTTGAACTGCTGGTTGAGGCGCGTGGTTGAAACGCCGTAAAGCTCCGCCAGATCGCTATCGAGCATCACCTTTTCGCCGCGAATCAGGTAGATGCGGCTGGCGATGCGTTCGAGCTGAATTCCGCCCTGGGGATCGTTCATGCGCAGGTTCAGCACGGGTCCGAAATTCTGTCAAGGCTGATTAGCATCGAGCCGCGCACCCTCACATTGCCAGGCCGCCGTCCACTTGGATCACCGCGCCGGTGATGTAGGAAGCCGCATCCGACAGCAGGAACGCCGCCATCGGCGCGACATCCTCGACCTTGCCGAAGCGGTTAAGCGGAATCATCCCGAGCGCCTGCTCGCGATTCTCGGCGGGAAGGGCAGCGGTCATATCGGTCTCGATAAATCCCAGCGCGAGCGCATTGACACGTACGTTAAGCCGCCCGACTTCCTTGGCCAGCGCCTTGGTAAGTCCGATCATTCCGGCTTTCGACGCCGAATAATTCACCTGTCCGGGCAATCCGACGATTCCACTGATCGACGTGATGTTCAGGATCGAGCCGCGTTTCGCCTTCATCATCATGAAGACCGCCGCGCGGGCAAAGTTGAAAGCGCCGGTCAGATTCACGCGGATGACTTCGTTCCAGTCGTCCTCGGACATCATCACGAAGACCTTGTCGCGGGTGAGTCCGGCGTTGTTGACCAAGCCGTCGATGCGCCCGAAATCCTTTTTCGTCGCATTGACCATCTCGCGCACGCTGGCCAGATCGCCAACGTCGGTTTTGTAGGAGAGGGCGCGCACGCCCAGTGCTTCGATTTCGGATTTGAGCTGGTTCGCCGCTTCGTCGCTCTTCAGGAAATTAAACGAGACGTTTGCGCCGCGGCGCGCGACTTCAAGCGCGATCGCCCGGCCGATACCGCGCGTTGCGCCGGTAACGATAATTCCCCTTCCGTCGAGATCTTTCACTCCGTTCTCCAATTCGTCAGTCCGGCGCGGACGACAATTCGCGTTCGATCTTGTGCCGGTATTGATCGATATATGAGAGGTAATTGTATCCGAAGCTGCGCTCAAGCGCGGCGTCATACGCCGGCGGCTTTTGGCCGAGGTCTTTGACGAGCCATGCGAGCAGCATCCACTCTTCCGAGCGCGGCGCCTTGCGCAATTCATCCCGCATGAGCATCACGCGCTTTGGCTCGGCGTTTATGACATGCGCCAGCAATCCGATAAGCTCACTATCATTTTTCGCCAACTCGTTTCGCACGAACAGATTGACCGCGTAGATGAGCATCGAGCGGATGCATGCCGCGACCGATTCGGGCGTCGCACTGCCGCCGTATGCCGCAAGGGGGCCGTTCGACGACAGGGCATAGGCAAGGAAATCGGCGTTGGCGCCGTTCAGCGTGGTGATAAACCCAATTGCGCGCGGTGAGCCGGCGTTATTTAGCCGGGTGCGAATATCCTCCAGACCGGGCCGCGCCAGCTCGCGCATGAACCGCCGCCGGGCGGGCGAGAGCCAGTAGCGCAGTCCCGCAAGCATCGCGTGATGGATTTAACACGGGAATAGAAATCCCGAAACCCCTAACCCTTCGGCTCCGCTCAGGGCAGGCTCATTTCGGCCTTCCCGCAGTGCCGAAAACGCCTGCGAATGGCCCATGAGCAGGCGTCCTGAGGCTCTGCGAAGGACCTCGCCGTTTTCGGAAAAGCAACCGGGAGCGCGAGACCGTGAGGGTCTCGCAGAGATTATGATTAAGTTGGTTCCTATATGCGGGGTGATCTGCTACGCGCTGAATGACGACCCGCATCCGCAGGTGCGGCCCGCGCGCGGATTGTCGAAGCGGAAGCCCGCGCCATGCAGCCCCTCGACGTAGTCGAGTGTCGTGCCGGCGATATACGGCAGCGAAATTTCGTCGACCAGTACGCGCACGCCGCCGAAGTCGGTGATCCGATCGCCTTCCTTGGGCGTGTCGAAATTCAGCGAATATTGAAAGCCGGAGCATCCTCCGCCGACCACGCCGATACGCAGCCCGTGCCCGGTGCCCAGCCCCTCTTTTGTCTGCATCGCACGCACTTTCTCGATCGCAACCGGCGTGAGTTTCACGTCGGGCAAATTTGCGGCGTCGATAGGCTGTTTAGGAGCCGATTCTGTATGTTCGTGTTCATGAGCCATCGTAAGTCTCCGGTTCGGTTGTGAGCGTCCGATCCACAGAAAATCTAACCACCGGCAATAGTGGAGTCAATGTATCCACTATTGGCAGAAATGCGATAGCAAGCCTTTGGAACCCATAATCCTGCACTTTAGCTGTCATCCACTCGCGTGGGCGGGGCGTCTCAGTTAATCTGTCGGGATGCGGCCGCAGGCCACTGCCTGCGGCCCTATAATTGCCGGTGGCTGAAAAGGACTACAAATCAACCCTTAAACTGCCCAAGACCGACTTCCCGATGAAGGCGAACCTGCCCAAGCGGGAGCCGGAAATGCTCGCGCATTGGGACGCGATCGATCTTTACGGGCGGCTTATGGAAGAGCGCAAGGGTGCGCCCGCATGGATACTCCACGACGGGCCTCCCTACGCCAACGGCCGGGTCCATCTGGGCACCGCGCTTAACAAAATTCTCAAGGACTTCGTCGTTCGCTCGCGTGCGATGATGGGATTCAGGACTCCGTACGTCCCCGGATGGGACTGCCACGGGATGCCGATTGAGCACCGCGTATCGCGCGAGTTGGGTCCGCGCGCGCGCACGATCCCCAAACTCGAACTGCGCAAGCTGTGCCGCGCCGAAGCCGACAAATGGATCGACATTCAGCGGGAAGATTTTCGCCGGCTTGGCGCGATCGGCGACTGGTTCGACCCCTACCTCACGATGAAACCCGAGTACGATGCGGCCGAGGTTCGCGGCCTGCGGAAGCTGACCGAGTCGGGTTACGTGTACCGCGGCCTGCGGCCGGTCCATTGGTGCTTCGATTGCCGTACCGCGCTGGCCGAGGCGGAGGTCGAATACCGCGAGCACGCATCGCCCTCGATTTATGTCGCATTCCAGATCGCTGTTAATCCGGCCGGCGCCGGCGCATTGGCCGCCGATCCAAAAGACGCCGCCGCGCTCGATGAAGCGAGTCGCGCTGGAAAGCTATGCGCCGTCATCTGGACCACCACGCCGTGGACGCTGCCGGCCAACCTTGGGATATCGCTCAATCCGGCATTCGATTACGTCGCGCTGGAAACCGCCGCCGGATGGTACATCGTCGGAGCGAAGCTGGCCGAGGCGGTCGAAAAAGAGTGTTCGCTGGCCGTAACGCGGCGGGTTGCGCTCGATCGCGAGGCGATCCGCAAGCTCGACGGCCGCGACATCTTTCGCCATCCGTTTCTCCCGCGCACCGTCAAGCTGATGTACGGCGATCATGTGACTGCCGACACCGGCACCGGGCTGGTTCATACCGCCCCCGGCCACGGCTACGAGGACTTCGTCATCGGCAAGCAGTACGGGCTTAAGCCGTTTACGCCTGTGGACGATGCTGGAAAATTCACGGCCGACGGAGGCGAATGGGCGGGGCGCAATGTCTTCGAATGTAACGACGCAATCGTCGCAAAGCTCCGGGAAACGGGCGCACTGCTCGGCGCGAAGAAGCTCGCGCACAGCTACCCGCATTGCTGGCGATGCAAAAATCCGCTGATTTTCCGCGCTACCGAGCAATGGTTCTTGAACATCGATCACGAAGGGTTGCGCGAGCGGGTGATCGATGCGATCGACCGCGTCAAATGGGTTCCCGGATGGTCTCAGGATCGGATACGCAATATGACCGAGACACGCCCGGACTGGTGCCTGTCGCGCCAGCGGGCGTGGGGCGTGCCGATTCCGGCGCTCAAGTGCGAAAAATGCGGCAAGGTCGTTTTGGATTTGGCAACCATGGATCGCGCGGCGGAGATCTTCGCTCGCGAAGGCTCCGACGCATGGTATAGCCGTCCGGCGTCCGATTTCGCCGCGCCGGCGCTCAAATGCGCTTCATGCGGCGGCACGGTGTTCGCGAAAGAAGAGGATGTCCTCGACGTATGGTTCGATTCCGGATCCTCGCAGGCAGCCGTTTTGCGCGAACGCAAGGAACTGGCTTGGCCTGCGGATGCCTACCTTGAGGCGGTCGAGCAGGCGCGCGGATGGTTCGGTTCGTCGCTGGTCTGCGCGGTGGCGGACCAGAAGGCCGCACCCTTCAAGAGCGTCATTAGCCACGGCCTGACCGTCGATGAAAAAGGCCGCAAGATGTCGAAATCGCTGGGCAATTCGGAGGACGCAATCGATGTCGTCAACCGAATCGGCGCCGACATCCTGCGCCTGGTGTACGCTTCGCTCGATTACACCTCTGAAATCGCGCTCGGGCCTACAATCTACGCTGCCGTATCTGAATCGTACCGCAAAATCCGCAATACGTGCCGCTTCATGCTTGGAAACCTCTCCGACTTCGATCCCGTGCGCGACGCGGTTCCATTCGATCGGATGCTCGAATTCGATCGCTTCATCCTCGCGCGCACGGACAAGCTCAACTCTGATGTGCGCAGCGCATACGAGAAGTTCGACTTTCAGGCCGCGTACACCGCGATTCTAAGTTTCATGGTGATCGACCTCAGTGCGCTCTATATCGACGTCGCGCGCGACCGGCTCTACTGCGACGCGGAAGCGTCGCTCAACCGCCGCTCCGCGCAGACCGCGCTGTTCAGAATGCTAGACGCGATCCTGCGGATGCTCGCGCCGCTGATTCCCTTCACCGCCGACGAGGTTTATTCGCATCTGCCGGGCCCGCGCGAACAGAGCTTGCATCTGCTCGCGATGCACGAAAATCCCGGCTGGCGCGATGAGAAGTTGGAGGCGCGTTGGGAAGAGCTACTGAAGCTTCGCAGCCACGTGCTGAAGACTCTTGAGGAAGCTCGCGCGGCTCAGATCATAGGTGCCCCACTTGATGCGGAAGTGGATCTGCTCTTTGATAATGAAAAAGTAGTGAGTCATCTTTTAGCTCTGAAAGAACAGCTTCGCCAGTTGTTTATCGTCTCAACGGTGGAAATAGGTGAACTTAAAGGAAAGGCCCACCTTATGTCTCTTGCAGAAGAGATGGAGCCTCCCATTAAAGCTATAACGCATCCGTTTGATTGGCCTGGCACTTCCACGAGCGTTGTCCAGGCCCGTCACGCCCCCGGCGTCAAATGCCAACGATGCTGGTGTTACTTCGACGATGGCGGGCATCCGGAACTCTGCCCGCGATGCGGTGAAGTGGTGAAAGCGTAAGCCGATGACCTCGCCAACCGCAGCAGTCCTTTCCGATGGTGCCGCAAAGGCGCCGCGCGGCCATCCGGCAATCCGGCTAATCGGATGGATCACGGTCCCGGTCCTGATTCTGGATCAGGCGACCAAATGGTTCGTGAAGACGCACATGGAAATGGACGAAAGCATCCCGGTGATCCGCAACCTTCTGGACATCACTTACGTCCAGAATCCCGGCGCCGCTTTCAGCATGTTCGCACAGTCGGTGCCATGGCTGCGCGCGGCGCTGCTGGTGGCGCTCTCGACCACCGCGATCGTGGTGCTGGGAATATTGCTCTGGAAGACCGACCGGATCACGCCGACCTCGGTGGCATTTTCGCTGATTTTGGCGGGTGCGACGGGCAACTTAATCGATCGCGCCGCCCGCGGACAGGTGATCGATTTCATCCGGGCACACTATTATGCCTGGAATTATCCGATTTTTAACGTCGCCGACAGCGCGATCTCTATCGGCGTGACGCTGATCGTTCTGGTGTCCCTCTTCGGGCACGACCACAACGACGGCGGTGCGCCTCCGCGCACCAGCTAGAATCGCTTCCCCCTTTAACGTCCGTCCCCGCTGGTTAGCGGGACGGATGCGCGGCGGTCATCGGCGAATGCGGCTGCACCATCGATGACTCGACTTCGGCGCGCCACTTGTCGATCGCCTCGACCGTGAAACGCCAATCGCTGCCAACCCGGAACGCCGGCAACTGGTGACGCTTCAACATTCTGTAGATGGTGGAGGGGTGTACCCGCAGGTAGCTGGATACATCCTGAACCGTCAGAACGCCGCTCTTGACCTCTTCGAACCGTTCCATAAAACACCTCCGAGCGATGCTTCGTTCCCCACTACGACCCAAAACCCTACACGGCCGAGACGGTCCCACATCCGCCGTGCACCCTGCCAATAGGAGAACACAGTGCGCGGTTTCATGCAACGGGGGCATTAAGCCGCGATTACGAGCATATTGTGGCGAATTGATGGCGAGGCCGGACGCATGTGCTTGCCGCATCACACCTACGTTGCCGTTTGGGGATTACTTTCGTATGGTTCTGAGCGTGGGGAGCTTTAATAAAATATTTCGCGCAGTTCTGGCTCCATTCATTCTTCAATTGGGGATTGCACTGAATGCCGGCGCTCAGCCGTTTCCGCCACATCCAGCGGATTCGAGTACCGAATCGGTCGAGATCCAATCGCTGCGCGTTGCATGGGGTGTCTATCTGAAGAGCTGGATGAAGATCCGCAAGGGAACCTGGCTGACACGAGTTGTCGCGGCGCCGCCAGCGCTGGGCCCGTTTCCTCCGCCACCGGGGACAGTGTGGCAGGGATTCGTTGAGCTTCGAATGGTTCGCGCGAAATACCGCGCAACCGATGATTCGTCCGGCAACCGGTTCGATCTCGCCGATGACAAGGGCGAGGTCCGATTCAATTGCGAGCAGGAGCGAACTTGGACCGCCGGTGGATGGGGACCGTGGGAAGACTGCACAGCGCCGGCGGTAGTCGTGCACGTCGAGCGCAAGAACGACGAATGGCGCTATTCACTTTCATCCAACTGGCAAAATACTCTGCTGCCGGACCCAAGCCAGATACCGGCGGGTATCGCGGACAACCCCGGTTCGGAATAGTTCCAACGCGTCCGGCGCCCTTTCTTTCGACGCTCAATTGGCTCTGGTAAACTTATATTTATTAGGTTGTTACGATGGCGTTGCTGAAGATTCGAAAATTTCCCGACGATGCGCTCAAGCAGGTCGCCGCGGCGGTTGAAAATATCAACGGCGATGTCGCGGGCCTGATCGACAGCATGGTGCAGACGATGTATGCCGCGCCGGGCGTGGGGCTGGCAGCGCCACAGGTGGGCGAATCGCAACGCATCGTGGTGATCGATACCGACCATGAGGAGCCCGGCAAGCATCTGCTCAAGCTGATCAACCCCCGCATCGTCGAGAGCGAGGGCAGCATCACTTGGGAGGAGGGGTGCCTGTCGGTACTCGATTACACCGCTGAGGTCGATCGCGCGGCGCGCGTGCTGGTCCGCGCCTGGACGCCCGAAGAGCAGGAGATCGAAATCGAAGCCGACGATTTGCTCGCGGTTGCGCTTCAGCATGAGATCGATCATCTCGACGGCCGTCTTTTCATCGATCGCATCAGCCGCATCAAGCGCGAACTCTACAAGCGCCGGCTACGCAAGCTAATCAAAGAGGGTAAAGCCGACAGCATCGGCCCCTCCTCGGTGCGGATCTGACATCGCAACGCCGCTAAAAATCGTATTCATGGGCACGCCCGCGATTGCGGGCCATATTCTGGAAAGGCTTGTGGCCGCCGCCGGGCAAAGTTTTCGCGTGACCGGGGTGGTGACGCAGCCGGATCGCCCGCGCGGGCGAAAGCTGAGGCCAACGCCGAGCGAGGTTGGTGAGGTTGCAATTCGTTTGGGAATTCCCACGCTCAAGCCGGAAAAGGTCCGGACACCCGAGTTTTTGACCACGATAAATTCCTTCTCACCAGACCTGCTGATTGTCGTGGCGTACGGAAAAATCTTGCCGGAGCCGGTGCTCAATACGGCTAAAATCGCGCCGATAAATATTCATGCATCGCTGCTGCCGCGCCATCGCGGCGCCGCTCCAATCGAGGCTGCGATCCTGGCCGGTGATGCCGAGACCGGAGTCACGATCATGCGGATGACGGCGAAGATGGATGCGGGTCCGATTTATCTTAAGCACGCGATGCCGATTTCGTCCGGTGACACACAGGGTTCGCTCAAAGAGAAGCTTGCGGAGCTTGGTGCGGCGGCGATGATAGAGGCATTCGAACTGCTCATTGCGGGTGAACTTTCTGAAACACCGCAGGATGAATCGCTTGCGACTTACTGCAAGCCGGTCGAGAAGCGCGATGCGGTGATCGATTGGGGCGCCGACGCCGCCAAAATCGAGCGGATGATACGGGCATACGATCCATGGCCGGTCGCGCGGACGACGATTGCCGGTGACGAGCTGCTCATCTGGCGCGCGGCTGTCGAAACTACCAGTAAAGACGGTGCACCGGGTGAAGTCATCGCGGTTTCACCCGTGCCGATCATTAAGTGCGGGACTGGCGCGCTTAAGCTGATCGAAGTGCAGGCGGCAGGGCGCAAGCGGATGGCCGCGGCCGATTTTATGCGCGGCCGCCGCATCGAGGCCGGTGCGCGTCTGGGAAATTGACCACCGCGAAGCCATGGGAGAGTTGTATTCAGAGTAAGAAAAGACGCGGGGTGCTGAGAGGATCATGCGCGCCGGGATCGGCGCCGCTCCATTCTCAATACCCCGCGTGAAAGGTTGCGCTCGGGCCGGCGCTAACGCCGGTCGTGGCAGTTAGTTCGCTTCGCCCATCACCCAGCGCAGTGTGTCCTCCGGAAGATCGGGAATCCGTTTCTTGAACTCCTCGATTGTCTCACCGACGGCCTCGGCGCTGATGTTTTCCTTTAGGAACTCATGGTAGCGATTAGCCACCCGTTCGCTCAGCAAACCGCATCGCCTGAGCGTCGGGAGCACGAAACCGTGGATCGGTCCCAACCGTGTATTCGGCCCCATCATCTCCATCAACTGGCGCTGCTCGCTGATGATGCAGGTCAATAGCGCGGAAGTGTCCATTCCGACCTCGGTCCAGATTTTCATGATTTCGTGGAAGAAGGTGTTGCCGGGCCGGTTGCGATCGATGAGCGCCTGCGCGCATTCGAGAGCGAAGTCCTCAAGTTCGATCCGCTCTCTCTCCTTCAATTCCGGTACGCAGCGCGCGATGTACTGAACGCCATAGGCGTGGTGGCGGGATTCATCGCGGGCGACGTAAGTGAGCAGCTCCTTCAGCAGCGGCTCCTCCGTGAAATGGCGCATCTCGCGGAAGCTGTAGAGCGCCAATCCCTCGACAACGATCTGCATCCCGATCAGCTTCTTCATCCAGTCGCCGGTCGCAAGCGTTGAATCGAGGACACCCTTGAGGGTCGGCGAAATCGGCTGCACGTAATCCAGCTTCTTGATGTATTTCGCAAAGACCTCGACGTGGCGCGCTTCGTCCATCGTCTGAGTTGCGGCGTAGAACTTTGCGTCCGTGTGCGGCACCGCGTTGACGAGTTGCGAGGCAACCATTAACGCCCCTTGCTCGCCGTGCAGGAAGTTGCTCAACCTAAAGCCCGCCATCCGCTTGGTCGCTTCCCACTGTGTATCCGCCGGAAGCGCCTTCCAGTACGAGCAGTGCTCGATAGGCAGACCCATCCCCAGCGGAGTGGTGGCGAAGCGTTCGCGATCGATCGGCCGATCCCATTCGATGTCGCGCTCGCCGATCCATTGTGCTTCGGTGGCTTTCACGTACAGCCGGCGCAATTCCTCGATGTCGGGATCGTAGTTCCACTGGTAGATTACCTTCATCGCGGTATCGAGACCGGGCTCCTGGGTTTCGGTTTGTAGCTTGAACTCCTCGCTCATAGGGCCTCCTTCATTTGTCCCTGCTCGTGGCAGTGCGGTCAGGGCGTGCCGGGCCGCTGGATTTTTCAAAACTTGATTTACCGATCATTTCAAAAAACTGTCGCAGCGCCGCCGCGGCGGCTTCACGATCGCCGCGTTCCACAGCGCCGATACATTCGTCGAGAACCGGAACGAAAAAGCTGGGCTCGATTAGCGGGACAAAGTAGCCCGGATTGTCGCGCAGCTTGGTGCGCGCGTTACGCATCGGCTCGGAGGAGAGCATCGCGCGCAGCTTGCGCGCCAGCATCCGCCATACCCGGTTCCCGGTCACGTCCGCCAGTGCGACCATCAGGTCGTGCGCCGCCGCATACCGCTCGTCGCGCTCGAGCCGCTCATCGGCGATCAGGTCGCGCAGGCGGCGCAGCTCGATTAGGTCCTGCGGGCGGCATCGCTCGATTGCGAGCCGGCCCAGCTCGAAGCACAGCGGGCGCGCGACTTCGTACAGATCGGCGATTGCGTCGCGATCGAGATGGCCGCCGTGAAAGATCATCGGCGCAAGCAACTCAAGCGAAGCCTCCGCAACCGGCTGCACCGTCGCGCCGTCACCCTGGCGGACAACGAGCAGGCCCAAGCTTTCGAGAACTTTGATCGCCTCGCGAATCGAGGTGCGGTTAATCTGGAACTCTGCGGCCAATTCGCGCTCGGAGGGCAGCTTGCTGCCGGCTGGGAAACGTCCATCCAGGATGGCATCGCGCAGTTGTTCGCCGACATCCTCGTGGATGCGCCTGCGCTGGGGCGGCCGGAAGGGAATGATGGCAGAACGCGGCATATTGGCTAGAGATATCCACTTATCCAATGGTCCAACCACTTGTCAAGAGACGAAAGAGGGACCTGTTTACGGCACTTGGCGGACTAGGCGGGGAGTTCTTTCGCAATCGGAAGGCGTCGTCGATAATGCTCTACGGGGTTTGAAATGGGACAGAGGGACTTGATTGCACCGTCGATATTGTCCGCCGACTTTGCCCGGCTGGGCGACGAAATTCGCGCCGTCGAAAAGGCGGGCGCCGATTTGATTCATTTCGACGTGATGGACGGCCATTTCGTGCCCAACCTGTCGATTGGAATCCCGGTGCTCGAATCCGTCCGCAAAGTCACGAAGCTTCCGCTCGATGCGCACCTGATGATTTCCGAGCCGGGCCGCTATGTCGGCGCATTTGCCAAAGCAGGCGCCAACTCGATCTCGGTACATTGCGAGGTATGCCCGGACATTTCCGCGATGGCGAAAACGATTCACGATCACGGCGTGCGCGCATCGATTGGGATCAATCCCGAAACCGATGCCGATCGTGTGCTGCCGTTTGCCGATCAACTCGACATGATCCTCGTGATGAGCGTGCATCCGGGCTTCGGCGGGCAGGAGTTCATTCCCGCCGCGCTCGAAAAGCTCCGCTACATTCGCCGCGAACTGAAGCGCCGCGGACTCAGCGTCGATGTCGAGATCGACGGCGGAATCAAGCTGGCCAATATCGCGGATGTGAAGGCGGCCGGCGCGAATGTTTTTGTGTCGGGGTCGGGAATTTTCGGGAAGGCGGATTACGGAAAGGTCATGAGCGACATGCGCGATGTGGTCGCTCGTACCCATAGCAAGACGTAATCGAGCCATACTCCGTTAACATCGGAAATCGCGGATGTACATTGATAAGCGGTCGTGAACGCAAGTCCGGTGGCCTGCACCCCGAAAACTCCACCAGGATGAGGTAGAGTCCGTCGCCAGATAAGGAGACGGGCAATGAGAGGGAGTCGATTCAGCGAGGAGCAGATCATCGGGGTGCTGCGGGAGCACGAAGCGGGGACCAAGACCGAC
>DATKOZ010000061.1:0-38139 GCA_035524375.1 Binataceae bacterium (SeqCode) | reverse complement strand
CGCGCAGAAGAACGTCCCCGTCCCCGCGCCGCTGCAATTGGTCCCGCCGCTGATCAGCACTCGCCCATCAGGCAGCGTCGTCGCCCACGCGCCTTCGACGTGATTCGTGTACACCGTGTAATCGCCCGCCACGAACCCGCCCTGGGCTCCCACGGTCGGGTCGAACACTTGGACTGCGTTGGTTGAATTGTCGAACAGCCCATTGGGCGCCTGAGTCGAGCCGGAAACCAGCAGATTGCCGCCGGTGTCGCCACCCACAATCAACAATTGCCCCGCAACCGTGTTGGCCGCGCCGGCGTTGTTGCCTCCGCCCCACATCGCGGCTACCACCGCGACGGCGAGACACAACATTACGATGTCGGCAATGCCCGGTATCCAACGGTTTCCGCGCTTGTGCATGTTCCCCCAATCCTCTTAGCGATTCGTGTCGAAGTCGGCTCTCAAACAGTTATTAACGAGAAGTCCCACCAAAAACGCGGTACGTGCGACTCCCCACCAGACCACGCTGTCAGTTCGATGCGTCGCAAAGTAGTAAGAATGTAAGAAGCTGTCAAGACCGAAGACTGTGACTGCAATAAGCCGAAACTATCAGTAAATTTATCTTTTGATTGGTTATAGATATCTATGTGAGCCTGAGGCTCCAAAATCTGCTTGAAATGCTGTTGAGAGAAGCGCTAAACGCCAGATTTATCGCCAGATTATGCGTGGATACTGGACCACGAATCGCTACTTTTGAGGAAAGAAAAACGCGATTTCGGTGGCAGCAGTCTGCGCCGCGTCCGATCCGTGGACTGCATTCTGCTCCACGTCGATTCCAAAATCACGGCGAATCGTGCCGGCTTCAGCCTTTTTCGGATCGGTCGCGCCCATCAGCCCGCGCCACTTCGCGATTGCACCATCACCCGACAGCGCTGCAGCGACAATTGGGCCAGAGGTCATATAGGTGCAGAGGTCGCCAAAGAACGGGCGCTCTTTGTGGACGGCATAGAAACGCTCGGCATCGGCGCGCTCGAGCTGCAATTTGCGCAGCGAGACGATCTCAAGGCCTGAGGCTTCGATGCGCTTTATAATGTCGCCGGTAAGGCCACGGCGAACCGCGTCGGGCTTGACGATTGCGAGCGTACGTTCGATCATTTTGACGGCCCCTTTCCTTCCAAAACCGATTTCATCGTAATGCCGATTTCCGCGGGACTTTTCGCGATTGCAATTCCGGCCGCCTCCAGCGCTGCGATCTTGCCGGATGCGGTGCCACGGCCGCCGGATATGATCGCTCCGGCATGGCCCATCCGGCGGCCTTTGGGCGCAGTCTGGCCCGCGATAAACGCAACGACCGGCTTTTTGACTTTCTGCTTGATGTAATCGGCGGCCTCTTCTTCCGCGGTACCGCCAATCTCGCCGATCATTACTATCGCGCGCGTGCCCGGGTCGGCGTTGAACAGCTCGATTGAATCGATGTGAGTCGTACCAACAATCGGATCGCCGCCAATTCCGATACAAGTAGACTGGCCGATTCCGAGCTGCGTCAACTGATGGACCGCTTCGTAAGTAAGCGTCCCGGATCGAGAGACCACGCCGATATCGCCAGCCTTATGAATGTAACCGGGCATGATGCCGATCTTGCACTGTCCGGGCGTAATAATACCGGGACAGTTCGGACCAATGAGACGCGACTTGGAACCCGCAAGATAACGCTTCACTTTGATCATATCGAGGATGGGAACACCCTCGGTAATACAAACAACCAGTTCGATGCCGGCGGCAATCGCCTCGAGCATCGCATCGGCGGCAAACGGCGGAGGCACATAGATGACAGTTGCGTTGGCACCGGTCGCCCTGCGCGCTTTCTCGACGGTATCGAAAATGGGGATGCCCTCAAAGTCGGTGCCGCCCTTGCCGGGCACCACGCCGCCGACCATCAGAGTTCCATATTCCTTACACGCGCGGGTGTGGAATTGCCCGGTCGCACCGGTGATGCCCTGGGTCAGGACGCGGGTGTTCTTGTCAACGAGAATGGACATTTATGCACCAATCGCCTTGACCACGCGATGCGCGGCATCGGCCATATCCGCCGCGGCAATGACCTTGATGCCGGAATCGGCGAGGATTTTCCGTCCTTCAACCACATTGGTCCCTTCCATCCGGACCACCAGCGGTACATTCAATTTGACTTGGCGAGCCGCCTCGACGACCCCCTGCGCAAGCACGTCGCATCGCATGATGCCGCCGAAAATGTTGATCAGAACGCCTTTCACGCGCGAATCCGACAGCAGGATGCGGAATGCGGCTGCGACTTTCTCGGTGTTCGCACCGCCACCGACATCAAGGAAATTTGCCGGTTCGGCGCCGTAATACTTCACGATATCCATCGTCGCCATCGCCAGTCCGGCGCCATTGACCATGCATCCGATGTTGCCATCCAGATGCACGTAACTAAGGTCGTACTTCGCGGCTTCGGTCTCCGCAGGGTCTTCCTCGTTCGGGTCGCGCAATTCACGGATATCTGGATGGCGAAACAGGCCGTTGTCGTCGAATGACATCTTCGCGTCAAGGCAAATTACTCGTCCATCCGCCGTGACAACCAATGGATTTATCTCGACCAGCGACGCATCGGTCTCGACGAACGCCTTGTATATAGATGAGAGCATCCCGGCGAACTCACCGACTTGCTTGTCTTTCAGGCCAAGTGCGAATGCGATTTTACGCGCAAGGAATCCGGTCATACCCAGGAGCGGGTCCACGATCTCAGTCAGTATTTTATCAGGCGTTTTGGCGGCAACTTCTTCGATGTCCATACCGCCCTCGGTGCTGGCAATTACGGAAATCGCGCCCGCTTTCCGATCGACGAGCATCCCAAGGTACAGCTCGCGGGCAACCTGGCTCGCTTCCTCTATATATACACGGCGGACGATGCGGCCCTGCGGACCGGTCTGATGCGTCACCAGCGGCCTGCCAAGCAGCTTTGCGGCAAAGTCGCGAGCTTCGTCCGCGCTCGACAAAACTTTAACGCCGCCGGCTTTGCCGCGGCCCCCGGCATGAATTTGCGCTTTCACGACGGCTTTTTGCTGGCCCAGTCCCTTGAATGCCGCCGCGGCTTCATCGGGAGTAGAAGCCGGCTGCCCCTTCGGGACCGGCACGCCGAACTTGGCGAGTACCTGTTTGGCTTGAAATTCGTGAATGTTCATTTCATGAACAGATCCCTTAACCACTTGAGCGAGGTCTGCCGGCCGACCGACGCGATAGCCGTGGTTAGAGGAATCTCCTTGGGGCAAACTTCGACGCAATTCTGCGCGTTGCCGCAATCCGCGATGCCGCCGTCGCCCATCACCGCTTCAAGCCGCTCATCCTGATTCATCTTGCCGGTCGGATGCTGCGACATGAGATAGACCTGACCCATCACAGCGGCGCCCATAAAGTTGGATTTCGCGTTAACCTGCGGGCAGGCCTCAAGACAGCATCCGCACGTCATGCATCGCGAAAACAGGTAGCCGAACTGCTGCGTTTCGGGCGCCATGCGCGGCCCGGCACCCAGATCGTAAGTTCCATCGATTGGAATCCAGGAATGAACTTTCTTGAGGTAGTCGAACATCCGCGAGCGATCGACCCACAGGTCGCGAACCACGGGAAATTTCGACATCGGTTCGACAGTGACCGTCGGGCCCAGGCCCTCTGCCAGCCGCGAGCATGCCTGACGCACGCGCCCGTCGATGACCATCGTGCAGGAGCCGCAAACTTCCTCCAGGCAATTTGCATCGAAAACCACCGGTGCGACGCTCTTGCCGTCGCGTGTGATTGGATTGCGACGAATTTCCATCAGCATCGAAACGATGTTGTGATAGGGCTTGTAAGGAAGCTCGAACTCTTGCCAATAGGGCTGTTTGTCCGGACCGTCCTGCCGCTTGATTCTGAGAATCTGGGTTCTTTCAGCCACGCGATGCGCTCCTAGCAGGCTGTTGATAAATCACAGCCTGCTCCCTCTCTCTTATCTCCCCCACCAGAGAGCGGGGGAGAAGATGGCGGAAGGAGGCCATTTTTCACGCAGGGTGTTGAGAACTGAGTTGCATTGCTATCAATATTCACGAGTTTCTAAACACCCTGCTAGGCTGCGCTCTTGGCGGGTGCGGCGCCCTTTTCGACGTCATAGCGGCGCGCGCGCGGTTTAATCAGGCTGGCATCGATCGATTCCCAGCTAAACCGGGGACCGTCGGATGACCATGCCGCCATCGTCGTCTTCATAAAGTTGGCATCGTCACGCTCGGGGAACTCGGGCTTATAATGGGCGCCGCGCGACTCATTTCGGTTGAGCGCTCCAATTGTGATCGGCCGCGCCAACTCGATCATGTTCCACAGCTGGCGTACAAACAGCGCCTCCTGGTTTGCCCACTTGCCGCGATCGTTGAGCCCGATCCGGCCCCACCGATCCTTATACTCCAGCAGCTTCGCATCGGTTGCCTTGAGCTTCTCGTTGTGCCGCACGACGGTGACGTTCTCCGTCATGAGCTCGCCCATCTCACGCCACAACGCAAAGGCATTCTCAGGACCGTTCATCGCAAAGATCTTGTCGAACGAATCGCGCTGGCGGGCGGCTTCCGATTCGTAAATCGACGATGCGGCGTCGCTCTTGTGCGATTTTGCGTGCGCGATCATCGCCGGCGCGGCAACCTGTCCGCCATACATGCAGGAGAGAAGCGAGTTCGCGCCCAGCCGGTTCGCGCCGTGATACTGGAACTCACACTCGCCCGCGGCAAACAGCCCTTTGATATTGGTCTGCTGGTTGTAATCAACCCACAGGCCACCCATCGAATAGTGCATCGCCGGGAAAATCTTCATCGGGACCTTGCGCGGGTCCTGGCCGGCAAATTTTTCATAAATTTCGAGCACCCCGGCCACTTTGCGGTTCAACTCGACGGGATCCAGATGGCTGACATCAAGGTACACCAGCGGATTGCCGTCCACGCCGAGCTTCATCTCGAAGATAATCTTGTGAATCGCACGCGTGGCGATATCGCGCGGCACCAAATTCCCGTACGCCGGGTACATTTCTTCGAGGAAGTACCACGGCTTGCCGTCGCGATAGGTCCATACGCGGCCACCTTCGCCGCGGATCGATTCCGAGATCAGGCGATTCTTGTCCTCGCCCGGAACGGCGGTCGGATGCACCTGAATGAATTCGCCATTAGCGTAGGTTGCGCCGCTTTGATAGCAGGAGCTGACGGCCGACCCGGTATTAACCAGCGACTGTGTGGAGCGCCCGAAGATCAAGCCCGGACCTCCCGTCGCAATCATCACGGTGTCGGCCGGAAATGCGCGAATCTCGAGCGACCGGGTGTCGATCGCCACGATCCCGCGGCATTCTCCCGCCTCATCCTGAACCACCGAGAGCATCTCCCAGCCCTCGAATTTACGCACGTTGCCGGCGGCCTCGTATCTGCGTACCTGTTCGTCAAGCGCGTACAGCAGTTGCTGTCCGGTGGTCGCGCCGGCAAATGCCGTCCGGTGATGCTTGGTGCCGCCAAAGCGGCGGAAGTCGAGCAGCCCCTCGGGCGTGCGATTGAACATCACACCCATCCGATCGAACAGATAGATGATCGCCGGCGCCGCTTCGCACATTCCCTTCACGGGAGGCTGATGCGCCAGGAAATCGCCGCCGTAAATTGTGTCGTCAAAATGGATCAGCGGCGAGTCGCCCTCGCCTTTGGTGTTGACCGCGCCGTTAATTCCGCCTTGCGCGCATACGGAATGAGAGCGCTTGACGGGCACAATCGAGAACAGATCGATTTGCTCGCCCTGCTCCCCCAGCTTCATCGCCGCGGTTAATCCCGCAAGCCCGCCGCCAACAATTATGTGACGTCCCGGCATTGTCTCTCCTAAGCTGCCACCCGGAAAGCAATTAGAATGCTCGTGGCTGCGATCGCAAGCACGAGAAAAAGAGCGGTACATGCGCGATTCACCAGCCGCTGCGCATTGGGACCGACCGCCAATCCCCAAGTGATTGAAAAGGTGAAGATGCCGTTGGCCAGATGATAGGCGCACGCCAGCGTTCCGACGACGTAGGCTGTGAAGATGAGCGGATTCATCATGAAGTCATGCATCCGCTGAAAACTGGTCTCGACCCCGGTCGCATAGAAATAGCCGCGGGTCGATAGCACGTGAAACCCGATAAACAGGAATGCCAGAATCCCGGTCGCCCGCTGGAGCGTGTACTGATAGTTGCGCGCGTACGGATAACTGTTCGGCTGCGCCGTAGCTGTGATGACCAGGCCGTAGATTCCATGAAACAGGATCGGAATCCACAACACGCCTGCTTCAACCGCGATCTGAAAAGGAATCGTGCGCGTGAACGCCGTTTCTTTCCACCATGCCTGGCCGCCCTGCAGGATGTAGGCGTTCTCGAAGATGTGAAACAGCAGGAAGCCGCCGATTGGGACAATGCCTGACAGAGAATGCAGCCGGCGGAGCAGCCAATGGCGCTCATCGGCGGTCATCGCTGCGCGTACCGCTGGTGCGGCAATTGCCTCTGCTTCAGCCATGATTGATATCCTATCGGCTCCTGTCAGTTGCCGGCGGCGATAACCTTGTCCATCGCCTCAACCAGCTCGCGTACGTGTGCCACCGAACTGTCGAATGCGGAGCGCTCGGCGCTGGTGAGTTGAATTTCGACCACGCGCTCCACTCCGCCTGCGCCGATCACTACCGGCACCCCGGCAAAAAGACCCTTAACACCGTACTCGCCGTCCAAATAGGCGGCGGCGGGAAGCACCTGCTTGCGATCGAGCATGTATGCCTCGACCATCTTGTACACCGCGGTTCCCGCCGCATAATACGACGAGGTTTTCATCAAATTGACAATTTCGCCGCCCCCGTTGCGTGTGCGCTTTTCAATTTCTTCCAACCGGGGAGCCGCGATCAGCCGTTCGATCGGCTGTCCACCCACGGTGGTGTAGCTGCGGATGGGGACCATGTCGTCGCCATGACCACCCAACACCATCGCGTTTACACTCTCGACCGACACGCCAAGCTCGCTCGCGATAAACGTGCGATAGCGCGCTGAATCGAGCACCCCCGCCTGCCCTACGATGCGATTCTTTGCAAAACCGGTCACCCGCTTTAGCTGAGTGACCATGGCATCGAGCGGATTTGTCACCACAATTACGAAAGCTTCCGGCGCGTGCTTCTTTATCGCCGCGCCAACGTCGCTCATCACCTTGGAATTAATCTTCAGGAGATCGTCGCGGCTCATGCCGGGTTTGCGCGGCGAGCCAGAGGTAACCACGCAACAGTCGGCGCCCTCGATTCCCTTGATGTCGATCGTGCCGGTAACATTTACGTCCAGCCCCAGTACCGGAGCCGATTCGAGCATGTCCAGCGCCTTGCCCTGCGGCAGACCGTCGATGATGTCGTAAAGGACGATATCCCCCAGCCGCTGCAGGAAGCACAGATGCGCGCAGGTAGCGCCCACATTGCCAGCCCCGATAAACGCAATTTTCTTCCGAGCCACTTTATGCTCCGATAAAGGACAACCAGTCGACTAAAGTATATCTTATAGTTCTATCGCCGCTAATCAGCAATACTTAAGTATGACCAGCCGCATTGCCCTACCCTCGCGGCCGACGCGATGTCTCATAGCAGTCAAGCGGCAAAATGTGAATCCCACCAGATTGACAACGCCAACGATTCACGACTGACGAATCCATCGCCACATCTCCCGCGGCGATGGCCGCTTGCCGTACATCAGAATTCCCACTCGATAGATCCGGGCGGACAGCAGGAACATCGCAAGAATCGAAACCAGAAGGAAAATAACCGAACTGGCAACCTGCCAAAATGGCGGCGACTCGATTGTGAGGCGTTCAAACATCAATACCGGAGAGCAGAACGGGAATAATGACGCTGCAACGGACAGCGCCGAATTGGGCGATGTCGCAACCGGCGGAATAAGTAGCGCGGCAAAGATCAGCGGAAGAATTATTACGAAGTCCCACTGTTGGGCATCATCGGTTGAGCTGAAAGTGGTGCCGACAGCGGCAAAAATCGCGCTGTAAAGCAAATAACCAAGCACATAGAAAACCAAAAAATAGACAAATACCGCGGGACCAATTCCGAGCACCTGAGCGGCCGCTTCGACATACGACGATTGCGAAACCACAATCGCTCCGATCACCATCCACGTGCCGATCTGCGTCAGGCCGGCCCCGCCGGCGCCGATAATTTTCCCGGCCATTAGTTCCTGCGGTGTCGCGGCGCAGAGCAGCACTTCCGTAATGCGGGAAGCCTTTTCCTCAATGACCGACCTCATCACCATCGATCCGTATGACAACAGCGACAAAAGGATGATCGCGACCATCGCAATCACCACGATCAGGCCACGGAGCACGTCGAAGTTCGACACAGCACCGATTTTCGTGACTTTAATTTTGGGAGCCTTCAGAATCCGTTTAGCCTCGTCCGCAGTGATACCGCGTTTCTCCAGCGTTTCCGTCGTAACAGCGTAGCCCGCCGAACGTGCAAGCCGGGTCTGAAGCATGATGTCGGCGACGTTTCGAGTGGTATAGGTGAACGTGAAACTCGCGGCCGCTGCCGAATCGATCCACAGGAAGCCGTCTATCGCTCCGTCCTCAAGCCGCCGCATCAATGACGCGCGCTCTGTGTCGGAGAGCGACGGCTCGACCGACAACTCGTAGCCGCCTCCGGTCAATTCCGCCAATCGTTCCCGCATCAGATTTCCAATTTCTTCCCTTTCGCACGCGACGACGAGATGCGTAATGCGCGCGCTGCCGGTAGAAGACCGGGCCGCGCGCCAGGTTTTGGAAATCGATGGCAGAGTCGCAAGCACGGCCAACAAGATCGGGGTTGCAAAAGTTGCGAGAAGAAACGATCGGGTGAACACACGTTGGTGGTATTCGCGGCCGGCGACAAGCCTGACCCTGCGCGGCGAAAACGCGATCACCTGCTATTGCCCCATCGTTGTATGCATTCCAAATTCCGAGGGTGCACGGCGAACCGGATCATGACTGCTTGATCCATCGCCACAATTCGCGGGGCGACGGCCGTTTGCCGTACATCAATATGCCCACCCGGTAAATCCTCGCGGACACCATGAACATCGCGAAGATAGTGGCCAGCAGCGCGGCTATCGCCAGTGCTACCTGCCAAAACGGCGGGTTTTGAATTGCGAGCCGCTCGAACATTAGGACCGGCGAACAGAATGGGAATATCGACGCACTGACCGCGATGGCCGAATCGGGAGAATTGACGACCGGCAGGATCAGGGAGGAGGCGATGATAAGCGGGATGGTAATAACAAAGTTCCATTGCTGGGCCTCGTCAACCGAATTGAAGGCGGCGCCAACGCCGGCGAAGATCGCGCTGTAGAGGAGAAATCCGAGCAGATAAAAGACTACGAACCAAATGAAGACCGCTGGCCCTACTTCCAACACCGCGATCATTGCGCGCAAATACGCCGACCGCCAGACCGCAAGCGCACACATCCCAAGCCAGACACCGATCTGCGTTGCACCGACGGAACCCACGCCGATGATTTTGCCGGTCATCAGCTCCTGCGCGGTTGTCGAGCACAGCAACACCTCCGTGATGCGGGAGGCCTTTTCCTCCAGTACTGACCGCATCACCACAACTCCGTAGGTAAGCAGCGAAATGAAGATGACGCAGACCATCACGATAACCACGAGTGCGCCGCGAAGCGCATCGAATGTAGATGCCGCGCCGACCTTGATTACCTTCAGATCGATGCCGCTCAGGATGTCGCCGATTTCGGAGGGCGAGACGCCGCCACGCAGTAGCCGCTCCGCCTGGATTCCATATGCCACCGCAAGCGCCAACCGCGTCTGAAGGACAAAGTCGGTCACATTGCGCGTGGTATACCGAACGCTGTGGGTTGCGGCGGCTTGGGCGTCCAGCCATACGAATCCGTCCAAATCCTGATCTTCCACACGATGTTGCAATGCTTTCCTTTGTTCCGGCGAAACCGAGCTTTCGAGCGTGACGACGTAGGTGTCGCTGCTGAGCGCGGTCAAGCGGTCGCGGACCAGATTGCCGAGCGTGCTGTCGTCGCAGGCGACGGCGACGTGAATCGTGTGGCCGCTGTTCATCGCCAATCCTGTCGCCAGATGCGAGGTCAGCATCGACGGCAATGCAGCCAGCAGCGCAAGCAACGCGGGCGTCGCCAGGGTCGCAAGAATGAACGAACGCGTGAGCACCCGCTCGAGATATTCGCGCTTGGCGACGAGCCAGATCTTGCGCAGCGAAAAATTATTCATCGCGCCGGCCGACCCGATCCATAAAGACCTGCTCAAGCGACGGCTCCATCACCTGAAACCGCCGCACGGTCAGCCGGGCCATCGCGGCACGGAGCAGCTCTTGCGAGTCGGCGCCCGCTTTCAGCCGCATCTCGATGTGCTTGCCGTAATGATTGAACGATTCGATTAACGGGCTCTGCGCCAGAAAGCTTCCATCCCCGTCGTAATCGATCTGAACGAAACGCCGCCCGTCGGAAGCTTTGATTTCCGCCAGTCCGCCGCGCAGGACGATCTTGCCCCGGTCGATGAGGCAAATCGAGTCGCACAGCTTTTCGACCTGATCCATTCGATGGGTCGAAAAAATGATCGTCTTGCCCGAGGCGCGAAGATCGACCAGCACGTCTTTCAACTGCATCGAGTTGACTGGATCGAGCCCGGCAAACGGTTCGTCCATCACGATCAATTCCGGGTCATGAAGCAGCGCCGCGATAAATTGAATCTTCTGCTGCATGCCCTTGGACAGCTCCTCAACCCGCCGCGGCAGCCATCGCTCGATCTCCAAACGCGCGGCCCACGCCCTGCCCCGCTCCAGCGCGGTTGCGGCGGACAATCCGGCGAGCTGCCCAAGGAAAACCAGATTTGCGCTGGCGGTCATCCGGCGATACAGGCCGCGCTCTTCGGGCAGGTAGCCGATACGGCGCAGCGTGGCGCGCTCGAACGGTGCCCCAAAAATTCGCACGGTACCGGAATCCGGCACCGTGATCCCGATCATCATTCTGATCGTACTGGTCTTACCGGCGCCGTTCGGTCCGAGCAGGCCGAATATTCTGCCAGTGGGAATTTCGAGCGAAAGATCGTCTACCGCGACGAAGCCCTCGTACGCCTTTCTGACCCGATCCAGGCAGACCAATGGCGGAATCGGCCCATCGTTGGCCTGCGCCGATGCGCCTGCGATTTCCGGCGTGTCGTTATTTCGCCCAGACCAGCTCAGGATTGCTCTCCCAGGGATAGACGTGGACCATCCAGCCGAACACCTGCGGGTAAAAGCGGCCGCCAGCGGCATCGCAGGCAGATTTGGTGGCGATAGAACCCATGATGCCGAACTTGGTCCAATCGACGGTCTTCAGATCGGTTCCCCTTTTCGGAAAGCAGAAATTGACGTGGCGATGCCATCGCGCAACCGACAGCGGCACCCGCTCGTTCAACTGCTCGTCGGTGGCACTCTTTCGATCCGTGTACATCGCGCCGATCAGGCGATAGCCGCCGTCGGGTGTGCGCTCGTACAGCAGCGACGTCGGCTCAGCCGGATTGAACGTGAATGAGGACTTCAACCCGTACCAGAACCTGGTGAAGTGGACGACTTTCATTTGCTTGAATTCCGGATGAAACGGCTTGTAGCCGTCCTTCTCAGCAACTTTGTAATCCTTGTACTTCGCCAGCGATTCTTTGAGCGTATCCACCAGCTTGGCTGCCCGTTCGCGATCTCCGGGCGACGGCGAGCGCGGTGCTGTGAACTGCATGTGCAATGCCATGGCGCCCTTGGACATGCTGATGTGCGGGTCGTGTTCGTCGTCGGACATCGCTTCGACGCCGCCCGGCTTCATCATCTCGGGAATGCTCGACTCTCCGCTTTTTACGACCGCACCTTCTTCGCAAATCGGAATGTCCTCGCGATTCTGAGCCATGGCGGCAGAAGCGAGACTTAACGCAATCACCACTGCGGGAAATAACTTCGAAAACACCGGCTTCGTCATGGCTCCGCGGCGATCCGTGTCAATTTCGAAAGGCTAAGCGTTGTTGACGATCTCCTTGCCGAACTCGGAGCATTTCAGCAGCTTGGCCCCCGTCATCAGCCGCTCGAAATCGTAGGTGACAGTCTTGTTAGCGATGGTTTTCTCAAGGCCGCGGACAATTCCATCGGCCGCCTCCTGCCATCCCATATGCTCGAACATCAGCACGCCCGACAGAATCACCGAACCCGGATTCACCTTGTCCTGATCGGCATACTTGGGCGCTGTGCCGTGAGTCGCCTCGAAGATCGCGTGGCCGGTTATGTAATTGATGTTCGCGCCGGGAGCGATTCCAATTCCTCCGACCTGCGCCGCGAGCGCATCGGACAGGTAGTCTCCGTTTAGGTTCATCGTCGCGACGACATCGAACTCGTCCGGGCGCGTCAGCACCTGCTGGAGCGTAATGTCGGCGATCGCATCCTTGACCAGGATTTGGCCCGCGGGTGGCTTGCCGTTGCAGTCGTCCCAACCGATCGCCCTGCCCTGATACTCGCGCTTGACGAGCGCGTAGCCCCAGTCGCGGAACGCGCCTTCGGTGTACTTCATGATGTTGCCCTTGTGGACGAAGGTCACGCTCTTGCGTTTGTGGCGGATCGCATACTCGAGCGCGGCGCGAATCAGCCGCTCGGAACCTTCGCGCGAGACGGGCTTGATGCCGATGCCGGAGGTGTTGGGAAAGCGGATTTTCGTGACCCCCATCTCCTCGGTCAGGAACTTGATGAGCTTCTTTGCCTCCGGCGATTCCGCCGGCCATTCCACGCCCGCGTAAATGTCCTCGGTATTTTCGCGGAAGATCACCACGTCGAGTTTTTCGGGATGCTTGACGGGACTGGGCACGCCGGCGAAGTAACGGACCGGGCGCAGGCATACGTAGAGATCGAGCATCTGCCGCAGCGCGACGTTGAGCGATCGGATGCCGCCGCCGATCGGCGTGGTCAGCGGCCCCTTGATGCCGACGAGGAACTCGCGGAACGCTTCGACGGTTTCGTCCGGCAACCACGTCTTGAACTGCGTGTTGGCCTTCTCTCCCGCATAGACTTCCATCCATGCGATCGATCGCTTTCCGCCGTAAACCTTTTTGACCACGTTGTCGAAGACGTATTGCGAGGCGCGCCAAATGTCGCGGCCGGTGCCATCGCCCTCGATAAACGGGATGATCGGACGGTCGGGAACATTGAGCGTGTGGTTAGCGCCAAGCGTAATCTTTGCGCCGTCGCTGGGAACCTTGCTGATCTTGTAGGCCATGAATTTACCGCCTTCCGCCTCCGCGATGATTCTCCGGTGCGATTGGTGGAGGAATCATACAAAATCGCGCAGAAGATCGCATCCCCTAGCCGACCCCGTTACTCCATTCCTGTGCGGGTCCTGCTCCTGGTTTCCCAACCGGGCCTGTTCCCCCTTTCCTTTGGGAACCGATCATCGCGGCCTTGAAGGAGGTATCGGGCGTCCCCGCAGCGGGTCCGGTTCCCCCTTTCCTTTAGGAAAGGGGGCTAGGGGAATAGGACGCGAGCGGGTATTTTTGAAACTCCCCTTCCCCGTTTTGCGGGGAAGGGGTCGGGGGTTAGGGTGAGATTTCCAACCAACCTCGCAATATCATCGGCCTCCATGCTGCCGCTCACGCTTCGCGAGCAAAACAATCCTGAACTGATCCGGCGCGCCGCCGAATTGCGGAAAAGTATGACGCCCGACGAACGGATTCTGTGGCAGGAGTTGCGCGGCAACCGGCTTGGAGCGCATTTTCGCCGCCGGCAGCTACTCACGCCCTACATCGTCGATTTCTACTGCCATCGCGCCCGCATCGTCGTGGAACTCGACGGCAGCCCGCATCGCCGACAGCAGGGTTACGATCGGGCGCGAGATGCTTACCTAGCCAAATTCCGCATTCGAGTTTTGCGGGTGCCTAATTCCCAAGTGCGAGAAGATTTGCCCGCGGTGATTGCGGCGATACGGGCCGCGCTGGCGAGGACGCCCTATCCCCCTAACCCCCTTTCCTGCAAGGAAAGGGGGAACAGAATCCCGGCCACCGAATCGAAAGGTAACGGTCTGTCGACTGCCGCGCTGGCGATCCTTGCAAACAACGAGCGCGGTGCCCGACGATGATTCGCGTTACCGTCATGATCGTGCGGTGTGATGACCCTCCAGTTTGCGCCGTCATTCGTCGTCCAAAAAAGTGCGTCGTTCGTGCGCGCCCACCCCGTAGCAGGAGCAAGCAAGTGAACGGAGGAAACTTCCAACATTTGGCGCCATACGGATGCATTCCACGGCAAAAGCGGCTTTCGCGGTGGTCCGGAATAAATGATGAATCCAACGACGATAAGGGGCGCTATGACCATTGGCACAATCCGCCGTGTCTTCATCGTGATCGCCTTGCGTGTGCCACAGAGGGGTTCAGCGTCGTTTGGTACCATAATCATACAACGTCGCGATCAGACTCGCATCAGCGCCGATGGGCCTTTGCCATCTGCCGCGCCGGCCCTTCAACAGGTACGAGAGGTATGAACCGGCAATGAATGAACGAAGAAAGAAGGATTCTGCGCGCGCCAGGCACGCGCACGGGAATGGCACTTGGGCGGCAGTGGTGAATCAAACGATCCTGCACCCTCACCGCCATCGATTTTACCGCGCTCCGCTCTTAAGGTAAGCCGCCTCTCCCGTGAAAATCACGGGCGAGGGAATTTTGCGACGCGCCATTTCGAGGCTGAACTTGTTCAGCCATATCGGTCAGGCACGGAGAGGGTAAAATCGAAGCGATCGCGCCATGTGCGACTTGGCTTCGGAATCCGAACATGACAATTTTCGGCGAGTTTCGCGGGAAAAATATAAAAAAATTACGAAACGAACCCAATTTCCTCAATGATTACGCTGCTTTTTTGGCGAGTGTCTGCAAAACCATCGGCTTTCGGGGCTGCGCGAATTCGGCAATTTGTCGTTTTGAGCGATTCCGGCGTATATATGCGGGGGCATCGATCGTTCCCCAAAGGAGATTTCCGAAATGAGCGCCGTGAAACCGATCCCCGATGGATTCCATACCGTCACGCCTTATTTATTGGTCAAGGACGTCCGCAAACAGATCGATTTCCTCAAGCGCGCGTTTAATGCAACGGAGATCATGTGCCACGATTTCGGCGACGGCCACGTTCATGCCGAAGTCAAAATCGGCGATTCGATGATCATGATTGGGCAAATGGATTCGGCCTCGCCCACGATGCTTTACCTCTACGTGAATGACTCCGACGCCGAATTCAAGCGCGCGATTGCCGCCGGCGGTGTCGCGGTCGAGGCAATCTCCGATAAGTTTTACGGCGACCGGAGCGGTGGCGTTAAGGACCCGCTCGGCAACACTTGGTGGGTCTCCACGCACAGGGAGGACGTTCCAAGGGAAGAGATGAGAAAACGGATGGCGGCGAAGCCGGTGAACGCGGCCGGGATTTAACCTCCGGCCGGAATGGAAAACCACTCGATGAAACGAATCCTTCATACCGGATCGCTATTACTCGCGATCCTGTTCATCGCCGTCGTCGCACGGCTGATTGTCCTGCAAAATGGCGGTCCGGCGCATTCGTCGGGCTATCTGCCCGGGCAAATTCCGGCAACGATGTATATGCCCGGGGGCGATTGGGATCCATTCATCGCGATCTTTCCTCCTCCCCCCGCCAAACGGCCGCCCGCCGTAGTGCTGGTCCACGGCTTCACCTCCGATCGCCAGAATATGAGCACGCTGGCGCGGCGAATCGCGGAGAACGGTTATGCCGTCCTGGCAATCGACCTCCACGGCCACGGAGAAAACCGCAATCCCTTCTCGAATACCTTTCTCGATCATGAGGAATTGCGCAAAGACATTGCGGCCGCGGTCAAATTCCTGCGCGAGTCCCCGTTCGTCGACGGCTCACGCATCGTCGTGATGGGCCATTCGATGGGCGCGGGCGCGTCGCTGGATTACGCGGGGCACGACCCTAATTTGAAAGGCTCCGTGATGATTTCCGGCGGCTGGAGCGGCGGGCCCAATCGGCCGGCAAATGCGCTTTTTATCTTTGGAGAGAATGACCCAAAGGAGCGGATTCAGGACACTTCCGCAGCAATCGCCGCGAATCTGGCGGGAGTGCCGAACGCTGAGCTGGGAAAGAGGTATGGCGATTTCGGCAAAGGGGACGCGGTCGAGGCGATTCAAATTCCCAAGGTCGATCACGTCCAGATTCTCTACTCGCCGGAAGCCGCCGAAACGATCATGCGGTGGCTCGACAGCGTTTTCGGAACCGCGCGTACCGGTGCGATCGATACCGCGGATCCGCGCGTGCGCCTGTCGCGAATCGCCCTCTTGTTGTTCGTGATCCTGCTGGTCCCGCTTGGACGCGCCGCGGGCTCGATTGCCCCCAAGTGGCAAACTCGCGAAGACCGCTGGTATGGCGCCGCGGGCCTCGCGATTTTGGCCGTGGCTGCGCTGGCTGCGATGCCGCTGGTGGCATTCGTTGCGCCGGCGTCATTCGTGCCGTTGGTGATCGGCGACATTCAAAGTTCGTGGCTGGCCGTGACCGGTATTATGATCGCCGGCGGGCTGTTGCTGGCGAAGCAAATCGACCGCCAGCAGCTGTTTGGCGGTTTTAGCGCGACGCTGGCCGCGGCTGCGATTGCGTTCGCCGTGATCTACGTCGCGGAGGGCGCGATTTCGGTGATTCTCCATCAGATGGCGTTAACTCCGGAGCGACTGATGGCGATGATTCTCGCGTCATCCATCATGCTGCCCTTCTGGATCGGCTTCGAATTCCTGGTGCGGCGCGGAGGAATCGTTGCGTCCACCGTGCAGGGCTTGATCGGGCGTGCGCTGATTCTTGGAATTACGGTGGCCGGTGCATTCTTAGGCGTGCTGCCGTTCGTCATCGTTTTGATCGTGCCGATCCTGGCAATCCTGTTCGCGATGATGGAAGTCTTTGCCGCTTCGGCGTACAGCAACTCCCGCAACCTGCTGCTGATCGCGATCGTCGAAACCGCGTGGCTCGCATGGACGATGGCCGCCACCAATCCGATCACCTTTATGTTCTAACGGGAGTATCGAGACGCCGATGGATTTCACCTTCACGCCCGAACAAGAAAAGTTTCGTTCGCAACTGCGCGAATGGCTGGAAACCAATTCCGCCGAAGTGTTCGGCCGCAAGGGCGAGCGCTTGGGCGGTTCGACCTCAAGCCTGCTTGATGTCCGCGACGACGACGCATGGAATCGCATGCTCGATTACCACCGCCGCCTGTACAAGGCCGGTTACCTCGCGCTCCACTGGCCCAAGGAATGGGGCGGCACGGGAGCAACCCTCGTCGAGCAGGCGATTTATCAGGACGAAGTGCTGCGGCTTGGACTTCCGCTTTACGGGGCAAATCAATTGGCCCTGGATCGCGTCGGTCCGACGCTGATGCAGATGGGCACCGATGCCCAGAAACGCCGGTTTCTTCCGAAGATGCTGACCGGCGAGGAGATTTGGTGCCAGGGCTATTCCGAACCCAACGCCGGCTCCGACTTGGCGGGACTGCAGACCCGCGCGGTACTCGAAGGCGACAATTTCATCATTAACGGCCAAAAGGTTTGGACCAGCCTGGCGCATCGCGCGGATTGGCAGGTGCTGCTCGTCCGCACCGATCCCGCCGCCCCCAAGCACAAGGGAATCTCTTATCTGCTGGTCGATATGCACAGCCCCGGCATCACCGTTCGCCCGCTCGTTCAAATCACCGGCGAATCCGGTTTCAACGAAGTCTTCTATGACAACGTGCGGGTGCCCAAGGAGAACATTGTCGGTGACATCAATCAGGGGTGGCAGGTGTCAATCGCCACTCTGATGTTCGAGCGGGTATCGGGCGGCACGCGGCATCCCATCGAACGCACGATCGGCGAGCTGAACGAGCTGGCAAAGAAGGTGGACTTCGAAGGCACCCCGGCACGTACCAGCCCTTACGTGCGCCAGAAGCTTGCGCAATTCACGATCGAGTCGCGATGCCTCCGACTGTCGCGTTACCGTTCTCTTTCCGCCCAGCTAAAGGGAAGAGTGCCGGGCGCGGAGAGCTCGTTTGGGAAATTATTTGCGACCGAACTCAACCTTCGTGTTGCGATGTTCGCCGATGAACTGCTTGGCCCATTCGGCAGCCTGATGAACGGCAGTATCGGTGCGATCGAAAACGGCAAATGGGCGCATCGTACGCTCGCTGCACGCGGGCTGACGATCGCCGCCGGCTCAAGCGAAATTCAGCACAACATCATCGGCGAGCGCGTGTTGAAGTTGCCCAAAGGGTGACCGAAGAATGACGCGAGCGGCAGGCAATCCGTCATCTCGCCATTGAAACTCGCCAATGGCGTAGCGCTCAGCGCGGGGGATGATTGTAAACCCAGGCGATGTAGGCAATTGCCGCTATCGTCAGAGCGATCGCGAACAACTTCCATGGCCAGCCGCCATCGCCACCACCCGATTTCATCGGCGGCGGCGATGCCGGGCTTAGCGATCCGGTCCCGGGCGCCGGCGGTGGAGCGGCCGAAGGGCTAATACGGACGCCGCCCTGCTCATCGCCGATTTTGAACATCGGACCATCGATCGCCGGACTCATTGCGGTTTCAAGTTTCATCGCGCACCTATGCTGGTAGTGATGAGCATTTGAATTCGATGCTTTTACGACTACTTGAAATGCTCCCAAGCCAGATGCACGAAGTAAAGACTCATCGGCGGCACAAAATCCAGATACAGCCCCAAGTTTGCCGATGTCACGTACGCGAACAATATCATTGCCAGCGGCACCGCCAAGACGAAGTTCTGCTCTGATGACGTCGCGTGGTTATAAAGAAAATAAATCATGAACCCGACGATCAGGTCGATCACGACCCCCGTCCACATCGACATTCTCGGCTGAAACCGATCGTCGAGCAGCGCCTCAACATAGTTTGCATGAAGCTGCATACCGGGAATTCTTCCCACCGGACTTGCGAAGCTTTCGATCAGCGGACCGCGTCCGCCCGATACATGCCAGGCTCCCCCGACGATCACGATCCTGCCGTTGCACAACTCCGCCGCCGGACCGACATTCAACAAATCGCGGGCCGAAATTCTGACAAAGCTGCCCGGCACGACGAAGCTCCCGCATACGAAGGTTTCGTCGCGAATCGCGGCCGCTATTCGCGATTCACTGCGCGTCTTTTCCCGCATATTGATCGACTGCTCATATTGGTCGACGATTTGCAGCGCGAAAGAATCGGCACGCGCGGGCTCGCCACCGCCAGACGGTGCTATCGTCTTGCTAAGCGGAATCTCGCGCTTGTCCGTGGGAAGGTTGATGTAACCGAACGTGACGCCTTCAGGCAGCGCGCCGCGCTCGAATATGCCCGGCTCCTCCTTCCACCGTCCATCTTCCGTTTGGATGAATCCTTGCGTGAGGACCACACGCGTTCCGGCGTTCACCGCCTGACGAATCGATTCAAGCAGATACTGGTTGTCATCCGCACGAATCGGATCGTCGCCCGGCTTATCGGAGGTACTGTACAGCTGGAAGTCCAGCGCGATCACCGTTGCACCGCCGGCTGCGGCCTTGCGCACCAGATCGCCCAGCGCGCGGCGGTTGGTGGGCTGGATTCCAGAGAATGGAGGTTTCCAGAAGGTCTCGTCGTCGACCTCGACCAGCGCAACCCATTTCACCCGCGGCCGGCGCGGACTCAGATGCGACATCAACTGATATGATTTAAGCTGGAAATCGATCAGGAAAGGCAGGTATTCCTTCCAGCGCTCGAAGAAAATATTCCACGCAGCCACCAGCACGAGGATGACCGCGATACCCTCCCAATCTGAAGGAATTGTCAGGTTGAATGGCATTGGCTCTCACCCGATCGAAGCCAATTCAGCCCATCGCGAAAACACCGTTGCGGAGATTTTCTCCAGCGCGGGCATAAACTCCGATTCCTTCGCGATCATTTCTTGCGCGGATATTTTCTCGCTCTCCAGTTCTTTTGCGAATGCATTCGCCATCCCGCGGATACCCTCGCGCGTGACCTCGAAATGAAACTGAAATCCGTAGACATTTTCGTGATAGCGAAAGCCCTGACAAGGCGTCTTATCCGACGATGCCAGCGATATTGCGCCATCCGGCAATTCAAAAATATCGCCATGCCAATGAAACGGCATCATCAACTCCGGCAGGCCTTTCATCAACCGATCGCTGTTGGCATCGGCCGAGAGCCGCATCGGATGCCATCCAATCTCCTTGCCCATCGGATTGCGATCGACCTTCGCGCCCAACGCAGCGGCTAGCAATTGCGCACCCAGGCATACACCAAGCACGGGCAGATTCCGCTTCAACGCATCGTCGATCAGGTGCATGTCATCGCTGATAAACGGATGCCGATCGGTTTCATATACGCCCATCGGCCCGCCCATCACGATTAGTCCGCCAGCTGCCTTCATATCCTTTGGAACCGGATGTCCATCGAAGATGCGGACGTACTGCCATGCAAGCGCGGCGTCCGCGAGCGCCCCGGCTATGTTGCCGAGGTTCTCAACCGGATGATGCTGGAGAACGTAAATTTTCGCCATTACAGGAGCGTGCCAGTGCGCGAGCGGCCCAGATGCGAGTATGCGCGCTGCGTGGCGACCCGGCCGCGCGAAGTTCGCGCGATGAAGCCTTCCTGCAACAGGTAAGGCTCGTACACTTCCTCGATCGTATCGGGTTCCTCGCCAACCGCGGCGGCCAGACTCTCGACGCCAACCGGCCCGCCATCGAACTTGTCGATTATCGAACCCAGAATCGCGCGGTCCATTTTGTCGAATCCCGCCGCATCGATTTCGAGCAACTCCAGCGCGCCGAGTGCAATCGCCCGAGTCACCGAGGCAGCCTTATTCACTTGCGCGAAATCCCGGATGCGTCGCAGCAGGCGGTTTGCGATTCGCGGCGTACCGCGCGAACGGGTCGCCAACTCCTCAGCACCGGGCGCGTCTATGGAAATCTCCAGCAGAGCAGCCGAGCGCCGGACGATCCCGGATAGCTCGCCGCGATCGTAAAAATCTAGATGAAAATGCTGGCCGAACCGATCACGTAGAGGCGAGCTCAACAATCCCGAGCGGGTTGTCGCGCCGACCATCGTGAACGGTTTGACAGCGAGCTTCATCGTGCGCGCGCCCATCCCCTCCCCCACCACGATGTGGAACTCGAAGTCCTCCATCGCCGAGTAGAGGCGCTCTTCGACCGGCTTTTGCAGACGATGGATTTCGTCGATGAATAGGACGTCGCCTTCCTCAAGGTTGTTCAAAATTGCGGCTAAGTCCGCCGCCCGCTCGATCGCCGGCCCCGATGTGACGTGAACGTTCACGCCCAGTTCACGCGCAATTATGTGCGCGAGCGAAGTCTTGCCCAGCCCCGGCGGTCCGGCCAGAAGGACGTGATCCATCGACTCGCCGCGTCCGCGCGCCGCCTCAATCGACATGCCGAGGATTTTCTTCAGCCGCTCCTGGCCGATGAATTCGCCGAGCGCGCGCGGCCTAAGTGCGAGGTCGATCCTCCGCTCATCGTCGGTCGCCGCGCGCGAGGTCGCGCGTTCGTCGATCGCCGCGGCGGTATTTTTACTTTTCGCCAAACAGCACCGTGAGCGACTTGCGAATCAACGTTTCAAGGTTCCCCGCCGCCACGTTCGCATCGGCCGCGATGACCGACTCCGCCGCACGCCGCGCTTCAGCGGGTTTCACACCAAGGTTTACCAGCGCGGAGACGGCGTCGTCGAGATGGCCCTGGCCGCTGCCCGTGACCTTGCCGGCACCGCCATTTACGTGAAGCGTGCCGGGCGCGGTAATCTTCAGATCGCCAATCTTGTCGCGCAGCTCACGCACCACGCGTTCGGCGACCTTTGGCCCAACGCCCGGGACCGCATCGATTCGATCGATTTCTTCACGCGCGATCGCCGCGGCCAATTCATCCGGCGCCAGCACCGATAATATCGCAAGTGCGAGCTTGGGCCCGACATGCTGCACGCTCATCAGGAGGTCGAAGGCGCGCTTTTCGGTCGATGTCGCGAATCCGAACAAGGTGATCGAGTCCTCGCGAACGACATGCCGTATCTCGAGCGCGACGCGTTCGCCCAAACCCGGAATGCGATAGTAAGTACTAAGCGGAATGAAAACTTCGTATCCGATTCCACCGGCCTCGACGACGATGCGATTGGCTTCACGCACGGCGACGGTTCCTGCCAGCGTCGCTATCATCGGCGCACCGCCGGCCGCAGCCGGCCCTCGCTCCCCGGCGTCATGGCGCCGCGATGCCGCACAACCGATTCGCTCAGCCGCGGGGAATTACCGCGGTTGATATGGCAAATTGCGATCGCCAAAGCATCCGCGGCGTCATTCGAAAGCTCAACTAATTCTTCAAGTTTAAGCAGCCGCCGAATCATCGCCTTGACATCCGCCTTACCGGCATGGCCGTGACCCGCGACCGCAAGCTTGACCTGATTGGGGGGATATTCGAACAGCGGAATGTCCTGCTCTGCCGCCGCCAGCATCGCCATCGCACGTGCTTCGCCCAGCCGGAAGGCACTATGAACATTAGCGGCCAGGAAATGGCGTTCGAGGCTTATCGCGTTGGGAGCGAACTCGCCGATAATGCGAACCAGGTTTTCATGGATTCGTTTGAGCCGCTTAGGCCCCGGCTCAAGTGACGCGGATCTAATCGTGCCGGCCGCGATGAAGCGCAGTTCTCCAGAGCGGCGTTCTACCGCGCCGTACCCGCACACCGCGCTTCCCGGGTCCACCCCGAGTACCCGCATACCCCGCCTCCACCGCAGCACGCGGCTTATGCCGCCGAGAACTGCGCCATCTCTTCGTCGCTGATGTCGAAGTTCGCGGCGACCGATTGCACGTCGTCGTGATCCTCCAGTTCTTCCATCAGCTTAAGCACCTGTCCGGCAGCATGGCCGGAAACCGAAACCGTATTTTCTGGAATCCGTGTAACTTCCGAATTGGCGATCGCGATGCCGGCCTTTTCAATCGCGTCGCGCACCGCTGCGAACTTTTCCGGCGATGTCAGCACTTGGAACATGTCCGCGTCGCTGGTGACATCGTCGGCCCCGGCATCAAGCGCCATTTCCAGCAGCTTGTCCTCATTGGCAGCCGACTTTTCAATCGAAATCACGCCGCGTTTCTTGAACATCCAGCCAACGCATCCGGCCTCGCCCAGGTTCCCGCCATGGCGCGAGAAGATAAACCTCAACTCTGCGACCGTGCGATTGCGGTTGTCGGAGAGTACATCGACCATCATCGCCACGCCGCCGGGGCCGTAGCCCTCGTAGGTAATCTCTTCCAGCGTGGCGCCGCCCAACTCGCCGGTGCCCTTCTTGATCGCACGATCGATCGTGTCGTTGGGCATCGATTGTTTGCGCGCGGCCACCACTGCGGTGCGCAGGCGCGGATTGGCGTTGATGTCGCCGCCACCGCCGATGCGTGCCGCGATGGTTATTTCCTTGATCAGCTTGGTGAAAACCTTGCCGCGCTTGGCGTCGGCGGCGGCCTTCTTATGCTTGATCGAACTCCATTTTGAGTGGCCAGACATGTAAAACCCTTGGAAGCGCGCATTTGGATGCGCCACTTATCCCGGAGACTACCAAAAGATTCGCCCAAGTGGGAGTGGGCCCAAATGCCGATTTCTCTGTTATTATGCATGCCGAAATGGCCCGGCACCACAAAATCGCCGCGTTAATTGTCCTTGCCGTCTGTGCTGGGGCCGGCGGATGCTTTGAGCCTCCTATGACCGAGCCGCCCACCGACGAGCAACAGCAGGCGATTATCCCCCTGCCCTACGACTTGGCTTGGGACGCCGTAAATCAGGTCGTCAAGGCCAACGGCTTTCGGACCGAGGTCGATGATCCAAATTATGGCGTGATCCAGGCATCCGGCAGCCGATTCACCCTTCATGACGCGGATTGCGGCAAGGTTACAGGTGTCGGCGGGAGCTACAGCGCAGAGCCGGAACCGGGCGCATCCTCCGTATACAACTTCCTGGTGCGGCCGCGCGGCCCGGAGAAGACGTTGGTCGAGGTGCGGGCGACATTCAACTCCGCGGTGAAAGTCCCGCTGAGCCCGGCACAGGATGTCGACTGCGTTTCGCACGGTATTCAGGAACTCAATCTCTTGCGCCAGGTGTTAGCACAAGCAAAGCAGACTCATCGGCCGGTCGTTTCACAGCAGCAGACTGCGGCCACGGCTCCTCCTGCAACAGCGCCAACGATAAATCAAGCGAGCATCAAGAACGGACTTCAGGGTGGACGATCTACAATTGAGCGGTCCGGCGCGGAATCGCCGCCCGCGGCTGCCGAGCAGCCAGCATCAGCCGAATCGTCATCGAATGCGGAACAGCCCGAAGCCTCACCTTCCCCGGGTACTGCTAATCCGCTCGGCACCCATCATCCGTCGCTAATCGGCCCTGGCCTGCCCCCGATGCCGAAGCTCTAGGGCGGCCGATCCCGCCGCTGTCACATCATTTTCGCAGGAATCAGATTAGTGGACGGTATGATTTCCGGATTGAGTCCGGGCGGAGCCCATCGAAGATGAATCGAAGAATCGCCACCGGTATTGCGCTCGCCGACTTCAATTCGATGCGGCCCGGCATCGAGATGCATTCGCCCGTCGCCATGGTATTGCCTTTCCTGGCCTTGTGGCTGAGTGTCAATGACTGAGTTGCCGTCGATCCTGAGCCATCCGTTGTCATCGACGTCCATCACGAAATTATAGTCGCCGGAGACCGGCGCAATCAGCGTACCGTCCCATTGCGCGCACGACGGCGTCGGCATCGCTCCCATCGCGATGATGTTGTCGAGATCGATCGTGGAATCGATACGAGCGAAATGAACGCGGGATCCCCCGCACTGCTCGCCGGAATAATAGCGTCCCAGCAACCCGTAGGGACGGTTAAGGAGTGTCGGCTGCGCGATCGCGTAGGAAGCCGGCAGGATGAAAACGGCCAGGGTCGCAACGACAGCAGCGATCGCGCGCAGTTTTCCGCCGGCATTTTCCGCCCATAGTTGCAGCGGCTCCGCGAGCATGAAGATGCCCATACACCACCACAATCCCAGGGGAACCAGCTGGATGGCTTCCGGCAGCCCGGCTAATTTACCAAGATTGAATGCGACGGAATCGCCGCGAATCACCATGCCACCGCCATAAAACGCATCGCGGTTGGAGCCCAAATCACCGCGCATGAATTGCTGCAGAGCAAAATCCCGAACCGGGTTTCCGTACTCGTACGGAAAGTGCGGATTGGTCGACGTGGCCATCAGCATGATCGCCGCCGATACCACCCCGAGCGCGCCGATCACGTAGTCATACGCCGCCGGAAGAAACGCAATCGGGAGCACCATAAACGGGACGGCGGCAATGATCTGGCGGGGACCGGTGGCGGTACCTCCGCCCCATGACACGATCGATTCACCATACGACGCGTTGAACAGGATCATAATTATGAAGGCATAGACCGTGGTGGCGCATACCGCGCGAGTGCGTCCGGTTCGCATCCAGTAGCCAGCGCCCAGAAACGACAGCCACAGCACCGGATTGCAGAACAGCAGCCCCCGCTGCGGATCGACTACCACGTTCCATAGATTTACGATCTTGGGATAGGTCAGGCCGACAAAGCCTTGCCTTTGCTCCGGGAATTGATTGTTCCCGGCCACTTCTTTGAATGCCTGGTAGCTGAAGAATAGCGGGTTGCCGAACGCCAACCAGTTGAAGTGAAACATCAGCGCCGCAGGAACCAAGGCACCCAAAGTGAAGGCCACAAGCTGGATGATTTCCGAATTCTTAAGCAGCAACCACGCCAGCATCAACGCGAAGAGTCCGGCAGCCGCCGGAACAAGCGCCAATAACACATGATGTGATTCGTACAGGAACGCCCCGCCAACTAATGCGATGACGGCAAACGCGAGCATCGCGATCGTCTCGCGCAGGCGAATCAAATGCAGCAGCGCATAAAGCCCGATGCCGACCGCGACCAGCGCCACCGGGTAGTCGTTAAGCACCGCCCATCCGGTAAGAAACCCGGCACCCAACGCGCGCCAGGCTGATGAATTCGAATCGAAGGTCGCAAGCAGGTAAAGCGCCGTGAACAGGCAAGCTCCGGCCACCGGCTCGCCAGTGAGTTCCGTTGCGTAAGGAAATACGATCGTTCCCAAGCCCAGAATCAGCGACAGACCCGCAGCGCGGCCCTCACTTGCGCCCAAAACTCGCGCAAATCTAAACATCACGACGCATAGAAGCGCGATAATCAGGCTGGTTGAAAGAATCGTGGTCAGATACGTGGCGAACGCCCAGTAGAGAGGCTCGCGTCCCGTATGCAAATGATTCGCCAGTGATTCAAAGAGCGAATTCGGCATATGGCTCAGTAGGAATCGAACCCATTTCCATTGCACGATCGCGGTGTATGAAGTGCCCGGCGCCTTGACCGAAAAAGTATGGCCGTGAATGCCGACAATGTCGGCAGTGTTGTAACCGCTAAAATCGTCAATCCATACGGCGTTTCGTTCCAGAATCGACCGGATCTGGTCGAAACGGCACGCCACGCTATGGTCGGAGCCCTGGTAAAAATATGTGTAGGTAAAAAACGGGATCGCGAACAGCGAGGTCTCGATACCGCGGGTTCGTTCCTCGGCGGAGGTCATGACCGGGCTTTGCGTTGCGGTTTGTTGGATTTACGATCGACACGAACCTCGGCCGGCTTCGGCGGCGGCGCCGGGAGAATTTCCTGATCGCCGAACATCCACCAGCCCCACGCCGCAGCACCCGCCAACAGAATGAAAGTGAACACGACCGAAACCGATGAGCCGTTTGCCGGATGGTATTCCAACCCTTTGCGCACCTGAGACAGATCGAAAGTAGGGGTTGCGGATGGCGGCGGCCCGGGAATCTGGTACACCGCCGCATTCTTGAAAAATGCGCGCCCCGTGTTGAGGCTGCCAAAGCCTCCGATCCGCAAGGCGACTTCGATGTCCGCCGGATGATCGCTCACCTTCAGGTACAGCCTCAATCGTTGCCATCCGGTCGTGCCGTGGAGCTGAGGCGACATGATGACGCCTTCGGGAAACACCGATACCGAAGCACCGTCTTTATCGGCCGGTATGTCCTCGGCGCGAGCGTCAGCGCTTATCTCGTACCATCCCGGAGCCAGCGTGATGGGCACCTGCCAGCGCGCATCGTCCTCCTTGAGTGCGACAACCTCAAGTTGCACCGGCCCTCCACCATTTGGCGGTACAATGCGATGGGACTGAAACTTGTCGGGCTCATTGAGCCAAGCCTCGGTATGCCATCCACCTTCGGGAAAATCGCCGCCGCCCAGCGAAAAGTCACCATTCGGGATTAGATTTTTCGGCGCATCGGCGCCGCGGGAGGGATTGGCGAACGTAAGAATTGCAACGGTGCAGATTACCAACGCACCGCCGAACCAACGAATTTTCCCTTGCGCGCGCACCTGATTCACATCAAATCCAGTTTCTTACGCTGTAGCCGGTCTGCAGCCACATTCGCGCGTAATACCCGTCGTGACTGATCGGCCATCCCATCCATATCGGTAAGAAATAGAAGAACAATATAACCGCGCCGGCGACATACACGGCCGCGGTATAACGGCCGGGATATTGTGTGGCTAAGAGGCAGTAGATGTAACCAGCCGCTATCAGCACACACCAAATGATTCCCCACGTGAGCGACATTCCAAGCAGACATGCCGGAATTAGCGTGAGCAGAACCGCGATATGCTCCCACGGCTCGGCGCGCTCCTGGATGAAGTTCGCAAGTACCATCGCCAGGGCCAATTCGGCCAAATATAGGGCGGGCAGGTAGTGATACAGAAATGTGGTCCGGGCTATCGGGATCCAAATGACGATGTAACCAATGTAGCCGGAGACCAGAAACCACCGGGTTAGATTCGGACGTTCGACAGCTTGAACGGCGGTAATCGTCATCGCGCTGAGCGCGCCCCACCACAATAGCGGATTGCCGCCGCCCCAAATCGTCCTGACGTCCCCCTTCTCGGGAAATTTCTGCCAGAACGCCACCGGCCGCAGCATCAAGGGCCAGCTCCACCATGGTGAAGAATACGGATGAGTGGGCGCTGTCACGCTCTTCTCGTAATCCGGCACCTCGTGAAATAAATACGTGAAGAGATCCTGGATACCGCCCCACCATCCCCAGTAGTAGTGCGGAAAAAAAGTTGCCAGGTACATGAATCCCGCAACTCCGCCCACGATTGCGGCCGCTCCGATTACTCGCGGCGAGTTCCAGGGCAACGGACCGTTTTTGGCATCGGTTCCGTACACGATCACATAAGCCAGGAAACTCGTCACCAGCAAAAATGTTATCGCCGGAATATAGAGCTTCGCGCCCACACAGAGTCCCAACGCCACACCAATTCCGATCAACAAATTCCGGCGCGACTTGGCTTCAGGCGTCTGAACAAAACGGAAGAACAGCAGATACGCAACGGCCGCGCAGGTTACATAGGTAATGTCGATCACTGCATTGCGCGAATAGACGATGAACATCCCGTCCAGGGCCATGATGCCGCCCGCGATCGCGCCCACCAGCCTCGACCCGGTTATCTTTCGGCCCAGTAGATAGGTGATTCCGACCAGCGCCGTACCCACCGTGGCGTTGGCGATTCGCCAGCTCCATGGATGCTCGGGATGGTCGCCGAAAATCCAGATGCCGATCGCGATAACCAGCTTGGCCAGCGGCGGATGCGGATCCAAGAAGTACTCCCCGTGGAGATACTTTTTCGCCATGTTCATGAAATGCGTTTCGTCAAAGACGATCTCAGGCGGATCCCACAGACGGTAGTAGCGAAACCATCCGGAGAAGATCAGCAGCGCGCTTATAATTAGCGTGTCGATCCGGCTCCAGGCCGGCGCCGGGGTCATCACCGGTTCCTCGACAATCGCTGGTGCTTCCGCCGGTCTTGCGACGGTCAACTTTTTGAAGACCGTGCCGATTGCTACACCGCTTTCTTCATCGGTTTCGAGCCCCTTGATGCCAAAATGGATCGCGATGGTAAGGGCTACGAGATTGAGCGACGAAATCACCATCGCCAAGCCGTCGTGACGATCGAGAAATACGCCCGCAGTCAAAATTCGCAATACATCGGCCAAATTGACCCAAAAATTGATCGACAGCAATACAAACAGTATCAGCATTTCCGGCGCTTCAAAGGCCAGCGGCACCGCAAGCACGATCGCTGGGTAAAGGTATCGTTCATGCATCCGCGGCGCGATCATGAAGAACCCGAAGATCGCGAGAAATGAGGCGTACATCAGTCGGGTTGGCGTTCGGCCCCGCATCAGTATCCATGCGATGAACGCATACAGCGGTACCAGCATGCTCATCCCGATCGCGTAATATGAGAAGCCCCCCAATGTCTCGCTGTCCTGCGCGCGCACGCCGCCAATCAACGCCATCAGGTTGAATGCATTGACGGAGGTCTCGTGATAGTAGGCCGCGGTTGACGCATACAACTTGAAGATCCAGTCCCATTCGTGGCCGAACTGAAACGGCCCGATTCCGAGCATAAAAACTGCAAGCAAAGCCACGCCCGACCGGAGCCACATTTTGAATTCGGTCTCGAACATGGTCCATACGCCGATTACCGGAAGTATAATCAGGGCTTGCGGCTTGACCATTACACCGATTGCTGCCATTCCCCAGCCCAGTTCGTATTGGCCGATCAGGATCAATCCGATGGAGAGCACCATCACGAACGACATCACCGAATCGGTCTGGCCCCACACCACCGTGTCGTAAAGGAGCGCCGGATTAATCGCAACCATCAGCATCGCGACGATGGCGGCGCTGAAGCCGAATACCTTCGTCTCGCCCCGGCTGCCGCGGCGAATAAACGCATACATCAGGATCGCCAGGACGAAATCGGCGATGATCGCCGGGCTTTCGATGATTAGGCGAAAGAAATCACCGGTCGCGCCAACCATGTGAGCAAACGCGGCGGCGAACCAAAGTGCATAGAGGTAGCCGGGCGGATAATCGATGAAAAAGCCCGGCTGGTACATATGCGCCGGGCCGCCGGTCCACATTTGATCAGCCCACGCCTGATAATCGCCGACATCGACGCCGAACCCGGAGAAGACGGTAAGCATCACCAGTTTAATCGCCGCGAAAAGCACCAGCAGCAGAAAAATCCCCGGCAGGCTCGACCTATCTTCGTCCAGAACCGGGCGCAGATACTCGTAGAACGCGTAGCCGACCAAGGACAGCAACATCAGTCCGGTCAGCACGCCGACGAACGTGCCGTTGGTTCCGCCGGGCGAGTCTGCCGCTATCGATCCCAGCGCAAGCACGGCCACGCCGAGCGCAGCCGTCCTGCCCGTCAGCAATTTCCAAGATCTCCCCGTCAAAGCGTCACCCTTGCACCGTCCGGAATTCGGTCCCTCGTGAGCCGTCTAAGATAGCCGTTATTTGCCCCCTGATGAACAGCCCCCCCCTGTGGCGATGGCAGACTGGCCTTATCCCGGTCTATGATTCCTAATCCCAGTTCTTTGGACGCCTGCTGATGCGATTGATTCATGCGTTTTACGAACCCCCCGGCGACGGGCCTCATCCGGCCATTGTCGCCCTGCACGGTTTCGGCGCAAATGCGCTCGATCTGCTGGGACTCGCGCCTTACATCGCTGGCGGGCGATTTATGGTGATTTGCCCGCAAGGGCCGATGGAAGTCCCACTTGGCCCCATGACCGGTTATGCATGGTTTCCGCTTCGAATGGGCGCCCCACCCGATCGCGAGGCAATCGATTCGGCCACCCGGGAGGCCACCGCGTTCCTTGAAGAGGCCCTGAAGAAATATCCCATCGACCGAAGGAAACTGGTGCTTCTCGGATTCAGCCAGGGCGGGATGCTCGCATCGCGAATTGCGGTGCGAAATCCGTCTCAATTCGCCGCGCTGGTTGGAATTTCAACGTTTTTTTCTCCGGAAATCGTGAAAGAGGTCAGCGATCCTGCGGCCCTTCAAACCTTGCCGGTGATGATCCAGCATGGCAGCGCCGACGATTTGATCGAAGTCGGCATGGCGCGGGCGTCGGTCGAAACGATGCGTTCGCTCAAAATGCCGGTCACCTATCGCGAGTACGATTGCGGCCACGAAATAACCGCCGAGGTCCTTGCCGACTTATCTGAATTCCTCGCCGCCAAGGTCCTTGAGCCAATCGTCAGGCTTTAGGGCATCGCCATGCGTAACCGCCGCGGCGCTGCCAAATCGGCAGCCAAGCCCAAATCGATCGCTGGTACCGGACGCCGCCTTTCCGCTCTGGCGAGGGCCGAAAAGCTCGGCGAAGTTGCGCGGAGAGCCGGCATGGACTGGTCCGATGTGCGTGAAGTGATCGCCAAGGTCCGGGAAGAATTGGATGAAATTGATGCCGCGCTGGCCCGCGCCGACCATACCGCCGCAGCGGAGGAAATCGGCGACCTGATGCTGGCGATCTCAAACGCGCCGCGTTTCATCGGTCATGGCGCCGAGCGCACTTTGCACCGAGCCTGTGAAAAATTCGCCGCGCGTTTCGACTCGGCCGTTCGCCTCGCCAACGCGCGAGGCCTCAAGCTGAAGTTGATGACTCCAGCCGGCCTCGAAGCTCTCTGGCAGGAGGCGAAAAAACTGCCGCCCGGCCGCGCCAACCGTTCACGCTGATCGTATTGCCACAGGCGCCGTGCGCTGTTAAATAGGATGGATTATGCCGCATATTCCAGTTCATCCGTCGGCGGAGAAACGCCATCGCCAGAATCTGAAACGCGCGGAACACAACCGCACGATCAAGAGTCACGTCCGCACGATTGCGAAAAATGCATCGGAAACGATCGCCGCAGGCGACGAGGCCAAGGCGCGCGAAGCGCTGCATACCGCGATCAAGGTGTTGGACAAAGCCGCAAGCGGCGGCACGATGCATCGCAATACCGTTCGCCGCAAAGTCGCGCGCCTTTCCGCCGGATTTCACCGCAAGTTCGGAAAGACCGCCTAGCCTTACTCCGGCGCGCCCATCAGGTCGAGCAGGAGGCCAGATAGGGCCTCTTCGCGTTCTTTCAGACGCCCATTCTTGAATTGCGCGTCCATTTCGCACGCCCGCCAGTAAGCTCGCTCCAGCCGCCTGATTCCGAACCGCTTGGCGCCTTCGATTGCACGTGCCGCCATCATGCTTTGCGGCGGAAAGCCGAGCGCCGCCGCGACATCGCCCTGCCCTTTTTTCGCCGCCATCAATGAAGCAGCGATCATCATCCGGCGCATAGCAGGAATGACCTCAACCGCCAATATTTCGATTGTATCGCGCCCCAGCGCGACCGCCCGATCCACTTGCGATACCGCCGTAGCCGTGCGTCCGCGTGCAATGCTGTCCGCAATCTCGAATGCCTCCGGCATCCGGCGTGCGCCGGTGGTCCCGGGTTCATCAAGGTCCGCCCGGCCAATCGATTGTCCCGGACCTGCAAAGATTGCGGCTTTTTCCAGCGCATTGGCGATCGCGCCCAAATCGCTGCCGTAACGTCCGACGAGAGTATCGATTGCCGCCGAATCGGCCTTAAGGTCAAGCGACTCGGCAAATACTTTCGCATAGTCGGCAATCTGATTATCGAACGGCCGCGTGCAGTTGATAAACAAGGCCGATTTTTCCACCGCACGCCGAATCTTGGCCGGTGCATTGTCGCGCTCGTAGAGCAGAACTATGCGGCTGCCGTCGCCCTGCAGACCTTCCATCGCCGTGGCCAGCGCCGCTTCGCCCGCCCCACCCGATGGACGCGCATCAGTGTCGGCGCCGGCGTCGTCGTCGCGTCCACGGCGTGCGCGCCCGACTCGGCATACTACGGCCACCTTCGGCGCAAACAGGTCTGGCGCCCGCAATTCGCCCAGTACGGCGCCAAAATCGTCACCGCTGCCGCCCGTTCCCAGCCCAATCTGAAACCCGCGATGCTTCCATCCCCTGCGCGCAAGCGCGCGAACGACTGACGAAAGAACATACTCCCGTAGAAACGCATTCGGCCCAAAGATTACGACCGCGGCCGGAAGACGCGGCGATCCAGCCGCGGCCGCCCTCAAGTATGCGAGCGCGGTTTCAGTCGGCATTCGGCGGGACCTGCGTGTACGGGCTAAAAGCCCTCGGTCATCTCGGCGTAAAGGTTTTTTGCAACCTGCTTCATCATCAGGTCGCGGGCCGACGAGGTCTGTGTTTGCGCGGTCTGGATGTCCGGCAGTTGCGCAATGTCGCCGCTGCGAAGGTTCTGCTGCAAGAAGCTGGGCGTGGTCGTAACCACGGTTTGTGCGACAACCGGCGCGTGCTGTGTATCGCTGACGTTGTGCACGCTCCAAATGACCTTGTTGGTATGCATGTCGGTAAGTTGAGCGGATACGGTAAGACCCATGCCATAGATTGTAGGTTCGAGGACTGAGTTGAAGTTGATCGGCTGCGTGGCGGTGTGGGTGATCTGGCCGGACAGCTCCAGATCGGCATGCGCCGGATCATCGACCAGCTGCAGCCGATCATGCATTGCGATCTCATCTTTTGCGTATCGCATGAATTCGTCATTTATGCCCGTGACACGCGTGCGATTGACGAACTGCTGCACGTAAATCGTCTTGGCGTCGGCGGGCAGAGAATCGCCCGCAGCCGCGAAATGGTAGCCGCATCCGCCTGTCCCGCAGGCCGCGATTAAGGCGAAGACGACAAGCTTAATCGGCTTCGGAATCAGCAAGGTTCTCACCCTTTTGCTTAACACCCATCCGCTCCGCAATCTGGTCCAGCACGCCGTTGACGAACCGGCCCGATTCGTTGTCGCCATAGCGCTTGGCAAGTTCGATCGCCTCATCGATGGTTACCCGCGTCGGGATATCGTCCCGCCGAAGCAGCTCGTACATCGCGATGAGCAAGATGCTGTGATCGACGCGTGACAATCGTTTAATCGACCAATGCTCAAGCACTTCGGCTAACTGCCGGTCGAGATCCGCCTGTTCGCGCTGCACTCCTTCGACCAGTTCCATCGCGAAACCGCGCGCCCGTTCATCGGCCGGAAAGCTCGAAAAGAACAAGGCGGTGTCGTCTTTTGTTCCGCCCCCGCAGATGTCGATGCGATAAAGCGCCTTGAGCGCCAATTCGCGCCCCAAATGCCGAAGTCCCATGATTGATTAGCGGCGCCGGCGCCATGCCCTCAGGTAATCAGCTTAAGCTCGGAGAACAAATGGCCGAGCTTCTCCTTCTTGGTTCTCAAATACCCGATGTTCCCGGAATGGGGCGGAACCTCGATCGGCACACGGGAAACCGTTACGCCGTAGCGGCTCAGGCTCTCCAGCTTGTGCGGATTGTTGGTCAGCAACTGCGCCTCGCCGACCCCCAAGTCACGCAAAATCTGCGCGCCGATTCCATAATCGCGTTGGTCTTCATCGAAACCCAACTGAAGGTTTGCCTCGACCGTATCCATCCCCCTGTCCTGGAGGGCGTAAGCGCGAATCTTGTTGCCGAGTCCGATGCCGCGCCCCTCTTGATGAAGGTAAATAATCACGCCAGCATTGGCAGCCAGGATTCGTTCGATCGCCTCCTCCAGCTGTTCACCGCAGTCGCATCGGGCGGAGCCGAATACATCACCGGTCAAACACTCCGAGTGAAGCCGCACCAGTGCGGGGCGTCCGCCCCCGACGTTCCCTTTGACGAGTGCCAAGTGCTCGCGGCCGTCCACGATATTCCGGAATACTACTGCTCGAAGCACTCCGCCGCCCACCGGAAACGGATGTTCCGCGACGCGCCGCACGAGTACTTCGTTCGTCAGCCGGTAGGCCACCAAATCTTTGATGAAGCTAATCGGCATCGAATGCTTCGCCGCAAACGCGCGCAATTCTGACAGATTTGCCGCTCCGCCATCTTCGCTCAGGATCGTGCACAGAACCGCCACCGGGCTAAGGCCGGCGCTGCGGACCAGATCGACCGCACTTTCAGCACGGCCCATTCGCATCATCACACCGCCGGAGAGCGCCATCAGCGGAAGCACATGGCCCGGCATCACGATGTCCTCGGGGCCGGTCTTGTCCGAAGCGATTACCTGAATCGCGCGGGCGCGGTCGCCTGCGGAAATTCCGGTCGTAACGCCCACACGCGCATCGATCAGCGCCCCGGCCTGCTCCGCCGAATTTCCATTTTCCGTTGATGCCGCCAGCGGAATGCCCAGTTCGCGGAAACGACGATCCGGGATCGCGACGGAAATTACGCCGCGCGCTTCGCGCGCCATGAAATTGATGTGTTCGGGGGTGATTTTCTCGGCGGCCATGACCAGGTCGCCTTCGGCGTCCTCACGCTCCTCGGGCATCATCACGACCATTTTTGCGTCGCGAAGCCGGGTAAATACGTCATTCAGTGCAGCCGATGCCATCCCTGTTACTTCCGAACCGTTGATTTTAGCATCAGCATTTCAGGCGAACTAGCGTCGTTTGTCTGACCGCTCGATGCGGCTTTTCCGCGTGCGTATCGGCCTGGAGTCGACGTGGCCTTCCAACAGATAATCGCAGCCCACGCGGCGAGCGCTCATATCGCGGACGTGAAGGGCAACCTTTTGTTGCACAAGTTCGGAATCGTCGATTGCGGGAACCCCCGCGCCGATGATCCGGGGCGCAACAAATATAGCGACTCGATCGACGATTCCTGCCGCCAACGCGGAGGCAGCAATCTTCGAGCCCCCTTCAACCATGACTTTGCACCATCCGCGCCGACCGAATTCACGCATCAGGTCCGAAAGTGAAATCTCGCTGCCGCGCGCATCAACCCCGATCACTTCAACCCCATTCCGGCCATATTTTCTCTGAGCGCGCGTAACGTTCTTACGGGTCGTGGCCAAGATCGTGGACGCGCCTGACTTCTGCCGAAATACGAGCGCATTCGCTGGAGATCGCAGGCGTCCATCGACGATCACGCGCACCGGGTCTCGTCCACCCGCAATCCTGCAGGTAAGGCGCGGATTATCCGCGATCACCGTCCCGGCACCGACCATCACCGCATCGCATTCGCGGCGCCATTGATGAGCCAACTCGCGCGACTCCGCGCCGCTAATCCATCGCGAACCACCGCTGCGCGCCGCAATTTTCCCGTCAAGCGACATTGCGAGCTTGAGAATTGCCAGTGGCCGTCCCTTCGTTACTCGTGTGATGAATCCTTCGTTCAAACGGCGTGCTTCCTTCTCCATCACGCTCACCGTCACTGGAATTCCCGCGCGCCGTAAAATTGCGATCCCGCGCCCGCGGACCGGCGGGTATGGATCGACGCACCCGATAACTACTCGCGCGACGCCGGCCTCTTTCAGCGCGACCGCGCAGGGCGGAGTCTTGCCGAAGTGCGCGCACGGCTCGAACGAAACATACGCGGTTGCGCCGCGCGCGCGGGAGCCGGCCCGTGCAAGCGCCAGCGCCTCGGCATGCGGCCGTCCACCGGCCGCCGTAGCGCCACTGCCGACGATCTTTCCGTTGCGGACAATAAGGCAGCCGACTGCGGGATTTGGTGATGCGAGACCGGCTACGCGCTCCGCCAGCGCCAGTGCTCTGGCCATGAAACGGCGGTCGGTCTCGCCCCAGGCGCGCATCGCCGCGTCAGGAGCCCGGCTCGCCCTTCTTGTCGCGACCGGTCACGGCCGATGAAGGCGCACGCTTGCGCTGATTGATGAGATCCTCGAGTTCATGCATGAACTCGTCGATATCCTTGAACGATCGATACACCGATGCAAATCGGACATAGGCGACCTGATCGATCTTGTGTAGCTCATCCATTAGGGCCTGGCCGATTGCGGCGCTCATAACTTCGCGCTCGCCCTGCTCGGCCATCGAAGTTTCAATATTGGCGGCGACTTGCTCAATCGTCTCCATCGAGACGGGTCGCTTCTCGCAGGCCCGCTTTAGTCCCGCGATGATCTTATTGCGGTCGAACGGCTCCCTGCGGCCGTCCTTCTTCACCACCATCGGCGACGCCTCTTCGACCCGCTCGTAGGTCGTGAAGCGCCGCTTGCACGAGCTGCAAGCCCGGCGGCGCCGAATCATCGCGCCGTCGCCGGACAGTCGCGAATCGACGACGCGGTTTCCGCGATGGCGGCAGAATGGACATCGCATGGCCGGTTAAACTTTGAACCGCAGGCCCGGCTTGAGACGGCCGGCGGCGATTTGGACGGGCGGTTTCAGCTCTTGTGCGCCTCGATATAAGAAACGACGTCCTTGACGGTGCGAATTTTCTCGGCGTCCTCATCGGAGATTTCGATGTTGAACTCTTCCTCGAGCGCCATCACCAACTCGACAATATCGAGTGAATCCGCACCCAAATCCTCGATAAACGAGGAACCGGGAGTGACTTCGTCAACGGCCACGCCCAGTTGCTCGCTGATTTTCTCGCGAACCTTGGTTTCGATGTCTTGAGCCATCGTTTTCCACTTCCTCCAGATCGGTGCCAGCGATTACGGGACGCCGCCGGCGGTCAAGTTATCAGGGGCAGCATAAGGAGTTATCGGCTTGCAGGCAAGTTCGATTGTTACGAAAAGACGGCCCACACCCCAGTGCGCTCCGGGGTTGGGATTATTTTGGCTCTCGACAAGCCCCCCCCCCCCACGCGTTAGAGTGCTATTCTGAAATGCGTCAGGCAGGGGTTCATCTATAGCATGGTCGCGCGCAGCTTTGCGCCGGAGGAGAGATTATGAACGCCGCACAACGCACCTTCCGAATTTTCGTAACGCAGGCTCCGCTAGCGATCGCGATTCTGCTTGCACTCGCGCCTTCGCAGGCCTACGCGACGACCACCGCATCGATTTCGGCGACCGCGCTCAATTTCGGCTCATCGGTTCAGATCGGCACGACCGTTACCAAGAGCGTCACCCTCACCAACAACGGATTAACCTCGCTGACCGTTTCCGGCGCCACCCTCTCCGACCCAACCCAATTCGGCATCTTCAACAACACCTGCCCCGCCGGCGGCCTTGCCTCCACTCAGACCTGCACGATTACGGTAGTTTTCACGCCGCAGAATCCCGGCGCGCAGAACGCTACGCTGACGATTTCCGACAACGCCGACACCAGCCCGCAAATTGTCAACCTGACCGGCACCGCCGCGGTGCAAA
>DATKOZ010000060.1:0-112943 GCA_035524375.1 Binataceae bacterium (SeqCode) | reverse complement strand
CGCGCAGAAGAACGTCCCCGTCCCCGCGCCGCTGCAATTGGTCCCGCCGCTGATCAGCACTCGCCCATCAGGCAGCGTCGTCGCCCACGCGCCTTCGACGTGATTCGTGTACACCGTGTAATCGCCCGCCACGAACCCGCCTTGGGCTCCCACGGTCGGGTCGAACACTTGGACTGCGTTGGTTGAATTGTCGAACAGCCCATTGGGCGCCTGAGTCGAGCCGGAAACCAGCAGATTGCCGCCGGTATCGCCACCGACAATCAACAATTGCCCTGCAACCGTATTGGCCGCGCCGGCGTTGTTGCCTCCGCCCCACATCGCGGCTACCACCGCGACGGCGAGACACAACATTACGATGTCGGCAATGCCCGGTATCCAACGGTTTCCGCGCTTGTGCATGTTTCCCCGATCCTCCCGACGATCCCTAATTTCTTGTCCCCAGTCTCTCAACAGGAATCAGGTTGTCAGCCCTACGGCCACGCCTGCGGTGACAGCCGCCGAAGCGCGAGGCCCCCTTCCCGGGCATTTCTCCTATTCCTCTTTTTCGAACGGTAGTCGTTGAGCGCAAATATGTCAAGGCCCAATTTTGCATTTGCAATAACTTCACAGGATATGCACGTTTTAGTAAATTTGCGCTTTAAGAGCAAATTTACCGATTCCAGTTGTAGTGTTTGCCTACGAAATGCCGCAATTCCCAAGTATCGCGCGCGCTGTCAAAGCCGCGCAAAAGCATTCAAACACGCCGTATTAAGCATAAATCAACGCTTCCGATCGGCCGCTTCGATCGCCGCCATCAAGGCGCGAACCTTTGGCTCGGCAGGCGCGCCGGCGATTGCGATTTCACATTCGGCGCGTGCCTCGGGCTGGCGATTCAGATGATGGAGCGCGAAAGCGATCACATAATGAAGCAGGGGCGCATCGGGAGCGAGTTGCTCGGCATGCCGATATGCGGTCAAGGCTTCATCATAGCGCTGCCAGGACACGAGCATCGAACCATAGGCGGCCCATGCCGGTTCGAATCCGGGTGCGCGCCTGATCAGCGATTGCATCGCGGCCTCGGCATCCTTGGAATCGCCGTGATGAAAGAAAAGCTGCGCGCGGGCCAAGTCGGCGGCATCCGCGCCGCCGGGTAACAATGCGGAATGCTTGAGCGCGGATTCGCGGGCGGCAGCATCGCCGGCGGCATCGGCGATGAGCGCCAGGCGGATGAAATTATCGGCGGCGGGGTGCTCCAAACGCTCAAGGGCGGCCGAGAGTTCCCGCACTGCGGCCTTGCGATCTCCCAAGTCGTCGTAGACCAGACCCAAGTCGTAGCGATCGGTGGCATCGGATGGATCGAGCCGTTTGGCAGTTTCAAGTTGAACTCGCGCATTCGCATAGTCGCCGCGCTCGGCCAGCGCGACGCCGTAGCGATAGCGCCAGAATTCAACCTCGGGGCCCTCATCTATATAGTGGGCGAACAAAACGGCGTCGTCGTGCCATATTGATTCGGCGTGGAACGTAATGACCGCAAAGAGCGCCAGGACAACCGCCACGGCCGCTTGCACCTGGCGGGCCCGAGTTTCAACTGTGCGCGCGTATACGGTCGTTAGGTCGGCGGCGATCAAACAGACCGCGAACGATGGGAAATATAGATAGCGATCTTCGATGGCTGACTGCGGGAAGAGGCCGCTTAGATTAAGCATCGGCGCAAGTGCGATCAGGAACCATCCGCCGCAAAACAGGTAGAGCCGGCGATGCGGATGATTGTGCAGCATCAGAATCGCGGCGCCGCACACGACCGCAAGGCCGGCGGCAGGCAGATAAAACGCCGGCGCCGTAACACTGTATGCGATATCAATCAGGTGGACAGGCCCGGCGCGCCACGGCATCGCCAGCAACATCAGGTAGCCCCAGATCGCGCCGGGAATCGTCAAGGCAACTTCGATCGCGTTCAGGGGATGAGGATTATGGGGATTGGCCCGGCTGATAAACCCGAGCACCATAACCCGCACGGCCACATAGATCGCAACTTCCAGCGCGTAGGGCAGCATCGCAAATATCGCCGCCCGCACTCGTTCCGCGATGCTGCGATTGCCGGCGTCGCGAATCTGTGCCGAAAGCAGAAAAGCGTGCATTGCGATCAAGACTGGAAATACAACCGCGCTCTCATAACTCAGCAGCGCACCGGCAAACAGGATCATCGAGAGTACAAGCAATCGAACGCGATCAGCATCGGATGCGGCAGTATCAGCGCGGTGAAGATAGAGCTCGAACGCGCCCAGCTCAAATATCGCCAAGAGAGGCTGGCAAATCGCGGCCGGCCACGCGACCGATTCGGCATGAATCGGCAACAGCGCAAAGAATGCGGCCGCCAACAATCCCGTCCAGCGATCCAATGCCAACATTGAGGCGACGCGAAACACCTGCCAGACGACGATCAGATAAAGGACGATCATCCCGGCGTGCCATCCGATCGGATTGAGCCCGAAGAGATGGAAATTTATCGCCGCCCACGCATCGAGAAGCGGGCGGTAATATGCGCTTTGCGGTGGATGCGCAGGGTCGAGATACCACCATGCGTCGTTAACGAACGATTTCCATATAAAGGACCAGCGACCCACGTACTGGTTTTTGGCCCAATCGTGGTCGTCGAAGACGAATTCATTGCGAAGGCATCGGCTGTAGACCAGCGCGGTGACAACCATCAACCGCGCCATCCATGAGCCAATCTGCGGATCTCCCCAGCCCAGCCGGCTAGACGCTTGCGCGAATGCGGAAGCCTCGGCTGAATTTGCGCTCGTGGAAATTTGTTCGGACGCCATCAAAAGGCCGCTAGTGAGCCGCACCGCCCGCGTCGATTGCCGCCATCAGCGCCAGCACATTGCGATCGTTCGGCGCCAGCGCAAGCGCGATCGCGCACTCATCGCGAGCCTCGCGCTCACGGCCCAGCCGATGAAGGGCGGTCGCGGTCAGATAACGATAGCCGGGATCGTCGGGCAGGATTGACGCCGCATGCTGCAGGAGGGGCAGCGCCGCTTCATTATTATGCTCGGACAGCAGCATCGAGCCTAAGACACCCAGTGCGTTTGGATCGTCGGGATATTTGGCCAGCACTTCGCGCATTTGCCGCTCAGCCAAGTCCTTGTCGCCGTGGAGAAAGCGAAGCTGCGCACGGGCGATTGCAGCCGATTCCGCGCCGCCCGGGATTGCAGCTGCGCGATCGAGCGCAGCATCAGCACCCTTCGAATCACCCGCCGCATCATCCGCAAGCGCGAGCTTTACGTACGCGCCGACTGGCGGACGTGCCATGGAATCAACCCATTGGGAGAGCGCGCGTGCGGCGTCTCGGCGGTCGCCGATACGACCGTACACCTGCCCCAAGCTGTAGAGAGTTTTCCCGTCACCGGGAGAAAGACGGTTGGCGTTCTCCAGCTCGATCCGTGCACCTTCGAATTCACCGCGCGCCTCCAGTGCCTTTCCCAATCCACGGTGCCACAACGCGACGCCGGGAGCCTTCGCGACGCAGCGTTTATATAAGGAGACATCGTCGCGCCAAACGGGCTGCAGCCACAGGAGCAGAGCCGCGTATACCGCCAGAATCGCAATCGAGCTGATTTTTACCGCGTTCGCGCGAGCCTCACCGGTGCGGGCAAATTCAATCGCAGCCGCAGCGGCGAAGAGACAAAACCCAAATGTTGGAAGATATAGATAACGATCCTGAATAATCGATTGTGCGAATAATGCGCGCAAATGGAGCGCCGGGCTGAGCGCGATCAAGAACCACGCGAGGCAGAACAAATATAGCCGTCGCGACGGACAGTCGCGCAACACGAAGTACCCTCCCGCAACGACCACCGCCAGTCCCGCAAAGGGAAGGAAAAACCCGAGAGATGCAACGCTCTGAACAAATTGAAATGGATGTATCGGCGCGGCCATCCACGGCATCAGCGTCAATGCAATGTAAATCGAAAGGACTTTGGGAATCGTCAGCAATGCTTCGGCGTGGGAAAGCGGCTGTAGGTTGAAGGGATTCGGCCCGCTGATGAATCCTAGGACCGAGTGTCGCACCGCAAGATAGATCATCGTAGCGGCGGCATACGGCCAAACGGCGGCGATCGCTACGTGCATCCGCTCAGCAAGCGAATCGTCCGATTTGTCCGCCGCAGCGAAATCTCCGCCCCTGCCAAGAATGACCGCATGCGCAACTATCAATGCGGGAAATACGATTGCGCCGTCATAACTGAGGAGTGCGCCAGCGAACAGTCCGATAGATACTGCGAGCCAGCGGGTTCGGTGATCAGCGGAGGCGGAGTCGCCACTACAATAGAGGTAGAACTCGAAGGCGCCAAGTTGGAACGCCGTGCTCAGGGGAGGCGCCACGGCAGAGAGCCATGATACGGCCTCCGCATGCGGCGGCATCAAGGCAAATAACGCGGCAGCGAGCAACCCCGTCCATCCGTCGCCGGTTAGCAGCGATGCGACTCGAAAGACGAGCCACACGACCAGCAAGTGGAGCGCAATCATCGCCACATGCCATCCGCGCGGGTTGAGGCCGAATAAATGAAAATTGAACGCGAACCAGAGATTCTGAAGCGGCCGATAATACGAGCTATAGGGCAAATAGAGCGGATCGATGAACCAGCACGAATCGTTGGTTAGTGACTTCCATATGAAGGACCAGTCGCCGAGCCGATGGTTGAATACGATCAGATCGTAATCATCGAGGATAAATTCGTTCCCCAGCGTCAGTCCATAAACCAGCGCGGTAGCGACCAAAAGCCGCGCCATCCAGGTACGAACTCGCGACTCGGTTTCGTCCGGGCGAACATCGGACTCCTCAAGTACCACCGGCTCCGATTGGCCGGCCGCGTTGATATTTTCCTTCGCTGTCATCGGTGAATGTTTACCGTGTCGCCCCCGCCTGTTCGATCGCGGCCATCAGCGCGTGTATATTTCGATCGTATGGCGCGCCGCGAAGTGCAATTTCGCATTCGTCGCGCGCGTCGGCAATCCGGCCCAAGTTATAGAACGCCAACGCAATTTTATAGTGGAGGCTTGGCTCCTCCGGCGCGATCGCCTCGGCCTGCCGGTAATCGGCTAACGCTTCGTCATATCGCTTGTCGGATGCCAGAATGCCGCCCAATGTGACGAGGGCTTCGTCATTGCCGGCGTCACGCTCGATTATCGCGCGCAACGCCCGCTCCGCTTCCGGTTTCTTTCCATGGCGCAAAAGCAACTGAGCCCGCGCAAGTGCGGCCGGCTCGGCACCGTCGGGCATTGCCGCAGCCTGTTTAAGCGCCGCGTCGGCTGCCGCACTATCGCCAGCGGCGTCGGCAACCAGCGCCACCGCCGTGTAAGCGTTGGGGGGAGCATTGTCGAGCAGCTTCAGCCACTGCGAGATGGCGGTTTTGGCCGCGCTCCGATCGCCAAGGACTTCATCCACGAGCGCCAGATTATAATAGTTCGTGCCGTCGTCAGGCTCGTAATTGGCGGCCGTTTCAAGTTCCCGGCGGGCAGCGCTGAAATCCCCGCGCGCCGAGTAGGCCAAACCCAAGCGATTGTGCCAAATTCCGCCCTCGGGCGACTGCTCGATACAACGCGTGAACAGCGCGATTTCATCGCGCCAATACTGCTGAACCGAAAATAGAATGTTCCCGTACAGAACCGCCACCGCAGCCGTGCCGATCCATAATACGGATGGTCCGCGCGCGCGCCCACGCGCCGCGCTGGATGCCAAGTCCGCCGCCATCACGCAAAATCCGAACGACGGCAAATAAAGGTATCGGTCCTGAATGATGGTCTCCGGTACGAGGCCGCCGAGGTTGAGCACCGGAGCAAGCGTGATCAGCATCCACGCGGTACAGAACAGGTACAGCCGGCGACCCGGGTGACGCCGCAGCAGTACCGTTGCGGCGCCGCCGAGCGCCGCAAGCCCCAAGGCCGGAAGAATGAATCCTATATCCGCCCCACTGGTGACGAGATCCATCCGATGCGCGGGGCCAGCCAGCCACGGCATCACGAGAATCGTCGCGTAGCTCGCAATCGCATGGGGAATCGTCAAAATGATTTCCGGCATGGTCATGTGATTGCGGGAACTTGGGCGATTAAAGAACCCAAGTACGGCAAACCGGACGCCCAGATAGACCGCCGCTTCCACGGCATACGGGAGTGCGATTGCAACGGAACCACGCGCTCGAATTGTAAAGGGACGAGTAGCTCCAACCTCCGAGTCTTCAAAGTCCGGCCGATTCGGAAAAGTCAGATCGTAAGCTGCGATCAAGAGCGGAAATACGATCGCGCTCTCATGAGTAAGGAGCGCGCATCCAAACAGCCCCATCGATACAGACCGCCATCTCTGGTCGCGCGCGTCCGGGTATTCAAAAAACCTGCCCCGAAGGAAAAAATCAAATGCGGCCAACTCGAATGCAGCGCTGAGCGGAATCGGTATCGCCGTCGGCCACACGATCGCCTCGGCATGAATCGGCATCAGCGCAAAGAGTGCGGATGCGATCAATGCGACAATGCCATCGCCCGTCACACGCACCGTCACCCGGAACGCCAGCAATACAACGATCAAATGAAGCGCGATCATCGCCGCATGCCATCCCGCGGGATGCAGTTCAAACAACTTAAAATTAATCCACAGCCACAGGTCCTGTAGCGGGCGATAATACGATCCCTGCGGCAGGCGGCGAGGATTCAGGAACCACCATGAATCGTGAATCGCGGATTTCCAAATGAATGACCAGTCTCCGAGATACCGGTTGAGCACGATCATCTCGTGGTCGTCGAAGACGAACGAATTGCGTAGGCATTGCGTATAAACCAAGGCGGTTACGGCCAGGATCAGTGCAAGTCCGGCCCTGACGCCGGGAGCGTCGCCGCCAAGTTTAGGCGCCACCGGATGAAGCGAATTCAGGCGTGCGGAGTCATCGCCAGTGGATGGCGAAGGCATCGGCCCCTCAAGCGCCGTCATTGCTTTGGAGTCCGCATGGAAGGAGGCTACGGAAGCAATTTCAAGGCTACCAACAATTGCGGGTAACGGAAATCGTCAAGATACTATTGCGTATAATTTTCGTCCGCGAGTATGATACGTGGCAGCGAGCCGGGGGGACATTTAATCGGCAGGCGAAAGCGCCGTTCCGGCTGAATGACGAGGGAATGAAATCATGATGAAGAGGAGACGACACGCGCGTCTTGCAACCATCCTCGGGACGCGGGCCCGCCGTGCGGCGCGGACCCGCGACGAAATCGTCCGCGCGGGCCTGAAGGTATTTTCGCAGAAGGGATTCCACGGCGCGACGATGGACGACATAGCGCTGGAACTCGATGCGACCAAGGGGCTGGTCTACTACTACTTCAACACGAAAGAGGACATTCTCGCCGCGATTGTCGCCAACAACCCGTTGACCGTTGCCGTCGAAAATCTGGTTGCCGCGGTCAAGGAGGTCCCGATGCGCGAAGCGCTTCGGGATGCGTTCAAATCAGTCCGCAAACTGCTCAATGAGAACCGGCAATTGGTTCGCTTCCTCCACGTCCAGGCGGCGCTATCGCAGGAGGAGGCAAAGGTCGTCTACAGCGAGATTCGCGAAAAGATTTACCGCTCGGCAGCCGAACTGATCGAGAAGAGCAAGGGCAGCGGCGACACGCGCACCGAGATCAATTCCGCCGCGTTGGCCAAGTTCGTCGTCGACTTTCTCACCGGCGAGTTCATCAGCGATTCGGACCTGATTCCCGAGCATCAGCGCGACGTTTATGCCGAGCAGGTTATCGACGTGCTGATCAACGGGATTGCGACGCCGCAAGCGCGCGAGTCCGACCGCGCGCTCGTTTTGGGGAAGCGTACCGCCCTCAGCAACTGACGGCGGCTTCGCTCGCACTCAACCGTACGCCTTCCAGCCATACACGATCGTCAGGATCGTTCCGGACGTGATTACAATCACGCGCAGTACAGGCCGGGGTGTAATGTTCGCGATTCGCATCCCGAACCATCCCCCGGCAAGCGCACCTATCCACATTCCCCGCGCCACCGGCCACGCGACGCCGAAGTAGCTCAGCACGGCAACCGCGGCGGCATTGGAGGCGAACTGATTGATTGTCTTGAACAAGTTTGCGCGCCGGGGATCGTGCATGCCTGTGGCCGACAGGCCAGCCATCGCCAGCACTCCTCCACCGGCGCCGAAATAACCGTTGTAAATCGAAATTCCCAGCAGAATTGGCATCGCGGCAGTCGCCGGAGCGTCGTGTGAATTCGGACGATTGAGGTAATGTGTAACGGCTGGTCCGGCCATAAAAAAAATTGTCCCGGCGCCGAGAAGTATCGGTACTACTTCACGAAACAAACCGGCCGGCGTTAACAGCAGCATCGCACCGCCCAGAGCGCCGCCAACTGCGCTCACCAATGCCAAGCGTCCGATAGCGCGCCGCTCAAGCGCGGCAAATTCATTGCGTGCCGCCGCGATTCCAGCGGCAAAGCCCGGCCACAGGCCAACCGTGCAGGTCGCATTCGCAGTTTTCTCGGAAAGTCCGAGAACACCGGTCAGGGTTGGAAACGCGAGAAACGTGCCGCCTCCGGCAATGGAGTTCAACGCCGACGCGGCGAATGCGACGGCGGCTCCGATAGTTGATGGCGCTGACAAGCGATCTGTTTCCTGAGGTCCGGTCGGCCTTCAGGGCATACTGCTATGCGCCAGTCGCGGGCGCCAGCCCCTCCGCAATCGTGCCGGCCGAATCCTCATAAAGTCTTTTTCACGTGTGCATGTTCGACGGTGTAACTTTCAGCACGCTTTGGACAAGTCACAAGTGGAGAACAGATTCTGACTGCGGAGAAAGTTAGATATGGCTGCCAGTGCCACAAATCAATCGACTCCCGTAACCATCGATCCTGCCGGGCAGGCCGCGATGCAGTCGGACAGTGGAGAGCGCGGCGAAGCGGGCCGGGTCGAGAGAAATCTCGGCGTGATTGGGGAATCTCCCGTGCTTTCTTACGTGGTCATTTCACTTCTCATGCGCGAGGCGATCGCCTCCGGTATTCGATGAACTGGCGGCCTTCAAGAACTATTACGCATCCGAGACTTTTTGATGATGCTTGCTTCTGAATCATTGCACGGCTCCAACCAGCCTCTTATGATCTGGTCCAATTCTTCCAACAGACCCGATCGCTCTATGTCACGCGAAATCGAAAGCGCGGCGCCCGGTCGAACCCGCAGGGAATTGATGCAGCTTGCCCAAGCTGGCGATCGCGAAGCGTTCAATGCCCTCGTTAACGACATTGGCCCCGAAATCATGCGTTTTCTGCGGCGGCGAATCGTCGATCGCAGCGAACTGGAAGATACGTGTCAGGAGACTCTGCTCGCGATCTATCAGTCGCGGCATACCTATCAGCCGGGTCGCCCCGTGGAGCCGTGGGTATTCGCGATTGCGCGGTATGTCGGCGCCCGGCATTTCAAAACCACTCGGGCGAGGAATCAGTTTCAGGAATTATCCGTTGAGACCAGTCAACAAGGTGGCTCATCAAACCATGGTCTTGAAATTGAAGCGCGCCAGGCGCTCGGAGCGTTACCGGATAAGCAGCGCGAAGCTTTCACAATGCTTAACATCGAGGGACTCTCGCTTGCTGAAGCCTCAACACGAACTGGGGCAAGCATTGGCACTATCAAGGTGCGGGCGCACCGGGCCTACGAGCGGCTCAAGCGGTTGATGCTCGCATAGAGGCGAAATGAAGGAAAATACGCAAATCGATCAAATTCGATATGACCGTATGCTCGCTCCGTTAATTGCGGATTTCAAGCCGGTCAAACCAATCTGGACGGCAAAAGTGCGGCTGTCTATGTGGGTGCTCCTGCAGGCGGGAATAATGGTAGTCGCCGTCGCAGGCGGCCGGCGGATGAACGTGGCGGCGAAGTTGCTGGACTGGGAGTTCCTGCTAGGCTTCAGCGGCTTGATCATACTGGGACTAGCGGCGGCATCGACCGCACTTAAGGCGGCGGTTCCGGGCGAATCGGAATTTTCGAATCGCAAGCTTTTTGGGTTGATTGCGCTGGGTGTCGTGGCTCAGGTGCTGATCCTTGCCGAACCGGTGCACGCGATCGGATCGATACATCAGTTCGTCGCAACCGGCAGCTATTGCATGGTCTGTACGTTCCTGCTGGCGGCAGGACCGTGGGCCGGATTGTTCTGGGCCGTGCGCCGCGCCATGCCGCTTATGGGCGGGGCGGAAGGAGCACTGATTGGGACCGCCGCATTCGCTTTCTCGTTCGCAGCAACCCGGCTTGGATGCCCAATCGACGATTTCTCGCACGTGCTGATTTGGCACGCATTCCCGGCGGCAATCGGCGCGGGCGTATCGATCGCGGCCGGAGCACTCTGGCTTGACGGCTTAAAGCGCTACCGCATTAGCGATTGAAATTTGCGCTCGTTCAGGTGTGCTGCGGCTTGACGGATTCCAGGAAGATGAAGTTCAGCCTTGGCCACGTAATCCTGCCTGGCCCTGACCACCATTAGCGGACACCCCGATTCCTGCATCACATGGTCGCACACGCTGCCAATCAGCACGCGCAACGTGCCGGTGTAGCCATGGGTCGCCATCACGATGAGATCGGCGCCGACCTCGTCCGCCGCACGGATAATTTCATTTCCGGCGTCCCCATGGCGCACGATGACCTGGTAGCGGACCCGGCCTTCCAGCCGATTGTAGGCAATTTCCCGAACGCTCGATTGCTTGATCTGGCTCTGAGGAGGCACGGTTACAACTGGCTGCGTCCCGGTGTAGTCCTGAGTGACATGCATCACCCAAATTGTCGCACGATCGCGCTCGGCGAGTTTTAGGGCCAAATCGAGCGCGCAGATCGAGGCTGGCTCCACGTCGATCGGACAAAGGATGTTTTTGAGTGTGCCGGATAGCGAATCGCTTTTAGCCATGCTCTTCACCTCTCCTGCCAGCCGCCCGCGCCCACGCTTCCTTTCATCACTGCAAGACTGCGTGGGCGCAGGTGCCTGGCCGATTCGTGGCGCCGCTCCCCTTTGTGCCGCCGGCCCTGCGGCGCTCTATGCCGTTTCGACGGCAACCTTCTTCGTCGCAGCCTCCTTGCCAATCGGAATCGTAATTTCCATCACGCCGTTCTTGACCACCGCCTTCACCTTGTCGCCCATTGCGCCCTCAGGCAGTGTCATCCGCCTGTCGAACGAACCATAGGAGATTTCGCGGCGATAATAGTTATCCTTTTTGTCCTCCTTTTCCGCTTTACGCTCTCCCTTGATCGTAAGGACATTGCCCATCACGCTTACGTCGATGTCCTTCGCCTCCATGCCGGGTACATCGGCACGGACCATCAGGTTCCCGTTCTTTGTCAGGCATTCGATCGGCGGAAAGAACTCCTCCTTCCCTTCGGCAAAATCCTCGAACAGCCGAGGAAACCTCGACTCGACACCTCTTGCCAATTTCTCGATTTCTCTGAACGGATTGCGGACCAACAACGCTCCCATAATTAAATCCTCCTTATCTTTGGCATCCGTCTCACAAATGCCTTGCGGTTGAACTTTCAATTTGCCGGCCGATTCGATATCGACGAATCCGCCAACTCCGTAAGAAATAGAAAGCAATTGCCGCGCCAGTTGTGGTCGCAATCACGCCGTCAACTGGCGTCTATGAATACCGGCAATTATCAATGATTCCCTGCGGGTCTCGCGAGCGACCCACGAAATTATCGGGTCGCCACGCGTCGTTAGAGTGGCGCGGAACGTACCAACCGTTTCCAACGGATACATTGAACGTTTTTTTCTCGCGCTAGTTATCGGCGAATTGGCACGGCCGCCAAGCTTGGATTTGACCGCATCAGCGTGAATACATTGCAACCCGCCGGCGCCGGTTTCGCCGCATCGATCGCTGTTCGCCCATCGGCTGGTAGTGAGCCATTTTCTTGAAGATACCCATAACCAGCCGATAAAAACGCTCCCCGTGAGCGTCGGGATACTCGGCGCGTACGATTTCCTTGGCGCGCTCCCATGCCGCTTCATCTTCAGGCGTTCGCACAACATTGACTGGCATTGCGAAACCTCCATTCAATCGGCTGGCGCTTGCGCTGGATGCGCTGCTTCGAGAATCCGAGTTACCTCATTGTCGCTTACCTGGTGAAAATCCCGGTAGAACTGGCCCACCGCATAGAACGGCTCCGGACTGCTCAAACATACGATTTCATCGGTTTCTGGCGCGAGTGCCTCAAGCGTTTCCCGTGGCGCGATTGGAACCGCCAGTACGAGCCGTTTTGGATGCGAATTCCTGAGCCCGCGCAGAGCCGCCCGTACGGAGCCGCCGGTGGCGATGCCGTCATCGACGACGATGACCGTGCGACCCTTCAAATCAGGGCGGCCGCGCCCACCGCGGTACAACCGCTGTCGGCGATGGATCTCCTTCAACTGCTTTTCTGACTCATTCACCAAATAATCTCTGGAAACCGCGAGTTGGCCGATAAGTTCCTGATTAAGGACGCTCTCGGGATGATCGCCATCGACCAGCGCGCCGATGCCGAGCTCGGGTTGATCGGGTGCGCCAATTTTTCGCACCACGACGACATCCAGCGGCGCGTTCAGCGCTCGCGCAACTTCGGCGCCGACCGGCACACCGCCGCGTGGAATCGCGATCACCACGGGATGTTCGCTGCCGAACTTGACCAGCCGCGCCGCCAATCGGCGGCCCGCCTCCGCCCGATCGCTGAAAAATTCCGGCTCTTCAGCCGCCCGCCGCGCGGGCGGATCATCCACCGCGAGATGCTCTTTGAACCATCCGATGGCCAGCCGGACGACCTCATCCAGGGTGCCGGGCTCTTCAAACAAATGGGTCGCGCCCGGCACAATTTTCAAGGCCTTTTCGCAGCGCAGCCGCGCATAAGCCTTCTCGTTCAAAGGAATCACCACGTCGTCCTCGCCGCCGACGATCAGCAGCGTGGGCGCCTTCACCCGATCGAGGCACCGCATCGCCAGGTCCGGACGGCCGCCGCGGGAAACAATCGCCGATACTCCCGGATCTTGTGCCGCCGCAATCAGCGCGGCCGCCGCTCCCGTGCTGGCCCCGAAATACCCAACGGCGATTTCTTGCCCTCGCATCGCATAGCGCAGCCATTTAGTGGCATCGAGCAGCCGATGGCCAAGGAAATCGACATCGAAAACGTTCTCGCGATCCAAGGCCTCGTCTTCACTCAATAGATCGAACAACAAGGTGCCGATCCCGGCGGCCTGCAGTGCTTCCGCCACGAATCGATTTCGCGGGCTTAACCGGCTGCTTCCGCTGCCGTGGGCGAACAGGACGATGCCATGCGCGCCTTCCGGAATCGCAAGGGTGCCGTCCAGCGAGACTGAATCGGACGTGATGGTTATCTCTTCGGAATGAATTTGTGCCGGCTTATGTGGTTTCATCTCTGCATCTCCGCACCGAACTAGACGAGCAACAAATGTGCCGCGAATTTGTTGAACGATCAGGGCAATTCGGGCAAAGGAAGTCGTTGCGCAATGTATCGATCGGATACACTGGACGTTGGAGTGCCGATGAAGGCAGGGTAGTTTCTATTAGGTCTTAAGGCGAATTTTGGCGAATCGAGCATTGCGCTCAAGTGGCATGGGTGTTGCTGATAATGAAAATGCAGATGGAGGCTTGAAGGAAATCATCATGAAACGGAATGAAAACATCGACTCTCGCAAAGGTTTGATCCGCAGCCTGAATCGCCGCGGCTCCAGCAGCGACAAATCACCCCCGGTAGCAAAAAAACTTGCGCCCCCCAAGGAGCCGACGGTTTGCGATCGATGCGGTGCGGTCTATACGCGCAAAACGTGGCGTCAAAGCCATCGCATAACCGGTGATTTTCTGAAGGCTGTGAATTGGGGGGTATGTCCGGCCTGCCAGCAGGCGCGCGACACAGAATATTACGGGCGGCTCATTTTGAAGGGGGCCGGCGATATACCGGCGAATACACTCGATGCCATTCGCCGGCGAATCAACAACGTGGCGGCCCGGGCCTCCTATACGCAGCCGGAGCGGCGTGTGGTGTCAGTCGACGCGGCGCGAGGAGACATTGAAGTGTTAACCACTTCGCAAAAGCTCGCTCATCGGATTGCCCACGAGATCGTCAAGGCGTTCGGCGGCAGCGCCAAATACACCTGGTCGCACGACGACCGGAGCTTGTTCGCCACTTGGAGGCCGTGAACCAAGCGGCGTGATTGAGGCCGATATTTTTGGCGAACGGATGCTGATATGTCGCGCAAAGGAATCATAGCCCTGATATTCGTTGCGACGCTTGCCGGGACAATCGCGATTGCCCGGCGCACCAGCGGCTTCCAATGGCTCGATTTGTTTGGCGGCGGCGGGCCGGCCGATACGCTGTTGATCTCGGGAAATATCGAGGCGCATGAAAGCGTCCTCAGCTTCAAGACCGTGCAGTCGCGAATCGTCGATCTGCCCTTCGATGAAGGGCAATGGGTGCGCAAGGGCGCGCTAATCGCGCGAGTCGAAGATGCCGACTATCGGCAAAACGTCGCGACCGCTCAAGCCGCGCTCGAGCAGAGCGTGCGCCAGGCCGAAGCCGCAAAAGCTAACGTCGATGCCGCGCAGAAGGCGCTAATCGCCGATGAGGCGGACTTGCAGCAAAAGAATCTCGATTACAAGCGCTATCAGGAGCTGTGGCTGAATCATTCCGTTTCGACTCAAATGCGCGATTTGGCCGAAACAGCGTTCAAGGTCTCGCGCGCCGCATTCGATCGCGACCGAGCGATGATGGTTGCGGCGCAAAAGAATCAGGCCGCGGCGGAGGCTGCGATTCATAACGCAGAGGAATCCCTGCGGCTTGCTAAAATCATCCTGGGCTACACGACGCTCACCGCGCCGTTTGACGGCGTAATTCTCGTTCGCCAGTCCGAACTCGGCGAAGTGATGCTGCCCAGCGCGCCGGTGGTCACAATCGCGGATCTCGATCACGTCTGGATGCGCGGCTACGTCAACGAGACTGACATCGGCCGAGTCCGCTTCGGACAAACGGCCAGCATTACCTCCGACGCGTTTCCCGGCCGCGAATTTCCGGGACGCATTTCGTCGATCGCCTCGCGCGCCGAGTTCACACCCAAGAGCGTTGAAACTCATACCGAACGGGTGACTCTCGTTTATCGAATCAAGATCGACGTGTTCAATCCCACTCACGAGTTGGTGCCCGGGATGCCTGTCGATGCGTTGATCCATCTAAGCTCCGACCAGACCCAGGGAAACTGATCCGATGGCTGCGGCGATCCAGGCATTCGCCTTGAGCAAGCGTTTCGCCGGGGTTCAGGCCGTCGACCGCCTGAACCTTACTGTTGAAACGGGAGAGATTTTCGGTCTGGTCGGACCCGACGGCGCCGGCAAAACGACAACGATGCGCATGCTGGCGGGGATTCTTGCGCCCGATGAAGGCAGCGCCTTCGTCGCGGGCTATGACGTCGTGCGCGATTCGGAGGCGGTTAAAAATCAAATCAGCTACATGCCCCAGCGGTTCGGCCTTTACGAAGACCTTACCGTGGACGAGAACATCCGCTTTTACGCCGATCTCTTCGGTGTCGACGCGAAAACTCGTACCGAACATGCCGCACGGCTTCTCCAAGCAGCCGGGATGGCCGAATTTCGCAATCGGCTGGCCGGAAAACTCTCCGGCGGGATGAAACAAAAGCTCGGCCTAACGTGTGCGCTGATTCATCATCCGCGCGTTCTCCTGCTCGATGAGCCGACCACCGGCGTCGACCCTGTTTCACGCCGCGACTTCTGGCAAATCCTGTACGCGCTGTTGGCCGAGGGCGTGACGATCCTGATTTCGACGGCTTACCTAGACGAAGCTGAACGGTGCACGCGGCTGGCTTTGCTTCATCGCGGCTCGACGCTTATGTGCGACACGCCGGAGCGGCTCAAGTCGAAGATGAAAGGAGCAACACTAATCGTGACGTCGCAGCAGCCGCGCGAAGCAAGCGAGGCGCTGAGCGGTGCGGACGGCATATCGAGCCTCGTGTTGGTGGGCGACGGCGTCCATCTGGTGGTCGACGATCCCTCCAGGCGGCGTGGCGAGATTCGACGCCGGCTCGAAGCGGCGGGAGTTCCTTTCGAAGAGATCAACGCCAGCGAACCGACGATCGAAGATCTGTTCGTGGCATCGATCGAGCGTGAGAGCCCGTATGCCGGCCAATGATGCCCATGCGGCACGTGCTTCGGTCGAAGTAACCGACCTGGTCAAGCGCTTTGGAACCTTCACCGCCGTTGATCGCGTCAGCTTCCAGGCCACTCGCGGCGAGATTCTTGGGTTCTTGGGCCCAAACGGCGCCGGCAAATCGACCATCATCCGTGTTCTTTGCGGGCTTTTGCGTCCAACCTCCGGACGCGCGATCGTGGCCGGGCTGGATGTCGCTTCCGAAGCCGAGGCGGTCCGCCAGCATATCGGCTACATGTCCCAAAAGTTCTCGCTGTACAACGATTTGGAAGTTATCGAGAACCTGCGATTTTTCGCGGGCATGTACAACGTCCCGAATCATCTGGCGCAACAGCGAATCGCCGGCGCCATTGCGATGGCTGGGTTGGCCGGCCATGAGCACGACCTCACGGGCACGCTGGCCGGGGGATGGAAGCAGCGGCTCGCGCTTGGATGCGCGGTTCTGCACGAGCCGGCAATATTGTTCCTTGACGAGCCGACTTCAGGCGTCGATCCGATTTCGCGGCGCCATTTCTGGGAGCTGATTCATCAGCACGCCGCCGCCGGAGTGACCGTCTTTGTCTCGACCCATTACATGGACGAGGCCGAGTACTGCAACCGCCTTGCCTTGATAAATCGCGGCCGAATCGTCGCGATGGGCACGCCCGCTGAACTCAAGCGCCACGCGATGAAAGGCACCCTGCTGCTCGCGCGATGCGACCCGTTGGGCCCGGCGCTTGAGGCGGCGCAAACCGCACCGGGGGTGATGGAAGCGGCGGTCTTCGGCAATGCGCTGCATCTGACGGTTGGCGATCCGCGAACCGCAATCGCGGCGTTGCCCGCCTATTTCACGCGCAACGGCGTCCGATGCGCCGATCTCGAGCAGATTCGGCCCTCCCTTGAAGACGTATTCGTCGCGCTGACCGGCGTGCGGCCGCCGCCGGCGGGAGGACCGGCGCAATGAGCGCGGGCAGGCTAATCGCGATGGCCCGCAAGGAGTTCATCCAGATTCGGCGCGATCCGCGCAGCCTGCTGATTGCCCTGCTCCTGCCGATCATGCAGATGGCGCTGCTCGGCTACGGTATCAGCCTCGACGCCAAGCACCTCGCCCTTTACGTTTACGATCAGGAAGGCAGCCAGGACAGCCAGGCACTGCTCAAGCATTTTCAGGCCTCGCAGTATTTCGACCTGATTCGCACGGTGAACAATTATCACGATCTAAAGCGGGCGATTGATTCGGAGCAGTGCAAGCTCGGCGTGGTGATCCCGTTCGATTTTTCGAAACGCATACGCGATTCCGGCTCGGCCAGCGTGCAGGTGATCGTCGACGGCACCGACGACAACACCGCCAACCTGGCGATCGGTTATTCGCAGGCCGTGATTGCCGATTACTCCGCGGGCGTACAGCACGACTGGCTCACGACGCAGGGGTTGCCCGTTGCCGGCGGCGGCGGGCTCTCTATCGAGCCTCGCACTTGGTTTAACGAGGACCTCGAAAGCCGCAACTTCATCGTGCCGGGCATCATGGCGCTGGTTATGGCGCTGGTCGGCGCGCTGCTGACGTCGCTCACGATCGCGCGCGAATGGGAACGCGGCACGATGGAGCAGCTCATTTCAACGCCGGTGACCTCGCGCGAGGTAATGCTCGGCAAGCTGATTCCCTATTTCGTATTGGGCATGATCGATGCTGCGCTGTGCGCCGCGATCGGAGTTTGGTGGTTCGAGGTTCCCTTCCGCGGAACCGTCTGGATGCTCGCGCTTACGACCGCGCTGTTTCTGGCGGTGGTGCTGGCGATCGGGTTCGTAATCTCCGCGGGCCTGAAAAATCAGCTCGCCGCAAGCTCGATCGCGCTGATGGTGACGCTCCTGCCGACCTCGCTTTTGTCGGGATACGCGTTCCCAATCGAGCAGATGCCGGCGCCGATTCGGGCGATCACCTACCTGATCTATTCGCGCTACTACGTAACGATTCTCAAGGCCTTGTTCTTAAAGGGCGTCGGTGCGCGCGCGCTGTTGGGCGAGATGACGGCACTCGCGGTTTACGCCGTTATCGCCGGATTCTTTGCGACGCGGGCGTTTCGAAAGACGCTGGTGTGATGCCATGTGGCGGCGAATCTATCACCTTCTGGTCAAAGAGTTCCTTCAACTGAGGCGGAACAAGGAAGCGCGAATCCATCTGATTTTACTGCCGATCCTGCAGATGGTGATCTTCGGCTACGCGGCCACATTCGAAGTGACCCGTGTCGCCACTGCTGTGATCGACTTCGACCATAGCCAGGAAAGCCGCGAATTGATCTCCCGTTTCATCGCCAGCGGCCGATTCCAGCTGGCCGGCCTTCCTGCAAATCGCGAAGAAGCGCGCGAGATGATCGATCGCGGCCGGGCCGATATGGCGATCCAAATCAATCCGCGATTCGCGGAGCTCCTGCGCAAGGGACAGACCGCACCGGTACAGGTACTGGTCGATGCCGCCAACTCAAACAGCGCGCTTATTGCGCTCGGTTACATCGGCCAGATCGGCGCGCGGTTCGCGCAGGATTACCAAACCGATTATATGAACCGGCTGGCGCCCCGGTACGCCGCGCTGATGCCGTCGGCGACGATGGATGAGCGTCCGTGGTACAACCCCGATCTGGACAGCCAGTGGTTCTTTGTGCCCGGCGTAATGGGCAGCCTGACGCTGGTAATCGTCATGAACCTAACCGCGTTCGCGATTGTGCGCGAGCGCGAAATCGGAACGCTCGAACAGGTGATGGTCACGCCGATTCGGCCAGTCGAACTGATGCTCGGCAAGACCATCCCGTATTTCATCGTAGGATTGGCCGAGGTCGCGCTGGTTGCGGCCGTCGGCACGCTGTGGTTTCAAGTTCCGTTTCGCGGCAATCCGCTGGTCCTGCTGGCCGGGACTTCTCTGTTCCTCATCAGCACACTCGCCGTCGGACTGCTCATCTCGACGCTGTGCTCGACGCAACAACAAGCATTCGCCTCGGGATTCTTTTATCTGACGCCTGCCTTCACGCTCTCAGGTTTCGCCTTCCCGATTGCGAGCATGCCAACCGTGATGCAATGGCTCACATACCTTGACCCGCTGCGCTACTACCTCGTGGTTCTGCGCGGCACATTCTTGAAGGCGGTCGGGATGGACATCCTGTGGCCGCAGATGGTGGCGATGGCGCTACTTGGCGCGGTGCTGCTTGCGATCAGTGTCACGCGCTTCAGGAAGTCGCTCGATTAGGCGCGCAGGCGATACAAAGTCACGGCCGAAGCAAGGCCGCAAGTTCGCGCAGGTCGTTCAATTCCTCCAGCCGGGCGATCATCGCAGCAGCACGTTCCGCACGATCCGGGCCGATCGATTTTGTGGCGGTGATGACGAATTTTTTACGGACTGTGGCGCGGGTCTCCTCGGTCGGCCGTCCCGCGCCGCCGAGCGGAACTTCGCATGTCCCGGTGAAACTATCCCCGGCGCGCGTCTTGATCGTGAGCCGCACCGGAAACGCCATTCGGTAGTGCTCGAAACTTACCCCGTCGAGCGAGGGCCGGTAATCGCCGTCCGGCGCGGCCAGGATGCGGCGGAGATCGATTCCGACGCTGTCCAGTCCGGACATCTTCGCGGACATCTCTGAACTAAGTTCAACCTTCACGCGATCGGCAAGCCCGCAGATCCGATCGCGGTTTCGCGCGAGCCAGTCATGTTCGAGCATTTCGGGCGCCAGCGCGCCACCGGCTATTTTCACCGCAAGGCTGAGCGCAACCGAGAAATTCACCGTGATCGGCGAAAGCTCTTCGCGATTTCCGTATCGCTGCGAGAGCATTTCCATCCCCGACGTAAGGAAATTCGCTTCGCACCGGATCGACTCGACCTCATCGGCGGCAAATTGCGCGCCGCGAGCCGATTCGATCGCGTCGAAGGCGTCCATCGCGGTGTCGATATAGGCGCACCCGGGGAAAAGTTTGAAGCATAGGCTGTCGGTGAGCCATGCGGTTCCGTATCCGGAGAACTGGAAATAAAGCGGCCGTTCGGCGACACGCCGTATGAATCCGTCACGTCCGCCCAGGATGTCGCGTGCGCCGGTCACACCATGCGCCGCCATTTGCGCGGCCTGCGTACCGGCGATCGTCGGCGTTGCGGCAAGGATGGCTTTCGAGTCGGGGCCGAAGAACGCCGGGATCAACGGGTACGGCGGTTGGGAGAACGCGATCCCGATCGCGTGATTCATCGCGGCGGAATCGAGGCCGAGAAACCGTCCTGCAACGCACGCTGCCTCGAGTAGATGGATATACGACCACATCTGTCCGTTCTGCGGACCGAGCAGGAAAGCGGATCCCAATCGACCTCCGACTTCGTTCGCAACCGCCGCGGCGGTAATTACGTCGCGTCCGGACCGTCCTTGCTTCTCCGCCCATGAGAACGCCGGGAGAATCGCGCTATGCCCCGTATGTCCCGCGAAAAGATAATCGTCGAAATCGTGAACGATACTCTGCGCGGTGTTGATGTGGAGCGCCTGATGAATCGGCAATTTCTCGGCGCGGCCAACGACCGTTACCGCGTCGCTGCGATCCGGGTCGCCCCATTCGCGGACGGCGGCATAAATCTTCTCGCACACGCTCGAGCGTGACCCGGCGAAGCTTCCGCCGAGCACACTTAAGGCTTGCAGTTTGATTTTATCGGCGATGCGTGCCGGAATCCGGCCGTAGTCCAACTCCGCAGCAAACCGGGCAATATCCGGCGAAATTTCAGCGTGAGCCATCCCGGCCTACGCATTCATCGATTCGAGGAATTCTTCGTTGGTCTTGGTGCCCTGCATCTTGTCGATGAGGAATTCCATCGCCTCGACGGCGTTCAACTGCGAGAGCAGCTTGCGCAGAATCCATACGCGGTTGAGCGTCGAGCGCGGCAGCAGCAGTTCTTCCTTGCGGGTCGAGGAGCGCTGAATGTCGATAGTCGGGAAAATCCGCTTTTCTAGCAGACGCCGGTCGAGCGCGATCTGCTGATTGCCGGTGCCCTTGAACTCTTCGAAGATCACCTCGTCCATTCGGCTGCCGGTATCGACCAGGGCGGTCGCTATAATCGTCAGGCTGCCGCCGTCTTCGGTGTTGCGCGCCGCGCCGAAGAATTTCTTGGGCTTGTGAAGCGCGTTGGAATCGACGCCGCCGGACAGGATTTTTCCCGACGGCGGTATGACGGTGTTGTATGCGCGCGCAAGGCGCGTAATCGAATCCAGCAGGATCACCACGTCGCGCCCATGCTCGACCAGCCGCCGCGCCTTTTCGATGACCATCTCCGATACCTGCACGTGGCGTGTCGGCGGTTCGTCGAAGGTGGAGCTCACCACCTCGCCCTGCACCGAGCGCAGCATGTCTGTCACTTCTTCCGGTCGCTCATCGACGAGCAGCACGATCAGCACGATCTCCGGATGGTTGTGCGCGATCGCCTTGGCAATCGCCTGCAGCATCATCGTCTTGCCGGTGAACGGCGCAGCGACGATCAATCCGCGCTGGCCTTTTCCGATGGGAGCGACCAAATCGATGATCCGCGTGGTCAGATCGTCGTGGTTGTATTCCAGCTTGATCCGCTCCTCGGGATAGAGCGGAGTCAGGTTGTCAAACAGGATTTTGTCGCGCGCCTTTTCGGGATCCTCATAGTTGATCGATTCAACTTTGAGCAGCGCGAAGTAACGCTCGCCTTCTTTCGGCGGACGAATCAGGCCCGATACGACGTCGCCGGTGCGCAGATTGAATTTGCGGATTTGGCTGGGCGAGATGTAAATGTCGTCGGGACCGGGCAGATAGTTATAGTCGGGTGCGCGCAGGAATCCGAAACCGTCGGGCAGGATTTCGAGCACGCCTTCGGCCATTATCGAGCCGTTCTTGGCGGCCTGCGCCTGCAGGACCGCGAAGATCATCTCCTGCTTGCGCATGTTGGTGGCGCCATCGACGTTGAATTCGCGCGCCATGTTGGCCAGTTCGGTGATTCGGGACCGTTTCAGCGCCCGCAAATTCAGGACGCCGTCGTCGGTGATCACCGGGACGGTTTCGCCGCCTGCGACCTCGTTGGTCAGATTCACCTGGCGCGGCGCGTTGTTCTGCCCGTGCCCGTAACGGTCGTCCATGTCGCCTTTCGCAGCGCCTCTGCCCTTGCTCATATGCCTACCCCGCAACGTGATTTCTCCCTATGCAAATTGAGTTCATTTTGAATTTCGTGCCGCGATGGCCTTGCCGACCATCCCCCCCTCGGTTTGGTAACGCTATTTCAGGGCTGGATTTCCGCCCCGCGCGAATCGTCTATTGTTTGCCAAATTCCAAGCGGCCGGGAGCCGGAACAACTGATGCTCTGAGTTCGGAATTCGGACCGCTTGGAGACGGGCTAATTCCATCCCTGCCCGTCGTGCGTCCTTAATGCGGAAGCCTGAGTAAAACGGTACCCAAGCCCAGCATTCATGTCAACGGGGCCCCTTCTATCACGTGCCAACTCGGCGTCGGATTTCACGCGCATCAGCGTTATAGCCGTGCCCAATCAGCGTTGCGGCGAAATCTTTCGGCAGCGGCGCCAAGAATTCGCGACGGTCGCCGGTGCGTGGATGCTCAATCTCAAGCGCCAACGCATGGAGCGCCTGCCGATTGAAGCCTTCGCACTTCGCTCCGCCATACAACGGATCCCCGAGACAAGGATGGCCAATCGAAGCGAGATGCACTCGAATTTGATGCATCCTCCCGGTTTCCGGACGCACAGAAACAAGCGTTGAACCGGGATCGTCGCGATCCACCGGCTTGAAGCGATGCAGCACCGTGACGTGGCTGACCGCATCACGTGGAGCGTTCGAACGAATCGACATCCGCTTGCGCTCGACGGGATGCCGCCCAACCGGCCGCTCGATTGTTACGCGATCGCGCGCGACGATGCCGCGCACAATTGCGAGATAAATTTTCTTCACCGTGCGATCCTTGAACTGCTTCGACAATGACGCACGCGCAAACGGCGTCCGCGCGACGACCATCACGCCGGAGGTATCCTTGTCGAGGCGATGCACAATTCCGGGGCGCAACACACCATCTGGCTCTGCCATCATTGAAATATCGGGGAAGCGCGCAAGGAGCGCGTCGACGAGTGTGCCATCGGGGTGGCCGGGAGCGGGATGCACAGTCATTCCGGCAGGTTTGTCCACCACTATGATTTCATCGTCGGCGAATATTACAGAAATTTCCGGCGATTCACGAGAATTGTAATATTCCGCGGTCTCCGGTTGGCCGGCGGCGGGCGGCGCCGCGATCTCGATCCGGTCGCCCGCGTGAACCGCACTCGATGCGCGCGCCGGCGCGCCGCTGACGGTCACCAGCCCCGCTTTGATCATCCGCGCCGCCTGCGACCGGGAATACTCCGGCGCAAGCCACATCGCGATGAACACATCCAAGCGCATCCGATCGTGTTCCGGCGCAGCGATGATGGTCGCGGGAAGGGGCGCAGCGCCGGCGGCCGGGGTGGTGGGCACCGGCGTCAGCCTATGCCACAGGATACGGGACCGGATGCTTCGCCTCGTACGCGGCGATCTCCGCTTCATGTGCGAGCGTCAGCGCGACATCATCCAGTCCCTTGAGCAGGCATTCTTTCTCAAACGGCTCGATCTCGAAATGTGCGGTCCAGCCGAAATCGTCTGAAACCGTCTGCTTCTCGAGATCGATCGCCAGCCGGTATGCCTCGTAGTCCGCGGTCGCGCGAAAAATATGCTCAACCTCCTCGGGCTTGAGCGTGATCGGAAGCATCCCGTTCTTGAAGCAGTTGTTGTGGAAGATGTCTGCGAATTCGGGCGCGATGACCGCCTGAAAGCCAAAATCGTCGAGCGCCCAAACCGCATGCTCGCGCGAACTACCGCATCCGAAGTTGTTGCGCGCAACCAGAATCGATGAGCCCTGATAGCGCGGCTTGTTCAGCACGAAGTCGCGATTCTCGCTGCCGTCGGAATTAAGCCGCCAGTCGAAGAAGAGCCCTTTTTTCAGGCCGCTGCGTACGACCGCCTTCAAAAACTGTTTGGGAATGATCTGATCGGTATCGACGTTGGCGCGATCAAGCGGCGCAACCAGTCCGGTGAAATTCTTGAATGCCTTCATCGCGCAGCTCCCTGCCCCTTTTCCCATTTGCGGACGTCGACGAAATGGCCCGCGATCGCAGCCGCCGCCGCCATCTCGGGACTCACCAGATGCGTGCGGCCGCCCTTGCCCTGACGCCCCTCGAAGTTGCGATTCGACGTACTGGCGCATCGCTCACCCGGCTTCAGGATGTCTGGATTCATTCCCAGGCACATGCTGCATCCCGGCTCACGCCATTCGAAACCAGCCTCGCGGAAAATTCGATCTAATCCAATTTTTTCCGCTTCCGCCTTCACCATATGGGACCCCGGAACGACCATCGCGTGAACGTGATCGGACACATGCCGTCCCTTGACGATCGCCGCCGCCGCTTTCAAATCGGCGACGCGAGCATTGGTGCATGAACCGATGAAAACGCGGTCGATTTTAATGTCTTCGATTTTGGTTCCGGGTGACAGCGCCATGTAATCCAGCGCGTGTTCGGCTGTCTTGCGCTCGTCCGGATCTTTGAATGACGCGGGATATGGCACGGCTCCCGTCACTCCCGTCACCATCCCGGGATTGGTGCCCCAAGTGACTTGAGGGACGATCGACGGCGCATCGACGGTTATGCTGCGGTCGAAGCGCGCGCCGTCGTCGGTGCGGAACGAAAGCCAATTCTCCGCCGCGAGCTCGAAGTCTTTTCCTGACGGCGCATAGCGGCGGCCGCGCAGATACTCGACGGTGGTTTTGTCCGGCGCGATCATTCCGGCGCGAGCACCCGCCTCGATCGACATATTGCAGACCGTCATCCGCTGTTCCATCGAGAACGCCTCGATGGCGGCGCCGCGATATTCGATCACGTGGCCGGTGGCGCCTCCCGTTCCAATCTGCCCGATGATGCCAAGGATCAGGTCCTTCGCGGTCACGCCCAATCCGAGCTTTCCCTCGACTCGGATCTCCAGTGTCTTGGGCTTTTCCGCCCACAAGCATTGGGTGGCAAGCACGTGGCCGACTTCGCTGGTACCGATGCCGTACGCCAGCGCGCCGAACGCGCCGTGAGTCGCAGTATGGCTGTCGCCGCATACGATTGTCATTCCCGGCTGCGTCAACCCGAGGTCGGGACCGATGATGTGCACGATGCCCTGCTCGTTCGATCCGATATCGAACAGCGTGACGCCGAACTCGCGCGCGTTCTTGCGCATCATGTCGATCTGGATTCGGCTGTCAGGGTCGGCAATCGGTTTGTTCTGATCGATTGTCGGGACATTATGGTCGAGCGTCGCAAACGTCCTGCGTGGCGCGCGCACCTTGCGTCCGGTCTCGCGCATGCTCTCGAATGCCTGCGGCGACGTGACCTCGTGGATCAGGTGCAGGTCGATATAGAGGAGCGCGGGCTGCCCCGGCTTTTCAAGGACGACATGCTCGTTCCAGATTTTCTCGAAAAGAGTTTTTGCGGTCATGGCAATATGATGCGGCCTCGCATTGCTGTCACAAACTTCGATTATGCCTTGACGCGCCGCACGATTAAACTACGGCTAAGGTAGGTAGTGTCTCAGTTTGAAGATTCTGCTTCTGGTTCGGGCTCCTTGGGCCAAGCAAATTGAGCGACCCATTCGGGCGCTCGCACCATAATAAGGCCGAGCGTCAGCACAAGCAGGCAGTAAACCACGTCCTGTGGGTCAACGGGTCGCACATAGCCGTTAAGAGCTACGACCGGCCATGCCCAACCCATTAAAGTTTCGTAGTACGTGCGGACATGAGCGAAGATAACAGACATACCAAGAACACGTACAAGAACGCCAAAGAGTTGCCTGTCGCTCACATTGCTTCTCCTCTCAGGGGATTTCCCGTTTTCTGAGCCACTTCTTATTCATTCACGATTCCGATCACGTCTCAAACGGCCAGAGCCGGACTGTGACGCGAGCGGGCTTTCCTATTGTGAATAGTCCTTGGCCAATGCCTCTTCCAGCTCGCTGTCGTAGCCGTAAATATCGCCGTAAAACTGCACTTCGTTGGAGATGCGGACTGCGGCGGTGGCGTAGAGAATCAGCACCGGAATCGGCTTGGTGAGATTCACGCGGCGATTATCTTCGCCGCTGGTCATCGCGGCTTCGATGCGCTCCTTGGTCCACTCAGGCTGATCGCGCAGCACCCAATCCGCCAATCCCTCCGGGTTCTGCACCCGGATGCATCCGTGGCTGAAGTCGCGTTCCGATCTTGAAAACAATTCGGGCGCATCGGTGCTATGCAGATAAACACTGTAATCGTTCGGGAAAATGAACTTGACCAGCCCCAGCGCATTTTTGGGGCCCGGCTTCTGGCGAACCTGGACCGCACCCGATTCGATTTCATCCAGAGCGTCATCGCTCACGGCGCCGTCGGTCACCACCGTCCCGTCGCCGGCCGCCACTTCAAGATTGTTCTTGGACAGGTAGTCCGGGTCTCGTTCGATCTTGGGAACCATTTCGGCGCGGGCGATATCGGTTGGAACGTCCCAGTAGGGCCGGAAAATCAGGTACCGCATGTCACCGGTGAAAACCGGCGTCTTGTGATGATAGGCCTTGCCGACGATCACATTCATTTGCAGGACGTTATGAGCGTTCTCATCCCATGCACGCAGGATGAATTCGGGGATATTCACGATAATCGGCGGATGCGAGAAATGATGCGGCACCCAGCGCCATCGTTCCATCGCAAGTTTGATCTGCTCGACGCGCTGGCTCAGTGGAATATTGAGCTGTTTGATCGTCTGCGCGCCCAGGCGGCCGTCAGTGTCCAGTCCATGCCGGCGTTGAAATTTTTTAACCGCGTCGACGAGCGGCTGCTGGTAGATCGGCGGATCGATACTCACAGCGGCATCCGCCGGCAGATCGCCGATCAGTTTCAGGAAGCTCGCCAGCCGGGGAACCCCGCGATAGGTATCGCCGGGACGAACGCTTTTGGACACGGCGGGGAGCGTCCCGCCCCCGTCCCTTGCGGCCAGCACCTGATATATCGGAAGCGTGGCTTCCAGCCGCCGGTACGCATCGAAGGGCGGCTCGATACTCACCAGCCCAGTCTGCAAATCGGTTGGCGATGCGTTAATCAGCCGCTCGCGCAAAAATCGAGACAGATCGTATTGGCGCCCGTCCACGTCCAGCCCCAGCCCGAGCGATTTCGGATTCACGCGACCGGTGTGCAGATTCGAGACGTAGCGCATCGTGCACACAGTCATGTCAACATCGAATTTCGCAAAATCCGCATCCGACGGCGGCGCGCCTGATTGGTGCAATTGCGCAAGGCGGCCGGCCCATCGCGGCCCGTCGTAGTCCTCGGCGTTCAGGCCCTTGCTGTCGGCCTGCGACAACACTTCGGTAATCGCAATCGCCTGCGGTGTCGGCTGCCCGTTCTTCACCCACGCCAGCGTATAGCCGTCGCTGTCGTAAAAGCTTTTTACCTGATCTCTGTAGTTGCCGAAGCTCGGCCATCGCAGGTCGGTAAGGCTGCCGGCATCTACAATCACGTGCAATGCCGCACCTGTGGGAGATAGCTGCGATGATGCCGACGGTGCCGCAGTGGCGATTGCGGACGGCCCGTCCGCATGGGCAACTCCGCCAGTCCCGATGGCGAGAAACATCGCCACCAAAATCGCAAGGCCGGTCATGCCGTGATGCACTCGACGGTTCATATTGAAGTCTTTTCTCTTACCTCTGCGGCCGGGATTTCGACAAGCCCGCGACTAGGCGGAATTTCGGAAGTCATAACAAATTAATTTTTAACGAAGCAATGCGGTAGCCCGGTCACTTGATTCGCAATGTCGGCGCCGCGCGGTCGGCATGCGCCAGCCCGCGTGTGACCGCATCCTCACCGAATCGCTTGGCGACGGAATCGAGCGCCTGATTCAGCCGATCGCGGCGGGCGTCGCGCGGCGGCGGCGAATCGAATAGACCGGCCTGCCCCTTAGCCGCGCGTTCCAGGTTATGCGCATGCACGCCAGCCAGGCGAATCCGTTCGCGCTCCCGAATTCGCGCGAGCAGGCCGGTCGCGATGCGAGTAATCTCCGGGCCGTCGTCGGTCGGAACGTCCAGCGAAAAACTGCGCGTCAGGACCGGATAGCGGCCTTTTCCGAGCGGGCGTGCGAGCTTGACTTTGAGCGTGATGGTGCGGGCGCGCACGCCGTCGGCGCGCATCCGCCGGGCAATCGCGTCGCCGTGTGCGATAAGCGCGTCGCGCAGCTCCCTTGAATCGATTTCGAGGTCGCGCGCGAACGTATTCTCTTCTCCGTACGATTTGCGCTGCCAGTCCGCGATGACTTCCCGCGAATCGATTCCCATCGCAAGCTCACGCAGATGCGGTCCGGCGGTGCCGAATTTGCTCTCCAGCTCGGCCGGATCACGATTTGCAAGGTCGCCGATCGTCGTAATCCCCAACGCATTCATCCGCCCCAGCGTCACGCGCCCCACACCCCAAATTCGCTCCACCGGCAGAGGTGCCAGGAATTCACGCAACCGCTCCGGACCGACACATAGCAGGCCGTCGGGTTTGGACAGGTCGCTTAGAATTTTCGCCGCCATTTTCGTCGGCGCGACACCGACCGATACGACCAGACCGGTTTCGTCAAGGACCCGGCGCTTGATGCCGCCTCCGACCTCCACCGGGAAGCCGAGCAAGCGCTCGGTGCCGGTAAGATCGATAAACGCCTCATCGAGCGAGAGCGGCTCGACGATCGGGCTGAACGATTCGAAAACGCTGCGAATCTGCTTTGACAGTTCGGTGTACCGCTCCATCCGGCCCGGCAAAAAGACGCCGGATGGACATAGCTTGCGCGCCTGCGCCGACGGCATCGCCGAGCGAACGCCGAACTTGCGCGCCTCATACGATGCCGACGTAACCACGCCGCGCGCGCTTTTGCCGCCGACGATCACCGGCAATCCTCGCAGCGCGGGATTATCCAGCACCTCGACCGAAGCATAGAAGGCGTCCATGTCAGCATGCGCGATGACGCGCGGCCAATGCGCACCGGAGCCCGCGTAGGAGGTTTCCTCGACCTTCATCGGTCAGCCTGCGTGCGGCAGTTTCGCGAAGACAGCCTCGGCGGCCTGCTCGCCGCTGCGCACGCAATCGGGAATCCCCACCCCACGATACGCCGCACCGGCAGCGGCGAAGGACGGAACGTCGGCTATCAACCGCTCGATTTCCGCGACTCGCGCGAGATGGCCAACTTCGTACTGAGGCATCGAATCCGGCCATCGCCTGACGATCGTGAATTGCGGGGCCGCATTCACGCCGAGCAGCAGACGAAACTCATCGACTGCGGCGGCAGCGATCTCGTCGTCGGATAGATTCATCATGCCGCTTTGCAGCACGCCGCCCACGAAAGCGCGCGCCAGAATCATCCCGGCGGGCGCGCGCCCTTCGTATTTGAAGCTCGAGAAACTGCCCGCTATTATTTTGCGCCGCTCGGCAATCGGAACCACAAATCCGAACGCCGCCGGGGCACGCGGAAAGTCATCCGCGCGATACGCGATATTGACCGTCGCCGCCGACGCATAAGAGATCGTGCCAAGCAATTCCGCCGCCTTGGGTGCGATTGCCGACAAGATTCGAGCCGCGGCAGGCGCGGGCGCCGCACAGATTACCGCATCGGCAAGAATCGCATCGCCGCCTCCGGCGAGTTCGAGCCGCCACCGATTCCCTTCGCGCGTCATCGCGACGACTTCCGCCGAATTGCGGATCGAGCCGGAGAGGCGGGCTGCAAGCGCCTCGACCAGCGCGGCGACTCCGCCCTTGAAGCTCACGAACAGATTCCATCGCGCGCCGCTTGCGTCCCTGCTCTTCGATGCGCGCGCGCGTTCGGCCGCGCGCAGTCCCCGGATGAGGCTGCCGTAATGACGTTCCATCGCGACGAAACGTGGCATCGTCGCCGCGATGCTCAATTGATTTGGATCGGCGGTGTAGATGCCGCCGGCGAGTGGCTGGGCCACGCGCTCAAGGACTTCACGTCCGAGCCGTCGCGTTACAAATGAACCGAGGCTTTCATCGCCGGTGCCGCGGCGTGCGGGGATGAACGGTTCGAGCGCTATTCGAAGTTTGCCGACCGTTGAAAAAAGTTCGCTGCGAAGTATGGGGCCCAGACGCGCGGGGGCGAGCAATGAAAAGCCGGTGGGAATTTCGACCAGTTGCCCGCCACGGACGACGAACGTCTTGCGGTATTCCTCGCGGGTCGGAATTATTTCCGCATCAAGTCCAATCCGCCGCGCCAGATCGATTGCCCACGGTTTCTCGGACAAAATCGAGTCGGCGCCGGTCTCGATTACGAATCCGTCGCGACGAATCGTCTCCAGCGCCCCGCCGAGCCGGCCGTTCCGCTCCAGCAGCGTAACCTCAAGTGCGACTTTAGATTCCTCGGCGAGCTCGCGGATGCGATTCGCCGCGCTCAGGCCCGCAATTCCGCCGCCGATTACCGCAACCCGCGCCGTCATTTTCGCAGATGGGAACGCGCGATGCCGGCCATCATTTGGATGAACATCGGATGGTCGCCAACGGTCGGCGCACGTTCCATTCTTACGCCCGCTTGCCTTGCGATTTCGGCCGCCTCGATGTCGAGATCGTACAGCGCTTCGACGTGATCGACGAGAAATCCAATCGGAACCACAACTGCCACGCCACCGGAACCGATCTCGCGCAGCGCCGCGCCAATACTTGGTTCAAGCCACGGCTCGCTCGGATCGCCGCTGCGACTTTGGAACGCGACGCGCCAATTCGATATTCGAAGCTGCGCGGCCACAAGCCGCGCCGTTTCCACGACCTGTTCAGCGTACTTCGGCGCATTCTTCATCGCGATCGGAATACTGTGCGCGGTGAAGATGAGCCAAGCCGCCAATTGATCGTCCGGATCGAGCCGGGCCAGAGCTTCGCGTATTCGGGAAGCGATCGCATTTATGAACAGCGGATCAGTGTGCCACGGCGCAGGGTATTCAACTTGCACCGCGGCGCGGCTGACATTGAACTGCGCCTGGGCTACGGCTGCCAGGTAACGATCCCAACTGGCTTCCGAACGATGGGGAGCCATGATGAATCCCAGCGCTCGGCGAGCACCACGCTCGGCGAGTGATAACAGAGCGTCTTCGACATACGGTGGCGTGTTTCGCATGCCCACCTCGACCGGAACCTCGATGCCGCTTTTAGCGAGCGCGTCGCGCAAGGCCACCGCCTGGTTGATGGTCAGATCGTTGTACGGCGAGCGGTAGCCAATCCGCTCATAGTGGCGAACGACCTCCTCGTACCGTTCGCGCGGCACGTTGCGGCCGCGCAGCACGCGATCCAGGTAGGGGCGGACCTCTTCGGCGCACGATGGGGCGCCGAAACCAATTACGAGTACCGCGTCACATCCTTCGGCTTCGCTCGGAACACGACTTTTGAGCGCACCCATCTCTAACGCCGGCTCATCTCATGCACCGCATCGACCAGCGCGATCACATGATCGACGGGTGTCTCCGGCAGAATGCCGTGGCCGAGATTAAAGATGTGTCCGGGGCGGCCGGCGGCTTGATCCAGAATCGCGCGGGCGCGCGTGCGAATCTCCGCAACATCGGCAAACAGCGCGATCGGATCGAGGTTGCCCTGCACCGCGACGCCATAGCCCAGCCGCGCCCACGCTTCGGCCAGGTTCACACGCCAGTCCAACCCGATTACGTCGCCGCCGGCTTCGCGCATCAGCTCGAGCAGATTGCCGGTGACCGTGCCGAAGTGAATTACCGGGACATCGGCTGGAATCGCGGCGATCACCGCCGCCGTATGCGGCAGAACGAAGCGGCGATAGTCGTCGGGGCCAAGGCTCCCGACCCAGCTGTCGAAAATCTGGACCAAGTCCGCGCCCGCGGCGATTTGCATCTTCAGGTAGTCGGCGGTCACGCGCGCGAGCAGCTCCATCAGGCGATGCCACGTCTCCGGCTGCGTGTACATGAAGGTTTTGGTGGTCTGATATTGGCGCGAGCCGCCGCCCTCGATCAAATACGACGCAAGCGTGAAGGGCGCGCCCGCAAATCCAATCACCGGAGTTTTGGCGCCGATTGCCGAATGGACCAGCTTGATTGCCTCGCCAACAAACGCGAGATCTCCCATGTCGATTTCCGGAATCCGTTCGATATCGGCGGCCTTGCGGATGCGATGGTCGATCAGCGGACCGTCGCCCTTTTCGTAATGTAGCCCGACTTCCATCGGGAGCAACGGAAGCAGGATATCGGCGAAGATTATCGCGGCATCCACTCCGAGCCGCTCCACCGCCGTGACGGTGACCTCTGCTGCGAGTTCCGGCCGTCTGCACAAATCGAGAAATTCGTGTTGCTCCCGGACCTTGCGATACTCGGGCATGTATCGGCCCGCCTGCCGCATCAGCCAGATGGGAGTGTAAGGCGTCGCTTCGCGCCGGCATGCTTTTAGAATCGGATGGTCCCACAGCGGCGATCGCTGCCGGTCGCCGCGCGGCGCCTGCCGCGGTGCGGTCGCGGATGAAATTACAATTCCCGCCGCACCCCCATGCTTAGATTTCGCAATTGGAACACCGCGTTCCGCTGCCTCTTTGATCAGATGGCCGAGCTTGGGATGCACCGGCTCGAAATCGACGCCCAAACCGGATGCGCGCAGTTGTTCGGTGCAAACCGGCCCAATCGAGCCGATTGCCATACTGGCAAACCCGCGCTTTACCTCCGCGCCGATTCCAACTGCGTCGGCCATCTGAATTACGTTGGTAACCTGATTCGAACTGGTGAACAGGGCGATGTCTGCTTCGCCCGCGGCGATCTTCTCCAGCGCGTCGCGCAACGGGCCGCGATCGGACGGCATCGCCCATCGGTAGACCGGAACGATCGATACTTCCGCGCCACGAGCTTCGAGCGCGGCGGCCAGCTCACGATTGCTCGCCCCGTACTCCTGAACGGCAACGCGCTTGCCTTTGAGTTCGATCTTGGCGGTCAGCGCGGCCATCAGTTCGCGCCATGTGTTCGGCTCGGGCGCAATTACGCCGGGCTCGATGCCTAACTCGCGCAGCACGCGAACCGGCTTTGGACCGCGCGCCGCAACGACAGTCCGTGACAACGCGGCGACCAAGGCGGCGCGCTGATGCCGCGTTTCCATCGATTGGAACAACGCGTTGGTCCCGACCCCGGTCAGACAAATTACGACGTCGAATTCGCCGGCAAGCAGTCGTGCGGCAAAATCCAGCGCGGCGCGATTGTCTTCGAGCGGAACCTCGCGCATCGCGGGCGCAATAATCGGGATGCCACCGCGCCGCTCGATCATCTCCCGCACTTCGGCGGCCATCCGGCTTTCGAATGCGACGACGCGCAGGCCGCCAAAGCCGCCGGCTCCAGGCGCCTCATCAAGGTTGGTTTGTGGATTCATGAATGGACGCTACCCCGTCCAGTTCAATCTTGCCGCGACGCGGCTATTGAAGTCCACCCGGCGGCGAACGGAAGTCACTTATCATCCAGCGGAAAGAATTTCCCGGACTTTGCGAAGATCGAGCGCGATCTGGCGCTTAAGGGCGCCCGCAGAACCGAATTTTCGCTCCGAGCGGACGCGCTCTACGAGCTCGAGCTTGATGCGCCGGCCGTAGAGGTCGCGGTCGAAGCCGAAAATGTGCGCCTCGATCGAGCGCTCGGTTTCGGCAAACGTCGGACGCATCCCAATATTTGTGATCGACGGATACGCGCCGTCATCCAGAACCACCCGCGTGGCATATACGCCATCGGGCGGGATGCATTCGGTTTCGCTTTCGAGATTGGCGGTCGGGAAGCCGAGCGTGCGGCCGCGCTCGCGGCCGTGAACGACGCGGCCGTGAAGGAAATGGCATCGGCCGAGCAGGCGGGCCGCACCGGGCAGGTCACCGGTGTCGATCAGTTCGCGAATCTTGGTGGAACTGACCTCGGTGCCACCGACTTTGACCGGACCCACGACGGTCGTGTCGAAGCCGAGCTCACCCCCCAGCTCGACCATTACCGACGCATTCCCGCCGCGCTTGTGGCCAAAGCTCACGCTGTGGCCGACGACTACTTCACGCACGCCGATGCCGCCAAGGAGCCAATCGCGCACGAAATCACGCGGCTCCACACGGCTCAGCTTGACCGTGAAATCGAGGACGATCACGCCGTCGATGCCGGACAGTCGCAGCAGCTCGAGCTTGTCTTCGGTGGTCAAAATCAATTTTGGCGAACGTTCCGGAGCCAGGACCCGCGACGGCAAAGGATCGAATGTGAGCGCAAAGGCGGTCCCGCCCTTGGCACGCGCGCGATCGATTGCGGCTTTCAGGATCGCGCGATGGCCCAGATGTACGCCGTCGAAGTTTCCGATCGCAGTCACCGGATATGGATGTTTCGCAAGCGCTTTTAGGCCGCGGATTATTTCCATCTGAAAATGGTTCCGGACGCGGCCATCGAAATGCAAAGTCGATCGTGGATGCTGCGCACCTAATCGCGCCCAAGGTCCTTCATCAACACACCGGCGGAAACCGCCTGCGGCGACCCGCCGCAATCGGTGGAAAGCTTTTGCAGGGTCAGCCGCGCATCGATTCGATCGTTTAGCTTCAGAAAAGCCTGCGCCTCGCGCAACAGCGCGGCGCACGAGAAACGGCCCTTGGGATAGCGCATCACGAGATCGTTAAACTGCAGAATCGCCTGATCGTACTTGCCGGTTTCATACAGCGCATTGGCCGCGAAATATTCCGCCGGCTCGCTCAGAGCGGACTTGGGGAATTTGTGCTGCAGCTTGGTGAAGCGCGCGACCGCGAGCGGATATTTTCCATCCTTCATCGCATCCAGGCCGTCGCTGTAGAACTTCGCACCCGGCTCGGACGAACTCTTGGCCGACTCGATTTCGGCATCGAGCTCGGCGGGCCATGTCGGCGCGATTTCCGCCGGCGGCGCGGCCGGAGGCGGCGGCGCGGAGGGCGCGGAAGCCTCGACAGCTGGAGGTGAAGCCGCAACTGGCGCACCAGCGGCAGGATTAGCCGGCGGTGGCGGCGCGCCCGGCACTGCGGCCATGCCTGCCTGCAGCGATGTTACTTCGGACTCGAGCCGATTCAGCCGATCGCCGACCGATTGCGACTCATCGGTGCCGCCCGACGAGCTTTCATCCTGATGTTCCATCTCGGTCAGCTTGTCGTTGAGCCGGCGAATCTGCTGCTGGAGCGCGTCGATTTCCTGGTGATCGCTGGCGATCATGCTGCGCAGCGTGAATTCATTCTTGTTGAGCTGCTGGACGTCGTTCTGGGAGGCGCACCCGGGGGCGAGCATCGCCAGTCCAACTGTCGCGGCACACAATATCCGGCGTTGAAGCTTCATCGGCGTTCGTCCACTTATTGCGGCATGATTGCGAAGTGATCGCGGCGGTTCTGCGCCCAGCACGTCTCATCGTGCTCGGTGCATACCGGCAATTCCTTGCCATAGCTGATGGTTGAAATGCGGTTGGCCGGGATGCCGAGCGTCACCAGGTAATCCTTGGCCGCCTGCGCACGCTTAGCGCCAAGGGCGATGTTGTACTCTTCTGAACCGCGCTCATCGCAATGGCCTTCCACCTGGACCCGCGCACTGGAATTACTGTTCAGCCAGTCCGCGTTCTTCTTCAGGATCGCATCGTCCTGCGGCTCAACGGTGTATTCGTTGTAGGCAAAATGAATATCGTCAAGCGGCCCTTGCTCGCCGGTACCGCCGGGCACTTTTCCATGTTGGAACCCGACTAGCGAATTCGTATTCCCTCCTACTCCGTTTTCGCCGATGAGCGGGTTTTTGCCATTCGCACCGGCCCCGACGGGCTTGGATGACGAGCAACCCGCAATTGCAAGCGCACCGCCCAGCACCAGCGTCGCGCCGGCCCTGGCCATCCATCCGCTCCTCCTAGTCACCCAACCACCACGACCACGCTGGACATGAATCATCGCCTTTGCCCTCCGTCAATGGGGAAATTACTTTTCGATTACTGACCATCATAATATACGCGCGAGGCCGCCCCTCACGCGTCGAACTAAACGCAATATACCGGCCGTCGGGCGACCAGGACGGATGCTCGTTGGAACCGGCGCCCTCGGTTAGTTGCTCGGGCTCGCCACCGGCGACCGGAATCGACCAGATGTCGAAGCGGCTGTTTGCCCGGCTTTGGTAGGCAATCCGATCGCCCTTGGGTGAGAAAGCCGGCGTAGTGTTGTAATCGCCACTGTAGGTGACGCGATGGGCCTGCCCGCCCTCCAGCGGCATTGTGTAAATTTGCGGCGTTCCGGATCGATCGGACGTAAAGGCAAGCGTCGAGCCATCCTGGGAAATCGCGGGACTGACGTTGATTCCGGCGGTATCCGTCAACTGGCGGATTTGTGCGCCGGTTCCCGTCATCAAATAAAGATTGGTGGCGCCATCGCGCTCCACTGCGGCGACGACCCGGCTTGCATCGGCCGAAATCGCGCCGCCGATAACCTTGCCGTTCGGATTTTTGATTTGTATTTCACGCTCGGATTGAAGATCGGCCAGATAGAGCGCCGGCTCCATCGACTTGTACGACAGATAGAGCAGGTGATTCGTGGTGCGATCGAAGCCCGGAAACAAATTGATGGTTGGGTTGTCGGTCACGCGAAACAGCGTCTCGCCATCGAGCGTCTGCCAGTATACTTCCTTGAATCTGCCGCCGCGCGTCGAAACGAACGCCAGCTTGGAATCGAATGGGCCCAACTGTCCCGTGGTGGCTTCCAGAATCGAGTCGGCGAAGCGGCGCGCCATCGTGCGCACATCCTCCTCCCCACCCGTATAATTCTTCCCCATCATCCGCCGCTGCTGCGCGACATCATACAGGAATGCGGTCAGCTTTACGGTATCCCCTTTGCGGCTAACGGCGCCCTTTACCAAAAAGCTCGCGTTGATCGTATGCCAATCAGAAAAATTGAACTGGCCGAGTTCGTAGCCGGACTTTTGCGGATCCTCGATGTATGCCTGCGGCTTGATGAGCCTGAAATATCCCGACAGCTCCAAGTTGCGCTGCAGCGTGCCGTCGAATTCAGCCGAAAGGCGATGGTCGTCGTCGCCGTCCAGGTTCTTGAGCTCCGAGATCGCAATCGGCGAAAGTTCCGAGCCGGGCCCAACGATCATTATCTTGATCGGTTCGGCAGTCGCGGATCGCGCTGTCAGAGCAATCGCGGACAGGAACAGGATTGCAATCTGGAAAATGAATCGTTTCATGTCGTACCCAGCATCCCCATCTTCCACATCATCCGCAACGCAATATCGCGCTACGACTTAAGTTCGCCCAGCTTGAACACCGCTTCGATTCCGCCCTCGAACTGACTCTGAAACTTCTTCGGTGGCGGATCGAACGGCGCCGCCGCTCGAATCGCGCGCAGCACCGACTCATCGAATGCCGCGTCATCGGAACTGGTGCCGATCTTCGCCTCCGTAAGCTCGCCATCCGGACCGATTGAGAATTCCACGGTCGCGGTCAAATCGTTCGCACCGCTCGTGAACGACCATGCCCTTTTAATCCGATCCTGCACCGTTTGATAGTACAGGAGAAAATCGGGGTCTTGAAGAATCCCCATACTGCCCGTCCCCGGTCCGACTCCCATCCCCTGCCCCGGCCTGGCCACAGTCGCGGGAACCGGACCGCCGCCGGAGGGACCTTCGGCCGGTCTCTCGGGCGTCTGGCCCGATTCGTCCGGCGCCTCCCGGTTCTTATTCGCCTGATCCTTCAGATGATTCGCCATCATCTTTTGTTTTAGGGCTTCCAATTGAGCTTTGACGCTGCCGGGCGATTCCGTGTTTACAATTGCCGCAGTCGGTTCAGGCTTGGGCTTCTTCGTACTCTTCGACGCGGGAGCGGGTTTTGCGGCCGGGTGCGATTTGGGCGCGGGAGCCGGCTTGGCGGTCGGCGTCGGTTTCGGAGTTGGGACGACAGTCGGCGTCGGCTGCGGCGTCGGCTGCGGCGTCGGTTTCCGCGTCGGCGCCACAGTAGGCTCGATAGTTGGCGTAACCGTCGGCGTGAAGGTCGCCGCTTTCGTCGGAACGATGGTCGGGCTGGCGGTCGGAGTGGGATTCGCCTTCACGCCCTTAAGGGCGATTGCGTCCTTATCGTTGTCGGCGACGATCGCGGGTTTGGGCGGCTCCGATACCACCTTGGGCGGTTCGGGCTTGGATTTCTCTTGAGTATCGTGCGCCGACCTGGGCTTGGCGATGCGCGGAAGATGAGTCCCCAAGTCGCCGGCGGGAATGTTGTCGACAATTTTGACGGTATAAGACGGCGGGGTGACATCGGCGCGCAGCAAATATCGCGGCACGATGAAAAAAATTAGTGCGAACAGGGCCGCATGGCCGGCCGCCGAGACGAAGATCGCGCCGATGTATCCCGCACGGGGCGGGCGCTCGTCTTCCGGCTTATCGTCCTGTTCCGCCACTTTCGTGTGCGTCCGGCGCCGATTCGGGCATTTCCGTCACCATTCCGACGTTTTCGACTCCTGCGGCCTTGATCGCCGCCATCGTGCCGATCACCTTGCCGTAGGCAACGTTGGCGTCGGCACGGATAAAGACCTGCCGATCGGGACGTTCCTCGGAAATTGCCTTGAGCTTCTGGGTCAGCGCGTCGGTGCTGATCTTGGTGTCATTAAGGTAAACGTCGCCCGGCCGCGTTATCGACACGACGAATTGCTCTTCCTTGCCGGGCAATGCCGCCGCTTTGACCTTGGGAATCGAGACTTCGACACCCTGCTGGATAATCGGCGCGGTCACCATGAAAATCACCAGCAGCACCAGCATCACGTCGACCAGCGGCGTGACGTTGATCTGGGAAACGAACTGCCCGCGCTGTCCCGGTTCGAATGCCATCGGCTACGACAGGAAGTGACGTTCCGCGATGTTGAGAAATTCAGAGGTGAAATTGTCCATCTCGGTGGCGAGCAGCCGGACGCGGGCGATTAGGAAATTATAGAACATCTGTGCGGGAATCGCGGCGACCAGTCCAACCGCCGTGGTAATCAATGCCTCGGCGATTCCGGGCGCCACGGCTTGCACGCTCGAAGTATGCGAAGCCGCCAGTCCCAGAAACGCGGTCATGATTCCCCATACTGTTCCGAACAGGCCGATAAACGGACAGGTCGAACCGGTAGTTGCGAGAAACGTGATGCCCGTCTCAAGCTTGGTCAATTCCACGTTCTCCTGCCGTTTCATCGCGCGTTTGACGTTCTCGATGCCGCCCAAGTCGGTCGAAAATCCGCTCTCGGCTCCGACAGCCTGCCGCTTGGCACGGGTAAGCTGGAGCAATTCCTGATAACCGGCACGGAAGACCTGCGCGACCGGGCTGTGCTTCAGGCCGACGCTGGCGGTGTGAATTGCGGCCAGATTTTTCGATTCCCAGAAGATCGTGATAAATCGCTCGGATTGGCGCCGCGCACGAGAGATTTGAATCATCTTGTACAGGATGATTCCCCAGCTTCCGATTGAGAAGGCGACCAGAAGCCATAAGACCGCGGCGACGACCGGGCCGGTGCCCAGCACCAACTCCACCACGCCCAATCCACCTGCACCATTCACCTGGAGGAGCATATTAATCCCATTTCAGCCAACCATTATAAGGGCATCGCCACGGCCAAAACCAGCCGGGGGTGCGCATGTCGTGCTTTGCGCCTCGATTGGCAGTAATATGGGTTATTCGTCGACCTTGAATAGTTGAGCCGTACTTATCTAAGTTCGAGTCGATGCGTTTTGCAGAGCGAGAGTGAGATTGTAAATCAGGAGGGATTCGATCGGTGGCGATAAAAGTTGGAATCAACGGCTTTGGGCGGATTGGCAGGATGTTTCTACGTGCGGCGCTTGGCAAGAAAGAGCTTGATATCGTAGCCGTCAACGACATCACCGACGCGCACACGCTCGCGCATCTGCTCAAATACGATTCCGTTCACGGAACGTTAAAACATGACGTAAAGGCGGAGGGCGGCGCCATCCTGCTCGACGGCAAGCCGCTGAAGGTGCTTGCGGAGCGCGATCCCGCAAAGCTGCCATGGAAGGACCTTGGCGTCCAAGTTGTGGTGGAATCGACGGGGCTGTTCACTGCACGCGAGAAGGCCGCGCTGCACCTCGCCGCCGGCGCCAGGAAAGTCGTCATCAGCGCGCCGGCCGAAGGCGTCGACGCAACGCTGTGCTTGGGCGTGAATCAGGAGACCTACGATCCAAAGAAACATGACGTGATCTCAAACGCATCGTGCACGACCAATTGCCTCGCGCCGTTGGCGAAGGTCATCCACGAGAATTTCGGCATCGTCCACGGCCTGATGACCACCGTTCATGCGTATACCGCAGATCAGAACTTGCAGGATGGACCGCACAAAGATCTTCGGCGTGCGCGCGCGGCGGGGCTTTCGATGGTTCCGACCTCGACCGGCGCGGCCAAGGCGATCGGATTGGTCCTGCCCGCCCTCAAGGGCAAACTCGATGGGTTGGCAGTACGCGTTCCAACCGCCAACGTATCGGTTGTGGACCTAACCTTAATTGTTGAGAAGGATGCCGACGAAAAAACGATCAATGCAGCCGTGAAGGCGGCGGCCGATGGCCCCCTTAAGGGAATCCTGGCCTATAGCGAAATTCCAGCAGTCTCGATCGATTTCAACGGCAATCCTCATTCGTCGATCTTCGACGCGCCGCTCACCAAGGTGATCGGCAAGAAGCTGGTGAAAGTGTTTTCATGGTACGACAACGAATGGGGTTACTCGAACCGGCTCGCCGATGTCGCGACGTTTGTCGCGGGAAAGCTCTAATTCGCCATGGCCGTAGTACCCATCACGCGCCTTCAACTGAAAAATAAGAAGGTGCTCGTGCGATGCGACTTCAACGTGCCGCTCAAGCATGGTGAAGATGCCAAGGACATCAAGGTCGCCGAACCGGCGCGCATCGACGCGAGCCTGGATACCATTCGCCACATTCTCAAGGAGGGCGGCGCCGCCGTCTTGTGTTCGCATCTGGGCCGCCCCAAGGAACGCACTGCCGAACTCAGCCTTAAGCCGGTGGCCGAATATCTTTCCGCTACGCTCGGCAAAAAGGTTGCGCTGGCCCCCGACTGTATCGGGGACATCACCGGCAAGATGATCGACGCGCTCAACCCCGGCGACGCGATCCTGCTGGAGAACCTGCGCTTTCATCGGGAGGAAGAGGCCAACGATCGCGACTTCTCACACGAACTGGCGCGCCGTAAGCAGGTCTACGTCAACGACGCGTTCGGCACCGCGCATCGCGCCCATGCCTCGACGGTGGGCGTGACGCGATTCATCGGCGAACGCGGAGCGGGGTTCCTGATGATGCGCGAGTTGGAGGCGCTGCACGCGGTAATCGACAATCCGGAACGTCCGCAAGTCGCAATCGTGGGCGGAGCGAAAGTTTCGGACAAGATCGAACTGATCAAAAACCTGATGACGAAGGTCGATGCGATCCTGATCGGCGGCGCGATGGCCTACACGTTCCTTAAGGCGCAGGGCGTTCCGATCGGCGCTTCACGAATCGAGGCCGACAAGCTTGAACTGGCGCACGAACTGCTTGCGGAAGCTGCGCGCAAAGGAGTCAAAATTGTGCTGCCATCCGATCATCTGATCGCCGCATCCGTCGACGCCACCAGCGCCGCGGCCACCGTCGAGCAGATCCCGGACGAAATGATGGGGCTGGACATCGGCCCGGCGACTGCAGGCGCGTTCATCGCCGAAATCGCGCGCGCCAAGACCGTCGTATGGAATGGCCCGCTTGGGATGTTCGAGAATCCGGCATTCGCGGCCGGCACGTTGCGGGTGGGCGAGGCGCTGGCCAATCAGGCTGGTGTCAAGTCGATTCTGGGCGGCGGCGACACCGCGGCGGCACTGGCGCATGCACCGTGGGCGAAAAATTTCACCCACATTTCGACGGGCGGCGGCGCAACCCTGGAATTTCTCGAAGGCCGTGAACTCCCCGGCGTGAAAGCGCTGGAGGGGTGAGGTCGCAGTCGGGACGGAAATTCAAATGCGCAGGAAATTCATCGCCGGAAATTGGAAGATGCATCTCACCCCGGTGGAGGCACGCATGCTGGTCGCCTCAATTCGCGCCGAAATCGATAGCGATGCGACTGCGCTCTCCAAGGACCGCGACGTAATGGTCGCGCCGCCATCGATTCTAATTCCAGCCGTCGCACAGGCACTGGCCGGAGCATCGATTTTTCTCGCCGCGCAGAACATGCACTTCGAAGATAAGGGCGCCTTCACCGGCGAAGTATCGCCGCCGATGCTCAAAGCTTTCGGCGTGACTCACGTGATACTTGGCCATTCCGAGCGCCGCCATGTGTTTCACGAACCGGACGCGCTGATCAACAAGAAAGTGGCCGCCGCGCTCAAGCATCGCATAGCGCCGATACTTTGCGTCGGAGAAACGCTCGCCGAACGCGACGGCGGCCGCACGCTCGAAGTCGTGCTGGGGCAGTTGGAGCGCGGACTGGAAGGCATCGGCGAGGATGCGCTAAGGCCGGTAATCCTCGCCTACGAGCCGGTTTGGGCAATTGGGACCGGCCGCAACGCCACCCCGGAACAAGCCCACGAGGTTCATATCGCGATTCGCGGCGCGGTTGCCAAGCGATATGGGGATAGAGCCGCGGAAGCAATCCGGATTCTCTATGGCGGCAGCGTCAATCCCGAGAATGTTGACTCGCTCGTCTCCAGGCCCGATATTGACGGGGCTCTGGTCGGCGGGGCATCCTTAAAGGCTGACTCCTTCGCGCGGCTTGTGCGTGCGCGGATCAATTGAAGAAATTAAAATGGTACTGGCTGCAGCAACTATTCATATAATCGTCTGCGTCGCCCTGTGTGTCGTGGTTTTACTGCAACAGGGCAAGGGCGCGGATATCGGCGCGGTTTTCGGTGGTTCGAGCCAGACAGTCTTCGGAGCCGGCGGCGCGGGCAATGCGCTCACCAAGGCGACATGGACGCTGGCGGCGCTATTCTTCGCCACCTCGATCTTCCTGGCGATAACCTCGGCTCGCCGCACGACCGGGAGCATATTCGAAGGCGGACCGTTTTCATCGGCGCCTCAGGCCTTGACGACCACGGTGGCAAACGGCACTCCGGGCGCCAATGGAACACCGGCTTCGGCGCCTAAGCCAATGTCGGCTGCACCAGCGGCCCAAGCCGCAGGTCAGCCAAAGCCGGCTGCGCCCGCACCGGCGCCGGCTCAAAAGAAGCAGTAGCATCGCCGCTGCGGGATGCCCTCAAGTTCGTCTTTGGAAGCAGATGTGCGCGGGTGGTGGAACGGCAGACACGCCAGTTTGAGGGGCTGGTGGTAGCGATACCGTGCGGGTTCAAGTCCCGCCCCGCGCACCACAACAATTTCTCCCCGTCACGAGGTTAGCGAACGCCGCCAAGCGAAAGCTGTCGCGGCGGCTCCTGCGCCGGCGGAGGGCGTTCGCCGCCGCGCTCGTGCGCAGTCCGAAAGCCATACCGGGTTCGGATACGATCGAATAGTTCGTTCATCCGATCCTCATATTCACGCGGCGCGTAAACCGCATGCGAATAGAATGCGTCGATTCGCGGCGCATACTGCGGAAAGCGTTCCCGCATAAACGGGATGAACCGGCATGCAGCCGCCGGTTTCAAATACAGCGACCGCCACCAGACTGAGGAAGCGCCCGCCCGCCGCGCCGCGCGCACGACGATCTCGATCGCCGCCGGATCGTCGGTCAGCCCCGGTATCATCGGCATCACCAGCGCGTTGCATCTGATGCTGGCATTCGTGAGCGCGGCCATCGCGCGCAGGCGAAGGCCCGGCCGCGGCGCGCGCGGCTCGATTGCGCGCTGCAACCTGCGGCTGAGCGTAACAATTGAGAAGTTCACCGACAGATTCGAACGCCGGCTGATTTCGCGAAGCAGGTCGATATCGCGCACGACCAGCGCCGACTTGGTCGTGATTGAAAGATTCAGCCCGCTTAGCCCGGCGAAAATTTCCAGCATCGAGCGGGTCAGCCGATAAACCCGCTCGGCCGGCTGATAGGGATCGGTCGCGGTGCCAATTGCGATCGCGTCCGTCCCAATCGGCGTTCGCGAGAGCGTTCGCGCCAGCACCGATGCCGCTATCCGCTTTACGAAAATCTTGCGCTCGAAATCCATCGGGTCGCGCAATTCGAGAAATTCGTGCGTATAGCGCGCATAGCAGTAAACGCATCCGAACTCGCACCCACGATAAGGATTGATCGTCCAGTTAAACGGCATTCGCGAGCTTGAGCATCGGTTGAGAATGCTCCTAACCGGCATCTCGACGAACTCGACGCCGCCCCGGTCGGGCATTGGCTCAATTGCGGCGTCATGCAGCGGCAGTGGGATTGATCCCGTCATCGTTAAGGCGGATTTTCGCTATTTCTTCGCTTCACGTCAATGGGTCCAAGGAGCTGCCACTTCGCGTGTATTGCGTTAGCGGATGCACAGGCTTAGGCATTGGAGAGCATCAGGAGGACCTTGCGATGGCATCCACAAACCGCGGCTTTCGCACCAAGTATGGAGAATGGGCGCTGGTAACCGGCGCATCGGCTGGCATCGGCTTGGCATTTGCCAAGGCACTCGCGCACGACGAGAAAATGTCGATCGTTCTCACCGCGCGGCGCGAGGATCGCCTGCTCAAGCTCGCCGATGAATTCAAGCGCGAGCATGGCGTCGAGACGCGGGTGGTCGCCGCCGACCTTGCCGATCCGGGCGGCGCCATCCGCCTTGCCGACGCCGTCGCCGACCTTCCGATCGCGATGCTCGTGAACAACGCCGGTTTCGGTTATGCCGGCCGTTTCGACAAGCTGGAGACCGAGCGGCTGGCCAAAATGGTTATTGTCAATTGCCTCGCCCCCGTTGTGCTGACCAGCAAAATTCTGCCCGGGATGGTCAAGCGGGGGCGCGGCGCAGTGATCGTCGTTGGCTCGGTCGCGGGACGGCAGCCGCTGCCGCTCCATGCGGTATACAGCGCGACGAAGGGATTCGATTTGCTCTTCGGCGAGGGGCTATGGGGCGAACTGCGCGGCACCGGTGTCGATGCGATCGTGCTGGAGCCAGGCGCGACCAAGACTGAGTTTCAGGAAGTCGCCGGAGAGGTCGTCGGCGACAACCACGGCGAGCCGCCGGAGAACGTCGTGCGCGTCACCTTCGACGCGCTCGGCAAGCGGCCGAGCGTGGTCTCCGGATGGGGCAATTACATCCTGGCGAATGCGACACGGCTGGTTCCGCGCTCCACGGCCGCGCGCATCGCCAAGCGCGTGGTTCAAGGCAACACGCGCCCCGAATTGAGATGAAATCCCCCTCTCCCACCGGGACAGGGCAGCTCATTGCCGACGCGAAGTAGCGTTGGATCTTGCCGGTAGTCTGCTTCGACAACCACGCGCGCACTGGGTGAGGGGATTATTTGCGAGCGACCTCGGAGTACATCGCGATCTCAGGCCGGCCGGCAAGCAGCGCAGCGATCATTCCGCCAAATGCCTTCATATGCTCCGAGCCGCTATGCGCACCGAGCGCCGCCGGATCCGAATAGACTTCGTAATAGACGAACTCGGTCGGGTCGGCGTTATTCTTGTGTAGGACATATGAGAGTGTGCCCGCCTCGGACGGCCTAATCTTCTCGATCATTTCCATTGCAGCGGCTTCGAATGCGGCTTCGCTGCCGGGCTTAACTTTCAGCTTGGCAATTACGGTAATCGGCATCGCGGATCTCCTTGAAGGTCAAATTCAATCATCGTCGTAATTGGATGCGCGCGATTTTTCAAGGCGAATCGCAGGCCGGAAATCTTGCCCGGATCGCGTTCGCGAGCCGAAGATCACCTGTTCGCAGTAGCGCTAGGGAATAATCGCCAGATCGTATGCGGGCGGAAGTTTCTCCGCGATCGGGACAGCATGCGCGCCGTCTTCAGACAGGCGCAGCACAGCTCCAGAGTTGCTCACCGCGAAAAAGCCCGAACGTTCCGGGTCGGGACGCATCCGCATCACCATTCCGCGCCCCAGCCCCTGCTCGACCGCGATCTGTTCAAAGCTGCCGCCTCGATCGACGCTGCGATATATCGCAGCATCGGCGCCCACCGGTCCCACGGACCACATCGGCGGCGGCCCCGCCGCGGCCGCAATGAAAATTGTCTCACCCTCGGCGGCATTTGCGATCATCGGCACCGTATACGGACGGTCGATGCCATCGGCGACTTGCCGCCACGATTTGCCGCCATCACCGGAGCGGTAAAAGCCGCGGCCGGTCGTCGCGTATAGATGGGTTGCCTCGCGCCGATCGGTGGCGACAGTATGCACGTCGCGGTACAGGCCGGAGTTTAACGGCTCAAACGATTTTCCACCGTCGCGCGAGCGAAAGATTCCGCCCTCCTCGACGCCGGCGTAAATCGATTGCGGGCGGATCGGATCGAATGCGATCGAACGGACGTGCGGGATGTGCGGCGGCGGCGGAAAGGTCCACTTGTCGCGCCCGGAAATTTTCAGAAAGCCGTCGCACTCGTGAAAGCTCCGTCCGGCATCGTCGCTGCGCATCAGGCGCGCATGCGAGGTCCCGATGAAAACCTGGTCCTTGACCGCGGGTGATGCCGCAATCGCCCAGATTTCCTCCTCGCGGGCGAGCGGCGGCGTGATGTCGGCCCAGGATCGGCCGCCGTCGGTGGAGCGCGCGACGGCGTCCCGCCCTACCACATGCTCGATTGCGCCCGCATATATCAGCGCCGGTTCGATCGCGTCCTGCGCCATGCACCATACGTTGGCCGGATCGGCAAGGACCATAATCGGGGTTCCACCGCGGGCCGGGTCGAGAAATACGACCCCTTTAGCTGTCCCGACACAGAGGCGCATCGTAATGATCGTAACGAGCGCTGCGGGACTTCGCCAGAGACGGTCAGGTTAAACGGGCGCCGGCTGAGATTTCGCCTGACGTGGCCAGATCCGCAGGGGCAACCTTTTTTGGATTCGGATCGATGCGTGCGCGCTTTACCACCAGCGTTCCACCAATGAGGGCGACCTTCATGCTCGTTGCACCGATTTCAGTGATGGTTCCGGGAGCCGCTGAACACGGCGCCGCGTCGAGCGCCGCGTCATAAATGCGCACACGCTTTTCGCCGAGCGCGGCATAGGCCCCCGGCTGCGGATCGCATCCTCGGATCAAATTGAACACCTCGCGCGCGGGCTTGGTGAAATCGATGCTTGCGTGCTCGTCTCGGCACGGCGGCTCGTAGGTGGCCTGGCTCTCGTCCTGCGGCACGCTCGGCGGATGGCCCGCATTGATGAGGCCGATCGCCTCGATCATCGCGTCGATGCCCATGGGGAACAGCGTGTTGAAGTAGATCGAACCGGTCGTGTCGTTTTCATCGATCCGCACACGCTTCTGTACGAGGATCGGGCCGGTGTCGATTCCCTTATCGGGCCAGAACCACGTAACTCCCGTCTCGGCATCGCCCTGAATGATCGCCCAGTTGATTCCGCTGGCCCCGCGATGGCGCGGCAGGAGCGAGGGATGAAAACAGATCGATTTGTGGCGCGGCAGATAAAGAATTTTTTCCGGCACGATAATCGTGACGAAGGCGAGAATCGCAAGATCGGCGTTGAGCGCATTGAAGTGCTCGAAGGCTGCATCGCCCTTGAACGACTTCGGCTGACTGAGCGGAAGGCCCATTTGACGCGCCTTGGCGGTGAGCGGATCTACCTTGCCAGAGGGCGAATCGGGCGGCGAAAAGACATGGACGATCTCGTCGCCGTGGGCGGCCAGCGCCTCCAGCGCCCGCTCGGCAAATGCCGCTTGTCCAAGCAATGCGATCCGCACAGCGGCTTAAGCCTTATTCTTGAGAATGGCGGCTACAGCGGGAAATCCGGTATCGTGGAGAGTCATGCGATTCTTTTACCCGCCACGCGGAATAACCGCAAATGGCGGGAATTGTGTTACGGTCATGAATCGCGGTAGCGGTTTAAGCGTCTGAATGTTATGAAACCCGCGCTTAATTGGATCAATTCCGTCATCGCGATCGCTTTAATCGGAGGAATGACGATGGTTGCGTCTTCAACCAAAGCCGGCGATACCGCCATCGCTACTTTTGCTGGCGGATGCTTCTGGTGCATGGAACCGGCGTTCGACGGACTTCCCGGAGTTTTGAAAACGGAAGTCGGTTACACGGGCGGCCATACGGAAAACCCGACCTACGAAGAGGTATGCAGCGGCACCACCGGCCATGCCGAGGCGCTGCAGGTGACGTTCGACCCGGGCAAAATCAGCTATCGAAAGCTGCTCGACGTATACTGGCACAACATCGATCCGACGGTGATCGATCAGCAGTTTTGCGACACCGGACATCAATATCGAACTGCGATTTTTTATCACGGCGCCGAACAGGAGCGCGAAGCAAAGGAATCGCTGGCCGAGCTGGAGAAAACCAAGCCGTTCAGCGATCCGATCGTGACCGAAATCGTCCCCGCGTCCGCGTTCTATCCGGCCGAGGATTATCATCAGCAGTACTGCAAGACCCATCGAATCGCGTACGGGATTTACCGGGTCAATTGCGGACGTGACCAGCGGCTCCGTGAATTGTGGGGGGCTGCTGCCGGCGGACATTGAGAGCCACTTCCGCAATAGTATTCACGATCGCCGCCTCAATCGCGTTTGTAGCATCGCGCCCGGTGACTGTCCGGGCCGCCGATGAAGACGAAGGCGGCCGCCGGATCGCAGTTTTGATGGTTTGGGACGGACTGCGTCCCGATTCCGTCACCGAGCGGGATACGCCCAATCTCTACCGAATGGCGCGCCAAGGGGTGCGCTTTGACCGGCATCACTCGCTCTTCCCCACAGTCACAATGGTGAACGCCGCCGCTATAGCGACCGGCGCATCGCCCGGGACCAACGGCCTTGAGGGTAACCTTATCGATGCGATCCCGCCCAAGCGCAGCGATGGACGGCTTTATTCCGTTGAGGAATCCAAGTCGATCATGGATCTCAATGCGCCGGATTTCTACGCCGGGCGGCTCCTGGCGCTGGACACTGTCTCGCAGGAAATCGAGCGCGAAGGAGGCTATATCGCCGCACTCGGAAAGAAAGGCCCCGCGCTCATTTTCGACAATCGGCTGATGACGGTGCTCGGCGGCAAGGACGAAACCGGGGAGCCGCACAAGGACTATCTCTTTTTCTCCGATGATGTCGCCGCGCCGCAGCCGGCGGCGTCTAAATTTACGGCGGCATTTCCGCCCGAGGAAAAGTCCGGAGTGATCGACGGCGCTCGCGACGCCTACTTCACACGGCTTGCGATCGAGGATGCACTTCCGTCCGCGATTCGCGCGGCCGATTCCGGGCATCCCGCACTGATAGTTCTTTGGCAGCATAATCCCGACTTAACGGAACATGCGGCGGGCTTGGGGACCGCATCGTCGCTCGAGGCGCTCGCGCTGACCGATCGCAACCTTGGACAACTGCGCACCGCGATCGATTCATCGGGCGCGGGCGATCGCACTGATTTGATTGTCGTGTCCGACCACGGCTTCGCTACGATTCGGATGCGAATCGATCTGGGCGCAATGCTGGTGGCGGCCGGAATCAAGCACTCCGCCGACAGCACCGATATCGTCGTTGCGCCGGGCGGCGGCGCGGATCTCGTTTATCTCTCTCCGGCCGCATTCCCAACCCGGGCCGCGCAACGAGCCGTGCTCCAAAGAATTGTGAATTTCGCCGAGGCGCAGGAATGGTGCGGTCCGATATTTTCGCGCGATGCGGCCGAATCATCCGTGGCTGCAACCTCGCGCCGTGCGGCGCGCGGGCATCATGGCGGGAGCAGCCGCGCCAGCGGCCCCGACTTGGGATGGATCGACGGCACCTTCAGCCAAGCCGCAGCCGGGTTGTACAATCCGGCGCGCTCGCCCGATCTAATCATCTCGATGCGCGAGATTCCCGACGCCGACAACCGCGACTTCACCGGCCCCAGCCATCCGGCATTCATGATCGGCGCCAACGGCGAAGTATCGACTCCCAATCATTCCGAGCCGCTGCTGCATCCGGTAAAAGGCCTCGTGTACGAAGACAGCGGCGCGAGCACTCGATGGTCGGCCGGGATGGGAATGCATGGCGCGGCGGGCGAGCGCGAGATTCATAATTTCTGCGCGGCGATCGGACCGGACTTTCGCCGCGGCTTCGTCGATGTCAATCCGACCGCAAATACCGACATCGCGCCGACGATCGAGCAAATTCTCGGCATCCTGCCCAATGCCGGCCCCGGCGGGATCGCGCCGACCGGACGCACGATGACCGAGGCGCTGGAAGATGGCAGTCACGCGGCACCGCCGGCGCATATTCAGACATTGACAACCTCGCTGATGCTGCAGGGCATGGATGTTATCTCAACCATCCGCGTTGTCCACACCGCAGGAGAATCCTACCTCGACGGCTCCAGCACCGAGCGCAAGCCGCTGGGAAAATCACCATAGACCGGCGCATCCCCATTGCTGGCTCCATCGGGCCGGATCTGGGTATGGTTATTTGAGGCCGACGGCAAACCCACGGAGGGGCGAATGATCAAACGATTTTTGAAATGGATTTTGCGGACCACCTTGATGCTGGTCCTGCTGTTCGCCGTGCTCGCCATCTCCGATCACATGTCCCATCGCGTCGAGCCCGGATCGATCTTGCTGGTCACCCTCGACGGTCCCGTGGTTGAGCGCGGACGCACCGGCCTGATGAGCCTGTTCGGGGCGCAGGAGACGCCGCTTAATTCGCTGCGCAGCGCGATCAATCGCGCCGCCAAGGACACGCGAATCGCGGGGCTGGAAATCAAGGTGTACGACCCCGAAATGGAATTTTCGCAGGCGCAGGAAATCTCGGGACTGATCAAATCGTTCCGCAGCCGCGGGAAATTTACCTCCGCCTACATCGAGTCCGCCGGCGAGGGCGGTCCGGGCAACCTGCCCTTTCTCTCCGCGGCCGCCGCGGAAGAGGTTTCGATCATGCCGCAGGGGGAGCTCAACCTGGTCGGCATCGGCGTCCGCGAATTGTTCGCGCGCGGCACGCTCGACTGGGTCGGCATCACGCCCAACTTCGCCTCGATAGGCAAGTACAAGAGCGCCGCGAATATGTTCACCAACAAGGATTTCACGCCCGCGCAGAAGGAAGAGGATGAGGCATTAATCGGCAACCTGTTCGACCAGGTCGTATCGCTCGCGGCAATTGAGCGCGGTATTAGCGCCGATACCGTCAAGTCCCTGATCGATCAGGCCCCGCTTACCGCCCAAACCGGCCTGAAAGCGCATCTGGTCGATCGGGTCGAATACGAAGATCAATTCGACGATCGGGTGAAGAATCACGGCGGCATCAAGGATCGCGCAGTCGTCGATTATGAAAACTATGCACGCCCGACAATTTTCTCCAGCTTTAAGCGCGGCGGCGATCAAATTGCGATCATCTATGGCAACGGCACCATCGAGCGCGGCGACGACGGCGGCCCGTTCTCCGCTCCCGGCAGTGCCGCGATGACGCCGGATAGTGTCGGCAAAGCCTTCAAGGACGCGCGAGAGGATGACGCGGTCCGCGCGGTGGTCTTCCGGGTCAACTCGCCCGGCGGCTCGGTTATCGCCTCGGAACTGATTCGCCGCGAAGTCGAGTTGACCGCCAAGGAAAAGCCGGTCGTCGTCAGCATGTCCGGGTATGCGGCGTCGGGCGGCTATTGGGTGTCGGCGCCGGCCACCAAGATTTTCGCCGAGCCCGGCACGATTACCGGATCGATCGGCGTGCTCGGCGGGAAATTCAACATCTCTCCGGCCGCATCGAAGATTTACGTCAATACCGGCGCCGTCACGCGCGGCGCCAATGTCGAGATGTTCGACGAATGGACCGACTTCACACCCGCGCAGGCCCGCTTGTTCGAAGATCAAATTGGCGACACGTATCATGACTTCCTGAAAATCGTCTCCAAGGGCCGCCATATGAACGTCGAGGACGTCGACGCGGTTGCGCAAGGACGCGTATGGACCGGGCAGCAGGCCGCCGGCATCAAGCTCGTCGATTCCCTGGGCAGTTTTGACGACGCGCTGGCGGCGGCGAAAAAAATGGCGATGATGGAGCCAACCGAGCCGGCCGGCATCATCGAGTTGCCCGAGCAGCCGGGCCTGCTCCAGACGCTTCTCAGCGGGCGGATGTCCACTTTGTTCGAGCGCCCCGCCGCGGGACTTGCCGAGCCGATCGAGCAGATAATCCGGGCCGCACTTACCGGGCGCGGCCTCTACAGCGCCGCGTATTGCCCGATCGTGCCGATGATTTAACTTCGCGCAGTGTGGCAGACGGGAATCGGACTTGCGATGGCCGCGCTGGCGGCGGCCGTCCTTTATTTCATCGCGCGGCGGCGCTACCGGTGCCCTTATTGCACCAAAATCGTCCGGTGGAATGACGTCGACTGCTCGCATTGCGGCAACGACATGAAATTACGCCATCGCGCCGGCCCCGAATCGATTCCGCGCGCCGCAAGAAACCTCAAGCGCCAAACCCGCCGAAAGGCATAGCAGCGGAAGCACAAGATAATACCCGCGAAAACCAAACTGGTTTTCGCGCTTTCCGTCTTAATCGGACGGGAAGATTGAAACCTCGTTGAGGTTTCAAGAAAAACTAAATCCGCGTGGCCGCGGCGACGCGTTTGATTAAAGCGGATGCCTGCCGATCGGTATTGACGGGAAACCGGATGAAGTCATCACCGGCTCGCAAGTCGGCGAAGAGTCCCATCGGGTCTTCATGAAAATGGAGGAAGGCTTGGGAGCGCCGGTAAAAGACTCCACGCTTTTTTTCGGTCAATCCGGCGACCTTCCGGATTTTGGCAAGGACCGGTTCAATCCGATCGAGCGCCGCTGGACCCGCATGCTTCACGCGATGCCCAGATCTATCACATACAAGCGCCCAGCCTGATGCTGCCTGGATGCGGACGTTTATTCGTATGTCATCCTCGCGCCGCAGAGGCGCGATTGACGGTAGTGTCTTAAGTTGAGGTTGATCGGGTATCCGCTCGCTGAAGGCGCGCAGCATAATAGCCCGGCGCAACGCGCCGGGCTAACGCGGGCCAAACCATCCCGCCCTGTAGGGGCGGGAGGAATCCTCGCGCCCCTACAGGGCGCGAAAAAACCGCTCATAAACCCAGAGCGCTGCCCGATTAGCGCCTCGCATTGCCACCTATGGCCCGGTTTGCTAGCGATCCGCTAATCATGCTCATTCGACAGGCTACCGCAGTCGACTCCGATGCTGTCGCCCGGCTGCACGCCGATAGCTGGCGAGCGCATTATCGCGGCGCCTACCGCGACGAGTTCCTGGATGGCCCTGTCGTTGAGGATCGGCTTCGCGTATGGCGGGACCGGCTCACAATGCAGGCGCCGAATCAAATGGTCATTGTCGCTTATGAGGGCGATGAATTGATCGGCTTTATCTGCGCATACGGCGGACACGACAAGACCTGGGGATCGCTCATCGATAACCTCCACGTTCGCACCGAGCGCCATCGGCGGGGCATCGGCCGGCGGCTAATCGCGGAAGTCGCGGCATGGTGCCGCGCGAACTATCCGGGCCACGGTCTTTACCTATGGGTGCTGGAGGATAATCGCCGCGCGCAGCGTTTCTACCAAGGCCTTGGCGCGATCGATCGAGGCGGTGAATTCGGCGAGCCGCCGGGTGGAGGACAAATCCACAAGCGGCGTTACGTGTGGAAGGTGATCCCGGATATTCCGCGAAATTGAGCGCGCCAATCGCCCGCCTCCCGCCATTTTTCATTCTCGGGCCCGCAGCGGCACAAGAATCCCGGATACTTTGCCGTCCTCACCGTGCCATTCGGAGCCTGCCCTGAGCCGACGGCTTAGGGCACGTGGTCGCCGCGCGAGGAATCCCCGACGGCTTGTCTCCCCTTCCGTCATACAAAGGCTAGGCCCTGAGTCATATCGGATAGGCCAACTAACAGCGCGCGCAACTGTTTTATGACACGTCAGTTATGGAAATCTATCGGAAGATCAGGTGATCACTTCGCTATCGATGATCGCAAAATCCGCCCCGGTATTCTGTTTGCGAGGGAATATAACAAGGTTCGCTGCTGAACCGCGAGCGGAAGGGACGAGTAGGCCGTCATGCTCCAGCCATTCAACTGCGCCGCCAATTCGCTGACAAGCGCTGTGATTGATATCGGCAAGCTGGCGCGCGTCGATACCTAGCTCCACTAGTCTCGATGGGCTTGAAAGATCAAGCATCTTCTCCAATCGGATATGCAGCTTATAGATGGTCCGTTTAACTGTAGGCCGCAAAGGCTGAACCGCAACGGCGTAATCACCTTCTGCGAGTGCGGTATCACGATCAAGGCTGCAATAAATGGCTGGAACATTCGGTGGATTCCAGCGCGCGCCTAAACGGTTTTGGTTGGTCGGAGAGTTGTCTCCGAACATGTGGCGCCAGACGAATCCATCCCAAGGTTGACTCTGAAAGGCTTCAAGAAGCCTTAGCAGGTCAGGCGCGGGCAAATATGCCACCGTGACCCCCTAAGTCCCACGCGGTTACACGTATGCCCCGTCTTTGAGTTGGGCGATCAGAGCACGAACGTCATCGACTTGACCAGCCCGAATCCTGTCCGCCGGCGTGTCTCCATTTAGGAGCGTGTGCGGCTTAAACAGCCAAAGGCGAGCCTGTTCCGGCGTATAGAATTCGGACAGCTGTTCCGCAAGCCATGTAAGAACCAGCAATTGCCTGAGGCGGTCCGGTTGAGGCTCGACCTTGCCGGACTTCCATCGTGAAACGGTCTGCGGCGTCGTGTCCAAGAGATGTGCGATTTCTCGAAACCGGACTCCAGCTCGTTCTTGCAGTTTGTCCAATTGGTTGGCAAGCGCCTCTGCCATTGGTCTTGTCACTCCCTACGCTATTCAGCCGAAGCTCGATGGCGCGCAACTACGCGCCGCCCGTTGGGCGGTTCCGACCAGCTCTGAAGGGGATTTTCGCGTTCTACCGCTCCCAGGGTACCGCGCCAAGATTCGACCCTTCGCCTCTGCTTGTCCAGCGCTGGGAAGACCCGGCTCGCTTGGAGCGCCAAGTCAGTAGCGGGCCTCACAATCTCCTCTAAGTAAATCTGCCGCCGCCTTGTTACAGGAACGGAACTGATTCGCGCCACCTCTCGAGCCCTCGTAACAATGAAATGTCTCCGTGGATCATCTAACGTGTCCTGCACACCGCGCGTACAGCAACTCTCACGGCAGCCAAAAAAGGCCTTCATTCCTCGAAGACTGAAGAACGCACGCGCCTGTTCGACAGACAGAAACGCGCCCAATTCTTTAACGTAAACGCGCGGAGGGGGGAGAAATGCCTTGCCCTTATTCGGCGGCCTAGTTAACCCAATCGCATTGAAGCTCTCTCCCGTCGTAATGCCGCTCTCAATTCCACCAACCGCGCCAAATGAAAGAAGCGCGATGCCGACCGTTCCCGTTCTTTCCGCCACAAGCGGAATTTTCAACTGATGAAACTCCTGACAGCCTTCGATATAGCCTGTAAGCGCGATTGGACCACTCGCAGTCGTGCCAAATGGGTGAATTCGAAGCCAAATTGAGTCGATTGGTACATCCCTAAGTGCACGCAGAATTTCTTTTCGCTGCGCGGAATTTCGGAAAATAGCTGAAGGAAGAGCTAGGGGATAATAAACTGGAATCTCCGTGGCTCCCATCGTGTCGAGGGAATCACGGAGCGCACTGGTCAGGAAGCAGTCGGCTGAGACCCAAGGATCCTCCGCGCGATTTAAGTAGTGTGTCGGCGCAACTACAGCACTAAAGCCGTTGTTGACCACAAATGCTGCGATCTTTCGCGCCGCCTCTTTTCCAACATTCGTCTTCAGCTCATCGGCACCTTTACGCCCAGCAAAAGCCCAATCGAGACCTGCGAGCTCTTTACGCCGTTCAACCATTTCGCTCGCAAGTTCGATCATGCGTGGGTCGAGGACGGTTTCGACACCTCTTCGGTCGGCCTCGTCACGTAGTTCCTGCTGAGGCTTGGGCCGACCTGGATCAAAAATAATTCCCCTTAAGCCGGTTAATCCCTCAGTTAGAGATTGCGCCAAAACTATGTGATCATTTCGTCCTGACCGCAAATACAAGGCTAGCGGCGGTTCGACAGCGCGAAGCAATCTTGGAAAAGCTCTCTGCTGTGCAGGTGCAATATCGTTATCCATTTACGTTAACCTTTTCGCTATTCTTTCAATGAACAGATTTAGCGCATTAGCGTTAACGCGTCAATATGGGCCACAGCCGCCGGGGTTCTCGCGCCGCAGCGGCGCAAGAATGACAAACAGGGGAGGCAAGATTAGGAATTCCTCAGGCGGCAGCCACACGCGGGAGTGACACACACGGGAATTCGAGGTTCCTTCGGCTTCGCTCAGGACCAGCCTACCGGTTACGCCGGTGCCGGGCGCAGGTGCATGGAGAGACCCTACACTTCGTTCAGGGCTTCGGCTTCAGAATGACAAAGGGAGAGCGGCGCGCCACTAGGCGCCGTGCTGGTTGCGGCAGTCGCGGCAGATGCCGTAAAGCTCCGTCTTATGCCGGGTCAGAATCGCGCCCAAATCCCGTGCGATCAGGTTCTGGATCCGCTCGATCGCGGCGTTCTCGAACTCGGTGATGCGGCCGCATCGCTCGCATATGAAATGGTCGTGATGGCGCTCGCCAGCCGCCTCGTAGCGCGCCTGTCCCTCATCGAAATGGCGCTCGAATAAAAGTTCGCATTCCTTGAGCAGCCGCAGCGTGCGATAGATGGTCGCGTAGCCGACGTGCGGATTGATCTTTTTGACCTCCGAGTACAGCTCTTCCGCGCTGATGTGATGGCCCATCCCGAAGAATGCGCGCGCAATATCGTCGCGCTGGCCGGTGGATTTGAGTCCGCGCTGCTTCAGGCGCGAATGGAACAGCTCCATCCGCTCCTCCGTGCTGATCGTCGGCTTGCGATCGATTACAGTATGGCCGCCACTTACGGTGTGGCCGCCGCTTGCGGTTTCACCCGTCCGATGCGGCATCACGGTACCCGTCTATTCCGCCGCCGGAGCCTGCGCGGCCGCGGCCGGAGACCCAATCGCGCGGCGCGCGGCGGGGGATAGAAAGATAGATTCAAGGCCGTCGCCGTGCAGGATGCGCAGCGCGGTCGCCAACACTTCGACTTGTTCGGAGGCGGGCAATTCAGGATCGACGATTACCAGGTTCTTTTCGCGCAGCCGGCATGATCCGCCGCGCACCCGGTAGCCGATTTCGCGCAGGATTCGCTCGCGCCGGACCGTCAGGCCCATCCGCGCGGCGGCGTCCGCCAATTCATCCACCAACCGCATCGCCCGAGATTCACCCTGTCCGCCCACTGTCACCACTCCTTGGAACTTTCCTCAGGACATGCCTCTTGAGCCATTCCCACGCCGCATGATATCGCGGAATCAGCAGGCTGCGGGAAAATTCCTCTCAACTCTTAATACCTTTCCACAGCCTGCGATAAAAGCTGTCTGCCTTCCTTTAGCTCTCTCCCTTCAGGGGGAGACTACAGAGGGGTGAGCCGGAGGTCCACGTCATGATTAAGAAGATCCTCATCGGCATCGATTCCTCCGAATATTCGCGCAACGCACAGGCCTATGCGTTCTATTTCGCGCGCCGCTTCGGCGCATCGCTGATTGGCCTGCACGTGGTCGACGTCGTATCGATCGAGGGATCGTTTTTCCATGATATATCAGGATCGCTTGGGCTGGAGCCATATCTGGATTTCTCCTCCAAGATGCGGGAGGCGCTGACCGAACGCGGACGGATGGTGCTGGGCAACTTCGCGGCCTCCGCAAAACACGAAAATATCCCCGCCGAGACGGTGCTGGACATGGGAATCGTCGCCAACCAAATCTGCGATCGGGCGCGCGGCGCCGACCTCGTAATGATTGGGCATCGCGGCGTAAACGAGAAATTCTCCACGGGGTTGCTGGGTTCTACCGCCGAAAGCGTCGCGCGCAAATGCCCGCGACCTCTATTCATCGCACCGATGGGCTTCAAGGAAATCGAGCGGCCGGTGCTGGCGTACGACGGCAGCGAGCGGGCCTCGCAGGCGATGCGCGCGGCGGCTGAATTCTCCAGCAACACCGGCATCCAGCTTACCGTCATCACGGTCGCACGCGACCTCAAGCTCGGAGAAAAGACGATCGCCGAGGCGCGCGCGTACTTCGAGCCCTACTCGCCGACGCCAGTGTTCAAGCTGATTCAGGGCCACGCCAATGAGGAGATCGTCCGCTTCCTGAAGGAGCACGATGCCGGCGTGCTCTTCATCGGTGCGTACGGTCATAGCCGCATAATCGAGATGGTGCTCGGCTCAACCACAGAGTACGTGCTGCGCAACTCGCCCTGCCCAGTCTTCCTGTCGCGGTGAGATGCGGATCGACCGCACATCGGTGCTGCGATGGATGGCCGTAATCAGTGGCCTCGCATACGTCATTCTCGTCGCAAATATCGGTGAAGTATCGAAGGAAGATCCCGCGACGGGCACGGTGTACATATCATTCACTGGTACAGATATCGTGATACAGTTGGCTGCGCTGTTCCCGATTGCGCTGGCGCTTACTTTCTTTGCTGGCCGGAAGCCCTGGCTAATTGCCCCTCTTGTATTAGCCGGAGTTGCCGCCGGAACGGTCATCGGCCCATTTTTGTTTTCGGTTTTGCGCCCACACCATTGCAATCCATCGTCATTTTCCAACACGGTATCCTGCTGGCTATCGACCCCCTCGGTGCTACTGTATGCACTCGCCTTTTCTTGGATATTGCCGGCCCCAAGCGTACTAACGGGTTCCGCGCTCGGCTGGTTGATGAACCGGATGAGAAGAAGGGAACATCCGCCGCTGGATGGCAGTGCCTGAGCCAGCGTCTCCGCGTGTGTCTATCGCGGTGAGATGCCCGCTCTTGTGTGATTCAACAAGCGCGGACATTGTTGAAAGATTATGGAACCGACTAATCGCCGCCCCATCCTTAAGCTCGGCCACGTCGATCTCGGTGTTGAAACGGCGCATCTACCCAACGGCGTCACGATCGAACTCGCCGTGATTCGCCATCCCGGCGCAAGCGCTATTGTCGCGCTCGACGCGGACGGCAATATTGCGCTGCTCAGCCAGTATCGCCATGCGATCGGCGGCTATATGCGGGAGGTTCCGGCAGGATGCCGCAACCCAGGCGAGGACTTTCTGGTATGCGCGCGGCGCGAATTGGCGGAGGAGGCTGGGCTTTCGGCGGCGCGATGGGATCGCACCGGGGCGATCATCACGATTCCAAGCGTATGCGACGAAGTGATCGAGCTGTTTTTGGCGCGCGACCTGTCCGATGGCGCGGGCGTGCCGGATCATGACGAGGTAATCAGCGTATCGCGGGTGCCGTTCGAAGAAACGTTCGAAATGATCCGGCGCGGCGAAATCGTCGATGCAAAATCGATCGCCGCGTTATATCGCGCGCGTGATTTCCTCGAACTCGAAGGCCGCGCCGGGAAAAAGTAACTCGGTGCGCGGTTATACCGCTTCGACTTCGTGCGGGAACAGGAAAGTAGTTGCGCCGTCGTCGAACTGAACAAGGAACATCCGCCGTCCGAGATTCATCACCTCGCGGATGATTCGCGGGTGCTCGGTGAATCTCATCCGCCCCTCATGGTCGCGCACCGGCTTGAGCAACCTGCAATTCCGCCCCACCACCGCCTCTGTATTTTCAGTCGCCATCTGCATAACCCCGTCCTTTCCATCCGGCCTTGTCCGGCAGCCCCGTCCGCGTCTGCAATTATAGCAAGCATCGGACCTGACTTTTAGACGGGTCTGCGCCGCCCAGGATTCATCGCCGCCGCCTCCGGAAAATCCGGCCATACAGGCGGAAAATCCGGCGATTTACTTGGTTTTCGCGGCGTTCCCTCGCTGCCAATAGATGACAAGGTTGCTCCAATATGAAACATCCATGGACGGGTTAGTGTTTCCATGTGGCAGCACGATATTTTCGATGTTGCCGCCTTTTTGGCCGTGGCGGCGATGCAACCGAATCGCGCGCGGATTGCAACTTTTGCCAATTGCGGCGCATCATGCGCATTCGATGCGTCGGAGGTGCCTCGCAATGATTATCAAGCAGTCAATCGTCGGTGCGATTCCCGTCCTAGCTTTCGCTCTGACGATGGCGGTCGCGCGCCTCGTCGCCGCCGCCGAGACGATCGATCCCGCCAAAATCGTCGACCTCACCTACCCGTTCGATGAAAAGACGATCTACTGGCCGACCGAAAAAACTTTCGTTCATCAATTCGAAAAATACGGCATGACCTCCGGAAAATATTTCTACTCATCGGCAAATTATGCCGCGCCCGAGCATGGAGGCACGCACACCGATGCGCCGCTTCATTTCAACAAGAACGGCCTGCCGCTCGATAAAGTGCCGCTCGCCGACTGTATCGGGCCTGCGGCAGTGATCGATTTTTCGGTGCGCGCCGCCAAAGATCGCAATGCCACCCTAAGCGTCGATGACATCAAGACCTACGAGGCCGCCTACGGCCAGATTCCAGATGGTGCAATCGTCGTGGCGCGATCGGGATGGGGCAAATATTGGCCCAACCGCAAGGACTACATGGGCACCGACAAACCGGGCGATGTGGCCGGCCTGACTTTTCCCGGCTTTTCGCCCGAGGCGATCGAATATCTGCTAAAGCATCGGCACGTTGTGGCAATCGCGATCGATACCGCCAGCATGGACCCAGGTGACTCTACGACGTTCCCGGTGCATCGGTTATGGCTGGGTGCGAATCATCCCGGGTTCGAAAATCTTGCGCACGCGGAAAAACTCCCGCCCAAAGGTGCGACGATATTCTGCATCCCAATGAAAATTGGCAAGGGCACTGGCGGCCCGGCCCGGATATTCGCCATCCTGCCCTGACCGGTGGTATACGAGACGGGTTGATTACACGACGAGAAGGTAGAAAACTGGAAGATGATATCTAGAGTTTGCTGCCTTCGGCATGGATAATTGGCCGGCCGGTCGAAGGCATGGAAACTGCTTGGGATGGAGGGATCACTATGCGGAAATATCAACAAGCGATTTGTGCGATTGCGTTGGCCGCATCGTTTGTCGCGGCGGGATGCTCCGGGCAGCCGATGACGACCCGTGAGGAAGGCACGCTGGGCGGAGCGGCGTTGGGCGCCGGTACGGGCGCTGCGATTGGCGCTGCCGCGGGCGGCGGCCCGGGTGCCGCAATCGGCGCCGCAATCGGCCTGGTTGCCGGCGGCGTCGGCGGTTATGCGGTGGGTAACTCGATGCAAAATCAGCAAGACGCAAATCAGCAGACTCAGCAGCAATTGCAGCAGCAACAACAGGAAATCGAGCGCCAGCGCCAGCAGATTCAGCAGCTTCAAAACCAGGGTGAAACCGAGTAGCGGCTCGATTCGTAACGATTTAGTGACGGAGGTTCGGTTATGCGTAAAAACAGGATGATTGCGACCGCCCTTGCGCTTGCGGGAACTCTCGCTATAGCCGGATGTACCGGGCAACCGCTGTCGACCCGCGAAGAGGGCACCTTGGGCGGCGCCGCCTTGGGCGCCGGCACGGGAGCCGCTCTGGGAGCGGTCGCCGGCGGCGGGACGGGCGCGGCGCTGGGCGCGGCTATCGGCGGCGTTGCAGGTGGCGCGGGCGGATATGCGATCGGCAACTCGATGCAGAATCAGGAGAATGCCAACCAGCAGACCCAGCAGCAGCTTCAGCAGCAGCAGCAACAGATCGAGCAGCAGCGCCAGCAGATCGAACAGCTGAAACAGCAGCAGCAGACCGAGTAGCGCCGCCGCGGCCCGGAAATGGTATCGGAACGGGAGATGCCCGTGTGGGCATTTCCCGTTTTTTCTTCAGGCCGCGATTACGCCGGCATGCATCGGCGGCATGCGCGAAGTCCAGCGCGAATGGCCGCATCGGCATCCGCGAATATCAAGCCGGAGTCGGTGGCCGATGGACATTCGGGGCGGCAGAAGATGCTGTTGGCGCGATTCCCAAATACCGCGCGTGGTCCAATCCGCAGGCCCGGACCGACTTTGAAACCCTCGATTCGCAGCATCCGCACCTTGTTGGGCACTCCGCCGCCGTAGTTTCCGATCGAGCCGTCAGACCGGACCACGCGATGGCATGGCACGAATATCGGCACCGGATTGGATGCCATCGTATTGCCGATCGCGCGCTGGCTATCGGGTTTGCCGACCGCGGCCGCCAAACCTGAATAGGAAATCACCGAGCCGGCCGGCACCGTGCGCAATTTCTCGAGCGCGCGTCGCTGAAAATCGCTTTCGACGATTCGCAAGTCCACCGGGCGCTGAGTCACCGCGATGTCGCCGTCGAAGTAGCGGCGGATATCCGTTGCGATCCGGCGCGAGGCCGGCTCGTTTTCGACCAATTCGAATTTTCGCCGCAGCCGATCGATTGTGCGATCGCCGCTGCCGGAGAACAGAAAATGAATCGCGGCTAATCCCCGATCGCTCTCCGCAAAAAAAAGCTTGCCTATCGGAGAAGGAATTTCCCCGGCGCGCGCCACCGGCCGCTTGATACTCCATAGCACGCGGCTTATTCCGACATGGGCATCACGGAGCATTTCGTCCACCGCAGCATCGTTCAACTCCGGTTCGTTCCCAATCGATTTCGCATTGCTGTGATTGTGCATCGCCGTCATCTCGCCGCCTTGAGTTTTCTCATCGCCTTGTAAACGGTCGCCCGCGCGCTGTCGGCGGAGCAGTTCAGCGCCGTTGCGATTTCGCCGTATTCCAATCCCTCGAACTTGCGCATCATGAGCGCCCTGCCCTGATTTTTCGGCAGCCGTGCAATCGCATGCTTCATGTTCAACAGCCCGGCATGATCGCTGTCGGCGCAGGCGCCGGCAACGCCGTCGGATGCAAGTACAATCACCCGTGTGCGCCGCACGCGATCGCGGGCGCGATTGCGGCATAGATTGGCAGCGATTTGGAATATCCACGGCCGAAATCCCACCGTCGATTTGAACGATGGGTACGCACGATAAGCGCGCAGCCAGGTATCCTGGAACAGATCCATCGCATCTTCGCGATCGCCGGCCGAGCGCAGGATAAAGCGCATTATTTCTCGCTCATGCCGCTTAATTGCCTCCTCGAAGGGAGGCGGGAAGATAGAGTTGCCGCTTGATGCCATCACACAGGCTATAACCCCGGAACGGCCGATTTGTGAACCGGGTATTTATTCAGGGAATTCAAAAAGACTCGCGGCATTCGCCGAAATTTGCGCACCCAGCGCAGCCGCATCGGCTTTTCGGAGCGCCGCCAGAGCCTCCAGCGTGCGTATCACGTACGCCGGTTCGTTGCGCTTGCCTCGATACGGCTCCGGCGCAAGATAAGGGGCGTCCGTCTCGATCATCACGCGATCGGCGGGAACGACTTGCGCGGCTTCACGAATCGGCGCGGCGTTCTTGAACGTCAGGATTCCCGAAAATGAGATGTGGAATCCGAGCGCGAGAAATTCGCGCGCCGCGGGCGCATCTCCTGTGAAGCAATGAATGACGCCGCCGCGCGGCGGCATACCGGTTTCGCGCACGATGTCCATCAACCGCTTTTCGCCGTCGCGACAATGAATCACGATCGGTTTGTTCAGTTCCATCGCCAACTCAAGATGACGCCGCAGCGCATCTTCCTGCGCATCCGCCGGCGAATGCATGTAATGGAAGTCAAGTCCGCTCTCACCGATCGCGACGACGCGCGCCGACTTCGCAAGCTCGCGCAGCGCCGCGATGCGATCGGGCGTGCAGTCTTTGGCGTCGTGCGGATGCACTCCGACGGCGGCGAACACATTCGGATGCCTTTCCGCGATTTCGACGGTCAGCCGGTCGGTTTCGATGGGTCCGATTGCACCCACCGATACCATTCGGACGACTCCGGCTTCCCCCGCGCGGGCGAGGACGGCCTCGACCTCGCCGCGCAACTTGGCATCGGCGAGATGGCAATGCGTATCGACCACGGAGCCCATCAGAAAAATACCCGTAATGACTGCGGAAATTGGGTTCGTTTCGTAATTTTTCTCGTGCGACTCTGAACAAACATCGCTCTATTAGCGTGCCGTGGGGTGAACCGGCGAGGGCGCTTTCTTCTCGATTCGCGGAAAAAGCGGAATCGCCGGCTTCACCCGATGACCGGATTTGATTGCCTCACGGTAGGGCGCGCGCGCCGTAGCCTCGTCCAAATTTAATAATTCCAAAATTCGCCACGAAGTTTTGGGCATATATGGCTCAAGCTCGACGGCTATGAGCCGTAGACCTTCGACAAGGTTTGCGAGAATCTTCGCGACTTCCGGTAGTTTTGTTTGATCCTTCGCAAGCGTGAACGGAGCGGTAACCACAATATAATGATCTGCTGCTCCAACCCTTTCCCAAATGAGATCCAGCGTTCCTTTGAAATGCAGGCATTCAAGGAAGGCCGCGGCCTTTGCTTGATACGAGGGGGGCGAGTCCACGATGGAGCCAAGAGAGCCGGGATATTCGTAAAAGTCAGTGTCTTGAAGTGAGGGGGGAGGAAACTCCGCCGTGATTTCGCCGCCGAAATACTTTGTCGCCATTGTCAGCACACGGCTGGTCAGATTACCGAGGCCGTTGGCCAAGTCGGCGTTGTAACGCTCGACGATGCGATCCTCGGTGAAATCGCCGTCGAGGCCATAGACGAACTCGCGCAGCACGAAATAACGCAACACGTCGGGGCCGTACTTATTCGCGAGCGCCATCGGATCGACGATATTGCCCGCGCTCTTGGACAGCCGCTCGCCGCCGAAATTCAAAAATCCGTGCACATTGAGATGGCCATACAGCGGCAGTCCCGCCGCCAACAGGATCGAAGGCCAATATACAGCGTGCGTCTTCAGAATGTCCTTGCCGATGAAATGATGCGTCGTTGGCAGTACCTGCGACAAAGCTTCGATGCTCGTGTCTTCCAGTTCGCTCAGGTAGGCGCAGAAGGCGTCGTACCAGACATAGGTGACGTACTTGTCATCGAACGGAAGCTCGATACCCCAATCCAGCCGCGATTTGGGCCGCGAGATGCACAGGTCTTCCAGCGGCTCAGTGAGCATCTGGAGCGCCTCGTTCTTATAACGCTCGGGCCGGATGAAATCGGGCTGCTCGGCGATGCGCTTGAGAATCGCCGCGCGATGCTTCTCCAGCTTGAGAAAATAATTCCCTTCGCGAACTGTCTCGACCGGCTGTTTATGCACCGGGCAGACGTTGCCTGGGAGCAGCTCCTTCTCGGTGTAGAAGCGCTCGCATCCGACGCAATACAGCCCCTCGTAATCCTTGAAGTAGATGTCGCCCCGCTCCTTGGTCAGCGTGAGCATCCGCTGCACGAACTTCTTGTGCGTGTCGTCGGTGGTGCGGACGAATTTGTCGTAACTGATTTCGAGCGTCGCGAACGCCTCTTTAAACAGCGTGCTCGTTCCATCGACGAATTCTCTCGGCGATTTGCCGGCCTTGACGGCGGCATCGCGATTTTTTTGGCCATGCTCGTCCGTGCCGGTTACGAACGTCACGTTGCCCTTGCCAAGTTTTCTCCGATAGTGGCGGGCGAACGTATCGGCGACGATCGCCTCGTAGGCGTGGCCCAGATGCGGCGGCCCGTTGCTGTAGTGGATCGCCGTGGTGATGTGGATGCGGTCAGCCATCAGGAGATCGAGAATACCGGCACAATTGCCTCGATGCGACTCCTGCTGCTCGAAGATCGGGCGGACCGGTGCGGCACGGATCCTATCTTAAGTCCCTCACTTTGATATGGTTGGCGTGGATTGCGGGCCGCCAAAAGCCGGTTCACGGCGTCATCAATTTGGAGAAGCGAGCGATGAACATCCGCGATATAAGAGCGAAGGGGTTGAACTTGCGTGTGCTCGGGATTGCGGCCGCGCTACTAATCGTCGCAACATACGCCGCGATCGTGATGGGAGCGGCGGGGGATACCACCGCCGACCGGGTCCTTGGCCAGCCTGACTTCGTTTCCAATTCCGGAGGGACCAGCGCAACGAAGTTGAATTACCCCTTCGGGCTGACGGTGGATGCCGCCGGGCATCTCTACATCGCCGATACCGATAACGACCGGGTATTGGGCTACCTGAGCGCCGCGTCATTCGCCACCGGAGCGGCGGCCGATCTGGTAATCGGCCAGGCGAACTTCAATTCGCAGGCATTCGCCACCACCGACCATAACTTCAACCAAACATACGGGGTCGCGGCCGACTCGGCGAATAATTTGTACGTCGCCGACGAGGCCAACAATCGGGTGCTCGAGTTCGATGCTCCTTTCGCCGCGTGCGTTTCATTTCCATGCATCGGAGGGTCCGCCAGCCGTGTTTTCGGCCAAGGCGGCAACTTTACGACCAAAATCTGCAGCGACGGCCAAAGCGGGGACCCGGCGCCAAGTGCGGACGGCCTGTGCCATCCGTTTCGTGTCGCGCTGGACAGCGGCGATCGCCTATACGTCGCCGACGAGGGAAACAATCGCGTATTGGAATTCGATACTCCGCTCTCCAGCCAGACCGCCAACCGGGTCTTTGGCCAGGGGGGAAATTTTGCCACGCGGGCCTGTGACAACGGCGGAATCAGCGCCAATAGCCTATGCGCACCCAACGGAATCGCGTTGGACAGCGCGAACCGCCTCTATATCGCGGACCTGAGCAACGACCGGGTCCTCGAATTCGATACTCCGCTCTCCAGCCAGACCGCCAGCCAGGTCTTCGGCCAAGGCGGCAGCTTCAGCGAAGCTTCGTGCACAGCCACCGCAACGGGATTGTGCGACCCCAGAGACGTTGCGGTGGACGGCAATGGCCATTTGTACATCGCGGACTTCAGCAACAGCCGGGTGCTCGAATTCGATACTCCCCTCTCGAGCCAAACGGCGAATCGAGTGTTTGGCCAGGGGGGCGACTTCACCGCTACCGTATGCAGCGACGGTTCCGGTATCGACCCCGTACCCAGCGCCGACGGCCTTTGCCTGCCGGAGGGTCTGGCGGTGGACGGGATTGGAAATCTCTATGTCGCGGACAGTAACAATACCCGCGTGCTTGCATTCGACCAACCGCTTGCCACGCCCAGCCCGAGCCCGACCGCAACTATCAGTCCGACGGTGACCGCAACCCCGTCGCCGACCGCAACTGTAACGAGAACCGCTACCACGACGGCAACCAAAACCCCGACTTCCACGCAAACTGTAACCGCGACGCCGACCGCAACCACGACGGCCACACCCACCGATACCGCCACCGCGACGCCGACCATCACCGTCACCACAACCCCGACCATCACTGTCACCGCAACGCCCACCTCCACCGCGACTGTAACGGCGACCGTAACCGCAACTGTGACTGCAACCGCAACGAGAACTGCCACGGCAACGGCAACGCCTACCGCCGTACCGGTGACGCTCAAAATCACGCCGAAGAAACTTCAGTTTCAAAAGACCGTGGTCGGATCGCCGAGCAAACCAAAATCCGTCAAGGTGTCCAATCCCAAGGGAAGCAAGAAGCATCCGGGAATTGCAGTGCAAATCGAGATGATTTCCGACCCGGGCGTTTTCACTCAGACAAACAACTGTCCTGTGTGGCCAACCGGGGGCTTGGCGGCCGGCGCCTCCTGTACGATTTCGGTGACGTTCACGCCCGGTGCACCGGGGAAGCAGACGGGGACATTGGCAATTACCGACAATGCCAATCGCAGTCCGCAGATGGTACCGCTGAGCGGAACTGGGAAGTAGCCGCGAAGCGAACGCTATCGGCTGTTTGGCGGCAAGGATTGCGGGGGCGGCTGCGAGCCCGGCGGCGCGGATTGCGGCTGCCGCTGCGTTACCAGATCGGTCAGCGTCGCCTCCACTACGCCGCCATCGTCCTCACGCTGGATGAGCACGGTCTGCTTCAGAATATTCTGGCGAACGACTTTGCCGTCGCCGACCACCGATTGCACCCGCTTTCCCAAGTTGGGCAGCGCCCGTTTCAACTCGGAGTAGGTGGCATATTCGTAGCGCAGGCAGCATTTCAGCCGCCCGCACATCCCCGCCAGCCGGGACGGATTGAGCGCCAACCCCTGTTCACGCGCCATCTTCACCGTTACCGCATCGAAGTCGCGCAGCCACGACGAACAGCACAGCTCGCGCCCGCATGGCCCGACCGCGCCGGTTACTTTCGATTCGTCGCGCGCACCGATCTGCTTCATCTCGACTCGCACGCGCAGCGTATTCGAGAGGTCGCGCACCAAGTCGCGGAAGTCGATCCGCGTTTCGGCGGCGAAGTAGAAGGTCGCCTTGCGGCCGTCGAGAGTGTAATCGACGCTGATCAGCTTCATCGAAAGTCCGCTCTCGCGGATTCGCTCGACGCACAGGCGGCGAGAACGCGCCTCGCGCGATAGATTCTCCTGTTCCGCGTCGAAGTCGCCCTCCGACGCGCGCCGCATTACTTTGCGAATTTGCGAAAGATCGAGCGTGCGCGCGGGTTCATGCGGTTCGATTTCGATCGTGCCGATTCGCGCGCCACCCTCGATCTCGACTACCACGCGATCGCCGCGCTTGAACGGCTCGCCACCGGACAAATAGTTGTACAGATGGCCGCAGCTCTGCAGGCTGACCGCGACGATCTTGGGTCCCGCGGGAGCGCCCTCAAACGGATCGATTCCCCGCTCCACTATGCCCCCCGCGCGGCGCGGCCCGCCGCGGTCCAGAATTTTTCCGCCTGCAGGCGCGGATTGGCCATGCCCTCGACTGCTTCCATCGCTTTTACCGCCGCCTCAATACATTCGACAATCGCCGTCGCGCCAAGTCCGTCCGCCAGCTTCGCAATCGCACGATCGCTTTCGTTCGCCGCGGACTTTGCGGCTTCCGATGGAGCGGCGGCGCCCAGCAGCTTGTAGCATAGTATTTCCTCAAGCAGTCTGGCGAGTAGCTCGAAATTGCCCGCGGCATCGTTGCGATTGGCGAAGTACTCCTGCGCAATCGAGTTCGCACGGGCAAAATCGATCGACTTTGCACCTGCCAGCGCGCTGAGCAGTTCCTTAATCGGCGGCTCCGCCCCTTCGATCATCGCAATTGCGCGCGCGGCACTGCCGCGTGACAGGCGCGCGATCGCGGCCGCGCGCGCCGGATCGCCTACCCCGCGCTCGGATAGAATCGCCTCAAGATCCGCCACATTGAGCGGCCCGAACCGCACCGCGCGCATCCGCGAGCGCACGGTATCCAGCAGGGTGCGCTCCCCCGCCGCGATCATGAAAATGATCGCATGGCCGGGCGGCTCTTCCAGCGTCTTGAGCAGCGCATTTTGCGCCGGGATGTTCAACGTGTCGGCGTCGTCGATAACCGCGATGCGCATCGGAGCACGCGCCGGCCGCTGCCCCAGCTGTGCAATCAGGCCGCGCACCTGCTCGATTCGCACATCGGTGCGGTCTTCCTCGCGCGCGATGTACGTGTAGTCCGGATGCACTCCCGCGGCGGCCTGAACGCATCCCGCGCAGCATTCGCATCGCGGCGCCGGTGGCGAGCCGGCGCGCGCGCGGCCGGTGGAGGGAGCCTGGCGCACGAGGCATCGCCCCGGCGTGCAGCAGAAATTTTCTCCCGGCGAGCGTTCGCACAGGATCGAATGCGCAAGCGATATGGCAACCAGCGCCTTGCCGGAACCGCGCGGCCCGGAAAAAAGATATGCGTGGGAGGGGCGTGCCGAGAGCTCGGCCAACAGCCGGTTTGCGGCATCGCGATGGCCGCGCAGCCAGTCTAGCGGCATCGGCGTCTAATGAGCACGTCGATCGCGCTCAGAATCGCGGCAGTGACGGCCTCGACCGGCTGGCTGGCATCGAGCACCGTGACGCGCGCCGGCTCCCGCTTTGCGATCGCAAGGAATCCTTCGCGAACCTTTTGATGGAATTCCTCGCGTTCGTTCTCGATTCGATCCGCGCCGCGCCCGGTCCCGCGCGCCCGCGCGGCGGTTCGCGCCAATCCGGTCTGTACAGGAATATCGAGCACCAAAGTCAAATCCGGCGCGATGCCATCGCTTGCCAGCGCATTGAGTTCGGTGAGCAGCTTCAGATCAAAGCCGCGGCCGTGGCCCTGATACGCGATGGTCGAGTCGGAGTAGCGATCGGAGATCACAATTTCACCGGCGGCCAGCGCGGGCCGCAGTTTTTCGCGGACATGCTGCGCGCGATCGGCCAGCACCAGCATCAGCTCGGTCCCGGGCGCAAGCGCGGCCGCGGGATCGAGGAAGATCGCGCGAATCGCTTCACCGACATGTGTTCCGCCGGGCTCATGCGTGACAGTTACGGAACGGTGCAGGCTTTTGCGCAATACGTCGCCGACGATTGCGGCTTGGGTGGTCTTTCCGGAGCCCTCGACCCCTTCAAGAGTGATGAACAGTCCCGGCTGCATCAGTGATGAAAATACAAATGCATCAATTGCGACTGAAACAAGGCGAAAATTGCCGCTGCCAGCGAAAGGAACGGCCCGAATGGCACCGTCGTTTGCATAATCGAAACGTCCGCCTCAACCGGTTCGCTCGCCGGATCGGCCGGGGGTACCGGCGTCTCCTTCTGGCCAAGGGCGTATGCGATACCGCCCACCGATCCGAGCAGCGACCCGGCGAACAGCGTAAAAAATACCCCTCGCCATCCGAGGAATGCCCCCACCATGCCTAGCAACCACACGTCGCCCAAGCCGACGCCCTCCTGCCCGCGGACCAGTTCGTATAAATAACCGGTGCCGTACAGCAACCCGGCGCCGAACAGAATTCCCAACAGCGAATTCTTCCATCCGATTTCCGGCATCATCAGCCACGCCGCGATAAAGCCAATCGGTATTCCCGGCCACGTGATCAAGTTGGGAATCAGCCGCCAATCGTAGTCGATCACCGCGCAAATCCAGAGTGCCGCACAGAACACGAATCTCGCGATCGCGCCCGGCAACGGAAAAGAAAAATACAGATACATCGCCGTTACGGCCAAGGCGAGTTCGCCAAGGAAGTGACGGAACGGAATCGCCGCGCCGCACATCAGGCACCGGCCGCGCAGGCCGACATACGCCAGGATGGGAATGTTCGCCCACCATGGAATCGCACGCTCGCAGCTTTCGCAAAACGAGCGCGGCGTGGAAATCGACATGTCTCGCGGCAACCGCCATGCGACGACGTTTGCAAAGCTGCCAACGCTCGCTCCGAACGCAAGGGCGAGCACCGCGCCAAGTAGCGGCGGTGTATCAGAATTCATCGATTCGGTCCCCTCCGTCCCATCGTCCGGTTTGAGATTTTATGTCGGCCCGCCCGCAAGTTCCATCGCCGCCGGCATATCACTGCTTGGCCGCGCACAAATCGGCGGCTAGATCATAGGTCGCCTTGATGCCCAAGTTCAGGTTGTCGGTTGATAGCCGTTCGTCGTCGCCGTGGATGCGGGCAAGTTCGCTCGCCGGGAGGATTACCGGAACAAAACCGTAGGCCGGCACGCCGTGTGCGCGAATAAAACGTGAATCGGTCCCGCCGGAAGTCATCCACGGTACGACGATCGAGCCGCCGAAATCGGCTTTGGCGACGTGCTGGATGGCCTCCCATGCCTCGCCGTCCGACGGCGAGGCCGGTGCGTCATCGGGCCGCTGGATATAATCAATTGAAATTTCGCCCGGCCCCAGCAGCTCCTCCATCCTGCGGATGAACGCCTCCGCGTCGGTGCCCGGCAACAGCCGGCAATCAAGGGAGGCCTCCGACGTGCTGGGCACGACATTAACCTTCATTCCGGCATTCAACATCGTCAGCGAAATCGTATCGCGCAGCAGCGCCTGAATCGGGTAGGAGCCGAGCACACTGCGCTGAGCCAGTCCGAGCATTCCCGGCCAGTCCGGATGAGTCAGTTCCATCGATTCGGGAAACGGCTCAAGCGGCGCAGCAATCTTGAACGCCTCGGCTACCACCGGCGTGAGTGAAATAGGCGGCTGTTCGGCGAGCAGCCGGTCGAGCGCTCGTACCATAATCAAGTTCGGATTATCGGGGCGCGGAACCGACCCGTGGCCGCCTTTGCCGTGTACCGTGAGGTGAAGCCACATCACGCGTTTTTCCGTCACCGCCACCGGAATCGTCGTTCCCTGAATTCCCAGCCATCCGGTGGTGGCGACCCCGCCTTCATTGAAGGCAAAGGCTGGATCGATCGCATCCCAGTGATTTTTAACCATCCATTGGGCCCCGTTGGCGCCGCCCGCCTCCTCGTCGGCATTGACCATCATCTCGATTCCGCGCCGCAGCGCAACGTGATTGCGCTTGAGGACAAGCATCGTCATCAGCGCCATGATGCCGTGGGCCTTGTTATCAATCGTGCCGCGGCCCCATACGTATCCGTCGGACAGATCGGCGCTGAATGGCTGATGCGTCCAGTTTTTCGCAACTACCGGGACAACGTCCGCATGCGACATCAGTATCAGCGGCTTGATCCCGGGCGGTCCGGGTATGCGCGCAACCAGCGAGACCATTCCGGGCGTGCTCTCGAACGTCTTGGTCTGAATTCCCTCGCCATCCAGAATTTCCTTCAGATACGCGATTGCCGCGGAAGTATTACCGGGAGGATTGGTCGTATCGAACCGAACATACGCGCGGAAATAATCCAATGCCTCCGCGTCGAGCTTGCCCCAGTCCGGCGCAGCCGCATTTTGGGCGACGGCCGGCGCAGCGCTCATCATTGCAATTGCGGCTGCGGCGGCAACCACTCGCAACACATGCTCGATTCGTCGATAGGTCTTCACGGCGCCCACCATGATTAGGTCAGCGTTGGCATTTTGGGCAATAGAAGCTGGACCGCTGGCCCACGGTTACATTCCTAATCGGTGTTCCGCAGCTGTAGCATGGTTTTCCGTCTCTGCCATACACGCGCAACCGCTCCGCGAAGCGGCCCGGCTGCCCGCGCGAGTCAAAGTAGCTGCGAAAGGTCGTACCGCGGCTGCCGATTGCGGCACGCAAAATGACGGGTGCGGCAGCTACAATCTTTTCGATCTCGGCTCGCGTAATGCGGCCCGAGCGGCGCGTGGGACGAACTCCGGCGCTCAACAGGATTTCGGCGGCGTAAATGTTGCCGATTCCAGCGACGATCCGTTGATCCATCAGCAGGTTTTTGATCGCGACGCGCCGCCCGCGCGCCTTGGACGCCAAATAATCGGCGTTGAACTCAGGCGACAACGGCTCCGGTCCAATGCCGGCCAACTCGGCGGATTTCGCAAGCTCGGAACGCACGATCATCCGCATGATTCCGAAGCGGCGCGGATCGTTAAAAACCAGGCGCGAGCCGTCATCGAGCGCGAACTCAATGTGATCGTGCCGCGGATCGACGCTGCCGTCGCGAAACCCGGTACCACGATGAGTGATGCTGCCGCTCATGCCGAGATGCGCGAGAATCACTTCCGGACCATCCAGCTCGATAATCAAATACTTTGCGCGGCGGGCGATTGCCTCGATTTTCCTGCCCGCGACCGCCGGCGCGAAATTGCCGGGCACCCGCCGGCGCAGGCGCGCTTCGCCGATTCGCGCGTGGGCGATCGTCCGCCCCACCGCGGAGCGCGCCAGAATCCGGCGCAGCGACTCGACCTCGGGCAGTTCAGGCATCGCGGGTTCCGACGGCGCCGCCAAAGGCGCGGGCAAGCGCGACGAAGCGAGCCGGTTCGAGAGTTTCGGCCCGTACGGAGGGGTCGATTCCAGCGCGACCGAGTGCCGCTGAAATTTTTCCGGCATCAAGTCCGGTCGCGACGGCAAGAGCGTTGCGAATCGTCTTGCGCGGCGCGGAGAACGCGGCGCGAACGGTCGCCAGCACCGCCGGCTCTTCGTCAGGCGCATACAATTGAGTTGTGCGTGGGCGAAATCGAATCACTTCCGCATCGACTTTGGGGCGCGGATGGAAGCTGCCGGCGGCAACGACGAAGTGAAGATCGATTTCCCAGTACAGCGCCGTGAATACGCTGAGCGCGCCATAGCTCTCGCAGTTCGGGCGGGCACGAATCCGCGCCGCTACCTCACGCTGAAACATCAGGACCATCCGCGCAATCGATCGCGAATGGCCGCACAGCTTGTGCAGCATCGCTGCCGCCGAGTTGAAGGGCAGATTGCCGATCACCTTGACGGGCGCGCCGCCCGCGATTTCGTTCAGATCCGCATGCAAAAAATCCTCGTTGACCACGCGCACGGCAGCATCCCAAGCAAATTTCTCCGCAAGCCGCTCGGCGAGCCTCGAATCGAGCTCGATGAGCGTGACTCCGCGTATAGGCGATATCACGATTCGCTCGGTCAAAATGCCAAGCCCCGGGCCGATTTCGATCACGTCGTCGCTGGGGCTGAGATCCGCCGCCGCGACAATCCGGTCGGCAACCGACGGGCTCACCAGAAAATTCTGCCCGCGCGATTTCGCCGGCCGCACCCCCGCCGCCGCCAGCGCAGTGACAGGACGCGCGGCTGCAGTCTTGCCTTGCGAAGCCAGCTGACGCCGGGATGTCGGTTTATGCACTCCGGCCATCGTGGCGCCAGCTACAGCGCCAAATTGGCTTCGGCGTCGATTGTGAGTTCGTCGCGCTCGCCGCGCAGCAGGCGCCATCCACCCGCCAGCGCGATCATCGCGGCATTATCGGTGCAAAACTTCAGCGCCGGCGCGACCATTTTGCGCCCCTCCTCAGCAGCCGCCGCAGCCAGACGCTCGCGCAGGCGCGAGTTCGCGGCGACACCGCCGGTTAGCGCAATTGCATCGGCGCCCATCTCGCGCGCGGCGACAAGCGTTGGCTTGACCAGCATATCGACGACGGCTTCCTGAAAGCTCGCCGCCAGGTCCTCCGGTGAGAGCGGCTCACCCGCCGGCGTGCGCAAAATCGTCGCGACGGCGGTTTTCACGCCACTGAAGCTGAAATCCAGCGGCGCGCCGCGCACATGCGCACGCGGAATCCGCACCCGCTTGCGGTTGCCGCGCCGCGACATTTGGTCGATCACTCTGCCACCCGGATAGCCAAGCCCCATCAGCTTGGCCGCCTTGTCGAACGCTTCCCCGGCGGCATCGTCACGCGTGTTGCCGATCCGCCGATAGCGCCCGAAATCCTCGACGGCGAAAAGCGACGTATGCCCTCCCGACACGACGAGCGCGAGATAGGGCATCGCGATGCGATGCTCCAGCAAGGGAGCGAGCAGATGGCCCTCGATGTGATTGACGCCCACCATCGGAAGGCCGGTGCTTTGCGAGAGTCCCTTGGCATACATCAAGCCGACCAGCAGCGAACCGGACAGCCCCGGGCCGCGTGTCACCGCGATTCCCTGAATGTCGGCCAGCGTGCAGCCCGCATCGGCCAGCGCCCGCTCGATCACCGGCATGATCGTGATCATGTGGCTACGGGATGCGAGTTCGGGAACGATTCCGCCAAAGGCGCGATGAATGTCATCCTGGTTGGCAACCGCGCTGGAGCGCACGGTGGCGATACCCGGCGCTGACGATTCGATCACCGCTGCCGCGTTATCATCGCATGAAGTTTCGATTCCGAGTATCAGCATTTGAAAACCTTCGACGTCACACGCCAGGCAATCAGTCGTCCGACGCAGGTGCCGGCGGCGCCTCTTTCGGTGCTGCCGGAATCGTATCGGCGGCAGCGGGTTGTTCTGCCTCGCCGGGCGATGGGCCCGCCGCGGGCGTTGGCGCGTATGCCGCCAGACGCGTGTATCCGGTTCGTGCGGTCAGATTGCCGGGCGACTCGGCAAGCGCCTTGCGATATGACGCGGCGGCATCGGCAGGCTGGCCCGCACGCTCATAGCACTGGCCCTCGAATGCATAAGTCTCGCCGAGCCAGGCGGGATCCTGCGCAAGACCAATTTCAGCACGCCTGAAAAACGTTACCGCTTGCGTAAAATCTTTCTTCGCTCCGTAGCCGCGCCCGAGGTAGAAGTACACGTACGGATTGGTCGGATCGATCGAAACTGCGTGGCTAAGCTCGCGGATTGCATCGTCATTGCGGCCACCCTCGATTTCAATTCGCGCCTGCTCGGCAATTTGCATCGACACGGCACGCGCGGGATCCTGCGCTGACTTGATTAATGGAGTAAGCGATACGTCGCTGACCTGCAATGCAGCCGCCATCGAGCCGGCATCCATCGCGGGAGGGACGTCAGTAGGTTCAGGCGTCGGACCGCTCGCCGCGACTGGAGCGGCCGGCGAAGCCCTCGCAGCCGGCGGTTGTTCGACGGCTGGAACTTCGACGGTTTTGGCGCCCGGCGACGCCTGCGACGCCGGCAATTGCTCCCAATCGGCTCCGCTCGGCGTCGCTTCTGACGCGGGAGACGGCGCAGGCGCGCCGGGAGAAGACAGGTCCGCGCCGGGAATCGATTCCTCTTCGAGCGATATGGTTATGGTTGCCGAGTGAGAATCAGGCGTAAATGGCGGCGCAATCGCGAGCGCGGCTGCGATTGCGAATGGAACGATTAGGGGCGGCCTGAGCGACATCAATCATTAGGCTCGGCGGAGCTGTCCGGCGCCTCCGGCATCGCGTGATCGGAGGCCGGGATCGCCGATGGACTTCTATGATACGGGCAGTATTCAATCGGCGCCATCCCCACCGGGAAGACCCCATCCACCGCGTCCGGACAATAATCCGTCGCCCGATAACCGGTGGTCGGATCGACGCGCTCCTCAACCATTCCCGGCGGCACGTTGAAATCGAGCGCCGGACGCGATGCGGTCGCGGCTTTCATGAATTCCGTCCATGCCGGCAGCGATGCCTGCGCGCCGGTCAATCCAAGCTCCTCCTTTTGATCGAAGCCAGTCCACACCACCGTGAGCAAATTCGGCGTAAAGCCCGCAAACCACGCATCCTTGGCGTCGTTGGTGGTCCCAGTCTTCCCGGCAGCGGGCCGCCGAAATCCGGCAGAACGCGCACCGGCGCCGGTGCCATGGTTGATCACCTGCTCAAGCATGAATTGCATCATGTATGCCAGTTGCGGCGACAACACCTGGCGCGCCGACAACTCATGGCCTTCGATCACCTTACCGTCTTCACCAACGACGGCGGTAACCGCAAACGGCTGCACCTCCATCCCATCATTTGCGATGATCGAGTAGGCGTGCGCGACCTGCATCGGCGTAACCTCTATGCCGCCCAGGACGATCGATGGGTAGGGCGGCAAATCGCCAAAGCCCAGCTTCGCCGCCATCGCGCGAACCCGATCGAGCCCGACGCTGCTGGCCAGCCGCGCGGTTGCACTGTTAAGCGATTCGGCCAGCGCAAACTCGAGCATGACGTGACCGAAGAAGCGATCGCGATAATTGTTCGGCGTCCAACTCATCGCATTGCCGTTGCCGTATTGCCATGTAAAGGGAGCGTCCTCGATGTATGTCGTCGGCAAAAAGCGGTCGGGACCGCCGCTCAACGTTTCATCGAATGCCGCCAAATAAGTCACCGGCTTGAAGACCGACCCGGGCTGGCGATGCGACTGCGTGATGCGATCGAACTGGCTTTCGCGATAATCGCGGCCGCCGACCATCGCGCGGATCTTGCCGCTCTGCGGCTCAAGCGAAAGCAGGCACGACTGCAAGCTCTGGTTCTCCTCGCGCCGCACGAGCTTTGGATGCCGATCTTCCAAATTGAGCAGATTCTGCTCGATTGCATGCTCTGCAACCTTCTCCATATGCACATCGAGCGTAGTGAAAATCCGGAGGCCCTCGCCGCTCAGAACCTGCGGCGGGTAGCGCTCGGCCAGTTCCTTTTTCACGTAATCTACGAAATACGGTGCGTCGCTATTTTCGGTGAAGACCTCGCGTGGATGAAGCGGCTCCGCGGCTGCCTGATCGTAGGCGGCCTTGCTGATGTATCCGTCCTGCAGCATGGAGGCGAGCACTTCATTACGCCGCTTGCGCGCGTCGGCGGGATGCTTAAGCGGATTCAGCCTATTCGGGGAACTGATCATCCCCGCGATCGTGGCCATCTCGCCGATTGTCAAATCGCGCGGCTCCTTCGAAAAGTAGAATTCGCCCGCCTCCCAAATGCCGTAGATGCCCTCCTGTCCGCGCTGGCCCAGGTAAATGTCATTGACGTAGTTCTCAAGGATTTCGTCTTTTGAGTAACGGCGCTCGGCGACGATCGCCATCATCGCTTCCTTGATCTTGCGCTTGTAGCTGCGCTCGCGCGTCAGGAAGAAATTCTTCATCAGTTGTTGGGTAAGCGTCGAGCCGCCCTGGCGCACGTGCCGGGAAATCATATCGACCCAAGCCGCTTTTATCGTGCGAACCAGATCGACGCCATGATGATCGTAAAAGCGATGGTCTTCGGCTGCCAGGATCGCGTCGATCATGAGTTGCGGCACCTGGCTAAGGCTAACCAGCCGGCGCTGCTCCCAATCGCCCTCGAAAATTCCGCTCAGCAGCTCCGGCTCCAGTTCAAACGAATTCATCGGCTGATGCGTCTGCGGGTTGGTCATCGACTGGATTGTGCCGTCTTTTAGAACGAGTTCGACTAGTTCGCCATTCGATTCGCCATAGGGATATGAAAAATTGTGCAGGAACAGCACCATCCGCCCGGTCTTGCGGTCGTAACTGTATTCGCCGCGCGAATTGACCTTTCCAGTGTCGACGGGATGATAATTCAGGCGTGCCAGACGCTGGAAAACTCCGAGATCGTCGAGATTCTGGCCGGGATAGACAAGCGTCGAATCCGAATAGATGCGCGATGGGATGTTCCAGCGCTTGCCGGAAAACCGCGCGACTACTTCGTCATCCAGCGCACGATAGTAATTGTAGAAGGTCCACAGCACCGGGACCGACGCAAACAATACGATCACGCCCATGATAATAAGCGCAATCTTCAGGATTCGTCTCAACTGCATCGGCGATGCGGTATCGTGTCGCCCCCCGGTGTTCCGCGAGAGTCGCTAGGCTTCCGGCGAAATGACCACAAAGAGCCGGTTTTGGCCCCGTGCGATCCACAACAGCACTTTCTTGCCCTTCTCGCCGTTCTTCACCTTGCTCTGAAATGACGTAACGTCCCGGACAGCTTGTTTGTTTACTTCCAAGACGACGTCGAGCGGGCGCAGGCCGGCGTCGTCGCCCCGGCTGCCCGGCGCAACCGATGAAATAACCACCCCGCTCTTCTCATCGATACCCAATTGCTGCGCCAAATCCGCGTTTAGATCTTTGACGTGCAGCCCAAAGACGGAACCGACGCCGGTCTCCGACTTCTCGGAATGTTCCGCTCCGGCAACCTCCGTCTCTCGTGACTGGGCAATCTTGATCTGGAGCTCAATCGTGCGTTTGTCGCGCACGATCTTGAGCTTGCCCTGATGGCCCAACTCGCACCGTCCAACCATCAGCGGCAACGCGCTCGAACTTTCGACCGGCTTGCCGTCCAATGCGACGATCACGTCGCCCGGGTGCACACCGGCGGCCTTGGCCGGCCCATTCTTGAGCACCTCCGCAACCAAGGCGCCGTGGGTATCGGCCAGTCCCATCGACTCCGCAAGTTCGGGCGTCATTTTCTGAACGTACACGCCCAGCCATCCGCGCACGACCTTGCCCGAGGTCTTAAGTTGCGGCAGTTCATCCTTGACCAGATTCACGGGAATCACGAATCCGATCCCCATGCTTGCTCCGGTATGCGTGTAAATCATCGAATTGACGCCAACGACTTCGCCGCGCAGATCGATAAGCGGGCCGCCCGAATTGCCCGGATCGATCCGGGTGTCGGTCTGGATGAAATTGTCGAGGTTGCCGGAAATAAACCGCCCCTTGGCGCTGACGATCCCGGCGGTCACGGAATGGTCAAACCCGTATGGATTCCCAATCGCGACCACCCACTCTCCAACTTTGACACTGTCGGAGTCGCCCAGCGGCGCAATCGGCAGATCGCCCTTGGCTTCGATCTTGATGAGCGCGATATCGCTCTTGGCATCATGGCCGATGACCTTCGCGTCGAAGTTGCGCCCGTCCTGCAGAGTCACCGTGACCTTGCCGCCGCTATCGACCACATGATCGTTGGTAACGATGTACCCGTCCTTGCTGACGATGAATCCCGAGCCCAGGCTCTTGCCGGGATGATGCGGTCCTTCGAAATCCTCGAATGGTCCGAAATGCGGGTTCTCGTGCTCTTCGGGGACTTCAGACGGCTCAGATTGCGATTCCGCCGAGTCCATCGAAATGCTAACCACCGCCGGCGAAAGCTTTTCCGCCAGCCCAACGAAATCGGGCAGCGTCTGCGCCTTGGCGATGTGGCCGGAATCGGGCAATTCGGTCCAGAAGCGGGATGCATCCGCGCCGTCCGCTGCGCGCGCGGCCGCGCCCGACGCGGCGAAGGCGAAAATTAATACGCTTACAATTGATACGGTCCGGAGTTTAATACTCGTCATTATTGATGGAACGGCGGCCTAACGGGCCGGCTGGTTCACTAATTCAACGTACTTCATTTGGAGCACCGAAAGAATCTCTCCGACCAGTGCCTGCTCATGCTCGTCGAGGTTGCCGCGCGTCTTATCGCGCAACATCCGGATGATGTCGATCATCTGCTGCGCCATCAGCAGGTCGCGCTTGGGAGCGCCGCCTGCCGGATCCGGTATTTCCCCCAACGCTTCGAGCGCCTGTTGCGACAGGCTCAATATGAAGGTTGCAAAATTTAATTCCGGCGCCGGCCCTTCGGCCTGGTGAACGTGTCCATGCGCCTGCGATTGCGCCCCGGGTTTCGGCTGTGCGGTTGCGGGACTCTCAGCCGGCGTGGGCTGCTCATCATCCGGCCGGGCCTCGCCTTCGGGTGAGAAACGGCGCCGATCTTGGACCTTGAAGCCGCGCGCTTTATCTTCGGTTTCTTCCATCGGGATGCCGCTAACTTCCTTTCGTGGCCATCTCTTCCAGCCGGTGAATTCGCTCCTCGATCGGAGGATGCGTGGAGAACAGCCGGGCCATTCCCTGAGCGGAGAGCGGATTTACGATGAACAAATGCGCGGTTGCCGGTCCCGCGTCCATCGGTACCCGTTCGTTGGCCGCCTCCAGCTTGCGCAGCGCTCCTGCAAGGTAGAGCGGCTGATGCGTCAACTTGGCGCCGCTCGCGTCGGCCTGGTACTCACGCGTGCGCGAGATGGCAAGCTGGATCAGGGATGCCGCAATCGGCGCGAGGATGATCACCACCAACAGTTCGGCAAGGCCGCCCTCTCGCTCGTCACGGTCGCCAAATCCGCCAAAAATCGCGCTCCATTTCAACATGTTGGCGATCATCATGACGGCGCCGGCCAGCGTGGCTGCGATCGAACTGGTCAGGATGTCGCGATTAATCACGTGTGACAGCTCGTGCCCGATGACGCCCTTCAATTCGTCGCGATCGCAAATCCGCATGATCCCACGCGTCACCGCGACGGCGGCATGGTTCGGATTGCGGCCGGTGGCGAACGCATTGGGAGTGTCCGTGTCGATCATGTATAGGCGGGGCATCGGGATGTTCGCCGCATGCGCCAATTCATTGACAATCGAGTAGAGCTCGGGCGCCGATGAAGCATCGATTTCCTGCGCGTTGTACGCGCGCAGGACCAGCTTGTCCGAAAACCAGTAGCTGACAAAATTCATCACGGCCGCGATGACGAAAAAGATTGCGGCGCCATGCGAGCCGCCAATCATCCCGCCGATCGCCACCAGCAAGCCGGTCATCAGCCCCAGCAGCAGCGTGGTTTTGAAAAAACTGGTCATTTGTTCTTGGTCTCGCGGCGCAATTCAGGGTGGTCTTTTCAAGTTACGCCACGCGATTTTTTCAGTCAACGCATCCGATTCAACCCATATCCTGTGACGGCTGAATCACAGCCGAAATTCATTGTTGCCCGGTTGCTTCACGCGGACAAAAAGTATGATCATTAATCGCGTCGGCGCCGGTTCCAGGCCGAATTGGGGGTCGCTCGGCAGCAAGAAAATGGGTGAAGACATCCGCTTGGTCATAGTTCTGGCAGCCTTGGCCGGGTTGGGAGTACTCGTCTACCGCGCCAACAACATTCCAACTTTGGCGACCATCAGCATCGCCCTAGGGGGTCTTGCATTCTTTGCGCTCACTTCCAGCGTCAGCGATCAATCCACCCGGCACATCGGCGAGCAGCCTCAAATCGAGTTCGACCGGCTCATAATCGCCGGATTTGCGGGCATCGCTGCAATGTTAGGTTTCCTAGGGATGTTTCTGATCGAACTTAGGTCAGACCTTTCAAAAATCAGAGCGAAATATTCCAACCAACCGCCGGCACCGGACACACCCAAGCAGCCAATCGAGAAACCGGCCGGCTAATCTCAACTTCTTAGATTCGAAATCGCGGCTCCGCTCAACTGCCGCATTAATGCACTCGCGACCGCCTCGGAAGTCACGGAATCCGGCGGATTGCCTTGCAATACTTCGATTGCCCCGATCGGGCGCCACCGTTCGGGATCAGTGGGCCCGAAGATCGCAATGCCCCGCGCTCCGCATGCCGCCGCCAAATGCGACACTCCCGAATCGTTCCCGATAAAGCCAGCGGCAAGCCGCGCTACGGCCGCGATCGTACCCAATTCAACATCGTTTACGACCTCGATTCGCCGCGCCCGCAGCGAAGGCTCCATCGATTGTTCAGCGGGCCCCAATACGAACAGTGTATTCCATCTGCTTGATAGCATGCTGGCAGCCGCGACGAAGTTTTCCAGTGGCCAATTTTTGCCAGAACTGCCGCTGCCGGGAAAAATGACAACGGTGCGAGCCGGCTCGCAGCCTGCGGCTTCGAACGCTCGCGATGCATTCGCAAAGTCCTCCGGCGTCGGCTCAATTCGGAATTTCAAATCGTCTTGAGTCTCGCCAATCGAGCAAAGATAGCCCGCGCTCACGTGGCCGGGCCCGTCTGGCCGAAACGGATGAAATGACACCGGGCCGCCGGCGGCCTTGGCCAGCGCGGCGCGAAATCGCGCGTCATCGGCCGCATAGAATGAATAGATCCGATTGAATACGCCAAGAAATTCTCGAACCGCGGCCGCCGCTTCGTCCGACTCAGTGAAGCATGCCGCGATCTCGCGACGATCGATGGAATGGCCGCGCGCAATGCCCATCCGTCCGTTCGCAAACCTCGCCAATTCCGCACGCGCAATCAGTTCGATTGATGCGCCGGAATGCCGCCGCGCAATCGCTGCAATCGCAGGCCCCGCGCAAATCAAATCGCCCAGCGCACCGGGAAAGACGATTGCGATCCGGGAGGAATTAACCGGATCCTTCAGCATGGTTCAGGGGCGCCGTTGACGCGGAAAAGCGAGCTTCGTCACGAAGGCATTTGGGCCGAGGCTCGTGGCGGCGTTGTTTTTGGTCTGAAACGCGCCGAGGGTGGAGGGAAAGTCCGTCGAACCGGCTTCGCCCGTCACATACGCGAAGCCGGCGGAATCTACGGCAATGCCATTGGCCCAATCAAAGTCGCTGCCGCCCAAGTAGGTCGAGTAGGCCAGTCCGGAGCCGTTTGCCTTAAGTTTGGCCACAAATGCATTGCTGGCAAAAGCCATGTTTTTGGTTTTGAATGCGCCACGAGTCGTCGGGAAGTTGGCTGAATCGGTCGATCCCGTTACGTAGGCGTAGCCTGCAGAGTCGACGGCAATGCCATTGGCCCAATCAAACTCGCTGCCGCCCAAGTAGGTCGAATACACCAGTCTCGAACCTGCACGGTTTATTTTCGTCGCGAAGGCATCGCAACCACCAGCAAAATGGCGTTGGAACGCGTGTACGGTAATTGGGAAGTCGGCTGATGCGGTTTGCCCCGTTATGTACGCGAAGCCCTTGGAATCAACAGCGATCCCTGTTCCGGAATCGCTCCGGCAAATACTGCTGTAGCCACTACCACCCAAGTAGGTCGAATAAACCAATGTCGAACCAGTAGTATCAAACTTAGTTACGAAGGCATTCGCACCGACTGGTGCAGGTGCATTACTTTTAGTTTGAAACGCGCCGGGGGTAGTGGGGAAATTGGTCGACTGCGCATAGCCCGTAACATAGGCGAAGCCTGCGGGATCGATGGCAATGCCGGCACCAAAATCCGCAATGTTGCCACCCAAATAGGTCGAATAGGCAAGCGCCGTTCCGGTTGTGTTCAATTTCGTTACAAAGGCGTTGCCGCCGATGCTGCCCAAGACGGTCTGGAATGCGCCACCTGTGATCGGGAAGTCGGACGATTGGGAAAGTCCTGTAACATAAGCGAAACCGGCGGAATCAATGGCAATGCCGTCGCCCTGGTCTCCAAGGCGCAAGATGTCGTTGCCACTACCACCTAAGTAGGTCGAATACACCAGTTGCGAACCATCGCTCGTCAGTTTTGTGACGAAGGCATTGGATCCGCCATCAGCAACGGCGTGGTAACTGGACTGGAACGCACTGGGAGTGGTTGGAAAATCGGTTGAGTAGGTTGATCCCGTCACATAGGCCGCGCCCGAGGAATCGACCGCAATGGCATTGCCTTCGCTCACAAAGCTTCCACCGAGGAAACTCGAATAGATCAGCGCAGTGCCGTCAGCCGTAAACTTTGTGACGAAGGCGTTATCATCACCCTTGAGTACGGTCTGGAAAGCGCCAGATGTAGTGGGAAAGTCGGCCGATCCGGCAATCCCCGTAACGTAGGCGTGGCCCGATGAATCGACCGCAATGCCATAGCCAATGTCGTAATAGCTGCCGCCCAGATACGTCGAATAGACCAACCCCGGATCGATGTAAACCGCGCGGGTAGGGTCGTAACCAGCAAGCTCGAAGCCAATGGTATCCTTTCCGCGCTGGACACACCGGCCATTGATTTTTTCGCGCTTGCCATCGCGCTCCTGATAGATCGCGGGGACATGATGGATTACTTCGGACCCGTCGGCGAGTTTCAGAGTCAGGTCGCCGTCAGGTTTTAGCGTCAGCGTCTTTGCCCCCTCGAAGCGCAGCTTGATCGCCTCGGGATTCGTGCCCGGCACGAGAATGAAATCGTATTCGAGTTGATCCTTGTTGCTCCCGTAATAGACCAGATCGATTCCCGGATAGACGTTGCGGTAGCGGACGCGCGCATAGGTCGGAACATTCGCGCGCCATTTCTTCGGATCGTTGCCGATGAAATAGTTGGCCTTGCCGGGAAGCGCATCGACACCCTCGATTAGGGCATTGGGACTCGCGCCGACCAGCTTCATGCGCAATACGAGCTCCCTCGCCCGTTCTGCTACCGGAGAGGGAGGCCGGCGCGGCTTTTGCGAGAGCTGTAATGGACGGGTGAGGTGGCTGGAAGGATGCGAGGACTCGGCGGCGGAGCGCAGCGACAAAACTGCCTCATCCGGCGTCAGGAACAGCGTGTATCCGTTCCCACGCGAGAGGAACTTCACCCGCGAATCGGTCTGGCCGTGGTTCGCCTCGAAGCTTAGCGGTATCTTGCCATAGAGATTGGCGGCTTGAGGAGCCGATTGCGTCGCCTGCACCGGTTTCCGCGGCGCGGCGGCATCCGGCGATGCGCTTTTCGCGTGAACCGCCTCAAGCGAGACGATGACCGCACTGGCGAGTGCGGCCGCAACAAGCGTCCGTCTTGCGTCCATAATCCCTCTCTGGCGCGACGCCAGCCCCGAAAAATTAAGAAACGCCCAAGTCATTCGAATCATGCTACCTCGAGTAGAAACGATCAAGGCTCGAGAGTGAGCATGGCTAACTCCCGCTTTGCGGCCATTCGCAAACCGCCCGGTTTCATTCTACAATAGCCGCCATGCCGATTTCCGTCGCACAATCCCCGCTGCAACTGGTGAACAATACGCCGGTGGTGCGCCTGAACCGGCTTCCGGGAAAAAACAATGCGGAAGTCTGGGCCAAACTCGAAAATTTCAATCCGGGCGGCAGCGTCAAAGATCGTATCTGTCTGGCAATGATCGAAACCGCCGAAAAATCCGGCCGGCTCAAGCCGGGCGACACGATCGTCGAGCCGACTTCCGGTAATACCGGCATCGGCTTGGCCTTGGTTTCAGCCGTCAAAGGATACAAGCTCATCCTCACGATGCCGGACACGATGAGTGAGGAACGGCGCTCGCTACTGGCAGCGTATGGGGCACAGCTGGTGCTCACACCCGATACACGCGGAATGCACGGGGCAATCGCCAAGGCGGAGGAATTGTGCCGCGACAATCCGGGCTACTTCATGCCGCAACAGTTCAACAATCCAGCCAACCCCTCCGTCCATTATCAGACCACTGGGCCCGAGCTGATGGAGCAATTTAGGCACATCGATGCTTTCGTGGCCGGAGTTGGCACCGGCGGCACGATCACCGGGGTTGGCCATTATCTGCGCGAGCACAGCAAATCGCCCGTGACAATTGCCGCAGTCGAGCCCAAGAATTCGCCGGTATTATCCGGCGGAGAGCCCGGCTATCACAAGATTCAGGGAATCGGCGCGGGCTTCATTCCCAAGAATCTGGATATCAAGGTTTACAACGAAATCATTCAAGTAAGCGACGAAGATGCCACGCTGTATGCGAGGCGGCTGGCGCGCGAGGAGGGCCTGCTGGTCGGAATCTCTTCGGGCGCCAACTGCTGCGCGGCTCTGCAACTGGCAAGACGCCTCGGGAAGGGCAAGATTGTCGTGACCGTATGCTGCGACACCGGCGAGCGCTATTTAACCACTGATCTATTCCAAGCTGAAGGCATTTAGCGGCAGTTATTCGCGCGCTGGCGAAGCTCGATGTGCTTCGCCGTGACGGCTTGGCGGTCCGGCGACATCGGCAGATGAGGCGGTGGGCCGTGAATTCTCAAAATTCATTGCCGCCAAGGTGTTTTCAAATCTTGCAAATGCGCTATTATTGCGGGGTGGTCCGGATGACGCCTGAGCCGGACGCAATAATATTACTCTGCGCCGCGCGCGGTTTGCGCTTCGCCTTGACTTGGGGGAGCCACGGGGTAACGCAATGACTACGCGCACGGGAGCAGTACGTACACCGGCTGGCAATAGCCAAACCGCGCCCATCGCGCCGCATACGCCTCGCGCGATGCTGCGCGATTCAAGCGTGAGCGAGGGCCGGTGTGTTTACGGAGCCGCGGCCACGGCCCTGTTATATGGGCTGGCGACCGTCAACCCTCATCTGTGGCCGCTCGCGCTGGTGGCGCCATTTCCGATACTCGCGACCGCCCCCGAAGTCTCGACCAATACGGCCGCCAAGCTTGCATTATTTTCCTATGCCTTGGGGAAAATTTTCGTAGTTGGAAGCGAGAGCCACCTCGTACCAATCCCGCTTCTAGTTGGTGCGCATCTAGTCTGTGCAATCGTTTTTGCCACCTCGGTCGCCGCCGCCGCGGAGGCGGCGCGCCGATGGCCTGGAGTGATGGCGGCGATGGTGTTCCCGGCGCTGATGGCTTCGTTCTACTTCGCCGCCGCTCGCGAATCGCCGTACGGCACTTGGGGCGACCCAGCCAACCTGCTGGCCGGATTTACGCCGCTGGTGCAAAGCGCCGCGCTGATCGGGACCAGCGGGATCACTTTCATCGGCTCGCTGCTGGCTTCGGGATTGGCGGTCGCGTGGTATCGGCGTCGTTGGAACATGGATTGGCAAATGCCCGCGTATGTGACCGCCGGCGTGTTTGGCATCGCAGTGCTGGCCGGAACGGTCCGGATGCTAATGGTCCCCAAAACCTCGACTCTGAAAATCGGCCTGGCGGTCGCCGGACAACCGGTTTCGGGGGCCGATTCCGGCGATATTTCCGCCGCCGCGAAGGTCGTAGCGCAGTACGCAAAGCTCGTGCACGACATGGCGCCGCAAGGGGTACAAGCGGTCGTGCTGCCGGAAAAGGTGGTCGCCGTTACGCCGCGTTATGAATTCGATGTCGAAGAAGGCTTTGCGCGAATCGCAAGCATGGCGCACGTTTGGCTGGCGGTCGGTTTCGATCAGATCGATCGCAGTCCCAGGCACAATATCGCCGTTCTATTCCAACCGGACGGAAAACCGGCGCTGGAATATAGCCAGCATCATATCAATCCCATGTTCCAGCCCAGCTACCAGAAAAACCAACTCGTTGCGATCGGTGACTATCTGCTAAACCACGAGAAGGATCCAGACGACTATCAGCCCGGCCATATGGTCGCTCTTGTCGATCCACCTTGGGGCCGCACTGCGGTGGTTACCGGCGAAGACCTGGCTTTTTCAGACACCACTCGCGAGCTTGCCGCAGTCGGCGTGAAGCTGGTGCTGGCGCCGGCGGTTGACTGGCCAGGCAGCCCTGCTGTGCGGCGCGAAAAGGCGGCGATGGTGGGCGGCGTGGAGGGCGGTTTTTCTGTCGCTCGCGCCGCGCGAGACGGCATGGTCTCCGCAACCGAATCACGCGGACGCGAACTTGCTGCCGCGATGACCCAGCCAGGCGCCGACGCGGTGGCGGTCGCCGAAGTGCCGGTCGGCTCGGGCCCAACGATCTATTCGCGCGGCACCGGACGCCTCTTCCCACACCTGCTGGTTCTCTTCACCGTATTGATGCTCGCTCGCCTTGGCATAAGCATCCGGCGCAACGCCCGGGTGCGCCAGATGTACGCCCTGAAAATCGCGACTCCGGTTGCGCAGCCGGTTGCCGCCGCACAGACGCCGAAGGAACCGGAAAAGCCCGCGAAGAAGGATGACGAAGAGCCCGAGATTTACCGCGCGATGACTCGTCCGCCGCCGGATCTGGAGTAGGATTCCGGGCGGCGCCTATCTCTTTCTAATCGACGCTGCGACTGCCGCTGCGATTAAAAGATCGGCAGGAGTGGTAACCTTAATATTTACGCCGGAAGTCTCAACTATCACGACCTTTCCACCGGCCTGTTCGACTAAATCAGCATCGTCGGTGGCAGAGAGCTTTTTCTCAGCCGCACGCCGATGTGCGGCGACCAGCAAATCCCGCCGGAACGCCTGCGGGGTCTGAGCCTGCCACAGTCCTGCACGCGTGACCGTGGCAACAACCGCGCCGCCATCCACCCGCTTGAGTGTATCCGATACAGGCACAGCCGCGATTGCCGCACCTTCGCGCCTGGCGGCTTCGATGCAGGCCTGAACTAGCTCCGGCGGCGCGAATGGGCGTGCCGCGTCGTGAACGACCACCACTTCTGCCTCGGCACTCACCAATTCGAGGGCAATCCGGACCGAATCTTGACGCTCGCGGCCGCCAGGGGTAATTTTCACGGGCAATTTAAGCTTCGCCGCGTCAACCTGCGCGCGCGCCTGCGGTTCGAACCCGGCAGGCACGGCGACTACAACTTCGCCGATTTCCGAAGTCCCCGCGATTGCCTCCAGCGAATAAGACAGCATCGCGCGGCCGGCGACCCTCACAAACGCCTTGGGGCCGTTTGCTCCCAGCCGCGTGCCGCCGCCCGCGGCAACGATTATCGCCGACGCCCGCATTGCAAGTTACCAAAAGAAAGGCCGGTGGGTTTCACCGGCCTTCTCGAACATGCGTTCTTCACCGCCACGTGGCGCTAGTTGGCAAAGATCGTCTTGAGTTCTTCCATGATCTTTTCTTCCGGGTGCGCCTTGGCGATCGACAGCTCCTTCACCAGCAACGACCGCGCCGTATCCAGCATCTTGCGCTCGCCGAAGGAAAGTTCCTTGTCGCTCTTTAGCACGAGCAAATCACGCAGCACCTTGGCGATCTCAAGCGGCGATCCGGTCTTGATCTTTTCGGTGTACTCGCGATAGCGGCGGTTCCAAGTCTGCGAATCCACTTCGACCTTTCGCTGGCGCAGAATCTTGTAGATTTTGTCCACCATGCTCTTGCCAATGACCCTTCTCAGTCCGACCGAGTCAACGTTCTCGGTCGGAATCATAATGGTCATCTTCTCGGTACCAAGAATCCGCAGCATGTAAAAACGCCGTTCGGTGCCGGAGATGGCCCGAACCTGGATATCTTCGATAACCGCCACGCCATGAGCGGGATAGACAACTTTTTCGCCCTTCTTGAACGGCAAATTCATCGTTATTTCCGCACTAATCGCAGGCTTGGAATTTCAAACGCAGTTGGCTACCTATGGTTAGCCACCGGTCCGAGCGGCCTCAATGTGCGTCGTTCATTATGCCATAAAAATTTGGCTTACGTAAGGCCGACAGCCTGAGAAACTGCAATCACGCCAAATTAGTGGAACATCATTTTAAAAGCCTGCCTTCTACTGCTCATCCAATTCTGAGTTCCATAACAATTGCGTCTTCACCTGGGCCATAATAATGCCTTCTCAAACGGCGTTCTTCAAACTCGAACTTTCGATAAAGCTGGCGCGCCGACAGGTTGGAACGCCTGACTTCGAGAGTCACTAATTCCGCGCCCGCGCCTTTTGCATCGGCAATTGCAGCATTTAGCAGCATCGCTCCGATCCCTTGGCGGCGGGACTCTGGATGTACCGCGACGTTGAGTACGTGGCATTCGTCGGCGACCAGCCATCGGCACAGAAACCCATCGGCAGGCAAATTCCCTTCGCCGCCGGAAACTGCCACCGTCACGCGCGAAAACGGGAGATTAAGTTCACGCTGAAAGGAATCGAGGCTCCATGGCGACGCAAAGGCAAGTCGCTCGATTTCGACGATCCGGGGTAAATCGCGCGGCACCGCGTCGCGAATTTGGATCGCCATTTGAATGATTCAACTCCGCCGGCAAGGCGGTCGTCCGGCCGCAAATTACCGGACCCGATTCCTAAGCTGCCGCCTGAAGTTCGGCGCCCTCGCCCTTCATTACGATAACATCCAGCATCTTGTCTTTCAGCCGATGCTTGAATGATGAAACCGGCTTTCCGAAATCGATCCGAGTTGCGAAATCCGCCGGAAACGAAGATGACACGTAGGACAGGCGCCTGAGCGCTTCGCCGCGAACGCTGGCATTGATCGACAAAACCCCGTCGGCCAGCGCGATGTTGTAATCGTAATCTGGCATCTCATCGGGCAGATTCCACAACCGCTTGAGTGAGGAGTGCGGCAGCTTTCGCGGCATCTCCAGTCTTACCAGATACGCATTGGCGAACTCTTTGACGGTATACACGGTGCCATAGCGCCGATCGCGTTCGAGCTTGTCGTCATGCATCGAGACTTCGTAGCCGTCGAACGCGACCTTACGGTCGACGCGATGGGACCCTCCGCCCGCTTTCGCCAGCATGGCCCCAATCGGCGCCAGCGCAAGCCCGTACCAGCATCCGCGATAGATCATTTCCGACACCGGCTTGGCATGGAGGATCCCCTCGCGCAGCCGCCACGCGGCTTCAGCAACCGCAACCGCCACGCCAAGTAGCACCCATCCGCTGGTCCCTTGAGAAAATAACTCATCCCCCAGCAAGGCGACTCCAAATCCGGCCAGAATTGCAGGATAGAGAATCAAGTTGAGAATCAAATTGAGAGCGGTCGCCCGAATTCGCGAAAACCCCAGCGGCGTTCCAACCGAATCCTCAAGCTGGCGCTTGACGCCATCGGGCATCGCGCCCAACACCGGTTCCGCGATTCTAAGCGCGATGCAAACGGGAATCGGCGCGGACCTGACTGCGGCGGCGTCGACTGACGCCATTACTGTCTCGAAATCAGCCTCCGCCTCTCCGGCAAAATGCTTCTCCCCAATCGGTCCCGGCAATGCGCCGACGTCCTTGGGCAGATTGAGCATCGCCAGCGGCGCCGCCGGACCAGCCGCAACCGCGGCTGGCGCTGCAGCAGCCTTCGGAGCCGCGGCTGGCTTTGGCGCCGCTGAGGGAGCGGCTGCGCCATTTGCGGCAGTGGCTTCGGCTGGCGCGGGTGCGGCCTCTCCGCCGCCTTCCTTGCGGAAGCGCGACGGCGCATCGTCGGCTATCGTCTTGTCGGGATGCAATTCGCGCGCGCGCGCGAGCAGGATCGCCTCGCTCTCAACGTTCTTCGGATCGGGCACGCAGCAATCGACGGGGCATACCGCAGCGCATGCTTCATGGTCGTAAAACCCAACGCATTCGGTACACTTTGAAGGCACGATGTAGAAGATGTCCTGCGCGATTGCCGGATGCTCTTCGCCCGCCATCGTCTTCCACGGAACTCCGCCCGCGTAAATCGCGGTATTGGGGCACTCGGGTTCGCACGCCCCGCAGTTGATGCATTCGCTGGTGATAGTAGTCGCCATTTTGGTGATTCGGCCTCAGTTTCAATCTTGAAGACAGCGGCCCGGTATAAGCAAGAGCGAGCCATTCCGCCCTGGCAGACGATAACTGGCGAAAGTTTTGCCTGTCAATCCTGTTTGGCTGGCCGGAATTCGGGGTCCACAGGGACCGATGCGCAATGATTTGTCACCGTAGACCAACCCTACATGATGTCAGCCGATGCAATCGTCCGTAAGGCTGAACCGTTCAGCCTTGAATTTCGGCGGGACAATTATGCACGATGGGCTATTTTTGATTTATGGCGTGATATTAGCTACCCTAACTGATCGTTCGAATTTGATTCGTTCCGTCGGGGAGCGCGGCGGTGAGAGGGCATTGGAATAAATCCCGAACCAGGATAATCGGTGGCGTGTACAGGGCCGCCGCGATTTTTCCGGTTCTTGTCGCCTCGCGAATCGCATACGCGCAATCGACCCCGACGCCGACGGCGGTGGCGGAGCAGGTTTCAATCTTCGTAAGCAATGAAAGCAATAACAGCGTGACTGGGTACTCGTACAACAGCAGCGGCAATGCCCAGCCTTTCGCCCTTATCAGCGGCGCCGGCACCAGCTTAAACGGGAACATTGGCGTCGCAATTGATTCGAGCGGGAATCTTTACGTAGCCAACAGCGGGAGTAACACCGTTACCATCTATCCAGCCGGCGGCGACGGCAATCAAGCGCCAACTGCCACAATCGCCGGTTCAAGCACCGGCCTAAGCAGCCCGCAAGGCATCGCGGTGGATTCGAGCGGAAACATCTATGTGATAAATAGCATCGGCCCTTCGGTCACTGTTTATGACGCCGGAAGTAACGGCAATGTAGCGCCGATTGCCACGATCAGCGGGTCTAGCACCCAACTCAACGTATCCGAAGGAATCGCGGTGGATTCGAGCGGGAATATCTATGTGGCCAACGTAGGCTTCTCCTGCAGGCTCCGTTGTAACCGCGTTGCCTGTGATTGGGAATGTAGCGGCGGCTACGGCGAGGTAACAATCTATCCACCGGGAAGCAGTGGCAATGTGGCACCCAGCGCCACCATTCCTTACCACAATTTCAATGGGTATCCCTACGGCGGCCCCACCGGCGTCGCGGTGGCTCCAGGCGGAAATATTATTGTGGGCAGCGTCAGCGAAAACGTCGAAGGTGGATTGGGTCCGCCCTCGGGTTCCTATTGGGCATCGATCGATGTCTATTCCCCCGGCAGTTACACGCTTGACTCCACCATCGCCGGTGCCGCACTCTCATGGCCCATTTTATCGATGTGTTCACCATTAGCTAACGTCTTCGTCTACATTTCCGTCGCGGCCGATTCCAGTGGGAACATCTACGTCGCCGGGCCTAACGAGGGCTGCCTGATTAACGGCAATGTTTGGGCTTTCTCCGCCGGCAGCAACGGCCTCAACCTATCGCCCGCCACGACCATCAGCGGATCCCACACCGCTCTACTTCAATCGGCGGGGATTGCAATTCTGCCGGGCAATTCAAGTCAGCTTCCGACATTAACCGCGACGTTGTCGCCAACGGCAACGTTTTCGCCGACTAAGACCGAAACCGTGACGCCGACGGCAACCGCTACGGCGACGATCACCACAACTCCAAGCGCAACGCTAAGCATCACGCCGACCACGACCATCACCGCCACGCCGACGCTGACGGAGACCGCAACCCCGACCGGGACGGTCACAATCACTACGACCCCAACGGACACTCAAACCCAAACCGCAACGCCAACTGAGGCCTCAACCGCAACTCTGACCGCAACTCTGACCGCAACTTTGACCGCAACTTTGACCGCGACGGTGACGGCCACCCGCACAACCACCGCAACCACGACGGCCACCGCGACTGCGACCGCGGTACCGGAAATTCTGAGAGTCTCGCCAAAGAGCCATAACTTCGGCACGGTGACGGCGGGAGTGAATAGCAAGCCGGTCACAATAACGATCTCGAACACCGCTCAAAACAGCGGCAACAAAAAACATATGCTGCCGGTGATAATCGAGATGATCGAAGGCGCGGAGGACTACCCAATTACATCAAACCATTGCCCGGTTCCTCCGAGCGAACTGGCGTTCAAGCAATCGTGTATCGTGATGGTCGCATGCAACCCGCCCGCTCCCAAGACCACCGTTCCCAAGGGCACGATGCTGATTCAGGGCAATGCGGCCAACGCGCCGAAATCGGTGACGTTTGCCTGTATGGGCAAGTGAAAGTTGACCGGCAAGGCGGTTGAATCTTTTCGCGGGAATTCCGCGATTGCATCCGGACCGGCCGGGTTCGCCTTGCTTTGAGAATCGGCTTTTGCAACTATCGAGGCGATTAGCAGGCTAGGATTAAATTCTGAAATTTGACCCTATTGGCATGGAACCCGGTTGTTTGACTGGAACTAGCAGGAGGAAATTTCAAATGAAGAAGTTGGTAAGTTTGCTTGGTGTGATGGCGATGGCTGGAATGCTGGCCGCATGCGGTCCGGACATGAAGGCCATCAGTGATGCCAGCGACCGGGCCGAAGCCGATGCGACCAAAGCCGAGGCATCCGCCAATTCGGCTGAAGCAGCGGCCAATCAGGCCGATGCAGCTGCCAAACAGGCCAGTGACGCTGCGGCAGGCGCCCAGGATGCGGTTCGCCGCGCGAACGACGCCGTGTCGAGCCTGGAAGCCAAGTTCTCGACCTCGGTTACGAAGTAAGCGATTAATTCAAATCGAAGCGGCGGAAGGGGGATCTTCCCTTCCGCCGCCTTTAATTCGTCTTCTTTATCTTGATCACCGGCGGATCACTTAGCGTCCGTACCGGCATTGTTCCGCAATAGCTTGCGCACCTGTTCGCGAACCAAATCATTGCCCTCAATGCGATTCTCCAGTTCCCTGAACTGAGAAATCGTCATCCCTTGCTGCAATGCCGCCTGCTCGGCCGTTAGGCCGTGATTCTTTTGCATCGCCTTGTACACCGCGACGTACTTGTCGATTTGGCTTTGCGGAACGTCTTTTTCTTCATCGGCGCCATCGTCTTGTGCAATCAGGAGGTCCGTCCGTTGCAGCAGGTGTCGACTAATTGCCGGATTTGCGAGTCCTGGCAACGCATGCGCCGCGGGCGCCGCCATCAGCGCGGAAAGAAATAGCGATGCGGCACTCAGCTCGCGGACCCTCGCGTGGAACTTCGATTTGGTCGGAAATTTCACCTAAGCTCGCCTCCGGCGACCATCTTGGCACGCGCCGCCTAGATCATAAAGGGCGCACCTCTTGCAAACTGCCGCATGATGCTTAACCTTCTTGGTGGCCGCCCGGCTGCGGATGCAGCGTTGATGCGGCAGATCGATAAACAAAAGAAAACAACGGAGATTTAGGCAAAATGCCGGCCAAAAAGGTTGAGCTTCATGAACAGGCACGCGCGGGGATCGTTGCGGGAGCGTCGGTGGTCGTACAGGCGGCCCGCGTAACACTGGGACCAAAGGGGCGTAACGTGATGCTCCAGAAGAGCTTCGGCGCACCAGCGATCACCAAGGACGGCGTGACCGTGGTCAAGGAAATCGACCTCGAAGACCACTTCGAAAACATGGGCGTGAAGATCATCCGCGAGGTCGCGCAGAAGACTTCCGAAACCGCCGGCGACGGCACTACCACCGCCACTGTCCTTGCGGGCGCGATCGTGCGCGAGGGCGTGCGGCTTTTGGCGGCGGGCTTCCCGGCAATGGAATTGCGGCGCGGAATCGAAACGGCGGTCAGCAAAGCTGTCGAAACAATCAAAGCGATGGCACGGCCGGTGAAGGAACGCGACCGGATGGAACAGGTCGCCACCGTTTCAGCCAACGGCGACGCGGCAATCGGCAAGATTGTCGCCGATGCAATGGACAAAGTTGGCAAGGAGGGCGTCATCACGGTCGAAGAGGCGCGCGGCTTGGATACGATTCTCGAATTGGCCGAAGGCATGCGCTTCGATCGCGGTTACCTGTCACCCTACTTCGTAACCAACCCCGAGAAGCAGACCGTCGAACTCGACGAGCCCGTGATTCTTCTGCATGAGAAGAAGTTATCGACCCTTCGCGAACTCGTACCGCTGCTCGAGCAGGTTGCACAGGCGCGCCGCCAGCTTTTGATCATCGCGGAAGACGTCGAGGGTGAGGCATTGACGGCACTGGTGGTCAACAAGCTGCGGGGAACATTGAAGGCCGCGGCCGTGAAGGCTCCGGGCTTTGGCGACCGGCGCAAGGAGATGCTGCAAGACTTGGCGATCCTCACCGGCGGGACCCTGATCGCCGAAGAGCTTGGATTTAAGATCGAGAACGCCTCGCTTAATTCCATGGGAAAGGCGCGCAAGGTAATCATCGACAAGGACAATACGACGGTTGCCGGCGGCGCGGGAAAGAAGGCCGACATCCAGGGCCGTATCGAGCAAATCCGCAAACAGATTCACGACACCACCTCCGATTACGATCGTGAGAAATTGCAGGAGCGACTGGCCAAGCTGACCGGTGGCGTCGCGGCAATTAAAGTCGGCGCCGCGACCGAGGTCGAACTTAAGGAAAAGAAAGCGCGAGTCGACGACGCCGTCCATGCGCTACGCGCCGCAGTCGAGGAGGGAATCGTACCGGGCGGCGGTGTGGCATTGGTTCGCGCGATCGCGTCGGTCCGTTCGCTCAAGCTCGACGAACATCGCAAGGCGGGCGCAAACATCGTCGCGGCGGCGATGGGCGAGCCGCTACGCCAGATTGCCCGCAACGCGGGGCTGGAACCGCAAATCGTCCTCAACAAAGTGCTCGAGGGAAAGGGCGACTTCGGATTCAACGCCGCTACCGAAACTTATGAAGATCTGGTCAAAGCGGGCGTCATCGATCCGGCGAAAGTCGTGCGTTCAGCGCTTGAGAATGCCGCCAGCGCGGCCGCGATGCTAATTACCACGGAAGCTGCGATCGCGGAGAAGCCCGCCAAGCTGGCCCCGCCGGCAGTCCCATCCCCCGGCGGAATGGCCGGCGGCATGGGTGGAATGGGCGGGATGGACGACTTCGGCGACGACTTTTAGGCCGACTCAGATTCTTGGCAGCAGGCTACTTATCGCGGGCGCGCTTTTCGCGCTCGGCCAACTCCAGGTCGGCATCGACCATCATCGCAATCAACTGCTGGAAGTTCACCTTCGGCTTCCAGTTCAGGACGCGCCTGGCCTTGGAGGGATCGCCGATCAGCTGATCGACTTCGGCCGGCCTGAAATGACGATCTTCGATCACGACGTAGTCGTCGATCTTTAGCTTTAGGCGATCGAAAACGATCTCTAGAAATTCCTGAACCGAATGCGTTTCGCCGGTTGCGACGACATAGTCGTCCGGCTTCTCCTGCTGGAGCATCAGCCACATCGCCTCGACATAGTCCCCGGCAAAGCCCCAGTCACGGCGGGCCGAAAGGTTTCCCAGCGCCAGTTTATCCTGCAGGCCCAGCTTGATCCGGGTGGCGCTGCGCGTGATCTTGCGGGTCACGAAATTTTCGCCGCGGCGTGGCGATTCGTGGTTGAACAGGATCCCGTTGCAGGCGAACATGTTGTAGGCCTCGCGATAATTGACCGCCTGCCAGTGCGCGTAAACCTTGGCGCATGCGTATGGACTGCGCGGATGAAACGGGGTGGTTTCGCGCTGCGGGATTTCAGCAACTTTGCCGAACATTTCCGAGGAACCGGCCTGATAAAACCGCGCCGAGCGCCCGCTGCGCTGATTGTGATCGCGCAATGCTTCCAACAGCCGCAGCGTGCCGACTCCAACCACGTCGGCGGTGTACTCAGCCTGGTCGAATGAAATCCGCACATGCGATTGTGCGGCAAGATTGTAAACTTCATCGGGCCGAACATGTTCGATAATCCGGCGCAATCCGGTTCCGTCGCCTAAATCGCCATAGTGAAGCTCAAGACCGCCGCCCGGAGCGCCAGGAGAATCTTTCCGCAGATGATCGATACGCCCGGTTGCGAAGCTCGACGTGCGCCGGACCATTCCGTGGACTTGGTAGCCCTTCTTCAGCAGCAGCTCGGCCAGGTACGAACCATCCTGTCCGGTGACGCCGGTTATAAGTGCAATTTTTGCCATTTACGCGCCTTCTTAACCCGATTCCCCCGAAGTTGGAGCCGGTTCACAGGGGAAATATAGCATCCCCGGCTTACCTGACAAACCCGGTTTGGGCAAGCCGGTCGATTGCGCCAATCTCGTTAATTCGCGCCAAAGTTAATACATACCGCACTGGAAGATTCCGCCGGGAGCGGTGAAATGTGGCTTCCGAGCCAACCTACTGACCCATGCAATTGATTAGATCCGCCTGAGCATCCGCAGGATCGACGAGCTCCAAGTTCACGCGCACCTGGGTAAATCCCGAATTGAGCGATTCCTTTACGTAATATGTCTCCCCCGGCTTGGCACTGATCGAGACCGACGAGGTGACTTCCGTGTGAGCGCTGCATTTCATCTCGCCCGGGTTGACAACGAATCTGTGATAGCCGCCGGGTACCAGACGTATCGAGCTATCTCCGCATATGACGGGCGGTAATGACGCCGGCGGAGTGAATTTGGGTACCAGCGGCATCAGCATCTCGTTAGGAATGTGGTCGTGCGTGCGGTACAGGTAAACTACGCTCTTGTCCGGTGGAACCGGCGGCCCCTGAAAAGCGCCGGTGCTGCATCCGCCGGCTGAAATCGCGGCTATCGCGAATACAATGGCGTGGCGGAAATTCATATCCATCGATCTTGGCATGTTGCCACGGAAGCGCAAAGCAACGATGGGATGTCCGATTTATTGTCGGACAACGGTTGGCGCGGCCAGTTCGGTTCAGTCTCCCCGAACAATCCGATGCGAATCGCTGTCAAAGTGCTCGGTTGAGAACTCGTATAGTTCGGCATCTTCAAGCGCTTCCATCTGATGAACCAAGCCCGGCGGCACGTCCATGCATTCGCCAGCGACCAGCTCAAATTGTTCAATGTCAGTGCTCTCCGGCGAGCCCTTGACCCGGATCAGGAGCCGTCCGCTTCGCAGATAAAAGGATTCCGTTTTCAGCATATGAAAATGCAGCGAGCACTTCTTACCCTTGTTGATTTCAAGAATTTTTCCGCAATAGAGGCCGCCGTTGGCGATCCACACCTCGCGGCCCCATCCTTTAGGTACGATTCGTACCGGCTGTCTTGCTCGACTCATAATGCTCTGATTAGAGACCGGGGCCGCAAACTGGCTCCCAAACGTTTTCGAGTTTATCCTCTACTCAGGCCCGATTACATAGCGTAATGCGGGCAAACATGGCATCGGACGGAACGTTCAATTCGAAGGTCATCGGATCTGATTCGCGGATTCAAGCCGGGATGGCCGCGATATTGGTTGCCACCGCTCTCGAATACTGTCCCAGCCTGAGCAATCAGTTCATCCTCGACGAGCGGGCAATCGTCGTCAACAACCGGTACATCGCCAATTGGTCGTACTTGTGGAAGTCTCTGGTCAACGACGAGTGGTGGTTTTTCGACCCGGCACATACTCCCGTCGGCTCATATTACCGGCCACTCACGAGCATCTGGTTCTGGCTAAACTTCCATCTTTTTGGGCTTCATCCGATGGGATGGTGCGCGGCGATGATTGCGATGCATCTGATCGCGGTTTGGCTGGTGTTCCGCGTCGCCTCATCGCTCAGCGATGACGCGTTGACGGGATTGTTCACCGCAACCCTCTTCGCGCTGATGCCGGTGCATACTGAAGCCGTGGCCGGCTCGTTTGCCTCGCTATTGTGCTCGGCATTCGAACTTGGCGCATTTCAAAATTCCCTGACGGGCTCGCGGCGCATTTGGCCGCTGATTCTGTATGCGTGCGCACTTCTAACCTACGAAAGCGCCCTCGTCTTCCCGCTGTTGATTGCAACACATGCGCTGCTCTTTCCCTCCGGTAACAACGCTGGAGAGCCGGAACCGGCATATGCGGATCGAATCCAAGGCGCGATCATCAAATTTTGGCCGTACGCCCTGGAAGCCGCGGCCTATGTAGCGCTTCGCATGTCGATCCTCGGTTTCTTTATGCGCAATGAGGCGAGCGAGCCGAATTCGCCCACGACATTGCAGGCTCTACTGACGATTCCATCCGCAGTTTCCAGCTACGGATGGCTGTTGATCGAACCGTGGGATGCAGGTCCAGCCCATCGCCTGACTTTCGCATCCGGGATCACCGCACAAGAATTTTTTCTGCCGACACTTGGGCTGCTCGTGCTCGGTTACGCGATATTTACCGTTTTGCGGCGACATCCGCACCGCAATCTTTATCTGTTCTGCGGCGCATGGTTCTTCATCACAATCGCTCCGACGCTCAACTTGGGAGGTCTTTTCGCGCAGTCGATTATCCAGGATCGATATCTCTACATGCCTTCGTTTGCATTCTGCCTGATTGCCGCTGATTTGTCAGTCACTTGGGGCCGTACTGACGACATCCGAATGAGAACGGTGGGTATCGCCGCCACTGCGCTGATTTTCGTCTATACCGTGTCACTGGTTCAGGTCCAAAAATATTGGCATGACGACGTCGCAGTCTTCACACAGTGCACGCAGCAGGATCCGTCGGTGATGCGGTGCCATTACCGCCTTGGCGTCGCCCTTGCCGAGCAAGGCGACTATGCCGAGGCCCGTGGCGAGCTTGAAACGGCCCATTACCTGTCGCCTGAAGATGGCTCGGTACTTTATGATTTAGGCTTGGCAGACGGACATCTGGGCGACCGCACAGCGGCCGCCCGCGAAATTGCTGAGGGAATTTCGCGGATCAAATACCCGACGATCGAACAGTACACCCAGCTTGCGCTCGCTGCCGATGCAGCCGGCGATACGAAAAGTGCGGATGCGGCGCTGGCTCAGGCCAAGACGCTTAGCGACGGAGCAAATGTCGCCGGGGTTCTTCGCGCGCAACTGCTATTTCGGCATGGTGACGCCAAGGGGGCTGAGACTGCGCTGCGGGAATTGCTGGAACGCGACCAGACGAATGCAGAAGCCCTCAAGGTATTGGGAGCCATAATGTCATCAGAGCATCGATACGATGACGCGCTGGGATTCTATCGGCGCGCGGTCGCGGCCTCGCCGAGCGACTCGACACTTCACTACCTGACGGCGCTGGCACTGCATCATCTGGGCCGCGACCGAGAGGCACTCGATGAATGCGCGATGGTGCTTTCAGGCACGCCCAATAATCCCGGCGCGCGGGCATTGATGGCTGAAATTAACCGGACGACCGCGGCAACTCCGTAGCAAGCTTTCGCGATTCTGCGTGAGCCGGCAGGTTTATGGTTTTGCAGCAGCCGTATCGGGTGCTTCCGCAGCCATCTGAGGCTCGCCCTTGGCAAGCTGGACCTTGAACGTATCCCAATGTTTCAAGATTTCGATGGCACGCGCGAGCTGAACGTCCTTGGCTTCCAAAGCCGCCATCTTACCGGACTTGTCATTGGCTCCGCCCGGCCCTTCGCTCTTGCCGCCATCCGACTTCGACGACGGCGCGGCGCCGGTTGCGGGATGCTTGGATTCGCTCTTCTGGCCGTTCTGGAAGTGATGCGGAAGGTCGGCTTCGTGAATTTCCGGATTTTCGTCGAACTGCGCGCCCTCCTTCTCCATGGCGGCAAGCGTCTCCTTGGGCAGTTCAACATCGACGTCTGGCGTGACTCCCACCGCCTGGATTGAGCGGCCGGCCGGCGTGTAGTAGCGCGCGGTCGTCAGGCGCAGGGCGGAATGATCGTCGAGCGGCAGAATCGTTTGAACGGAACCCTTTCCGAAAGTCTGGGTTCCCTCCAGCACCGCACGCTTCTGATCCTGCAGGGCGCCTGCAACGATTTCGCTCGCGCTTGCGCTTCCGCCATTGACCAGCACGACCATCGGGTAGTCGTCGAAATCGCTCTTCTTGCTCGCAAAGTATTTCTGCTGCTGGCTGTCCTGACGTCCCTGCGTATAGACGATCAGCCCGCCGTCGAGAAAATCGTCGGAGACTTTAATCGCCTGGTTAAGCAGGCCGCCCGGATTGTCGCGCAGATCCAGCACGAGCCCCTTAATGTGTCCGTGATGCTTGGAGCGAAATTCGGCCAGCGCCTTTTCAACCGCCTCATCGGTGCTCTCCTGAAAGGTCGTGATGCGCACGTACTCGAAACCGTCGGGCAGGTCCTTGCTTTTGACCGACTTGATTTGAATCACGTCGCGCTCAAGCGAAATGGTGAACAACTCGGGCACATCCTGCCGGTGAAGCGTCAGCTTGATTTTGGTGCCCTTGGGCCCGCGCATCCGCTTGACCGCCTCGGTCAGCGACATGTCCTTGGTGAAGTCGTCATCGATTTTTATGATCTGATCGCCCGACTTTATCCCGGCGCGATAGGCCGGCGTATCCTCGATCGGAGCGACCACGGTCAGCATCCCGTTTTTGATCGTGATTTCGATGCCCAATCCGCCGAAACTGCCGCGCGTCTCAACTTCAAGATCGCGGTAGAGTTCGGGCGTCAGATAAGCGCTGTGCGGGTCCAGCGAGGAGAGCATCCCACTGATCGCTCCGTCGATCAGCTTCTTGGTCGAAACCGGTTCGACGTAATTCTTTTGCACGATGGACAACACATGCGCGAAGGTGTCGAGCTCTTCGTAGGTGTTGTTGGGGAGCGCCTGTGCACGGCGCGTGAACACTACCGCGAGCGCGAGCGCAATGCCCACACAGGCCGCAACAACCAGGGACAATCGGTGCTGTCTAATCGATGACATTAATAATCCGTCCAAAACATGCTGAATGTATTCATTAAAGCAAATGGCGCCGCGCGATGCATCTCCCGCGTACCGCCGGTTTCATCCCTTCTTCGAATCGATCAGTTCCTGAAGCGCCTGCTTTACATCGGCCCGCGACCAGTCATAAGGACCCATGTGATGCGCGGCGATTTTGCCCTGTTGGTCAATTATAAACGTTTCCGGCACCCCGCTCACGTCGTAGCTTTCGCCCACCTGATTCTCCGGATCGAGTAAAACCGTGAATCCATAGCCGTTTTTCTCGATATAAGGCGCAACCGACTTCCGCCCCTGCGTGTCCTGGCTGACCGCCAGCATCACGAAGTTGGGATTATTCTTGAAGGTTTCATACAGCGTTTGCATCGAGGGCATTTCCTCCCGGCACGGACCGCACCAGGATGCCCATACGTTGAGAAACACGACTTTTCCGCGCAACGACTGCAGCGATACGGTATGGCCGTCAAGCGCCTCCAGCTTGAAGTCCGCGGCCACACTGCCCGCCGACACTGCCGGCTCGGATTCACCGGGTTCCGATATCTGAACGCCGCTGCTGTGCCGCCCGGTCATGATAATCATTACCAAGCCGGCGGCTACGATAATCGCCGCCGCAACATTCAGCAGTCTGTCACGATTCTCCATCGATCAGGCCTGCACGGCCTCCTTGATCATCTCCTCAGCGCGCGGAGCTTCCCGCCCTGCGGTGAGAGCCAGTACAATTGAGCCGCCGATAATCATCGCGACAGCGATCAATTGCGCCTCGCTAAGTCCCATGAAAACCCGCGGATTGATCCTCACGAACTCCACGATAAATCGCGCCACTCCGGCCAGCACGAAGTACCAGCACAACAGGCGCCCCGGTGGGTACGATGTCTTCCGCTTGGACCACAGAATCGCAAAAACACCCAGATACAGGATGGTCTCGTACAGGGGCGCGGGATGCACCCGCACGCCGGGGAAATAGCCGGATACGAGATGATAGTGCTCGTCGAGTTTCAGCACGGTGTCGGCGTTCCAGCCGATTATCGCGTGCGGATATTCCATTGCCCATGGCAATGTAGACGGCAGTCCCCAATCGCCATCGCCGGATAATAGGCACCCGACGCGCCCGATCGCCTGTCCGATTGCCAGCGCCGGCGCCGCCATGTCAGCCGTCGATGCGAAGGAAATTCCGTACCAGCGAGACACGAGGTAAACGCCGATCACGCCGCCGATCAGTCCGCCGTACCATACGAAGCCAGACCCCGACAAAATCGCCGTCAATGGGGCGTGATAGTAGGTCTGCCAATCGTCTATGACCGCATAGATTCGCGAGCCGGCCAGCCCGGCTATAGCGGCTACTATTACAACAGTTGACGCATATTCGGGATCGTATCCGCGGCGGTGACATTCCCGGTTCATCACCTCGCCCGCCGCGATAAATCCCAGCGCCATCATCAGGCCGAAGCTGTAGACCGTTATCGGGCCCACCTTGAACAAAACGGGAATCATGGTGCTCGTCTAATATACAATGTCGGCGTTGGGCTAAACCACAACCGCCCGGCTTGCGCCTGGAACGCCCGCCATTATAGGACGCAGATGTGCGGGCAGTTCTTCAACGTACGATCCGCGCCGAAGTCCGGGTCGATGGCAAAATTATTGCCCGGATTGGGCGGGGTTTTCTGGTTTTGCTCGGGGTTGCCCGTGGCGATACCGAGGACGACGCCGTGTTCCTTGCTGATCGAATCCTGGGCCTGCGCGTCTTCGCCGATGCGAGCGGCAAGATGAACCTGGCAATCGGCAACGTAGGCGGCGAGCTGCTGGTCGTCTCGCAATTCACTTTGCTCGCCGATACCGAATCCGGGCGCAGGCCGTCATTTACGGGCGCAGCGCCGCCTGAAGAGGCGCGCCGTCTGTACGAACATTTTCTCTCGCTCGCCGGCAAGAGTGGTGTTAAAGTCGAGCATGGCGAGTTCGGCGCGATGATGGAGGTCGAATTGGTAAACGACGGCCCGGTGACAATCCTCCTCGACAGCCGAAACCGCTAGCTTTTATGCCACGAGCGGGCTTTTACGCAGTCGAGTCGGGGAAAATTTCCTTCCGGCGCGATGGCAACTGGTACAGCGACGAGGAGCGGATCGACAACCAGCGCATCGCGCTGCTGTTCAGCCGGAGCATCAAGCGCAATCCGGACGGAAGCTATTTTCTCCAAGTCGCGGAGGAGCGCGCGCCCATCACCGTCGAGGACACGCCGTATGTCATTCGCACGCTTGAGGACGACGGCTGCGGCGGCTTCATCGCGATCCTAAACGATGGAGCGCGCGAGGAGCTCGACCCGTCAGCGCTCGAAACCGGCTCCGATAATGTCCTTTATACACGGGTAAAGGGCGGAAACTTCCGCGCCAGATTTTTGCGCCCCGCCTATTACCAATTGAGCGGGTATTTTGAATCGGGCGCCGACGGCCGCTTCTACGTGAGCCTGCACGGCAGACGTCATCCGCTAAAATCGGCCCAAGCCGCGACGGCGGACCGGTAACCACGACCGCGATGCGGCTTCAAGCGCCGAATTTCCATATCGTGCTGGTGCGTCCCGAGATTCCGCAGAACACAGGCTCGATCGCGCGGATGGCGGCGGCCACTCGCTCGCGACTGCATCTGATCGGCCCGCTGGGTTATTCGCTCGAAGACCGATACCTCAAACGCGCGGGCTTGGATTACTGGCCGCTGGTTGACTTGGAGACCTATTCGGGATGGGACGAGTTCGAGGCCGCACATCGCGATGTGTCCGCGAAATATTTTTCCGCTCGCGCACAGCCATCGTATCTTCAAGCGCGATACTCGCTCGGCGATTATCTGTTCTTCGGGAGCGAGACGAAGGGGCTGGGCGCGGAGTTTTTGAAATCGCGGACGACCGCGACCTACTGTATCCCAATTTTCGAGCCCGGCGTGCGCAGCCTCAATCTCGCCAGTGCAGCCGCAATCGTGGTGTACGAGGCGCTCCGCCAAACCGGCACGCTGGAGCGGAAGTAACGGCTTTCCGCCCACAGGCACCATTTCCGCTCAGGGTCCACACGATGCGGGCTGGTGGGTCCCTGATTCACGCCGATTCCGAGCGTCACGCTCTCCGGCCCTGCCGATAAGAATACAGCCATTAGAGCCGCATCCTAAAGGAATCCGCACGATCGGAAAATTCGAACTGAGACGCTACCAACCGTCTGATTGCCTTCCGGCTATACTGACTGCCATGCCGCTTTTGCAGAAAGCGGCGGTTTGTCCCGCAATGCCATCCCAATAGCGTACAACCCCACCGTCGCCAATTTGTGAAATCAGGTTAGACGGCTATTTTGCCGACGCACCCTCCCGATAGCGAAATGTCGCGGAAATCGGCCGCTACGCAATCGGAGCCAGGTGATGCGACAGATATGCGAACAGCAGAACCAGCGAGGTCAGCAGTACCGCCGCAATGATGAGCGGGAATACGAAGATGCCCGACAGCAGCCAGTCATCGTACTTGAGATGCATGTAGAACATCGCAACCAAGGCGAATTTCGCGGCGGCCAGGATCAGCAGCAGCGGCACCAGCACCGGGCGCAGCGCATGGACATAGAAGACGGTTATTTCCATCGCCGTCAGCACGACCAGAAATGCCGCGATGATCAGATAGGTGGCGGTGCCCGGATGGCGGGCCTGCTCGTGAGCCGCCTGTGTGCCAGCTTGCTCGCTCATCCGCCTTTCACCGTTTGCATCAGATAGACCAGTGTGAAGATTACGATCCAAACGACATCGACGAAATGCCAATATAGCCCGGCCAACTCGACCGACAGTGCTCGCGACGAATCCAGCCGGCCCATCAGCGCCGCCGCCATCAGCGCCGACAGCCAGATTACCCCGATCGCGACGTGCGCGCCGTGAAATCCCACCATCGTGTAGAACGATTGCGAAAAAAGGTTGGTCGAGAGTCCCATCCCTTCGTCGTAAAAATGAGTGAATTCATAAACCTGCCCCGCAAGGAAAATCATTCCGAACGCGATCGTCCCGCCCAGCCAGATTTTTTGCCATCGCGCATCGCCCCGCTGGGTCGCCGCCAGCGCCAGCACCATCAGGAGCGAACTCATCAGCAGGATGAACGTGCTGACCGACGTAAGCGGGATTTCCAGAATCTCCGGGCCGGGCGCGCCGATGCTTCTCGATTTGTACACGATGAAGGTCGATATAAGGCTGGCGAAGAAAACGCACTCCGATCCGATGAACGACCACACGCCGACTTTGCGCACATCAACTTCGCCGGCGGACGGCGCGTGCTCAGGATCGTGGACTTCCTTCCCATAGCCCGGATATTCGAAGCCCATCCCGATGACCGACACGATCGCGACTAGCACGCCCATCGCGATGATCCTGTACCACTCGATGATTAGGCCGAGCGCCGCAAGCACGATGCCGAGCGCGAGCACAATCGGAAAATACGACTGCGCGGGCATGTGGATCCCGCTGACATCCAGGGGTTCGGCCTCGGGCATCGCTGGCGGGCGGCCGGAAACATACGCTGCGATTCCGCGCGAACCCGCCCGTCCATACTTGATGATCCACCATGCGTCGCGGCCGCGGATGGCGGGAATCTTGGCGAAATTGTAAACCGGCGGCGGCGACGGGACGGACCATTCCAATCCGCGTCCATCCCAAGGATCGGCGGGCGCGCGCTCGCCCCAAATCAGGCTTCGCGCAATGTTAAAGTAAAAGATTAAGAATGAAAATCCGAGCACGAACGCCGAAAGCGTCTCGAACTGATTGAGCGTGGTCCATCCCATATCGGCGCCGTAGGTATAGATCCTCCGCGGCATCCCCCACATTCCAAGAAAATGCATTGGAAAAAACGTCCCGTTGAAGCCGATGACGGTCAGCCAAAATTGAATCTTCCCCAGCCGCTCATCCAGCATCCGCCCCGTGATCTTCGGCCACCAGTAATAGAAGGCGCCCAGGATCGTGAACATCACGCCGCCGAAGAGCACGTAATGAAAATGCGCGACGACGAAGTAAGAGTCGGTCTGTTGCAGATCGACCGGCGCGGATGCATGCATGATGCCCGAGAGCCCGCCGATCGTGAATTCAAGAATCATCCCGAGCGCGAAGTAAAACGCAACCGTCATCCGCAACGAGCCGCCCCAGATCGTTGCGATCCAACTGAAAATCTTCACGCCGGTCGGAATCGCGATGAGCATCGACGTGATTGCGAATGCACTGTCGGCCACCGGCCCCATCCCGGTCGCGAACATGTGATGCCCCCATACTCCGTACGAAAGAAATGCGATGAGCGCGATCGAATAGGCCATCATCGGATAGCCGAACAACGGCTTGCGTGAAAACGCGGGAATGATTTCCGAAATGATTCCGAAGGCGGGCAGCGCCATGATGTAAACTTCCGGATGGCCGAACAGCCAGAACAAATGCTGCCACAGGATCGGCGTCGCACCGGCGGTTGCGACATAAAAATGCGTGCCGAAGAACCGGTCCATCAGGAGGAAGATGAGGCCAACGGTGAGCGGCGGAAATGCGATCAGGATCAGGATCGACGTGACCATCAGCGCCCAAATGAACATCGGCATCCGTAGATAAGTCATCCCCGGCGCCCGCATCGTGACGATCGTGGTCAGGAAGTTGAGTCCCGTGAGCACCGTCGAGGTGCCGGAAATCAGCAGGCCGAGCACCCACCAATCGATCGCGAGATCGGGCGAGTAGTAGAGTTCGGTCAGGTTGGCGTACCCGAACCATCCCGCGTTGGGCAGCCCGCCGCGAATCCATCCCAAATGCAGCACGATCGCCGCTGCAATCGCGAGCCAGAAAGAGAGGGCATTGAGGCGCGGAAATGCGACGTCGCGCGCTCCGATCTGGAGCGGAATCATGAAGTTGCCGAAGAAGCCGAGCAGCAGCGGCATCACGACCAGGAAAACCATCGTCGTGCCGTGCATCGTAAACAGCATGTTGAACGTTGCGGCACTGACTAGATTGTTGTCCGGCTGCCACAGTTGCGCCCGAATCAGCATCGCCTCCATGCCGCCCACCGCCATGAACACCAGCGCGCTCGCGCCATACAGGACGGCGATCCGCTTATGGTCGGCAGTGGCGAGCCATCCGGCCAAGCCGCCGCCTTCGAGATAGCTTGGCTGCGTATTCGGGATCGATTTGGGGTGCGCTGCCATGGCCCTACTTGAGGCTCTCCAAATATGCCGTCAAAGCATCGAGCTTATGACCCGGCAGCAGCAGCGCCGGCATATTCGCGCCGGGTTTGATCTCCTCCGGATCGGAAATCCAGTGCGCCACGTTCATCGGATTGTTTTGAAGCAAGCCCGCCGCCAGCGTCGTCCGGCTGCCGAAATGGGTCAGGTTCGGACCGATGTAACCCTTCGATACGCCGTCAATTGTGTGACATGCCGTGCACGGACTATCGACGAAAATTTTTGCGCCGTATGCAGCCAGTTGATCGTTCGCCGCTGGTGCGGCCGGTGCCGCTATCTGCGCATTGTTCCATTTCGCGAAATCGTCTGGCGAATCAACGAACACGCGCATGCGCATGTTCGCATGCGAAAGGCCGCAGAACTCGGCGCATTGGCCGGGATACATTCCGGGGACGGTCGCAACAAATGTCAGCTCGTTGATTTGCCCGGGGACAACATCGCGTTTGCCGCCCAGTTCCGGCACCCAGAAGCTATGGATGATATCGGCCGACTCCAGATGCAACCGGATTGGCCGGCCCAGCGGAATGTGCAGCTCATTGGCGGTCTTCAGCCCGCCGGGATATTCGAATTCCCACCACCACTGATGCGCTGTCACCTTGATTTCGAGGGCGTTGGCGGGTGGATTGGGCGGTTGCGACCGGAAGATGGTCCGTACAGTCGGAATCGAGATCATCAGAAGGACCAGTGCAGGCCCGGCGGTCCACGCGATTTCCAGCGCCAAGTCTGACGACGGCGCGGCGGGCGGCGCGGCCTCCCCGACTCGCGTTGAGAACACGAACACCGCAAGAATGAACGCGACAATCACGATCGCGAAGATCAGCGCATCCCATGCCGTGACCTCCAGAAATAGCCGGTAAATCCAATCCGCGAGATCGGACTTCGGTGCAAGCGTTGTCATCGGCGGCTCCGGCGATTGCGAGCATCCGGCAAGCGCGAGCAGCGCGACGGTCCATGCGGCGCTCGGACTGAGCTTCATTCGCCGCCTCCGATCGCCTCGCCGGAGAGCGCGGCACGGGCCGTCAAATTGATCCCTGGAACCGCACAAACGATAAAGGCACCCAGAAATCCGACGGTTATCAGCAGTTGCGTGAGCCCCAATGGGAGTGCGTCGCGCGAGAGCGACGGCACCACCAGCACGTATCGTTCAAGCCACATGCCGATGAGTCCAAACATCGCGACACCGCCCAGCACTGCGGGCGTCTGCTTGGCCCGCACGCTCATCAGCACAGTAAACGGAACAACGAAAATCAGCAGCACGCATGCGATCGAGAGCGGTGACCACGGCATATGATGTACGCGCTGGACGATGAAGAACGTTTCGACGGGAATGTCGCCGTACCAAATTACAATGTATTGGGCGAAGAGCAGATAAACCCAGAAGACCGAAAATGCGAACACCATCTTCCCAAGATCGTGCATGAAAACGGGATTAGTGAAAACGTTTTCCTTTCCCAGACGGCCGCGCAGGACGACCGCGGTCAGCGCCATCGCCACAACCGCGCTCCAGAAGGCTCCTGCAAAGAAAAACCAGCCGAACAGCGAGCTGCGCCAAACCGGCGCCAGCGACATTACGAGATCGAATGCGATCAGCGAATAGATAATCGCGTACAGGACTGCGACGATTGGCGCCCAAAAACGAATCGCATGAGGCGGCAGATCGATTTCCTCACCCGCCACCGCCCATGTGCGCGCTTCCTCGCTGCGCGAAACGCGGATGAATGCAAAACTGGTCAGGGCCATCAGACCCAGGCCAATCCCATCGCGCGCGAACAGAAACGGCGTGTTCAGCCACGCCGCCTTTTGCGCGATCGGATGCAGCACCCATGGAAAAATCCCTGCCCGGCCGAAATACAAGCCGAAGAACAAAATGAATCCGATCCACAAAAACGGCGCGAACGCCTCGGCCAGCCGGTATGGAGTCGAGCCGCCCCATTTTGCCTGAGTCAGATAAAAGGCGGCCGACGCCACCACTCCGCCCTGCGCGATGCCGAGGAAGTACAGCAAATTGACCAGGTAAGCCTCCCACGCGATTTGCGCGTCGCCGCTCCAGAGCGCGATAGCGAATGAGATCGCGCCGATCGCCGCCATGACGGCGCCCGCTGCCATTAGCGTGGTGCCGGCTGGTTGAGCCTGCGCATCGGCGTTAGACGCCACGCACGACCTCCTCCGCTCCTGCCGTTTTGAGCATCGACTCAACGCCGTCGGCATCTTCCTTCGTGCATCGCACAACCAGCCCGAATCGATCCTCACCAAAGTGGGAGTTGTATCCGGAAGCCGACTCGAAGGCGGGCACACCCGACATGAACAGAAACGCCAGGAAGCCGGAAATGCCACCCAGCAGAATCATCAACTCAAACGTGATGACGATAAATGGCGGCCATGAGACCAGCGGCTTGCCGCCGGCGTTGAGCCGCCATTCGTAAGTCGTCCCGATCGTCACCGCGAGGCCGGTCAGGATGCCGGCAATGCCTCCCACAAGCGCTACCCATCGCGACGGACTCTTCGGCAGCTCAATCGCGGCTGCAATCTTATGGCTGGGAAACGGCGAGAACGTGTGGAAATCATCGATGCGGGCGGTGCGAACCGCTCTAACGGCGCGCGCGCATTCGCCCTCCCCGGAAAACGAACCGATGATCGTCACGGTGTTCATGCTCCGGTAGAGTAGCCCCGTTTGAGCGCCGCGCGCAGCCACACGATGCCTTCCTTCATTTCCGTCATCGAAACGATCGGCATAAATTTGGCGAACAGAGAGAACAGGCCCAGAAACCACGCGAACGAACCAACCGTGATCATTATCTCGGTAATCGACGGGACGTAGGGACCCCATTGCGACGGGATCGTATTAACCTTTAGCGAGCCCGCGATGATCACAAAGCGCTCCAGCCACATCCCGATGTTCACGAAAATCGAAATGACCCACAGCGCGCGCAGGTTGACGCGGATGCGTGGCGAGAAGAGCAACAGCGGGATCAGGCAGTTGCACAGCACCATCATCCAGAACATCCAGCCCCACGGCCCGAAATAGCGCATCTGGAATGTCATCTGCTCGATCGGATCGCCGGCATACCATGTCATGAAGGTTTCGGTCGCGTACGAGTACGACACGATCAGCGAGGTCAGCAGGATTACCTTGGCCAGGTTGTCGAAATGCCACGGCGTGAGCAGCTCTTCGAGCTTAAGCAGCTTGCGCATCGGAACCAGCAGCGTGATGACCATCGCGACACCGGAAAAGATCGCTCCCGCGACGAAATACGGAGCGAAGATCGTGCTGTGCCATCCGGGCAGCTGCGCCATTGCAAAGTCCCACGACACCACCGAATGAACCGAAATCACCAGCGGCGTCGCCAGGCCTGCCATCAGCAGATAGACCATCGAAAAGTGACGCCACTGGCGATCGGTGCCCTGCCACCCCATCGCCACGATCGTGTAGAACTTCTTGCGCCAGCCGGTGGCGGCTTCGCGCGCATTGGCGACGTCGGGTATCAGACCCATCGTCCAGAACAATGAACTGACGGTGAGGTAGGTGCTGACCGCAAACGCGTCCCACACCAGCGGCGAGCGAAAGTCCGGTTGCAGCGATCGCTCGTTTGGGTACGGCAGTAGCCAGTAGAAAAACCAGACGCGGCCAAGATGGATGAGTGGAAACAGGCCGGCCGTCGCGACCGCGAATATCGTCATCGTCTCCGCGGCGCGATACACCGCCGTGCGCCATCGCGTGCGGAACAAAAACA